>CACBAT010000007.1 GCA_902537325.1 uncultured Alphaproteobacteria bacterium | reverse complement strand
ACGAAAATGAAATTAAAAAATTATTTTACATGGGTGTAATTCCTGATCCTGATATTTTAATTAGAACTGGAGGATACAAAAGATTAAGTAACTTTATAATGTACAATCTAACCTATACAGAGCTTTTTTTTACAGAAACTTTATGGCCAGATTTTTCTGATAAAGAATTTAAATCAATAATAGATCAGTACTTAACTATAAGAAGAAAATATGGTTTATAATAATTTTCTTTTACGTCTCTTAATAACAATTATTTTCATATCTATATATATATTATTTAGTACAATTAATTTTAGTTTTGTATTTTATTTAATATTATTTGTTTATTTACTAGTTTTGATTGAAATTCTTTTCTATTTTAAGATATATAAAATTTACCCGATAATATACCTTTTAACTTCTTTTATTTTTTTTTTAATAATTGATTTTGAAAATCAAATTCATTTTAATTTATTTATTGTTATTGTAATTTCATTTGATATTTTTAGTTATATTTTTGGCAAATTATTTGGAAGAAATCAACTAATCAAAATAAGCCCAAATAAGACTATTGAAGGTCTAATAGGAGGATTTTCTATATCTTTTTTACTAAGTTTACTATTTTCATATTTTTTTGAAATAAAAATAAATGTTAATTTAATTATTTATATTATATTGACAATTACATCAGCTTTTATTGGCGATATTCTTGAATCTTATTTTAAACGAAAAAATAATTTAAAAAATTCTAGCAATATAATTCCTGGACACGGTGGTTTTTTTGATAGATTTGATAGTTTGATGTTTTCAATTATAATTTATTCTATATCTATTATTACTTTAATATGAATATTAACATTTATGGTAGTACAGGTGTTATTGGTAGAACTTCACTAGACTTAATCGAAAATAACTTTCCAAATTTAAAAATTAATCTTTTATGTGCAAAGTCAAATTTAAGTTTATTAAAAAAACAAATTTACAAATTTAAACCAAAATACGCATTTCTTTATGACATTGATAAATTATCAGGAACAAATTATAAAATAGATAAAACTAAGATTTTGAATTTCAAAGAACTCTTAAGTTATCTTTCTTCGAGTAGATCAGATTTTAGTATTTTATCAATCTCAGGATATAAATCTCTATACTTCTTAGAAAAAATAATTTCAAATACAGATAATCTTGGTATAGCAAATAAAGAGGCTATAGTTTCAGCTGGTCATATTTTTAAAAAAAAAAAATATTTTAATAAAACAAATTTATTTCCTTTAGATTCAGAGCATTTCTCTCTATTTGATTTCTTTAATAAAATAAATAAAAGAAATCATTCAATAAATAAAATTATACTTACTGCTTCTGGAGGACCTTTCTATAAAAAAAAATTTAGTAACCTTAAAAATATAAAATTTTCTCAAGCAATCAAGCATCCAAAATGGAACATGGGATACAAAAACAGCATTGACTCAGCAACATTAGTAAACAAGTGTTTGGAATTAATTGAAGCACATTATCTATTTGATATTCCATTTAAAAATATGGATATACTTATACATCCACAAGCGTACGTTCATTCGATAGTTCAATATAAAAATTACACTACTCATTTTAATTTATTTAAAAATGATATGAGAATACCAATTTTTAACTTTTTGCTTTCCAATAATTCTGACAAAGATATGAATTTAAAAAATCAAATATTTAAATTTGATTATGAAGAGTTAATTTTTAAAAAAGTTAAATATGAAATTTTTCCAATTTACAATTACTTTAATGAAATTGATAAATCTATTCCTCAAAATTTGATTAAATTTAATATTGGGAATGAATACGCAGTTAATTTATTTAAAAACAATCTAATAAAATATACACAAATTTATAAAATAATTAAAAAAGTCACATCTTTGAATTTGTATTCTTCAGCAAACACCATTAAAGATATAATTAATTATCATGAGGAAATTGAAAAAAAATTACCAGAAATTTAGTTATATATTATTTAGTTTTATATTTATTTATATTTATTCCAGTAATTTATCAGCAAATGAAGATTTATTTGAAATCAATGGTAATAATTTCACAGATTCAAATGTTATTTTTTCTTTATTGGGTGATATTCCTGATAATTTAGATACTGAATATAGTAATGAAATTATAAAAGTTCTAAATGCTTCAAATCTTTTTTCAGATGTGAGAGTTACTTTTATTAATAATAAATTTAAAATTACCGTAATTGAGTTTCCAAACATAAATAAATTATATTTCGATAATAATGAAAGATTAGATGATGAAGATTTAGAAATTATTGCATCAGAAATTAATCTTACAAATTTAAACAATCAATCTATTGATATATTTATTAACGAAGTTAAAAAAATTTATCAATCTTTTGGTTACAATAATGTAATAATTGATTTTTATGATAAGTTTTACGAGGATACAAATACAGTCGATTTATATTTTAATATTAATGAAGGTAAAATAACTAAAATAAATAAAATAATTTTTAATGGGAATGATTCTATATCCTCGGAAGACTTAAAGTTAATTATAAAATCTAAAACTAAATCAATAAGAAATATTTTTGCTAATAACAATTATAAACCTACTACTATAGAAAGAGATAAAATTATTATATCAGATTACTATAAGAATAATGGATTTCTTGATGTGAATATTGATTTACAAATCGAATATTTAAAATCTAATAAAGTTAATATTTATTTTTCAATAACTGAAGGAGAAACTTATTTATTATCATCAATTAAAATTTCTGATGATAAGAATATATTAAATTATGAATTATTAAAATTAATTGAAAGTAAAATTAATGAATTTTCATCAAGTGAAAAAATTTTTTCAATTAATAAAATTCAAACTTTGAAAACTGATATTTCTTCTTTAATTATTGATAATGGCATCGATTTCTTTGAAATTAATTATTTAGATAAAATTAGTAATAAAGATATAGATGTTTTGTTCCAAATCTTCCCAATAGAACCTAGATATACAAATCAAATAAATATCATAGGTAATACTAGAACGTTTGATTATGTAATTAGAAGAGAATTAGATATCATTGAGGGTGACGCAATCTATACAAATCAAATTCAAAATATAAGAAATAAACTTATATCATTAAATTTGTTTGAATCTGTTTCAATCAAAGAGGAAGTATTAGATAACAACAAAGTAAATTTAAATATACAAGTTGAAGAAAAACAAACTGGAACATTTAATGCTGGTGTTTCTCTTGGAACTTTAGATGGTTTTGCCATAGTTACAGGTCTAAGAGAAAGGAATTTTTATGGTACTGGCAGATCATTAGATGTTCTTGTCAATACTTCTGAAGATAGAAATCAATTTAAACTTATTACAACAGATAGACTATCATATGAAAATGATGCTAATATTAGTTATAGTATAAATTATAAACAAGAAGATTTTTCAAAAGCTAGTTCATATAAATTAGATACTTTATCATCGGGTATTGGAATTGGATATAAGATTAATAATAACCTTTTTCATAATTTAGATCTTGATTATGTTTTAAAGGATTATTCTATTACAAATACATCAACAGTTGCTAACTCAATATTAAATTCGTCAGGAGTTATTATGAGTTATCTTATTAGAAACAATTTAAAATATTCAACATTAAATCCAGGTTTTATTTCAAAAAATGGTAATTATTTAAATTTTAATAATACCATAGAAACACCTACTAGTTCAAATAATGGTTTTGTAAGAAATATTTTTACATTTAAAAAATATCAAAGTGTAAAAAATAATATTTTTGCAATTCAGACTAAAATAGGAAATATTTTTTCTTTGAATAATAGTGATATACTAACCGATGATAAATTCTCATTAGGTGGAAGATGGCTCAGAGGATTTGATAATTATGGAGCAGGTCCTAGAAACTCAAGAACATCATATATAGGGGGAAACAATATTGCAGTGGCAAAACTAGATTATTCCTATGAACTTAGCAATAATTCAAATTTTCCATTTTATTTAAATTTATTTAATGATTATGGATTATTATGGGAAAATAAAACAGCTCCAATTCAAAACGATAATAGTTTAAGATCTTCAGCTGGTTTTGGTATTAAGTACTATTCTCCAATAGGGCCAATAGGTTTTACATGGGGTTTTCCAATTATGGATGAGGACTATGATATTAAAAGAATGTTTTTATTTTCTATAGGAAATATAGATTGAAATTAATTTATATAAGTTTTTTTCTTTATTTAACTTTATTTTGCAAGATTATTCTTGCTCAGAACATTGCTGTTGTTAATATTCAATCATTAATTGACAATAATAATAAATACATAGATAAAATAAAAGAACTAGAAAAAAGTCAAAAAAAATACTTAGATAATTTTAAATTAAAAGAAGAGGAATTGAATAATAAATTAACTAGTATTGAAGAAGGTAAACTCATCTTAAATGAAAAAGAGATTAATTCAAAAATAGATATTTATAATAATGAATTATCAAATTTTACCATCTTACTAGATGAATTTAATTTTCATTACCAAAATCAAGTAATAAAAATTAGAGAAAGTATTTTAAATGAAATAATTATCTTATTAGAAAAATTTGCTATTGAGAATAATCTTGATTTAATCTTAGATTCTACAAGTTATTTGATTGCTTCAAATTCTATAGATATAACTGAAGATATTAATAAGGAATTAAAAGAAATAAAACTTGATTTGGAATACAAAGACTTTGAAAACAATTAAATATATAGATATAAAAAATATTTTAGAGAAAAATAATTTAGAAGTTTTCTCTAAAATAAATAATAATGAGGTGTTTTTAAATATTAAAACTATTTCTAATTCTAGCAATAATGATTTATCTTTTTTTTCAAATCCCAAATATTTGAACAACCTTAAAAATATAAATGCAAAAGCATGTTTGATAAAAAAAGAATTTGTTCAATTTTTACCTAAAACTTGTAATCCTATTATTGTTGAAGATCCTTATTTGGTATTAGCATTAATAAGTAAGATATTTAATTCTGAAAAAATAGAATCAAATGGAATTATTTCAAAAAATACAATTATTGATCATAAAAATATAATACATAATAATGTTCAAATAAACGCATTTTCTATAATTGGACAAAATTGTACAATAGGTGAAAATGTTTATATAGGTTCTAATTCTAGCATCGGTCCAAATGTCATAATCAATAAGAATGTTATTATTCATGATAATGTATCTATCTCAAATGCAGTAATAATGGATAACTGTATAATTCAATCAGGTGCAAGAATTGGTGGAACTGGTTTTGGTTTTGAAATGAAGACAAAGAAGAAAATACATCATAGCGGAGATGTAATAATTGGCAAAAATACATCAATAGGTTCTAATACAACAATTGACAGAGCAGTTTTTGACTCAACAACTATTGGAGAGTATTCTAATATAGATAATCTAGTTCAAATTGCTCATAACGTAACAATAGGAGATCATGCCGTGATAGCTGCACAAGTAGGTATTGCTGGAAGTACAAATATAGGTAATTATGTTAAAGTTGGAGGTCAGGCGGGCATATCGGGCCATTTAGTTATAGGTAATAATGTAACTATAGCTGGTAAAAGTGGTGTTACAAAAAATATTCCTGATAATAAAGTTGTTGCAGGTTTCCCAGCAAAAGATATCAATTTATGGAAAAAAGAAGTAATTAGAAATTCAATTAAAAAATGAAACTAAATACAGAAGAAATAGAAACATTAATACCGCATAGAGATCCATTTTTATTTGTTGATACCTGTGAAATAATCATTCCTGGTGAATATGGGAAATCTCAAAAATTATTTTCAAAAGATGAATATTTTTTTAAAGGACATTTTCCCAATAATCCAATAGTGCCTGGAGTAATTATTGTTGAAGCAATGGCTCAAACAGCTGGAATAGTTGTTTCATATAAACTCAAAGAATTTAAAGAAAAGTCAGTTTTATTCATGAGTGTAAATAAAGCAAAATTTAGAAAACCTATTCGTCCAAATGAAACAGTGTCATTTGAAGTAAAATTTCTTAATAGTGTTAGAGATGTTTATAAATTTGAAGGTACTTGCTATAAAGAAGATATAAAAGTATGTGAGGCTGAGTTTTCAGCTATGATTACTTATAAGTAATAATCAGAAATATATTATTTATTTTAAGTTACATTCTCATAATTTAATAGAAATATTCATATGATCCATCCGTCAGCTGTAATTGCAAAAAATGCAGAAATTCATAAAACAACACATATTGGTCCTTTTTGTGTCATTGGAAATGGAGTTAAAATTGGAGAAAATAATAATTTAATTTCTCATGTATCTATCGTTGGAGATACAACTATAGAAAATAGTAATACTTTTTATCCATTTTGTTCAATTGGATCTGAACCACAAGATTTAAAATTTAACAATGAAAAATCCTATCTCAAAATTGGAAGTAATAACAAATTTAGAGAAAATGTAACAATTAATCCAGGAACATCTGGTGGTGGATTAAATACTATAATTAAAGATAATTGTTTATTTATGGTAGGATCACATGTAGCACATGATTGTATTATTAAATCAAATGTTATTCTAGCCAATAATGCTACTCTTGCAGGACATGTAGAAATTGATCATAATGCAATTTTAGGAGGTAATTCAGCTATTCATCAATTTGTTAGAATAGGAAAATATGCAATGATTGGCGGTATGAGTGGTGTTGAAAAAGATATCATTCCATATGGTTTGTATACAGGAATAAGAGAAAATTTGAAAAGCTTAAACCTTGTTGGTTTAAAAAGAAAAGGCTTAACATCTAATGAAATCAATGAAATTAGAAATCTTATAAATATAATTTTTGATAAAAATGATACAATTGAAAATAATATTAAAAATAATTTTGTTGAAAGTTCTGAAATTTTAGAAATTAATGAAATAATTGAATTTCTGAACTCAGATTCAAAAAGAGGTATTACCACTTTTGAAAATGACTAAAATAGGAATAATTGCTGGGGATGGTAATTTGCCCCTATATATTGGTAAATCACTATTAAGTAAAAATTACGATGTAACATTTTTATCTTTAAATAATAAAAATAATAAATTTTATAATAACCATCATGTTGTAGATTTAGATATTTTATCAGTAAAAAAAATCTTTAAAGTATTAGAATCAAATAAAATAAAACATATTATATTTGCAGGAAGTATCAAAAGACCTGGGATCAAAGATTTAGGTTTTGATTTACCAACATTGTTGCTTGCTAAAAATCTTTTATTAGAAAAAAAAGGTGACAATAATCTTTTAATGAGCTTGAAAAAATACTTTGAAACTAAAGGATATATTTTTTTTAATTGGACCAAATATTGCAAGGAATTATTTTCAACTGAAATAAATTTGACAAAAATCAAACCTTCTAAAAATGCAATTCTAAATTTAAAAAAAGCAAAATCAATATATCATATTTACAAGAAATTAGATGTCGGTCAGGCTATGATAATTCAAAATCAATTAGTTTTAGGATTAGAAGCTATTGAAGGTACAGATGAATTGTTAAAAAGGTGTAAAGAATATAAAAGAAAAGATGATAATGGTGTACTATTTAAATTTTCAAAACAAAACCAAAGTAATCTAATTGATATTCCTTTAATTGGCTTAGATACAATGAAAAATTTAAAAAAATATAATTATGAAGGTGTATTTTTGCAAAAAAATAAGTGTTTAATTTTGGATAAGAAAAAAATTATTGATTATGCTAGTCAAAATAATTTATTTATCTCATCAGTCGATCTAAATTGAAAAAAATAAAAATTTTTGTTTGTTGTACTGAACAATCTGGTGAAAATATTTGCTCAAATATTTTATCAAGAATGAATATAGATAAATATCAATTTGATGGAGTTTGTGGCAAACATTCCGAAAAATATATTTCTAATAAAATTTATGATTTATCAGAATTTAAATCTATAGGACTTTTTGAAATAATACTTTCAATTTCAAAATATTTAAAAATGATAAGAAAATTAAAAAACTATATTATTAAAAATGATTATGATTTAGTTTTAACAATAGACTCACCAGATTTTAATTACAACCTTATAAACCAATTAAGAAAATCAAATTATAATAATAAAATAATACATGTAGTTGCACCAACTGTTTGGGCTTGGAGATCATATAGGGCAAGTAAATTTGCAAATATTTTTGATGAAATTTTTCTATTGTTCAATTTTGAAAAAAAATATTTTAATTTTGATAATCTAAATAAAACTTTTATTGGGCATCCAATTTTTCATATAAAAAAAAGAGAGAATAAAGGAAAATATAAGTACCTCTCTTTTTTACCAGGTAGTAGACAAAATGAAGTATTAAAACTTATGAAATATTTCAGTTATATCGAAAAATATATATCTAAGAATAATCTAAATTATAAAATATTTATTCCAACTTTGCCTCATCTTGTCTCTTTAATTAAAGAAAATTCTAAACAATGGAAAACTGAGACTATAATCTCAACTGATATGAGTAAATTTGATGAATATTATGAAGATGTTTATATAAGTATAACTTGCTCTGGTACTGCCTCTTTAGAAATTGCCAAAAGGAATATTCCTCAAATAGTAATCTATAAACTTAATTATTTCACAGAAATTTTAATCAAGCCTTTTGTAAGAGTGAAATATGCAAATCTTATAAATATTATAAGTAACCAAATGATTATTCCAGAAGTTGTTAACTCAAATTTAAATGAAAAAAAGTTATTAAATATTTTTCTAAATTTATTTAATGATAGAAAAAAACAAGAAACTCAAATTAATTTAATTAATATGTACCTTAAAGAAATTGTTAATGATTTTAGTCCTTATGATGTGAGTGTTAATCGTCTAAATAAGTTACTTAATCCTTCTTCCAAAGCCAATTAAATATTGATTTTTTTTCTCTAGAAGATTCAACTTGATATGGTCTAGCTTTATAACCAGTGTACAATTGACGTGGTCTGCCAATTTTATTAATAGGATCTTCTATCATTTCTTTCCATTGAGATATCCATCCTACAGTTCTTCCTATTGCAAATAGCACTGTAAACATGCTTGTAGGGAAACCTAATGCTTTTAGAATTATACCTGAATAGAAATCTACATTTGGGAATAATTTTTTACTAATAAAATATTCATCTTTCAGGGCTATTTTTTCTAATTCTATTGCAATTTTAAGCAATGGATCATCTTGCATATTTAACTCTTCTAAAACCTCATGCGCACTTTCTTTCATCACAGTGGCTCTTGGATCATAGTTTTTATAAACTCTATGCCCAAATCCCATTAATCTAAAAGAGTCATTTTTATCTTTAGCTTTATCAATAAATTTTTGTATATTCGATACATCACCAATCTCTTCTAACATTTTAATTACTGCTTCATTTGCTCCACCATGAGCTGGTCCCCACAATGATGCAATACCAGCAGCAATACAAGCAAAAGGATTTGCACCAGAAGAACCTGCTAATCTTACTGTTGAAGTGGAGGCATTTTGTTCATGATCAGCATGTAACGTAAAAAATCTATCCATTGCTCTTACAATTTTTGGACTCACCTTGTAATCTTCTGATGGCACAGAAAATGTCATGTATAAAAAATTTTCTGCATAAGAAAGATCATTTCTTGGATAAACAAATGGTTGACCAATGGAATATTTATAAGCCATTGCACCTATTGTTGGAATTTTTGCTATTAATCTATGACAGGCAATCATTCTTTGATTAATGTCTGAAAAATCAGTACTGTCATGATAAAAGGCGGAAAGTGCGCCAACAACACCTACCATAATTGCCATAGGGTGCGCATCTCTACGAAAACCTCTGTATAAATTTACTAGTTGCTCATGCAACATTGTATGATTGGTTATTACATCTTTAAATTTATGTTTATCTTCAGGGGAGGGTAATTCACCGTGCAGTAAAAGATAACAAACTTCAAGAAATTCACTTTTAGATGCCAAATCGTGTATATCATAGCCTCTATGACGAAGAATTCCTTTTTCACCATCTATATATGTTATTCCAGATTCACATGATGCAGTTGAAGTAAAACCTGGATCAAAAGTAAATAAACCTGTTTCTTGATAAAGTTTACGAATATCCAAAACATTTGGACCATCTTTACTTTCAATAAGTGGAATTTGATACGATTTACCACTCTCATTGTTGAATAGAGTAAACTGTTTATCTTTAACTTTTTTATCTTCGTAATCCGCCATATTTAATTATCTCTATATTGATTTAATCTATCAATAGTATCTTTTTTACCTAATATTACAAAAATATCAGAAATTGAAGGCCCTTGATAGGAATTTATTAGTAAAAATCTTATTGGTTTACCTAAAACAGGGAATTTAATTTTTTTATTTTTTAAAAATTCATTTATGACATTTTGAATATTATCCCTATTCCAATCATTTATTTCCCCAATTAAATTTAAAAATTCTTTAAAAATACTATCAAATTCTGAGGTCAATTTTTCTGTCTTATTTATTTTATAATTTTCTTCAAAATAAACTTTAATTGTATCATTCAAATCACTTAGTTTTTTAGTATCTTTTTTATAAACATTAAAAATATTTTTCATTTTTGTCTCATCTTTTTGTAGATATTTATTTAATTCAACATCACTTTCACAAAAGTTAATGAGTTCTTCTATTCCGTTTTTTTTTCTTAAATAAAAATTATTAAAAAAATCTAATTTATCAAAACTAAATATACTAGATGATTTAGATAAATTTGATATTTCAAAATTTTCAATTATTTCCTCTAATTCAATGGTTTCTGATTTCTCTTGTTTATTTGACCAACCTAAAAGTATAAGATTGTTAATAATTGCTTCTTTTAAATAACCGTCTTTTTTTAAATCTAAAATATTTACAGCACCATGTCTTTTTGATAATTTTGTTCCATCTTCTCCGTGAATAAGAGGAATATGAGCATATTGAGGAATATCCCAATTCATAAATTTATATATATAGCATTGTCTAAAAGTATTAATAAAATGATCGTCACCTCTAATAATATAATTGACTCCTAAATCATGATCATCCACCACTACAGATAACATATACGTTGGTGATTGATCTTTTCTTAGTAGAATGAAATCATCTAATTCTAAATTTTCTACTGTAACGTCTCCTTGAATTGTATCTTTAATTTTTAAATTGCCTTCATCCGGTACATCTAATCTAACTACAAAACCTTCATCTCTACTTTGAATATCATTATCATTTTTACATTCAGTACATATTTTTTTAGAATAATTTTTATTTTCTTTAATTAACTTTCTTTGGTTAGCTATTTTTTCTTCAGAACAAACACATTTAAAAGCTTGTTTTTTTTGAAGTAATTCTCTAGCAATTTCTTGATGCCTTGATAATCTTTTAGATTGAACTTGAATTTCCTCATCCCAATCAAGCCCAAGCCATTTTAAAGAATTAGTTATGTTATCTGTGTATTCTTGTTTTGATCTTTCATGATCTGTATCTTCAATTCTCAAGTAGAATTTAGATGATGCAGATTTCTTACTTACAATATAATTAATTAGAGCTGTTCTAGCACCTCCAAGATGAAGATTACCAGTAGGAGAGGGTGCAAATCGTGTTTTTAACATAGTCATCTTAAAATTAAGATAAACTATTAATTATATTTTCTTATAATACCAGATAAAGTCCCTTGGACTTGGATTTCACCCGCTTCATATTCCTTTGTCTGAAAACTTTGATTAGCAGGAATTAACAAGACCTTGTCTCGATCAAATTTAATAGTTTTTAAAGTAACCTCGTTATCTTGTGTAATAACAGCTGCAATCTTTCCATTTTCAACATTATTTGTCTTTTTTATCACAGCAATATCGCCGTCAAATATTCCTTTATCAATCATAGATAGACCTTTTACTTTTAATCCAAAATATTTAGCATTTGGTGATGTCATCGAAGAGGGTACAGAAACAAATTCATCAGCATTTTCAATAGCTTCTATTGCTACACCTGCTGCTATTGCACCAATTAACGGGATATTAATACTATTTGACAAAGAATTTTCATCAGCAATATTATCTTTATTAATAATTTCCATTGCTCTTGCTTTGTGCTTTAATCTTTTAATAAAACCTCTTTCTTCTAGACTAGTAATTAATCTATGAATACCTGACTTTGATTTTAGATTAACTGCACTTTTCATTTCCTCAAAAGATGGGGAGATTTCATTACTTGAAATATAATTTTTTAAATAATCGTATAGCTCTTTTTGTTTTTTTGTAAGCATTACTGTTCTATATATGTTCTTTAAGATCAAAACAAGAACAAATATAAATATCTATATTTTTCAGATATTTAAATATTAGATTTACCACCTGTTTTTGAAACAAGGTGTATATTTTTAATTATAATTTTTTTATTTAAGTACTTACACATGTCATAAATTGTCAGACAGCTAATTGTAACGGCAGTTAATGTCTCCATTTCCACACCAGTATTTGCGTTTGTTTTAATTGTACTTTTGACAATAAAACTAAATTTTTTATCATTTTTTATAATCTCAATATTTATGTGATTGATTGGAATATTATGACAAAGCGGTATCAATCTAGAAGTTTCTTTTGCCCCCATAATACCAGCAATTATTGAAGTTTTTTCTAGGTTCCCTTTTTTTGTTTCGAATGTTTTTATTTTTTTATATGTTTCTTTATCAAATTTAATTTCACCAGAGGCAACTGCTACTCTTTCTGTGACATCTTTATTTGATACGTCAATTATATAAGGATTTCCTTTTTTATTAATATGACTCATTTAAAAGCAATTCTCCAATTTTCTTTTCTTTATCTTTAGATTTTAACAAACTTTCTCCAATTAAAAAATTATATATACCTGTTGAATTAAATTTTTTTATATCATCAGAACTTTTAATTCCACTCTCTGCAATTAAAATATAATCATTAGTTAAATTTTTATTCAAATCTATTGAGTTATTTAAATTTATTTCAAGACTTTTAAGGTTTCTATTATTAATTCCAATCACAGGGTAGTCTAATTTGATTGCTCTTTTTAGTTCGTCTTCATCATGAACCTCTATAATACAATCTAATTTTAATTCATTTGCATAATTTATAAATTCTATTGCTTGAAAGTCTGATAGTATTGATAAAATTAATAATATACAATCAGCTTGATAAATCTTACTTTCTAAAATTTGATATTTATCAATAATAAAATCTTTTCTTAAGATAGGTAAATTTGTTTTCTTTTTTACCAGAGATAAATGATCAATATTTCCTAAAAAATATTTACTTTCTGTTAAAATCGATAACGCTCCAATACCAGATCTTTCATATAAAATAGCAATATCTTCTGGTTTATAATCTGAAATTATTTCACCCGCGCTTGGACTTTGTTTTTTTACTTCACCAATTATTAAATTTTTTTTATTTTTTTGAGCTGAAATTAATTGATTTTTAAATTCTCGTTTTTCTAATTTTGAGGAAATTAATTTTTCTAATGTTTTAAAAGAACATCTTTTTTTTGTTTCTTCTAATTCTTTAGATTTATCTTCACAAATTTTTTGAAGTATATTACTCATTAATTAGTGAATTTACAAAATTTTTTGTAATTCCTTCCTTTATTGTTTTTTTTGCTAATTCAAAACTATCTTTTAAATTATTTCTTAAATTGGATAAATATATTGCTGCTCCTGCATTTATTTCTACAATCATTTGAAATTCTCTGTAATCGCCGTTAATCATTTTATTAAAGCAATTTGCATTATATTCTGGATCTCCACCTTTGATATCTTCTAATTTAATTAAATCATAACCATAGTCTCTTGGATCAAAACTATATTCAAGAATTTTATTATCTTTCAATTCATTAATTAGAGTATTGTCTGATAAACTTATTTCATCTAAACCATCCAATCCGTGAACAACCATCGCTTTTTCAGAGCCTAATTCTTTTAAACAATTGCAATGCATAGAAACTAAATTTTTTGAATAGACTCCTAAAAGCTGTTTACCTGCTTTAGCAGGATTAGTAAGCGGGCCTAATAAATTAAAAATTGTGCGAGTAGCCAAATTCTTACGAACGTTAATTACATTTTTCATGGCAGAATGATGATTTTGAGCAAATAAAAAACAAAAATTTTTATTGGACAATGAGTTTTCTAAATCTTCTACATTATTTGTAATTTTATAACCTATTTTTTCTAGCATATCTGCAGAGCCTGATTTTGAACTAACGGAACGATTGCCATGCTTTGCTATAGTAACGCCAGCACTTGCCGCAACTATTGCTGCACTTGTTGATATATTTAATGTGTCTTTCATATCTCCACCCGTACCACAAGTATCAATTGTATTTTGCGGAGAGTTTATTTTTAAAGATTTCTCTCTCATTACTTTAGCTGCACCGATAATTTCTTCTTTTGTTTCACCTTTTAACTTTAAACCAATTAGTATTGATGTAATTTTAATATCATCTAATTCTCCACTCATAATTTTATTGAATATATACATACTCTCTTCAATATTCAGATTTTGTTGTTCGAGAATTTTATTTAATATTAAAGTTTGATCCATTATTTTGCTAAGTTTAAAAAGTTTTTAAAAATAATTTTACCCGTATCAGTACCTATACTTTCTGGATGAAATTGTAGTCCAAATATTGGTAATTTTTTATGTGCAATACCCATTATAATCTTATTATTTGTTTCAGCAGTAATTAAAAAATCTTTAGGCATAGTTCTTTTATCAATTATAAGAGAGTGATATCTAGTTGCTTTAAATTTTCTTTCTACATTTTTAAATATAGAGTGACCAAAGTGATTAATTGTATCAACTTTTCCGTGCATGATTTCTTTGCATTTAATGATTTTACCTCCAAAAGCTTGACCAATAGTTTGGTGTCCTAAACAAATGCCAAGTATAGGAAATTGTTTTGATAATTCTGCAACGATATTAAGACTTATTCCAGCTTCATTTGGTGTGCACGGACCTGGTGAAATAACTATTGATTTAGGTTTTAATTTACGAATTTTATTTATTGAAATTTTGTCATTTCTAAAAACAACAACCTTCTGATTTAAATCCAATAAGTAGTGTTTTACATTGTATGTAAAACTATCATAATTATCTATAAGTAATATCATATATCGAATTTGTATGAATCCTCTGCAGCTGCCATTAAAGCACCAGCTTTATTCAAAATTTCTTGATGTTCATTTTTTGGGACTGAGTCATAAACTATTCCAGCGCCAGCCTGAATGTATAATTTATTATCTTTTACAAGCCCAGTCCTCAAACTAATACAAGTATCCATGTCTCCATTAGAATCAAAATAACCCATACAACCAGCATAAAAACTTCTATTTAAATTTTCAAGTTCCTCTATGATTTCCATCGCTCTTATTTTTGGTGCACCAGAAACTGTACCTGCTGGAAATCCAGCCATTAAAGCATCTAGAGCATCTAAATTATTATCTATTTTTCCCTCAACGTTTGAAACAATATGCATTACATGAGAGTAGTATTCTATAATCATCTTTTCAGTAACATTCACTGTTCCTTTTTTTGCAACGCGACCAACATCGTTTCTTCCTAAATCTAAAAGCATTAAGTGTTCTGCGAGTTCTTTCTTATCATTCAGTAAGTCATTAGATAAATAAAGGTCTTCAGAGGCATTCTTTCCTCTTTTTCTTGTTCCAGCAATTGGTCTTATCGTAACTTTTTTGTTTCTTAATTGAACCATTAATTCTGGACTAGATGCAACAAGGCCAATTTTATCGAAGTTAAGATTTACAAGATAAGGAGATGGATTTAGTCGTCTTAACGATCTATAAAGATTGACTGCCTTTAAATTATATTTTGTTTCAAATCTCTGTGATGGCACTACTTGGAAGATATCTCCATTTTTAATATATTCTTTTGCTTTATTTACAATTTTATAAAATTGCTCTTTCTTGAAATTTGATTTAAATTTTAATTTAGATTTTTTATTTTTCTTTTGTGCAGGTTTTAAAATACTCTTTTCTAACTTTTTAATTGTTTTATCAAGAAGTAATTTATTTTTTCTATAGGCTTTTTCTGCTGAGATTTTTTTACTTGGATACGTAACTGTCATAAGGGAAATAATATCTTTAATATTATCAAAAACTGCAACAATTTTTGGTCTGATTAAAATTGCATCAGGTATTTTTATATTGTCCTTATTACTTAGTTTAATTTTTTCAATATATTGAATCATTGGATATCCTAGATATCCAACTAGTGTTGGGAAAGGTACGTCAATTTCATTATTTTTAAATTTTGAAATTTTTACAAGTTCTTTAAGATTATGGATTGGCTTTTGATCTAATTTATAATCAAAATTATGATCCAAATATTTTATTTTTGCCTTACCTTTCTCAACTGTCCAAATTAAATCTGGATCACAGCCAAGCAATGAGTAACGTCCTCTTTTACTTCCACCCTCTACTGACTCTAATAGAAAGGAATATTTTTCCGATTTACTAATTTTTAATAATGATGAAAATGGTGTTTCAATATCAGCAATAAGATTTTTTTTTAATATCTGAGGTAAGCCTTTGTTATATTGACTTATAAAATTTTTTTTTTCTAGAATCATTTATACTGAGATAAAAGACCATTTATCAGTTCATCATTGAACGAAATTTCTTTTGTCTTAATAATCTCACTACCAAATGCTGTTTTCAAATCACCTATTAAATTAATATTTGAAGTATTTTCACCTTCTTCAGGCATTTTTATACTTTTAATATTAGCAAAATAAATAGTATTTTCATCTGAGCCAAAAGCTACTTTATCAATATCAGTTTCAAAAATCTTTTGTTTAAAAGATATTGGTAATTCATCATTAGTCTTTAAAGATAAATTTAAATTTTCCGGATTAGTTGCATAAAATCTACTTATATTTGTGAAGATCTCTTTATTATCTTCAAAAATATTTTCCGCTTGTTCAGTTTTTTTTGTAAATATAAAATCGTTTAAAACACTGTCAAAGATATTATCGATACCCTCTATTTTTGATGGATATATGTCATCAATGTTTACAATAAAAGAAGTATCATCATCAATGTCTACTAAATCACTAACAAAATCTTTATTTTGTGTAAAAGAAAATGAAATTACGTTGTTTAAAGTAGGGTCATCTTCGTTAGTATTGTTAATAATTTTTTTCTTAATGATTAATTTCAGATTATTTTGATCTGCTATTTCAGTAATTGAAAACCCATCAAGTATTTGCTGGTCGAGGCTCGATTTTAATTCATTAAAGTAATTATCTACTTCAAAATTGATTAATGTATTATTTATTTCATTCTTCACTTCATCAAATGTTAATTCTTTTTCTGGGTAAATTTCATCTAAAATAATTATATGATATGCCAAGGTTGTTTGTACTACATCTGACATACTTCCTTTGTCTAATTCAAATATTGCATTTGCAAGTTGTTCTAAAACTTTATTTTTATCAACATTTTTGAAATCATTAAAAATTATATTATTTTCTTCTGCATATTTAATAATTTCTTCATTAGTTTTTCCAGAAACTTTTATTTTAAAATCATCTGCTTCTTCTATTGACTTAAAATTAAATTGTTTAAAACTTCTCTCTTCAGGATTAATAAATAGGTTTTTGTTGTTATTGTAATATTCATTAAGACTATTTTCTGAGGGTGAAAAATTATCTCTAAAATCACTTTTACTTATTAATATATATGAAATATCTCTCTCTTCTTTTGTCATATATGCAGCAGAATTATTATTAAAATAATCTAATAATTCATCATTTTCCTTTGAAATTTGATCTTTACTATAGTTTTCAAGTTTAATTTCGTCGTAAGGTATTTTAAGCAACTCTATGTCTCTACTCTGATTATCATACTTATTAAAATTTATTTGTAATTGTAATGGATAATTTTTTTGAAAGAAAAGCTGATCAAATACAATCGATCTAGTTTCAAAATCTATTAAATCGACAAGATCCTCAATTTTTAAGCCTTGCCTTCTTAAAAATGTATTCAACATTTCATCATCTAATTTATTGTTGATGTAAAGATCTGGAAAATTCCTTTTTGTTTCTTTTGCAATTGTGGTGTCATCTAGAATAAAATTTATTTTCTCAAACTCATTTTCAAAGACTGCACTATTAACTAAATTTTGAAGAGCAATTTGATGAACTTGAAAGCTTCTTACTTGATCACCAGTTAATTTAGTTCCAATCATTTGAGAAAATTGATTAATATTCATATCCATTGAACGCATAAATTTTGTTGTTGAAATAGGTGTGCCAGAAATATCAGCTACAAAATTATCTGAATTAAATAAATTGGAGTATCTTGCTTGTCCTCTAAAGAAAAACAAGCTAGCCCCAAAAAGAATTGCCAAACCAATTCCAATCCAAGAATTTCTAAAAAATCTCATAAAATTTCTATTGCTTCTATAATATTAGTTTCTATAAATAAAAGTAATTATGGTAAATCTTGATAAATATTCTTCAATTTTCATTGCAAATTGGAAATTAAATGGAAATTCCTCATTTTTAAAAGATTATTATGAAAAATTAAAAGTTAATTCTAATAATTGTACAATAATCTGTTCACCTTCAATTTACTTAAAATCACTAAAAGCAAATAATGAAAACTTATTTTGTGGAGCACAAGATGTTTCCACTTATAAAGAAGGTGCCTACACTGGAGAATTATCTGCATCAATGCTAAAGGATAATAATATAGATTTTTGTTTGGTTGGACATTCTGAGCGAAGACAATACTTTGCTGAAACAAATGATAATGTAAATATTAAAAGCTCAAATCTTATTGAAGAAAATATTATACCAGTAATCTGTATAGGTGAAACCTTAGAGCAAAAAGAAAAAAACTTAACGGAAGAAATCTTATCTACGCAAATTAAGGATAGTATTCCTAAATCGGCAAATCATAAAAATGCATTAATTGCTTATGAACCAGTTTGGGCAATAGGAACTGGATTAACCCCGACCTTAGATGAAATAAATCAGGTACACGAATTAATCAAAAATTTTGATACTAAATTTAGAAGTTTTAAGGTTCTTTATGGAGGTTCTGTTAAATCTTCAAATGCAAAAGAAATTACTGGATTAAGTGATGTAGATGGCTGCTTAATTGGTGGAGCATCATTAAAAGTTGATGAATTCAATACAATTATTTCTTGATAAATAAAATCAATTTAATATAAAGCGCAAATATGACAACTTTAATAATAATTCAGCTGATACTTGCAATAGCTTTGGTAATATTAGTTTTATTACAAGGTTCTGATAACGATAGCTTGGGTCTTGGTGGTGGAACTTCAACTGGATTAATGTCAGCGCGAGGTACTGCTAACCTCCTTTCTAGGTTAACTGCAATAACTGCTGGTTTATTTATGGTAATGAGTATCGTTCTTACAATTACTGCCTCAATTAGCTCAGATCGTAATGTTTTAGAGTCTCTTCCTTCAATTAATACTGAAGAAAATTCTGAAGAACCAACTATACCAGAAAATAATTAATTATATCTTGCTATAAATAGATCTATTATGTATCACGGTATTCCGTAATGCATTTTGTTTTTATTACGGGTGGTGTTGCCTCTTCACTAGGAAAAGGTATAGCCTCAGCCTCCTTAGCAGCTCTCCTTAAAAGCAGAAAATTCAAAGTAAGAATTAGAAAGTTAGATCCTTATTTAAATGTGGATCCAGGAACAATGAGTCCATATCAACATGGAGAAGTTTACGTTACTGATGATGGTGCAGAAACAGATTTAGATCTTGGTCATTACGAAAGATTTACAAATCAGTCCGCAAAACAATCAGATAGTGTGTCGTCAGGTAAGATTTATTCCAATGTTCTTCTAAAAGAAAGGAAGGGAGATTACCTTGGCTCAACAATTCAAGTAATTCCTCATGTTACCAATGAAATAAAATCATTTATTAATAGTGATTTAAAAAATGAAGATATCGCAATTTATGAAATAGGAGGAACAGTTGGAGATATTGAGTCTTTACCTTTTTTAGAAGCAATACGACAAATTAGAAATGATAAAAATATTTCATCAGCATTAATTCATATGACTTATATTCCATATTTAAGTTCAGCAGGTGAGTTAAAAACGAAACCTACTCAACATTCAGTTAAAGAATTACTTAACGCAGGTATTCAACCAGATATCATTATGTGTAGATCTGAACAATCAATAGATAGTGATTCAATTTCTAAAATATCTCTATTTTGTAACGTTAAAAAAGAGTCGGTAATTCCTGCATTGAATGCTAAATCAATTTATGAAGTTCCTTCATTGTATTCCAAATACGGTTTAGATGAAGCTCTCCTTAAGCAATTGGGTTATCAACCTAAAAAACACAAACTAAATTTAAAACCTTGGAATGATCTTCAAAAAAAAATTAAAAAAAGAAAACATAAAGTAAAAATTGCAGTAGTAGGAAAATACACAAATCTAAAAGATAGCTATAAATCACTCAATGAAGCATTGGTTCATGGAGGAATAGAAAATTATGCTGATGTAGATATTAAATGGATTAATTCTGAAAAAGAAAACAACATTAGCTTAATAAAAAAATTAAAAGGTAATGATGGAATTCTAATTCCTGGTGGTTTTGGTATACGTGGTATTAATGGAAAAATTAATGCCATCAAATATGCGAGAGTAAACAACATTCCTTTTTTTGGAATATGTCTTGGCATGCAGCTAGCTGTTATTGAAATAGCACAAAATGTACTTAAAATTAAAAATGCTCATTCCTCAGAATTTAAGAGAACTACTAAATCAGTTGTTGGATTAATGACAGAATGGGTAAATAAAAATAAGATCGAAAAACGAGATAAAAATAGTGACAAGGGCGGAACGATGCGTCTTGGAGCATACAAAGCTATTTTGAAAAAAAATTCAAAAATCTTTTCCATATATAAAAATAAAGTAATTAGCGAGAGACACAGACATAGATACGAAGTAAATCAGAAATTTCTATCAAAATTTGAAAACAAAGGTTATTATTTCAGCGGTATGTCACCAGATGGGTTATTGCCTGAAGTGCTAGAGAGTAAAAAACATAAATGGTTTATAGGAGTTCAATTTCATCCAGAATTAAAATCAAGACCATTAGACCCTCATCCCCTTTTTGTATCATTTATAAAGGCTGCAATTAATGATTAATATCAATCTAAAAAAATTTTCTATCTCAAATAATTCTCCATTTGTATTAATAGCCGGTCCGTGTGTAATAGAAAATGAAAGCCACTCCTTGATGATTGCAGAAGAACTAAATAAAATATGCAATGATGTTGGAATTAATTTAATTTTTAAATCTAGTTTTGATAAGGCAAATAGATCAAGTATTAATAGTGATAGAGGTATTAAACTCGATGACGCATTAAAAATCTTTGAAAAAATTAAAACTAATTTTAATTTACCAATATTAACCGATGTCCATAATGAGGCCCAATGTAATCAATTAAATAAAGATAATATTATCGATATTATCCAAATTCCTGCATTTCTATGCCGTCAAACAGATTTATTATTAGCTGCAGGCAGAACAAATAAAATTATTAATGTTAAGAAAGGTCAATTTTTATCACCAACTGATGTTAAAAATATATTCACGAAGATTGAAACTACAAATAATAAAAACATTATGATAACTGAAAGAGGAACATCTTTTGGTTACAACACACTTGTAAATGATTTTAAAGGTTTAGATATTATGAAAAGATATGAATACCCGGTAATTTTTGATGCAACTCATTCCGTTCAACAGCCTGGAGGAATGGGCGATAAAAGTGGGGGTCAAAGAGAACATATTCCTTCTTTATCTAAAGCTGCCATATCTATTGGTGTAGCTGGTTTATTTTTAGAAACACATAATGATCCAGATAATGCTCCTAGTGATGGACCAAACATGATTAATATAAAAGATTTAAAAAATTTATTAGTTCAACTTAAAAAATTTGATGATATAGCAAAAAACAATGCCTAAAATAACGAATATAAAAGCAAGACAAATAATAGATAGCAGAGGAAATCCTACTGTTGAATGTGATATAGAATTTGAAAATTCTAAATTTGGAAGAGCTGCGGTTCCAAGTGGAGCATCTACTGGAGTGCATGAGGCTCTAGAATTGCGAGATAATGATAAATCCCAATACAAAGGTAAAGGAGTTTTGAAAGCAGTAGGAAATATTAATGATACAATTTCTAACGAACTAGTAGGAAAATCATTTGAAGATATTTCTTCTTTTGATAATTTTTTGTTAGAACTTGATGGTACGGAAAATAAATCTAACCTAGGCGCTAATGCAACACTTGCTGCAAGCTTAGCTTTTGCAAAATGTTTAGCTTATTATGAAGGTCATGAATTGTATTCTTTTCTTGGTAAAGAACATACAATGAGCCTTCCAGTTCCAATGATGAACATTATTAATGGCGGTTCACATGCAGACAACGATGTTGATATTCAAGAATTTATGGTTGCTCCTATTGGTGCAAATAATTTTTCAGAAGCACTTCAATATGGTTGTGAAATATTTCATTCATTAAAGTCACTTTTAAAATCAAAAGGTTTAAATACAAATGTTGGTGATGAAGGTGGATTTGCGCCTAACATAAATAGTTCTAGTGAAGTTATAGAAACTATTTTGAAATCAGTGGAGGATGCAGGTTTTAAACCTGGAAAAGATATTTATCTTTCACTTGATGTTGCTTCGACTGAATTTTACAAAAATAATAAATATGATTTACAAGGAGAAAAAATTAATTTGTCTTCTGATGAGATGATAAAATATTTAGAGAAATTGGTAAATGCTTATCCAATTTATTCTATTGAAGATGGAATGTCAGAAGATGATTGGGATGGATGGTCTAATTTAACATCAACAATAGGAAAAAAAGTTCAGTTAGTTGGCGATGATTTATTTGTAACAAATAAAAAAAGATTACAAAAAGGTATTTCAGAAGGTGCTGGGAATTCTATTTTAGTTAAAGTAAATCAAATAGGAACTCTAAAAGAAACTCTAGAGTCCATTAAATTAGCTAAAGAAAATAATTTCACTACTATAATTTCACATCGCTCTGGTGAGACTGAAGATACGACGATCGCTGATTTATCAGTTGGTGTTTCAGCAGGTCAAATTAAAACAGGATCACTATCTAGAACTGATAGAACTGCAAAATATAATCAATTATTAAGGATTGAAGAAGCATTACAAGGTAAAGCAAAGTATGCTGGATCTTCTATCTTAAATAATAATTGACAGTCTCCATCTTAAATATGCTATTTATATAGAAGATGAACAAATCATTAGTTTTAAAAAATAAATTTTATTTTTATTTGTCCTTTTTGTTTACTTTTTTTCTATTTGTTTATCTTCTTTATTTTCTTGTAAATGGTGAGAGGGGATTGCTGAAATATTTCAGTCTCAAAAATCTTAATGTTAAATATAATGAACAATATATGTCTTTAAAAAAGGAAAATGAATTTTATCTAGATAGAATTAAGAGATTACAACCAAATACTATAGATTTGGACTATTTAGATGAGACATTTAGGAAAGTTACAGGATTTACTTCAGAAAATGAAACAGTTATAATTATAGAATAGATTGATTTATTTGACAAAAAATCACCCTAATTATAATTAAAGATTATCATATGAAGAAACTTCAAAAAGCAGATTATATCAAGATGTACTCTTTTATGCTCAAGATTAGAAGATTTGAGGAAAGAGCAGCCCAACTCTACGGAATGGGTAAAATAGGTGGTTTTTGTCATTTGTATATTGGCCAAGAAGCTGTTGTTGTTGGGATATTAATGACAATAGATAAGAATGACTCAGTTGTAACAACTTACAGAGATCATGGCCATATGATTGCTAGGGGATTAGATCCAAAACGTATTATGGCAGAGTTGACTGGTAGAGAAGATGGTTATTCTGCTGGTAAGGGTGGTTCAATGCATATGTTCTCTAAAGAAAATAATTTTTATGGTGGTCATGGTATTGTTGGAGCCCAAGTGCCAATTGGAACAGGTATTGCATTCACACACAAATATAATGGAGAAAAAAATATATGCAGAACATATATTGGTGATGGAGCGATGAACAATGGACAAGTTTTTGAAGCTTTTAATCTAGCTGCTTTATGGAAGCTTCCCGTTTTATACATTATTGAAAATAATAAATATGGAATGGGTACATCTGTAGATAGAGCAGCAGCTGGATTAGATTTATATAAAAGAGGAGAGGCATTTGGTATTCCTGGTGAGAAGGTAGATGGAATGAATATATTTTCAGTTATTGAAGCAGCAGATAAAGCAGGTAAATATGTTAGGGAAGGAAATGGGCCTTATATTATTGAAGTACAAACATATCGATATAGAGGGCATTCAATGTCAGATCCTGCAAAATATAGAACGAAAGAAGAATTAGATAATTATAAGCAAACCGATCCTATTGAAATAGTCAAAGCTGAAATTTTAAAGAAAAAAATTGCAACTAATGATGAAATTGAGAAAATTAATAAAGATACTTTAGAACTAATTAAAAATGCAGCTGAATTTGCAACCAACAGTCCTTTTCCAAAGGACAGCGAACTTTATACGGATGTTTATTTATAAATTATGAGCACAGAAATTTTAATGCCCGCATTGTCTCCAACAATGACAGAAGGGAATCTATCTAAGTGGTTAATTAAAAAAGGAGATACTGTTAAAGCTGGTGATTTGATTGCTGAAATTGAAACTGACAAAGCAACAATGGAAGTTGAAGCCGTAGATGAAGGTGTTGTGCTTGATCTTTTATTTAAAGAAGGAGAAGCCAATATTCCAGTAAATAAAGCAATAGCCATTATTGGCGATCCAAATGAAAAAGTTGAAGTAAAAAAAGAAGCTCCCATTGAAAAAGTGATTGAAGAAAAGAAAATTGAAAAAAATATTGAGACAAAAATTGAGAATAAGAAAGCTGATATAATCGATACACCATCACCTAAAATAGAAGAAGATAGAAATTTAAGTTCAGAAGAAATTACTATGCGCCAAGCACTAAGAGACACAATGGCCGAAGAAATGAGAAAAGATAATAAAGTTTTCATACTTGGAGAGGAAGTTGCCGAGTATCAAGGTGCGTATAAAGTCACGCAAGGTCTTCTTCAAGAATTTGGAAAAGAAAGAGTATTAGATACTCCTATTTCCGAACATGGATTTACCGGATTAGCAGTTGGAGCAGCATTTAAGGGATTGAGACCAATCTTAGAATTCATGACTTTTAATTTTTCTATGCAAGCAATTGATCAAATTATAAATTCAGCTGCAAAAACACTTTACATGTCCGGAGGACAAATTAATTGCTCTATTGTTTTCAGAGGTCCTAATGGTGCTGCGGCCCAAGTTGCTGCACAACATAGTCAGGATTTTTCTTCCTGGTATTCTCAAGTTCCAGGTTTAAAAGTCATTGCGCCATCTACTCCTTATAACGCAAAAGGTTTATTAAGATCTGCAATATCAGATCCAAATCCAGTAATTTTTCTAGAAAATGAAATTCTTTATGGGTTAAAAGGTCCAGTTAATAATGATGTTAACTTCTCAATACCAATTGGAAAAGCAAATATTGAACAAGAGGGAAAAGATTTAACAATTGTAACTTATTCTATAATGTTACAGAAATCGAAAGAAGCGGCATTAAGATTAAAAGAGGAATACAATTTAGATGCAGAAATTATTGATTTACAAACTTTAAGACCTTTGGATACGGAAACAATATTAAATTCAGTTAAAAAAACTAATAGACTTATCACTGTTGAAGAGTCTTGGCCATTTGGTAGTGTTGGTTCTGAAATTGCAAATATTGTTCAAAGGGATGCATTTGACTATTTAGATTCACCAGTGATAAAAGTTAATAGCGCGGATGTTCCAATGCCATACGCATTGAGCTTAGAAAAATTATATCTCCCTCAAGTTGATGACATTATAAATGCTGCAAAAAAAGTAAGTTATATAAAATAAATGACCATTAAAGTTTTAATGCCTGCATTATCTCCCACAATGTCAGAGGGTGTAATTAATAAGTGGTTAGTCAATATTGGAGATACTGTTTCAGCTGGAGATATATTAGCAGAAATTGAAACAGATAAAGCAACAATGGAAGTTGAGGCAGTAGATGAGGGAGAAATCACACATTTAATTGATACAAAACCAGATAAACAAATTGCTGTTAATTCTGTCATTGCTCTAATCAATGGTAGCAAAGATGAAAGATTAGAAGATTATGATGATAAAGATCAAACTGTAAGCAGTGAAGAAAAAAATGAAGTTTCAGAATTATCAAAAGTAAATATTGAATTAGATAAAAGTCAAATAATAGAAAGAAATACAGATACCAACACTAAACAAAATACTAATTTTGCTTCACCGTTTGTTAAAAAATTTTCGAAAGATAACAATATTGATCTAACTCTTATTAAAGGGTCTGGACCTGATGGCAGGATAATAAAAAAAGATATTCAAAATTTTGAACTTCATATCAATGATGAAAATATTTCTGTAATTGAGCCATCTAGTATCAGAAAAATAATAGCTGAAAGAACAACACAAACAAAAAATGAGGTTCCACATTTTTATCTTACTATTGAAACAAGAATGGATAAGCTAATAAATTTAAGAAAAAAAATTAATTTAAATAGTGATATCAAAATCTCTTTTAACGACCTTATTGTTAAAGCATGCGCAATGGCAATGGCTAAAAATCCAGAGACAAATATTTCTTGGGTCAATGGTAAAATTCATCAATATAAAAATATCGATATTGCAATTGCGGTAGCTTTAAAAGAAGGATTAATAACTCCTATTGTCAAACAAGCTGATACAAAAGGATTAACTGAAATCTCAACAGAGATAAAATCACTAGTAAAAAAAGCAAATCAAAATAAATTATTACCAGAAGAGTATAGCGGAGGATCTATAACTATCTCTAATTTAGGAATGTTTGGAATCACAGAATTTCAAGCAATTATTAACCCGCCACAATCAAGTATTATTGCAATTGGTTCTATAATTGAAAAACCTGTTGTAAACTCTGGCAGTATTGAAATAGGGCATACAATGAAATCTACTATTTCAGCAGATCATAGATCACTAGATGGTGCCGTTGCGGCAAAATTACTCAAAGATTTTAGCGATATTTTGGAAGATCCCTTCCAAATATGGTTGAATAGCATGGATATGGAAGTTATTTAATCTACATGAGTGGACCACGTCATCCTGAAAAAGTTAAAAATAAATCAAATCCAATCCCTAAAAAACCAAGTTGGATTAGAGTAAAAGCACCAACTTCAAAATTTTTCAAAGAAACAAATAAACTCCTAAAAGATAAAAAAATTGTAACTGTATGCGAAGAAGCTGCATGTCCAAATATAGCTGAATGTTGGCAAAAAAAACATGCAACATTCATGATACTTGGAGATATATGTACTAGAGCTTGCGCATTTTGTAATATTAAAACTGGCAAACCTCATTATATAGATCACGGTGAAGCTATAAGAATTGCTGAGTCAGTTAGGCAATTGAATTTAGAACATGTTGTAATAACAAGTGTTGACAGAGACGACCTAATAGATGGTGGAGCACTACATTTTATCAACGTAATAGATTCAATTAAATCTTTAAATCCAAGTTGCACAATTGAAATTTTAACTCCTGACTTTAAAAATAAACCTGAAGCTATAAATATTTTATCAAAAAACTTACCTGACGTTTTCAATCATAACTTAGAAACAGTGCCAAGATTATATCCATCAATTCGTCCGGGTTCACGTTACTTTGTAAGTTTGAATTTACTTAGTCAAATTAAAGAAAAAAATCCAAGTATATTTACAAAATCAGGTCTAATGGTTGGTTTAGGTGAAACTAAAGAAGAAGTATATCAGGTAATGGATGATTTAAGAGCAGCTAATGTTGATTTTATTACAATAGGGCAATACCTACCTCCAACACCGAAACACGCTAAGCTAGAAAAATTTATTACTCCTCAAGAATTTGATGAATATAAAAAAATGGCATATGCAAAAGGATTTCTAATGGTGGCATCATCACCGCTAACTCGTTCAAGTTATCATGCTTCTGATGATTTTAAAATCATGCAAGAAAATAGGAAAAATAAACTTTATTCAATTCAATGAAATCTTCAAATAGAGAGGAAATAGTCGATCACGACGCAAAAGGACTTTTTGATATTGTCTTAGATATTGAAAGTTATCCATATTTTATTCCTTGGTGTTCAGCAATGAGAATTCATTCAAAAAATAAAAATGAAATATATGCTGATATGGTCGTATGGTATAAATATTTTATGCCCCAAACTTTTGGTTCTCACGTCACTTTTGATAAAAAAAAACTTTCAATAAGTACAACTTATATTGAAGGACCTTTAAAAGATCTTAAAACTAATTGGATTTTTGAATCATTAAAAAAAAATCAAACAAAAATTCATTTTAATGTTGAATTTGAATTTAAACGATTTTTTCACCAAAAAATTGCTGAAGCTTTTTTTCCTTTAATTGAAAACAAAATGATTGAATCATTTAAAGTTCGTGCTGATGAAATTTTAGATTAATTGATTAATTTTGCTAAATATAAAATCTCTAGTTTTTCTCTGTATGTCTAATCGTTTACCTTTGTATATTTTCTTGAAAATATAATTACTTTTATTAACTTTTATTCCAATATACACTAATCCTACTGGTTTTAACTTTGTCCCACCATTAGGACCTGCTATACCAGTTGTAGAAATGCAAATTTTTGTTTTTTCATTTTTATACAGACCATTTATCATGTCCTCAGCTACTTCTTTACTTACAGCTCCAAATTTAGAGAGATTACTTTTTGAAACAGATAAATATTTAGATTTAGATTTATTTGAATAACTAATAATCCCGTAAGAGAAAATTTTTGAAACTCCACTATATTTTGTGATAGTGTTTGCTATTAGCCCACCTGTGCATGACTCAGCAACTGCAATTGAGATATTTTTTTTTATTAATTTATCTATAACTTGTTTAATAATAGGCATTTACAATATAAAGAATTATTATTGTATATATTCCTGCTATTAAATCATCAAGAATTACACCAAAAGCTGATTTAAGCTTCCTGTCTACTATGTTGGCAGGAAAAATTTTCAATATATCAAAAAAACGAAATAAAATAAAAATTAGTGTTATTGTTACATAAGGATTTATTATTTTAATTTGATCATAAAATATTAAAATTAAGTATACTCCTAAGAATTCATCAATAACTATTATTTTTGAGTCATGTGATTGGGTGTGTGAAGAAAATTTATTAATAAAAAATAAGGATATTAAAAAGGTTACAAAAAAAATAACTACAAATATTTCTAAAGAAATAATTTTGTATTCAACAATAGGAAATAAAATTAATATTGATAAAAAAGAAGCAAAGGTTCCTGGCGGTATTAATTTAATATATCCAGCAAAAGATAAAGATACAAAAAAATTAGCTAATTTTATCATCTGTTATATGAACTATTGACTCGGCAGCAATTCCTTCACCATTACCAATAAAACCAATTTTTTCATTTGTAGTTGCTTTAATAGACACAGAGCTATTTTTAATTTGAAGTAATGTTGAAATATTTTTAATCATTTTTGAAACATATTTATTAATTTTAGGTTTTTCAGCTATTATATTTACATCTAGATTGATTACAGAATAACCTTTTTCTTTAAGTTTATTTCTACAATAAATAATGAACTTAGATGAATCTGCATTTTTCCATTTTTTATCTGTATTTGGAAAGTGATAACCTATGTCTCTCATAGAAAGCGCTCCAAAAATACTATCACAAATTGCATGCAGTACAACGTCCGCATCAGAATGACCAATCAATTTAGAGAAAGGTATTTTAATCCCTCCTAATTTTAATCCGTTTTTGGTATTTTGATCTATTTGATGAATATCGTAACCAATACCGTATTTTGTTATCGGCTTTCTATATAAATTAAATAACTGAATATCTTCTGGATAAGTAATTTTAATATTATTTTTTTCACCTTTAATAAAATTTATTTTTATTTTTGATTTTTGTAATAATCCTGCATCATCATTAAATTCAAAATTTTTATATCTTATATGTTCTTTTAATATTAAATTGTAATTAAAACCTTGGGGTGTTTGTATATTCATTGCTTTTGTTTCCAATTTGCTTTTCTTTATTAATTGTCTGTCGTTATATTCAACGTATGGAATTGCATTAGTATTTTTGTCTAATTTAGAAATAATTTTTTTAATTAATTTATTACTACATAAAGGTCGTGCAGCATCATGTATTAATACTTTCTTGATTTTAAATTTTTTTAAATTTTTTAGAGCATTATAAGAAGAAATTTGTCTTGTATTACCAGGTTTTGAAAAAATGATTTTTATTTTTTTAGAAAAGGTTTTATGATTAAAGTAAGTATTTTGATATTTTTTATCAATTGAAATATTTATAATATCAAAGTTTGACAATTCTAAATTTGAAACAAAATAATTTAAAAAATTTGTACTCCCAATTTTTAAGAATTGTTTAGGAATTTTTTGACCAAATCTCTTTCCTTTTCCGCCAGCTAGAATTACAAGTGCATTTTTCATCATTTTAATTTATAAATAATATTATTTTATAATTATTATTTGAAAAATTAACTAAAGTACACAGTGTTTGACCTATCAAAATTACTTAAATCTATTCATCTATCAAAATTATCTTTTTATTTTTTAATTTTTTTAATCGTATTAAGTTTTTCGATTACATTCTACTTAATGCTTCCAAATAACGATCTAGTAAAAGATCCAAGAAGACTGCAATTTTTTTTATTGGCGGATGTAATTTTTGTCATTTTATTGATATCCATAATTATTAGACAAATTGTTCTGATTTTAGTGAGAAGAAGAAAAAGTTATGATGAATCTCGATTATATATAAAATTTGTAAATTTATTTGCTGCAATGGCTTTAGGGCCAGCCATTGGTTTAGTTATTATAACATCATTATTCTTTAATTTAGAATTAAGAACTTGGTATGGTGATGCTGTAAGGGATGCGGTTGTAAATTCTAATATCGTAGCAAGAAATTATGAAAATGAAATACAGGCAGAAATTGTGTCTGATACTCAGTTAATTATGAGAGAGATATTAAAAGTTTCTCAAAATAATGAGGTTAATATCCAATCAATTAGAACAGCTCTAAGTGAATTTATTAATTTGAGAACAATTTCAAGCATCTATATTTTTAATACTGAAGGAAATATCTACTTAAGTCTTAAAGATCCTGATAATAAAAATTTTTCTCTCCCTTCAGATGAAATATTTAAAGTTGTTAATCAAAACCGAGTATACATTTTTCAATTAGATAAAAATTCTATAACTGCCTATAAAAAAATAAATTTTTTAAATGATGTTTACATGCAAGTTAATAGAAATTTGAATACAAATATTTGGGATCATATTAGTGCCACAAAAGAAGCATTTGAAATTTATACTTTGAAAGAAGAGGAAAGTTCAGGAATTCAAATAACTTATTCAATGATATTTGTTCTTTTCTCCATTTGTTTTATATTAGTTGCAATTTTAATTGGTTTCAATCTGGCTAGTAATCTTAGTAAACCAATTACAAACTTAATCAAATCAGCGAATAAGATATCAGAAGGAAATTTTGATGCTAAAGTTAGTGAAACAGATCAATTTCAAGAGATAAAAGTATTACTATCATCTTATAATAAAATGATTTCTGAAATTGAGAATAAACAAAATGAATTAATATCAAAAAGTCAAGAAGATGAAGAAAAAAGAATATTTATAGAGGCGATCTTAAGCCTTTTAACAATAGGCGTAATTTCTTTAGATAAAAATTTTAATATCTTGTTATACAATAAAACTTTAACAAAACTATTTAGAAACACTAAAACTTTTAAAATAAATGATAATTTTCTATCCTATTTTCCTGAATGGAAAAAAATATTTGAGAATTTTGAAATATCAAATAAAGTATTATTAAATTTTCAATACGACTTTACATTATTTGATGATTTGAGGAATTTTAATATTAGAGTCATTAAAGAGATTAATGATAATAAGATTGAGGGATATGTTGTTGCCCTAGATGATGCCACATCTTTAATTTTAGCTGAAAAACATGCTGCTTGGTCTGATATAGCAAGAAAAATAGCACATGAAGTTAAAAATCCTCTAACCCCAATTAAACTTTCTGCTGAAAGAATAGAAAAGAAATTTTTAGATGCAAAAACACATAAGGAGGATATTTCACTTTTAACTAAAACAATTTCAAGGCAGGTAGATGATATTGGAAAGTTAGTCGATGAATTTTCATCTTTTGCGAGAATGCCTGAAGCAGAAATTAAACTTGATAACCTAACAAAATGTTTAGAAGAAGCATATCTTTTATATTTTAATACAAGGAAAGATATAAAGCTTAATTTAATTAAACCTGAAAATGATATTTATTTTCATTTTGACACTCTTCAAATCTCAAGATGTTTTAGTAACTTAATTAAAAATGCTATTGAAGCTGTGGAAAAAATACCAAACCCTGCAGTAGAAGTATTAATGGCTACTGATTCTAAAAATATAAAAATCGAAATAAAGGATAATGGCGTGGGAATTGATGAAAAAATGTTGAGTAAAATATTTGAGCCTTATTTTACAACTAAAACGAAAGGAACTGGTCTTGGGTTATCTATTGTAAAAAGAATAATCGAAGATCATGGTGGTAAAATAAAAATTGAGAAAAATAAAAATATGGCAGGAACAACATCACTAATTAATTTTGAATACAATGCATAAAGTTTTAATTATAGATGATGAAAAGGACATTTGCTTTCTTATTTCAGAAATTTTAAAAGATGAAAATTATAATACATCTATTGCACTCAATTCAGATGAAGCTATTAGTAAATTCAATGAAATTAAACCAGATTTAGTTATTTTAGATGTATGGTTATCTAACAGTAAATTAGATGGTATTGAAATTTTAAAAGAATTCAAATCGATTAATAGCAATATTCCAGTTATTATTATTAGTGGTCATGGAACTGTTGATCTTGCAGTGAAATCTATAAAAAATGGAGCGTATGACTTTTTAGAAAAGCCATTCAACAGTGATAAATTAACTATTCTTACCAAGAGAGCAATAGAAAGTTCATCATTATTGAGTGAAAATAAAAATTTAAAAGATACCTTAATTAAAACAACACCATTAATAGGAAATTCAGAATTTATTAAAAAAATTAATAAACTTTTAAATGAACAGAGTTTAAGTAACTCTAGACTATTAATTGAAGGTCCATTTGGAACAGGAAAAAAACACTTTACAAATCTAATACATCAAAATTCACAATATAGAGATAAACTTCCTATATCAATTGATTTTAAAAAACTAACAAATGAAGCATTGGATAATATGTTTTCGGAAAATAAAGACGCAATTAATGAAAATATTTTTTATCGATCAAATAATAACACATTAATACTGCTCAATATTGAAACACTACCAAATATTTATCAAAAAAAACTTTTAAATTTTTTAGAAAACAAAAAATTTTTTGAAGATCTTGATATTATTTTAAATCATAAAATTATTACAATTACTGAAAAAAATTTAGAAATAGAAATTGAAAAAGGCAATTTTATTAAAAGACTATATGATAGAATTTCAACAGACTTAATAAAATTTAAAACTCTCTCTGATAGGAGAGATGATGTGCTTCCCATTCTTGATTATTATTTAAATGAAAAAAGTGGAGGAAGTTTAAATTTTAAATTTTCTTCTAGAGCATTAACTAAGTTACAAATATATGATTGGCCTGGAAATATATCTCAATTAATCAACTATGTAGAAAAAAGTTTAATACTTAATCAAGATCAAAATATAAAAGAGTTAGAGGTTGATGATTTAGCTCTACAAATGGGAGATGATACTGCGTCAAATTCTTCAAATAATTCACTGGAATTGTCTTTAAAAGAAGCAAGATCAGAGTTTGAAAGAAATTATTTAGTATCGCAAATTAAGAGATTTAATGGTAATATAACTAAAGTTTCTGAATTTACGGGAATGGAGAGAACTGCTCTTTATAGGAAATTTAAATCATTAGATATTAAAGTAGAATAACTAATCAATGAAAACAATTATTTGTGGAGCTGGGGATGTTGGTTATAGCATAGCTGATAAACTATCACGTGAAAATTTTGAAGTAACAGTCATAGATGAGGATGAGTATAGATTGAATAAAGTATCAGAGACCTTAGATGTTAAAACAATAAATGGTATTCCTAGTATGCCATCAGTTTTAGAGAACGCCAGTGCAAAAGACTGTGAAATACTAATTGCAGTTACTAAGAGTGATGAAACTAATATGGTTACTTGTCAAATTGGCCATTCTTTATTCAAAATAAAAAAGAAAATTGCAAGAATAAGACAACAAGATTATTTAAAAAACGATTGGAAAAATTTATATAATGATGAAAATTTCCCAATAGATGCAATTATTTCTCCCGAACAAGAAGTTGCTAAGGGTATATTTAGAAGATTAATTTCTCCTGGCACAATAGATATGGTTGAATTGTCAGATAAAAAATTGAAATTAATTGGATTGAAATGTGAGGATAATTTTTTACATTCAGGTCTATCTGTAAGGGAATTATCAGAAAAATTTCCTGACTATTTAGCTAACATAATGTTTATATTTAGAGGTGATCAAAAATTTACAGTAAATTCTTCAACTAAAATTGAAAAGAAAGATACCATCTTTCTAGTTGTGGAAACTGATAATTTGACAGACGTCTTATCTGAATTTGGTCATCAAGAATTGCAGGCAAAAAAAGCTGTGATTATCGGTGGTGGAAATATAGGATTTTCACTTGCACAATTAATTGAAAATTCTGAAACATATATAAAAACTGAACTCATTGAAGCTAATAAAGAACGCGCAGAATTTCTTGCATCAAATTTAGAAAATATCACAGTGACATGTGGAGATGGTTTGGACAATCAAATACTTGAAGAGGTAAACATATCAGATTCAGGATACTGTATATCAATTACAGAAGACGATGAAGTTAATATACTATCATCCTTACTAGCTAAAAGAGCAGGGGCCGATACATCAATAACTTTGATTAATAACAGTAATTATTCATCTTTGTTATCTAATATAGGTGTTGATATGACTATAGATCCAAAAATAATAACAATTTCTAAAATTTTAGAAAAGGTAAGAGGTGTAAAAATACGAAACGATTATTCTATAGGTGAAGGTTTTGGAGAAGTAATAGAGGCAGATATTCAGTCAGAATCATTTCTTTGTAATAAAAATCTTAAAGAATTAGAATTACCAAAAGGTATACGTATTGGTTCTATTGTAAGGGATAAAAAAATTATAATCCCTAATAGTCAAACTATTTTTAAAGAAAATGATGATGTTGTTTTTTTTTGCCGAAACAAATTGTATAAAAAAACTAGAAAAACTTTTATCAAAAGTTTAATTTAATGCCAAATTTTGCCTATATAAATAATAAATTTGTAAATTTTAAATCAGCAAAAATTCATATTGAGGATAGAGGATTACAATTTGCAGATAGTGTTTATGAAGTTATCGCAGTTTTAGATAATAATTTAATTGATTTAGATTTTCATCTTAAGAGATTAAAATATTCTCTTCGTGAATTAGAAATCAAATTTATAATTAATAAAAAAAACTTAACTAAAATTTTTCTAAATCTAGTAAAGAAAAATAAAACAAGGAATGGTATAATATATCTACAAATTACAAGAGGTATTCAATTTAGAGAACATAAATATAAAAAAAATTTAACCCCAACTTTCATTGTATACACAAGAAATAAAAGTTTTAATTTACCTGGAAAAAAATTTGTAGGAGTAAATACAATTACATACCAAGATCTTCGATGGAAAAGACGTGATATTAAAACAGTAAATTTACTTCCAAATATTATAGCTGCAAATATGGCCAAAAAGAAAAACGCATATGAGGCAATTTTAATACAAAACGGAAAAATAACTGAGGGTACATCTTCTAATATTTGGATTATAAAAAGAAATAATTTAATAACTCATCCAGCTAATTCTGATATTTTAAAAGGAGTAACTAGAACATCTCTTTTAAAAATTATAAAAAAAACCGACCTTAAACTAATAGAAAAACAATTTACACATACGCAATTAATTAATGCCGATGAAGTATTTTTAACAAGCTCGGGAAGTTTTATTACTCCTATTTTAAAAATTGATAATAAAAAAATAAATAATGGTAAAATTGGTAATATTACATTGCAATTAGCAGAAATGTATACTGAAGCATGTATAAATGGATAATATAAAGCAAGAGGATATTTACGACATTTGTTTTAATGTAAGTCAAAATATTATTTTACCAAAATTTAAAAATTTATCAGAGGATGACATTAATTATAAAAATGGATCTGATTTAGTTACAGTAGCTGATATAGAAGCAGAAAAAGAATTAAAAAAAAATCTCTTGAAAATTTTACCTACTTCAAATTTTATAGGTGAAGAGGAATTTTCTAAAAATGAAAATATATTAAATTTTTATAACGTAGATGAATATTGTTGGACTGTTGATCCAATAGATGGGACAACAAATTTTGCTAATGGTAGAGATAAATTTGCAATTATGATAGCCTTAACATTTAAAGAAAAAATTTTACGTTCTTGGATATATAAGCCACTAGAAAAAATTATGTGCTCCGCTATTGTTAATGAAGGTGCTTTTATTAATAATAATAAAATCATGACAAAAGGGACTAATATAATTGAAGAAACTATAGGATCAATTAGTACAAAGTATTGGGAACCAGGATTTAAAGATAAGTTAAAGATATTTAAAAACATATTTAAAGAAGTTAGCTCTTATAGATGCATTGGTTTTGAATATATAGATATAGGCATTGGGATTAGAAATTTTGCTATTTTATCAAAACTATCTCCCTGGGATCATATTCCAGGAATTCTTTTTGTCAGAGAAGCAGGTGGTGCTGACATAGATTTTGATAAAAATAAATATGACTTTACAAAAAAGAATAAGAATTTAATTGTTAGTAATTCAGAAGATTTGAATTTAAAAATTTTAGAAAAATTAGGAGAATATTCATGAGTATTAAAAATGTTTCTTTTATTGGCTTAGGAGTAATGGGTTATCCAATGGCAGGTCATCTTCAAAACAAAGGTTATAATGTAACTGTATATAATAGAACAACTGCTAAAGCAGAAAAATGGGTAGAAGAATATAAAGGTAGCATGGCTAAAACTCCTGGTGAAGCTTCTCAAAATTCTGAAATTGTTTTTATGTGTGTTGGACGTGATGAAGATATTATTGAAGTAATGGAAGGTGAAAGTGGAATTCTTTCAAATGCAGCTGAGGGATCAATTATTGTTGATCACACAACAGCTTCTGCAGAGATAGCAAGAAATTATTATCAAAAACTTAAAGATAAAAAATTGAGTTTTCTTGACGCTCCTGTATCTGGCGGTCAAGCAGGTGCAGAAAATGGTGTTCTTTCTATTATGATTGGTGGTGATGAAAAAGATTACAATGCTGTAAAGCCTGTTCTCACATCGTATGGTAAAGCAATTGAACTTATAGGTCCATCTGGATCAGGTCAAATAGCTAAAATGATAAATCAAATTTGTATTGCGGGATTAGTGCAAGGTTTATCTGAAGCAATGGCTTTTGGAAAAAAATCGAATGTAGATATGGAAAAGGTTCTTAGTGTTATATCAAAGGGTGCAGCTCAATCATGGCAAATGGAAAATAGATATAGAACTATGCTCGATGGCAAATTTGATTATGGTTTTGCAGTTGATTGGATGCGTAAGGATTTATCAATTTGTTTTAACGAAGCCAGCAAAAATGGAGCAATGCTTCCTATAACAAAAATTGTTGATAAATATTATGAAGAAGTACAAAAAAATGGTGGCAATAGGTTTGATACATCATCCCTTATGACACTTTTAGATAAATAAATGTCAAGAAACTTAATGTTAGCAATCATATTGTTAACAGCTTCCTCTTTATTTTGGTCAGGTAATTTTTTTTTTGGAAAAGTTGCTCACATAACTGATCTTTCACCATTTAAATTAAGTTTTTTTAGATGGTCTTTAGCTTTGCTTTTACTTCTACCTTTCACCCTTAAAAGTATTTTGGGAAATTTAAATTATTACAAAGAAAACTTTTTACTAATGACTACATTAAGTATTTTAAGTGTTACAATATTTAACTCATTTACATATATTTCATTACAGACTACTTTAGTTTTAAATTCTACTATAATGGCATCTACTGCACCGGTAATTATGATTGGTTTTTCTTGGCTAATGTTTCGAACTAAAATCTCAAAACTTCAATTAATTGGCATAATTTTATCTTTATTAGGTGCTCTTGCAATAATTTTAAAAGGAAATTTAAACAATTTATATACCTTAAATTTTACTATTGGAGATATATGGATGTTTGCCGCTGTCATATCTTGGTGCTTATATTCCGTGCTGTTAAAAAAGATGGATACATCAATCCCTCAACTAGCAAGCTTAGAAGTAATGATTATTATCGGCTTATTTTTTATTATTCCATTTTATCTTTTTGAATCTTTCAATGGTACCTTTTTACTTTCATCTTCTTATGACTTTTTCATTATTATATATGTAGCTATCTGTGCAAGTATTGCTGCTTATTTTGCTTGGAATAAGGGTGTGTATTTAATTGGACCAAATAGAGCTGGTTTATTTTTACACTTTATACCTGTCTTTGCTGCAATTTGGGCAATAACTTTTTTAAATGAAAGTTTTGCAATATTTCATATTGTAGGTGTTTTTTTTATAATTACAGGAATTATATTATCTAATATAAGATTTAAAAATGAACAAAATAGTCAAAACTGATCAGGAATGGAAATCTCTTCTCACAGAAGATGAATATTATGTAACAAGACAAAAGGGAACAGAACCTCCTTTCTTTGGTAAAAATTTTGAAATTATTAATGGCGGTATTTTTAAATGTAAATGCTGTGGTAATGAATTATTTAATAGTTCTACAAAATATGATTCTTATTGTGGATGGCCAAGTTTTTTTGAGCAAATATCACCTGAAGCAATTAAAACAGAAACTGATAGATCTCATGGAATGGTGCGTATTGAAATTATGTGCGCCAAATGTGATGCTCATTTAGGCCATGTCTTTGATGATGGACCTGAGCCCACCGGCAAAAGATACTGTGTAAATTCGCTTTCTATTAATTACGAAGAGTTTGAATAATACTTTTTATACACTCCTATTTTCATCAATAGGTCATGCACTTATGCATATGTTTGCTGCATTTTATTTTGTAATAGTTCTGACGATAGAAAAAGAATGGAATATTTCTTACGATCAATTAATTAGATTATGGTCTCTTGGAGCTCTACTAATTGGTTTAGGGGCAATTCCTTTTGGATGGTTAAGTGATAAATGGTCCCGTTCAGGAACAATGACAATTATGTTTATTGGAATGGGATTAGCCTCCATTTTATGCGGTTTAAGCACATCAGTTTCTTTTTTATTTTTTTCCTTATCACTTCTTGGACTTTTCTGTTCAATTTACCACCCTGTAGGCATTCCTTGGGTGATACATGCAGCTAACAAACAGGGAAGAGCGCTTGGCGTAAATGGTATTTTTGGCGGGTTAGGGATAGGCTCTGGAGCATTTGTAGCTGGTGCTCTAACAGAATTACTAAATTGGCAACTAGCTTTTATATTACCTGGTTTAATATCAATTATTATTGGGTTTATTCTTATTTACTTAATCTCAAATGATAGAATATCTTACAAAAATTATTTTATTAAAAATGATGATCAAGATAATTCCCGTAATGAGATGATTTTAATTGCATTAATAATGCTATTATCAATGTTTGCTCTTGGATTATCTTTTCACAATACACAAACAGCCTTACCAAAAGTATTTGAAATACGAATTGGTAACACAAGCTCAATTCAAATTGGATTTATGATAGCAATTATCTATTTTATTTCTGGTGCAACAACATTTGTTGGAGGCCTACTTGCTGACCGATTTAATTTAAAAACTATTTACTTAATTGGTATATTTCTTCAGTTTCCTTGCTACCTAGGAATAGCTTACATATCTGGTTACTCTTTAGTAGTTTTATGTATTCTAGCTGCCGTATTTAATGCAAGTATTCTGCCTACAGAAAATCTCCTACTTGGGAAATTTACTCCCCAAAAGTATCATGGTGTTGTATATGGAATTAAGTTTATTCTTGCATTTGGATCAGGACCAATTTCGGTATTCTTAATTTCAGAAATATATTCCATAACTTTAGAGTTTACTTATTTGTTTTTAATTAATGCAATAATGATGGCTATAGTTTCAATCTTTATTATTTTCTTACCCATTCAAGGTAATCAAAGAACAGCTACTCATGATTAGATTTTATTTCTTCAAGATAATTAATAACTTCATTAAATTTTTCATCAGGTATTTCTTTGTAGGTCATACCAAAGTGATTTTTTACTTCTAATGCAACATGAGCGTAAGGATTTCTACCTTTTGGATGATTGGGATGATCGGGTAACTTACCTTTTAAAAAGTCGCCTGTTTTTTGAATTAATTTCCAAATTTTAGATGCGTTATCTTTGTTCATGCCTTAAACTTTTAAGTGCAGTTTGATATTTTAACAATTGGCAACTTATAATTAAATTAAAATATCAGTAAGTTCATCTTACAATTTATTTCTAAATGTATTTGGCTAATGACTTAAAAATGAATAAATATATTTTTGATTTATCTAGCTAAAGCACCCATTGGATCCCATGGTGCTAGCGCTATTGGTTCCATATCTAAGTATTTTAGAAGTCTATTGTTTAGATATTTTTTGTCGATGACAACTTCATAGGTATATTCATCAAACCATTCATCAGTCATCATCATATACCCTTGATTACCACTTTTCGTTCCCCAGCTATTTTCAATTTTCCATTTAGTTGAATTTCTTTTTTTAATATCAACTCCTGTTAAGAGCATGGCATGAGTCATTTCACTATCACCGTACTCTAAACGAGTCTGTTTATTCATCTTAAATGATGTTTGGAAGACATTTTCATAGTCATAAATGCCCATATCAAGTACACCCATATCACGACTAAAACGTTTCCCAACATCACAACCAAACCATACAGCTTCATTGTTTTTAATTGTGTCCATTGCTGATTTTTTTAATTCTTTAATATCCACATTAAGATATTTAATAATTTGTCCTTCAACAACATTTCCAAGATATTCAACCGTGTACATTGTATTAAATTTTTTATTGCTCATTGGAGCATGAATTAAACAGACTTTATCTTTAATATTGATATCAGCATATTTTTTACAGAAATCAATTGGAGTCATATCTGAAATGACAATGTGTCTGTTATCTTTATTTCTAGTAGACCAATTTATAACATCTGGTGGTTGACCAAGAAACATTGCTAGTAAATTATAAATTGTTTCCATCATGTCCTTTTTTAGGGCTGCAGAATTTTTAGCTGGTTTCTTTCTTAGTACAGAAGCAAACTCTCTTAATTTATGCGTAAGAATATAATTCATCGCACCAGATTTACTGCTATGATTTGTTTCAGGCATTACATCTTTAGGTACTGCACCGTACTTGTTGATTAAGTTTACAAACATATCCCACTGTCCGCCATCTTGCACAGGTGCTTTTAAAAGATGAGTTATTAATCTGCTCTCATATGATTCATCTCTTGATTTGATAATATTCTCTAAAAAATAGTTTGCTTTCTCTAACTTATCCCAAAACATGAAATAATTTTGTGAAAACTCAAATGTATTTAATTCAAGGGTATCAACAACTTTTAGTCGCATAAGATTTAATCCTGCAAATCCCCAACATCTACCTGATGCCATTTGGTTTGTTGCAGGTAGTTCTTTTTTTATTAGGTTAGAAAAATTATGATTGATTTGACTAAAGTTTTCCCAATTAAGCGCAACATTAGCTAAATCATTTTTAATTAATGCATTTCGAGACGCTGTGTTTTTATTATTTCTTAAAAATTTATTTTTGAAAGTTTTAATTGTTGATAGAGATATATTTTTTGCCATACTCTCTATTTAAAACTATTTCAGCTTAATTCAATTCTTAACTGTTTTTTTCTTTTTTTTGAGACCCATTTTAGCTTTTCTTTCATCAATTAACCTAATGGCATCTTCTAGTTTTAAGCTATCAATTGTTTGATCACCAAGAATTGATGCATTTATTTTTCCACATTTTACATATGGTCCAAATTTTCCATCATGAGCGGTTATATTTTTCTTTTCTGTTGGATGCTCTCCAAATGTTTTTAACGTCGCATTACCTCTCTGTGTAGGTTTAGCAATTAATTCAATGGCTCTTTCAAGTTCAATATCAAGAATGTTATCTGTTTTTTCGAGAGCTTTATATTTTTTATCATGCAAAATATATGGTCCATACATTCCAATACCGGCACTAACCGTTTTATTTGTTTCCGGATGAAATCCTAATTTACGTGGTAAACCAAGTAGTTGGATTGCTGTGTTTAATCCTATTTCATCTGGTTCAAAATTTTTAGGAATAGAAACTCTTTTTGGTTTCTTTTCTTTCGTCCCTTCACCAACTTGCATATAAAATCCATAAGGACCTTTTCGAAGAGTAATCATTTCTCCTGTTTCAGGATAAATACCAATTTCTTTTGGTCCGCTAAGAGCAGCGCCATCTTTATCATTTAATTGATTAAATTGAACCGTGTATTTGCAATCAGGATAATTAGAGCAGCCAATAAATCCTCCAAACTTGCCAACTTTTATTCCTAGTCTTCCATTATCACAAGTTGGACATTTCCTTTTTTCATCTGCTCCGTTTGGCGGAAAGAAATGCGGACCTAGTGCTTCATCTAACACATCAATGACCTCTCTATTTGATTTGCCTACAGTTTCATCGCAAAGTTGTTTAAATGTTTCCCAAAATTTTCTCAGAACTTCTTTCCAATCAAGCTTACCATCAGAAATTTCGTCAAGTTGATTTTCAAGATCAGCGGTAAAATCATATTCGACATATTGATTGAAATATTTCTCTAAAAATATCGATACTATTCTTCCTCTATCATGAGGATTAAAACGTTTTTTATCTAAAATTACATAATCTCTATCTTGTAGAACTTTAATAATAGAGGCATAAGTAGACGGTCTGCCAATACCAAGTTCTTCAAGTTTTTTAACTAAGCTTGCTTCGGTGTAACGAGGAGGAGGGGAGGTAAAATGTTGTGTCTTTTCAACTTCTTTGAGATTTAAACTCTCTCCTTCACTCATGGCAGGAAGAATTGTTTCTTTTTCTTCATCTTTGTCATCATCTTTAGCTTCTTGATAAACTTTGTACATCCCAGGAAACTTAATTGTTGATCCATTTGCCCGTAAAACAATTTTTTTATCTTCGTTTGTAATATCGACGGCTACTTGATCTAATACAGCGCTCGCCATTTGTGAACTTACCGCTCTTTGCCATATAATTTCATATAACTTGTATTCTTCTAAAGTAATGTATTGCTTAATATCTTTTGGTGTTAGATAAATATTTGTTGGTCTAATGCATTCATGTGCTTCTTGGGCATTTTTAGCCTTAGATTTATAAACTCTTGGCGCTTCTGGTAAATAGTTTGCACCGTAATTATCAGTAACAAAACCTCGAACTTGGTTAATGGCTTCTTTTGACATGACGACACTATCTGTTCTCATATAAGTTATTAAGCCAGTTGTTTCTCCTTTAATGTCTGTTCCTTCATAAAGGCGTTGAGCAGTGCGCATTGTTTGACTCGCACTAAGACCAAGTTTACGACTAGATTCAATTTGCATTGTAGATGTAGTAAAAGCAGGGTAGGGATTTCTTCTAGCTTCTTTTTTCGTAATATTTCCAACAGTGAAAGTAGAATTTTTAATATCATTAAAAATTTTTGTCGCTTCACTCTCATTTTTAATATCAAGTTTATCTACTTTATTCCCGTCATAAACTGTAAGTCTGGAATTAATAATTTTATCTTCTTTATTTCTAAACTCGCCTTGTAAAGACCAATATTCCTGTGGAATAAATTTTTCTATTTCAAGTTCTCTCTCACTAATTATTCTTAAGGCTACAGATTGAACTCTACCTGCTGATTTTGAGCCTGGTAACTTTCTCCATAGCACTGGAGAAAGTGTAAAGCCAACAAGAAAATCTAACGCTCTTCTTGCAAGATACGCATTTACTAAATTTTCATCTATTTCTCTTGGCTCTTTAAGACTATCAAGAACTGCATTTTTTGTAATTTCATTAAATGTAACACGGTGAATATTTAATTTTGAAAGTGATGAATTATCTCTAAGTAGTTTTTCTACATGCCAAGCTATGGCTTCACCTTCACGGTCGGGGTCAGTGGCTAGATATAAATTTTCAGATTTTTTTGCTGCATCTGTTATTTCTTTTATCACTTTTTTTCCACGATCACTGGTTTCCCATTTCATTTGGAAATCATTTTCAGTGTCTATCGCATCATTTTTTGCTGATAAATCTCGAACATGTCCCACACTTGCGAGAACTTTGAAGTCAGAGCCTAAATATTTATTAATAGACTTTGCCTTTGATGGTGATTCAACAATTAATACATTCATAAATTTTGGCCCCAAATTTCAGTTTAAAGATAATTCGTCAAGAAATTTTAAAAAAAAGTATATTTTTACTTGGATAATTTAATTTTACTTTCAGTTTTGTTTATGAGTCTTTTAATGTTTTCTGTGTGTTTAAGATAAATAATTAAAGTTAAATAAATAAAGAAAATTAGAATATCAAAATTAAAATTAACAAAAATATAATAAGATGGAGCTATTAAAATTCCAATTAAAGATCCAAGAGAAGAGTATTTACTTACAAAAGCAGTAACAAGCCATACTAATAAAAATAAAAGTGCAATGTAAGGATTAAAACCAAATAAAAAGCCAATATATGTTGCCACTCCCTTTCCACCTTTAAATTTTAACCAAACAGGATAGATATGACCTAATATGGCAAAGTGACAGAGAAGTATTTTATTCAATAAAGAAATATCTTGAAAATACATTTGTAAAATGAGGAATGGGAGAAACCCTTTAAAAATATCAAAACAAAGAACAATGAATGCTACAAATTTATTTCCTGTTCTTAAAACATTTGTTGCACCTACATTTCCAGAACCAACCTTTCTAATATCTCCCAAGCCAAATAATTTTGTAAAAATCAATGCAAAGGGTAATGATCCTATTACATAAAACAATATGATTAATGATAAACTACTTACTAAAGTCATCTCTGCTTTTAATAATTAAGTCTAAGCATGCCATTCGTACTGCAACACCCATAGCGACCTGTTCTTGTATTAGGCTCCTCGTGACATCATCGGCAAGTTTGGAGTCTATTTCTACACCACGGTTCATTGGACCTGGATGCATAACGAAAGCATTTTTTTTTGCATATTTAAGTTTATTGTAATCTAAACCATACTTTTTAAAATAAGTCTTTTGATTTGGCATTATTTTCCCAACTATTCTCTCTTTTTGAATACGTAGCATCATAACAATATCACAATTTCGTAATCCCTTTTTCATTTCCGTATAAACATTCACAGGAAGTTTATTTAAACTTTTTGGTAACCATTCCTTAGGCCCAATAACATTTATTTTTGCACCTAACTTTGATAGTATGATTATATTTGATCGTGCAACACGGCTATGTAAAATATCTCCGCATATAGCAATTTTTAATTTTGAAAAATTTTCAAATTTATTTTTTATAGTAAGTGCATCTAATAACGCTTGTGTGGGATGCTCATGACTACCATCACCAGCATTAATTACAGACGCATCTACTGTTTCTGAAATTTTTTTACTAATTCCTTCCTCTGGATGTCTTACAATTAAAACGTCAGGATTCATTGAATTAATAGTAGTCATAGTATCGAGTAAGGTCTCACCTTTGTTAATAGAACTATCTTTTACAACTACATTAATAAGATCTGCCCCTAGCCTTTTAGCAGCAACTTCAAAACTTGTTCTTGTTCTTGTTGAGTCTTCAAAAAAAAGATTAAATATTGTTCTTCCTTCTAGAACATTAATTTTTTTAATTTTCCTTTTATTAAAAGCTATATATTTTTTAGATTCATCTAAGATGTGCTCAATTTCTCTCTTGGTTAAATCAGCTGTTTCTACTAAATGAATTTTTTTAAAAATATTTTTCGTTCTTAATTTGATATTTGTTTTTGAAGAAATTGATGAATAATATTTTAAAGCTATTTTTTCTGCATCTTTAAGAATTTTTGAACCTGTAGATGACCTGATCGCTTTTAATTTTGGCAATTTCACTTTCATTTGCCAATATTTTGAATTTTCTCTTTTATATAATTTTATGTGACCTGATTTAAGTAGCTTTGAATTCATATGTGTCAATAATGTGTAAGTATGTGTAAACTAATTTATTAATTATTTCTATATCTATCTAAATATCCTTGTAAGATATAAGCAGCTGATTGTTGATCAAGTTTACTTTTTATCTTTGTTTTACTTAAATCAGCTTTTCTCATTTCTTTAAAGATTACATCTGATGAAAATCTTTCATCCCAAAGAGCTGTAGGTTTATTAAAAAAGGTTTGAAGATTAATATTAAAATCTCTTACTAATTGGCTTTGTTTGTTTTCACTATTATCCAGGCTAATCGGCAGACCAAGAATAAATCCACCAATTTCATACTCTTTCAAAACATCTTTCATGATAATTAAATCTTTATTAGTTCCTTTTCTTTGGATAATTGAAAGCGGTGTAGCGATTATTTTTGATCTATCGCTTACTGCAACACCAATCGTTTTAGTTCCTAGGTCTAGACCTACAAGTATTTGTGATGTATTAAGGCCAACGATTAAATTATTTTGATCATTCATATAATGGAGCTCATAAATTGAAGATTGATAAAAATACAATAAATAAAATTGCTCGTCTATCTAGAATAAAGTTAGATGATAAAGAATCTGAAGATTATATTAAGGATCTTAATTCCATTTTAGACTGGGTAGAGCAGTTAAATGAAGTAAATACTGAAAATGTAGAACCGTTAAGTAACATATCATCATCAATTTTACCTAAAAGAGAAGATGTATCTAATGATACTAATTCTAGTGAGGAAATTCTTGAAAATGCTCCTGATAAACTCGAAGGCTTTTTTGCAGTACCAAAGGTAGTAGAATAATGTCTAAATCATCTTTGAAACAATCGTTAAAAGATCTAAATACAAAAAAAATATCAATAAGAGAATTAAATCAGGATTATTTAAAAAGAATTAAAGAAAAAAATAACTTAAATGTATTTATTCATTTTAGTGAAGAGAATGTTTTAAAGCAGATAGATAACTTAGAGAAAGATAATTCAGCAAAAAAATTAAAAGGTATTCCGATTGCAATCAAGGATCTATTTTGTACTAAAAGTATGCCTACAACCGCAGCTTCAAAAATTTTAGAAAATTTTAATCCAACTTATGAATCATTTGTTACTCAAAAATTATTAGATGAAGGATCTATTTTTGTTGGTAAAACAAATCTTGACGAGTTTGCCATGGGCTCAGCAACTAATACAAGTTTTTTTGGAAATACAATTAATCCCCTATCAAAAGAGAATGAGCCTTTAGCTCCTGGTGGATCTTCTGGTGGTTCCGCAGCCGCAGTTGCTGCAGATTTATGTTTAGGGGCAACTGGAACAGATACTGGAGGATCAATAAGACAGCCAGCTAGCTTTTGCGGTGTTGTTGGTATCAAACCAACATATGGTTTATGTTCACGATGGGGTATAGCTGCATTTGCATCTAGTTTGGATCAAGCAGGAATTTTTTCTCATAATGTTGAAGATGCATCAATATTATTACAATCGATCGCTGGGTTTGATCAAAGAGATAGTACAAGTGCTAAAGTAGATATTCCAAATTATTTTGAAAATTTAGATGATGATCTAAATGGCAAAACTGTTGGAATACCAAAAGAGTATTCTATTGATGGTACACCATTGGAAATAAGTCAGATATGGGAAGATGCTATCAAGGTTTTAGAAAAAAAAGGTGTTAAAATTAAAAATATTTCACTTCCTCATACTAAATATGCACTTCCTACTTATTATATAATTGCACCTGCTGAAGCTTCCTCAAACTTAGCTAGATATGATGGGGTAAAATATGGTTTTAGATCTGATGAAATTGATTCTCTCGATGAAATGTATGAAAATACAAGAGCTCAAGGTTTTGGAAGAGAAGTAAAAAGAAGAATTTTAATAGGAACATACGTATTATCTGCAGGCTATTATGATGCATATTATCTTAAGGCACAAAAAGTGAGAAAATTAATAGCCGATGATTTTAATAAAGCTTTTAAAGAGTGTGATTTTATAGTTACTCCTACTGCACCAAGTGCTGCATTTCCCTTAAATGAAAAACAAAATGATCCTATCAAAATGTATTTAAATGATGTGTTTACTGTTCCTGCTTCTTTAGCTGGCCTACCAGGTATTTCCATTCCTTTTGGGATTGATAAAAATAATTTACCACTAGGTATTCAAATATTAGGAAAACATTTTGATGAACAACAAGTTTTTAACGCTGCTGTATCTCTAGAAAGATCATATGAATAATTTAATAAAAGGTGAAAAGCATGATTGGGAGATGGTAATCGGTCTTGAAATACATGCTCAAGTAAAATCAAATTCTAAATTATTTTCTTCATCATCAACAAAATTTGGCTCATCACCAAATAGTCAAGTGTCTTTAGTCGATGCTGCTATGCCAGGAATGTTGCCTGTAATTAATAAGTATTGCGTAGAGCAGGCAATAAAAACTGGAGTCGGTTTAAACGCTAAAATTAATAATTATTCTGTCTTTGATAGAAAAAATTACTTTTATGCTGATCTTCCACAAGGATATCAAATTAGTCAGTATAAATATCCAATTGTTGGAGAAGGAAAAGTTACAATCGATTTTAAAGATGGAATATCAAAAGATATTAGAATTGTAAGATTGCATTTAGAACAAGATGCTGGTAAAAGTTTACACGATCAAAATCCTTCAAAAACATATGTAGATCTTAATAGATCTGGTGTTGCTTTAATGGAAATTGTTAGTGAGCCTGACATTAGAACGGCTGATGAAGCTGGAATGTATATATCCAAAATAAGATCAATTTTAATGTATTTAGATACATGTGATGGAAATATGCAAGAGGGCTCTTTAAGAGCAGATGTAAATATTTCAGTAAGAAAACCTGGAGATGAATACGGAACTCGATGTGAAATTAAAAACTTAAACTCTATAAAGTTTATCAAGCAGGCTATTAATTATGAAGCAAAAAGACAAATAGAAATATTGGAGTCTGGCGGTTCTATTGAGCAAAACACAATGCTCTTTAATACATCTACTGGCAAAACTAGACCCATGAGAAATAAAGAAGAAGCTCATGACTATAGATACTTTCCTGATCCAGATTTATTACCACTAGAAATTTCTAAAGAAGAAATAGGAAAAATTAAATCATCAATACCAGAGCTTCCAGATGAGCTTAAAAATAAATTTATTGAGACTTATAAATTGTCTAATTATGATGCTTCAGTATTAACTGCAGAGAAACAAACATCTGATTATTTTAATGAAACAATTAATTCAGATCCAGAATTAAAAAATCATGCAAAAATAGTTGTAAATTGGATTACGTCTGAATTGTTTTCATTATTAAACAAAAATAATCAAGATTTAAATAACTCTCCAGTATCACCTGAAAACTTAGGACAACTTATAAAGTTAATTTCTACAAATGAAATTTCTGGCAAAATTGCAAAAGATGTATTGGAAGATATGTTTTCTTCAGGAAAAACAGCTAGACAAATCGTAGATGAAAAGGGTTTGCAACAAGTTACAGATCAGGGTGAAATAGCAAAAGTTATTGATGAGGTCATTGCAGAAAATCCAAAAATGGTCGAACAGTATCTAGCAGGTAAAGATAAGTTATTAGGTTTCTTTGTTGGCCAAGCTATGAAATTAACTAAAGGAAAAGCTAATCCAAAAATGTTAAATGATATTTTAAAACAAAAATTAAATAAAAAAAATTAAACGTAAAGAATAGCATCTATAAGCAACAATTATAAATGTTAAAACTATCCAAATAATACTTCCTTTGTAATTTTCTGCTGCTCTCCAAATTCCAATAGAAATAAATATTGTCCAAATAAAAATAAAAATTTTTGAGATTAGCGCAAGATTAGTAAAATCTAAAAATGGTATTTGGGAAACAGAACTATCTGTATTAAAAAAATAAATTTCAAGATTAAATATAACAAGCAAAACAATACCATTTAGTAGTTCACCAACTAACCAATAGGATTTCCAGAGTTTTATTTTTCCTTCAAAAAAATCTTTTATTATATTTGTATTAGTCATTTTTATTTATCTTTAATATTATAATTATTCATAAAATTTTAATAGCAATTCAACACTCTTAAATCATCTATTGGGTATTTTTAATGTATAAGAAGTCCACAAAGAATGCCATTTAGCATAATTATCTTTTTTCTTATTACTGCCTTCAATTATAACAACACTTTCAATTAGATATTTTGTGTTTTCTTTAAATAAGAAATCAAAATATCCACCCTTGTTTGTTCTAACGTATTCTTTTTTAAAATAACCATTATTTAAACTCATAATAGATACCTTATGATCAACAAGTATTTTATTTTTATATTCTAATAGAATTCTCTTACTTTCATTTAAATTTTGAAGAGGATTGTCTAAAAAAATTAATTCTAACTCCATATTTGTATCGATATCTTTACCATCAAAATTTTCCACGCTAATTAATGACTTTGAATATCTTTTATAACTTTCAAAAAAATTTTCTGGATAGTTATTTTCTCTATGTTTTTGAGCTAAATTTGGATACCCTTTCTCTCTTGTGAAAATTTCAAATTTTATTAATTTTTCATATTCAACATATTTAGTAACTGATTCAATTTGTATTACATTTAACCCTTGAGACATTTTTTTAATATTAAGGGCAGGAATATCACCTAATCTACCTTTAATTTTAGATTTACCATCTTTAGAATGAAGGAATGAAATTTTAAAATATTCATTTGAAAATGGTATTGGTGATCCTTCAAAATTTTCTCCTATAAAGATATTCGCCGCAGCTTTTTCATTATTAGATAAGTGATAATTTTTTGGATCAATCCAAAATTCATGACATAAAGAGATTTTTGTTATTGAAGTTAAGATAATAATAAATATTAATATTTTTAAAGTAAATTTCATCATGTTCTCTTATATAAAAATAATAAAGTTATATCTATTTTTAATTCTAGTATGTTTTTTAAATTTATTTTCAACAGCTTCTTTTAGTCATGAAATCAAGCCATCTATTGCAGATTTTACTTATGATGAAAGTTATTTGAATTTTAAAATAAGATTAAACGCTGAATTAATATTATCTAATATTGATGCATCTACTATTTCTAATACAGACTCTTCATCACGAAGTGAAATTTATGATAAATTTAGAAATTTAAGCAAAAAAGACCTTGAAGAAATGTTTCAAAATTCTTGGAGTGAAATAAGTTCTAATATTGATATTAAAATTAATAATGAAACAAAGAAAATAAATTTAATTAAAACTGAGGTTGATGATATAAAAAATTTTGAAATAAGTAGAGATACGCATGTTTATTTTAAAGTTTTATTGGATGAAAATTCTGAACAATTTACATTTAGGTGGGTTAAAAACTACGGCCCAATTATTCTAAGAGAGAATAATAATAACAAATTACAAGATGAATTAGTTACAGAATATTTGCAATCAGGAATTGAATCAAGTCAATTTTCATTTAAGGAAAATAATTTTAGTAAAACATTTAATAGCTTCGCAAAATTTTTTGTTTTAGGAATTCAACATATAATTCCGAAAGGATTAGATCATATTTTATTCATATTTGGACTTTTTTTATTTTCATCATCTTTAAAAAAATTAATTTTTCAAATAACTATATTTACTATTGCTCATTCAATTACCCTTATATTTGTTTCTTTATCTTTAATGAAAATCAATCCTCAAATTGTTGAACCTATCATAGCACTTTCTATAGTTTATATTGGATTAGAAAATATTTTTAAAAAATATTTAAAAGAATATCTAAGATATGTTGTAATTTTATTTTTTGGATTACTTCATGGTTTAGGATTTGCATTAGTTTTGAGTGACATAGGATATAGGAGTACAGATTTACTTATAAATCTTGTATCTTTTAATATTGGTATTGAAGTAGCGCAAATATCTATAGTTTTAGTTTTATATCTATTGATTGCGTTAAACTTTGCAAAAAATAAAAATTATAGAATATTTTTTCAAGTTCCATCATCATTATTAATTTCTAGTATTGGGTTGTATTGGTTTTTTGAAAGAATTAATTTTTTTTAATTATAATTGATCAATCTAAATCAGTAAAATACTACTAATTTAATAAAAGACTTTTGGATCACAATTGGTGCAGTAAAAGTTAAACTTTAGACTATAATCCCATTTTATCTTATGTTATTGTTTCACTTGATTTAGGAAGATTGCACTTGTGAAAATCTTTGTTTATCAAGAAAAATTTAACATGGAAGCTTATTAGAAGATCATGACAAACGAAAAGGAGAGATGGGTGAGTGGCTTAAACCACAGGTTTGCTAATTACTCGAAGCTCTTAACGTGTTCACCTGGTATTTAATACCTGGCCTCAAAAATTAATCACTAGACTTCTACCTTAACCATTTTCGTACCACCTACGTACCACTTTACTCGTAGAAAGCGAGAAAGTATGGCTACATTTGTCAGACGAAAATACAGGAAAGGTTATTCGTATCGAGCCACTGTTAGACGACAGGGGTTCAAACCGATGGTTAAATCTTTCGACAACATTACAGATGCTAAAAGATGGGCTAGGAAGCTAGAAAGAGAAATAGACCTAGGCAATCTAACTGATTATTCAGAAGCATCAAAACTTACACTAGGCGATATTATTAAAAGATATGAAATTGAAGATAAGCATAAGGATAGAAAAGATGAATCTATTAAAAGTAAGATCAAAAATCTTTTATCCGATAGCATTTCAGACATTAATCTGCTCAGATTATCCTCAAAGCACATAGCAGAATACAGGGATAGAGTTTTAAAAGTCTGGTCGCCAAATACATTTAACAATCACAAATCATTATTGAGTGTGATTATTGATACAGCAATAACAGATTGGGGAATTTACATTCCTTACAATCCTTGCAAAGTTATCAAGCGAGTAGCTATTCCTGCAGCTAGGGATAGAGTGTTAAATCTTGAAGAGTATGAAAGATTGCTGAAAGCATGTGAGGTTAGCAAGTGCATTTATTTAAAATCAATAGTTCAATTTGCTATCGAAACAACTGCAAGGCAAAGTGAAATACTCAAAGCAAGAAGAGAGCATGTAAATTGGCAAAATAAAACCATAACATTTTATGATACCAAGAACGGCGATAGCCGTATTGTTGCATTAAGTGAAATTGCTTTTCATATTTTGAAAACGCTGCCTGTATCAGTAAGTGGTTTCTTATTTCCTTTTAAAAATAGAGATCACTTAAATTGGCATTGGTATCAAGCACTGAAAAAAGCTGAGATAGATGGTTTAGTTTTTCATGATCTACGCCGTACAGGTATTTCCTGGTTGTTTGATCATAAGAACTTATCTGTTCCAGAAGTACAATCCATGAGTGGTCATCGTGATCCTAGAGTGTTGCTAAACATTTACACTAAACTTGATCCTCAAAGATTGGTTGAGAAATTAGCATGATTAGTTTCTTATTTTGGACAGCACTAATACCAATTAAAATTTGGATAGCTTTTAAAATTCTAGTTTGGATTTATTCAATATGGTTTGGTTTGTAATAGGTCTTGGTTTAGTTCTATTTGGTTTCAAGGGTATCTTGTGGCTTCTAGCACTAATTGCATTTTTAATTACACTTTCATAGTTTCTTGCACAGGTATCGCCTGGTGGGAAAGAGGGGCGCTTTAATAAGCGCCTTTTTTAATTTATTAAAGGGTATGTTTATTATCAGATACCTGGTGCTAATTTTCTGTGTAATTACAGCCTTGTATATTCTCGCAAACGCTTTGTTGTTTTAATTAATTCGATAAGAAGTAAACAAATACAAGTACATAGATAAAAATTCCAACAAGAAAAAAATACAATATTGCTGCATAGAAATCGAGAAGAAAACCCATAAATCCTTTCGATACTTTTTTAGACACATTTTTAATATCATCTACTTCAGTATCTAAAACTTTATTGTACGTACTCTTACTACCGCTGGCAATTTTCTCACCACCGCTTACAAGTTTATCTTTACTTTTTTTTAATAAATCTCGAATTGTAGCCATAATATTTATTTATTTTTGCACTTCATTTCATGTAAACTTATATGCGTTATTTTTCCTAAGTTAGCTTCATAAAATTTAAGTTCCCAGTCATCAATTTTAAATGTATCTTTATTAATTTTAACAATGACACTTTCTTGTTTTACTCTAATTTCTTGTTTTTCAATATCGTAAAGTAATTCATAATTTGCTCTTGTATCTATAGGACCAGAATCAAAAACTATATCTGTTTCTGCTCTAAAAAATTTAGAATCTTCTGGCTTTGAAAGAAAAATATTACTTGCGTACCTAGGCTTAAATTCATATCTTGTTGCATCATAAGGCTCATATAGAACAAATAGTTTTGTAATTAAATTTCTTCCTCTGTATTCTTCTGTATCAAACATTACCTGTTTAATATTATATGGTTTGTCATCATCAGAATATTCAAATAAATTAGAATAAGGTTCTATTATTTTTTTATTGTAATTAGGTCCAAGACCCTCATTCATTTCAGCTAAAAGAGTACATTCTAAATTTGTGTAACTTCCTAGGTAGTTCCCAGTAAGCATATTATTATCCCAAGCTCTGCTGAATTCATCAATATCTTTAAATAAAATTAAATAAGAAAGAATAACAATAGTACTTATAGAAAGAGGGATATACGATATGAAAAATCTTTTTAAAAAATCTTTTATTGGTATCCTGTTAATAAAAATAAGCTGATTAATAATTAATACCATTACAGACAAACAAAGAGAAATTATAAAAGGTGCATAATCTGACAAACTAGAAATTATTTCTCCGCTATTTCTTAAGCCAGCTCCATTTAGATAATCTATAACGTAATAAACAAATACAATATTTAGAAATAAACTAGAAAAACCAATTTTTGAACTTAGGGCTCTTCTAACTATTATCATCATAACCACACAAATTATAATACCAATGATTGCAATTATTAGTCTTGTGTTTAGTGCACTCTCGGCTTGTTGCTGAAGTAAATCTGATCCAAAAGGTAATTGCAATCGCAAAAATTGTAGGCTTGTAGCGTAAAAAAAGAAAACCAAGATTGCTAAAACTAAAATACTGTTTACCCAAAAAGAAATTAAGGATTTGATTAAGTTATTCATTTATTTGATTATACAAACTACAGAAACTTTTCACATAACTAACTGTAGGAAACGCTCCGAGATATTGTCCGTTAGCATCAACTATTAGTTTATTTTGATCCTCAGAAGCATCTAATCTTCCAACACCAAAAGCATAACGACTTCCTTGCGATACAAGAAAGGTGTTTTTAAAATTTGTAGTAATTGATTCATTAAAACTTTCACCCCAACCATCATCTTCATAACATTCATGAATAGCTGATTTAGCAAAAAACTTTCGGTAATTTATCTCAATATCTGAATCATACATTGCACAATTTTCTACAATCCTATCTACTCTCGCTATAGAGATTTGATAGGTGTATTTTATTAAATGAACGGAGTTATCATCAAATAGAAAGACTCTATAGCTGCCGCTATCTTCATCTAACTGCAAAATATTATCTAAATCATCGAATGAGATTACAGAACAATACTCATCACTATCTATACTCTTAGCCTGTAAAACATTATCAATTACTTCTAAGGTAAAAGTATTATCAGCATTACTTAACTTATCTACATAAGTTGTTTCTAATATATCCCAATCATTTTCTACTTTCATTGGATCAGCATACAAATTTGTTGCTGAAAACAACATTATGATAGAGAAAAATATTCTTAACATAGTAGTTTATATCTTCTGGCCAAACGCCTTAGCAAGTTTATTCATCAGATCAGCTTGTGTTATTGTAGAACTATATCCATATTTTTCACACATGTTTAAATCTTCTTCACTTGGATATCTTATAGAAACATAATCTGGCTCAACAAGTATTACGTTTGGAAGTCTTGTAGTTGTATTTAAAGAGAAAGACGTAACAGTTATATCATAATTAGTTATAGATTTTATCAACCACCATCTATCAAACATATCTTCAAATTTAATATCTGCTGCACCAGTTGATTGAATAATATTAAAACCCTCTTTGATATAGGTCTGCCAGGCTGAAGAGTCCAAAGCCCTAAAGCCTCTAGTAAAAATATTTTTTATACCAGACTTCTCAGCACCTTTAGAATTAAGATAAATTGAACTACCAGGAACAAAGATTGATGAAATTTCAGTTTGTCGAAAATTTTGTTTATCTGAAATTACGGACTCACCTAGCGAGTTCTGATCTATTTTTATTCGCTTTTGAATATCACCCTGTAACCAACTAAATTTATCTACAAGGGTATTTGAAATAGTTTTTCCTGTATCTACAGAATCTTTTTCTTTAGCTTTAAAGTATTCTTGCGCCTCTTTTATTTTGGCAAGCTTATCATCTACGTCATCGGTCATGTTTAGATCACAAATACTAAAATGATTATTATAGCTGTTACTAAATCCATAATTTATCCTATCTCATCTAATTGTTTAAGAAAAGTATCATTGCCAATATTTGAAGATACATTGAAACAAAATCTAGAGTTTTCATTAACTGCGCAAATTCTTTTTTCAGTGTTTTCTTCAGAAATACTTATCTTGTATTCATTTCCTAAATATTCCTGCATCTTTTGCGATCGTTTATTAAAATCACTACTAAAGTTTACTGACCAAATATCTAAGTCATCATAATTGTATATTTGAAACGAAAACCCACAGTTACCATCATCACATTCAATTTTATGAGAAAGAGTAAACTGATAGCTGTCTGTTTTGTCAAAATACAAATCACACAGACCATCGATATAGGTTGTTGAATTATGTTCTGCATAACAGGTAGTCTTTTCAACATAGTCAAAATTAGCAAGTAAAACGGAACTAAAAAATAAAACAGGAATAAAAATGAATAGTTTCATTCTAGTATTCTTAAAAAGTAAGAAAGTGTCGGTATTAAGACTCTGGTCATTATTCCTCATTTTTGGTAAAAAACAAATATATGGAAGCGATACTCAGTTATTTTGCATTTAATTTTTCACAATGGCTATTGGTAATTTTTTCAGCTTTATCAATAATCACTTTAGACGCAAAAAATATCTACGACAGAAGAAAGGTAACAATCTTCCTGCGCCTAAATGGTAAAGTTGGAAAAGAAGTTGAATTTAACTTTAAGAAAGAAATTTTAGAATTGTTTTCAATGATAATATTTTTGTCTCAATTTTTTATAGTCATAATTGCCTGGTTCTCTTTATTTAGTTGGGCACTTTTTTTTACCTTTATCGCAATCTTCGGCATTCTAAGATCTATAGGTGAATTATCTTATCGTGACCCAATATTTAATATTAAAGAACAGCTATTTGATAAAGTAAGGGAAAAAGATTTTCTATTTTACTTTCTAGATTTCGTATATCTTCTATTTATTATTTATTTTATTGGAGTATTATTTTTTTAATTATGGAAAACATTTGGTTAAAAATTTTAGGTATAGTAATTTTTTCTGGCATTTGGGGATTTTTTGTTTTTAATAATGAAATTAAAGTAGATAGAATTCCTACAATAATATTTGCAACTATAGCTTATATTGTTGCTTTACATCAAATGATGATTAATTGGTAATTCAGTAAGGGGAAGAACATATGAATATTGCAGGACCAGTAGGATTGTTAGTTTTAATAATTGTCTTATTGCTAATTGCATTTGGATTATCTAAATTTATTAAAGTACCAGTTCGTATTATATTTATAGGATTGGGTGCTATTCTTATTTTTTCACTTTTAATGTTTATCGCTTCAGGTGCTTAGAATGAGAAGATTAATTTTTATTATAGTTCTATTTTTTTCAACAAGTGTAATTGCCGAAACATGGGTTAAGGTACAAAGTCAGTACGGTTTAGATTTTTACCAAGCTCAAGGTTATGAGGTAGTGGACGTAAAATCTTTTAAACAAAAGGAATATATCCAACTTGTTTATTCTCTAACGCACCCAGAGGGTGGTTTCAAAATTTGTAGTGTTTGGATTGGACCAGATGACAGACCTGGAATGACAGAATGTTTTACAGAAGATATAACTGATTAATCATGCCAATAACTAGAAAAGACTCGATACTTAAACAATACTACGAAGCAAACGGCCAACAAAGCATGTTTGGATATGATAATTTAGAATTTAAAACCATTAACCACCCAACACCTCACAGATTTGTGGAATTATGTACGGAGTTTAAGTTAAAACAACTTGCTACTGTTGCAGCTGCTGAATTTCCCTACATTGAAACTAACAGTGCTGCATTAATTGGCGTTGTTGCATCACAGAACGCTGAACACCTGGCACATTTAGAAATCACACTTTAAAAAATTATCTATCCATAAGATTAAATTACTCTAGTAATAGGGTGTTCTAGTGTTCTAAGATTAAAAACCAAAGTTTTATGGTAACTAAATCGGAACACTTACCATCAAATTAGAAAAAATTATCAGTGTTCTAAAATTCAAAGTTATTTCGAGAGAAGAAAGAGGCGGCTTATTACGAATATGGTTACGCAAAGTAACGCTAATTGTTATCTTTTGTTAACTTTTGCTATGTGAGCAGTGATCAACGAAAAATATTTCAAAATACGTTAGCCATCTGAGGAATACAAAAAAAATAAGTTAACATGTAGAGTAACCTAGACAGCATATTTATTTTTTGATATGAGTACTACTAATCGCTAGGGATCAAGACAGACGTTTAGTCAAGGTACTTGTAAATGAGCACTGCGAATTTTCAGAAAGATAGAAAGAGGTAACAGCAACAGCTGTTATCGCCCCATGCAGCTAGGTTGTTGTGTGGTTTAACCTTACGCAAGGAGGAATTAAATGAATCAACTACTTACTGAAAAAGAAGTCGCTAGAGCATTAAATGTTTCTGTTAGCACTGTTCGCCGTGATAGGTACAAGGATCGTAAAGGTTTAGTGCCAGAACTAAAATACTCAAAAATTGGTTCATGTGTACGCTACAAGCCAGAAGATGTTCAGAAATTCATTGAGCAGAAACAGGCAGCGTAAATAAAAGCCCCTCGCATAAGAACAAGAAGCTAATATGAAACAATTTGAGAAAGATCAGATGACAGCTGATCAAATTAAAAGATTAGATGATGATAAACCATTTGATTACAAATGGCTAACATTAGATGATTATTTAAAAGTTATTCCTGGAGGTTCACAAGAAAAGGTCAGTGAGCAAAGCCACATGTGCTTTTGTCCATTACATGAGATTGGAAGAAATCATACGCCATCATTGATGGTAACTTATGATGATCAATCAAAAAAAGTAATTGTCATGTGTCGAAGCCAGGGAGGTCATAGTAAAGGCAAATATGATTCTGGTAGGTGTACACAGAAAAGATTATTTAATTACTTAAATAGACGCTTTCAGCAAAAAGGTATCTTTCAACAAAAAAGATTGATGGCTGAAAGAGGTGATTTAACTTCTGTTGAAGAAAAATCAAAGCCAACACTTGAACGCATCGAGATACTAAAAGAGTGGCCATCTAAACGTATTGCTAGTTATGCTGCTAAAGTAAACATAAACATAGAAGAGATTAATAGTTTTAGATCAAGCAGTATTCACGGCCAACTGAAAGGAGAAAAGAAATTAGCTTCAATAGCAGATGAAATCTATCAATGTTCATTTTGGAAGATAGCAAGAAAGAGAGCAGCGCATGACATTTAAAGTAATGCTGCCAATTAATATTTTTCCATTTCCAGATGATAATTGGAAAAAACAAAACAACTTATTCAAATTAAATGATGGCTATTGGATTTACAGAAACGAAGAGGGTACGCCTATTATTGTTGTTTACAAGTATTGGAAGCATAATGGTACAGTAAAGCAATACCAACAAATAGTTTATGGTGAGTGCCAGGACACAGGCAAATTAAAATACTTACCTGGTTTAAATGGTTGGAAAGATCATAGACCTATTTTTAATATTCCTGGTTTACTTAATAATCCTACTGCACCTGTAATTTTAACGGAGGGTGAAAAAGCAGCTGAAGCAGCAGCTAAATTTTTCCCAGATCATGTTTCAACTGCTTTCATTGGTGGTGTTCACTCAAAAGATAAGCAAGATTATCAATTACTAGAAAATAGAACAGTAATCTTATGGCCAGATAATGATGAGGTAGGTAAAGATGGCTTTCTAACATTAGCTGAAACTTTGGAAACAGAATTTCGGTGTGCCGTAAGTGTTGTTGATATACCCGAGGAACTTCCTAACAAGTGGGATATTGCTGATCCAATTCCAGAAGAGCTGCATTACACGCCACAAACACTTTTTAATTTAGCAAAGCACCCAGATGAATTTATTCGTTACACACGATTAGATCGTGATGTTATCAATAGACGATGGGTTGCTATTGAAAGATCAAACGGCAAACAATTTTTTGATAGATATGAAAGAGATGTTAAGCACAAAGAAACCATCAATTTACTTTATGAAGCATCACACCCAAAAAAGATGCCAACAAAACAAATCATGGGTATTCCAAATGCTTACAAAGTAAAAACTACTGCTTTCAGAAGAGAAGAGAAACAGATTGTTAACATTGAGGGCATTGGTAAATGTTTAAATACATACGTACCTGTTAACTTTGCACCACTGACAGCTGCTGAAGAAGCAGAAACAGATTCAATATTAGAACCATATCACAAACTTACGAATTTAGTTTTTAATCAAAACAAAGTTATTGAAACATGGTGGAATTCAACACTAGCACATGACAAACAAAAACCTCATGAGAATAGAACTTGGGCTTGGTTGCTGCGTAGTGATAGTTATGGAATTGGCAAAAGTCTTTTACTAACAATAGTTAGGTTATTAAACGGACAACATAATTCAAAACACCTGGAACAAACAGAATTGTTAGATAGGTTTAGACCTTGGATACAATCAACTGATACCATTACTTGTGGTGAAATTGAAATAACTGAACCTTACAAAAAAGCAAAAGCTAATAGGTTGCAAGAATTAATCAGTGAAGAAACTCATTCAGTAGAAGAGAAGATGGTAAACCCAAGACAGCACTTTGGTATGTTCAGAATTTATCTTGCATCAAATGCTAAAAATCCAATACCATTCCAAAAAGGTGATAGGCGATACTTTGTTAATTCAACTGATGCTCGTAGAGAAGTTATCCTAAAAGATGATCCAAAATTTTTTGCACCGATGTTTAAGTTTATCAAAGATCCAAACGCTATTAGACATTTGCACCATTGGCTGATGAAATACAAAATAGCAAAGGACTTTAGTATTAGTGAACCATTACTTACTTCGGATAAACAATTAATCATCAAAGGTAATTTAAGTAAATTAACAGGTGATATTGATACTTACTGTCAAGTGTATGCAGCAGACTTTGTTAATAAAGAAATGTTACTTGCTGATATTAGAAGATGGGAAAATAATGAAATAATCAAATCACAAAAGCATGAAGATTTTCATCATGAAAGAAAATTTTCTAAAATTGAACCTAAAGACATAGATGATTGGCTGTTGTCGGTGGGCGCTGTTCCGTTACAGACAAAAGGTGGTACAAAAACATTAGATATTTGGGATAAGAACTTTCACACTAAAGGCAAAAAAAGATGGTGGGTTTGGAAGAACAAAGAATTTTGGAACAATCAAACAAATAAAAAGAAATTTACAGAACATCTGGAGGGAAATCTGAAAGCACCAAGTGGTGAACTTTTTCAATTTAAACAAAAGGAGGCAGTATGATTGAATCTGCAAGAGTTGAAAGAAAGGAAAGAAAGAAAGAGATTTACAAAGAGCTTAGACGTGAACTGATAGATGACATTATCAAAAAAGTATCTAGGCAATTTTTAGAAAAGGCATGGCACTTGTACAATGATAATATCATTGATGAGGATACCTTAATTGGAAACTTTTACATTAATCCTAAAATACATGCGCCATACAAGCTGAATGACGATGAAGCACCAACAGAAATCATTGATTTAAAACTTAGACTAGGGGAGGCCGTACATGACAGACGAATCAAATAAAGACTTCATAGATATTTTTGGTGAGTACGTTGAAGAGCCAAGTGAAATTAAATCTGATGGCTACAAAAAGCATAAGCGTTTAACTAAACCATCATTCAAAGATCAAATGTATCTTGCTAGACAACGAGCAAGAGCAAAACTTGAAGCTGAACAAGCAGCAAAACCAGCACCAGATTTGATCAAGGAACTAGATTTAAATCGTACGCCTCTAACGCTTGAGGAATTAACTAAAATAAAAAAGGACAGGTATGACAATTTCTACAAAAGAAATAAAAAAGACAGTTGAGATTGATACAAAAGATATCAAACGTGAAATTAAAAACATGCAAGAGATCAAAAAGAAAAAGGAGGGTGGCAGATTTAGCAAAACTGAAATAAATTTGTTAGTTTCATGTAAAGATAATGCCATGAATTGTTTTCCTGGTTTCATGAATGATCTTTCAAATCATTTGGAACTTTGGGAACTTATTTTAAAATACAAACCAAAAGAAAAACTTAATGATCATATTGCACTAGTAAGATTAGTTTACACTATGGGGTTCTATGAAGCGCTATTAGAGCAGAATACAAGAAAGCAAGCTGCAAAGATGCACATAAGAGAACTTGAACTACACGCAATAGGAAAGAAGATGGAAGAAGAATACAACTTCTTTACCGAGAACAAGGGAATTTAATTACAAATTTTTTTGGCCATGTGAACCTAGAGGCATTTTCTAAAACTTTTCAACTGATGGCTGTTTGTATTTGTCTTTGACCTTTAGCAGACATTGTAAGTACCTAGGCCAAATGGTTGTGGTGGGTATTGCACCATTTGCTATTCGATTTAATTGAACTTTTTAAGTACCTAATGGCACACAGGTTTTCGGTTTTTTTCGTTCGTAGATTGATTCTTATGATTCAAATTTTAAACGCTCAGAGGTCTGTATTTTAGATTAGTAATGGTAGGGGAAGCTCTTACAACTTGTTCACCATCGCTTAAAACAAGAATAAAGATACTGCGTACCACTTCCGTACCACTTTGAATCAACATCTCATTAATAATTTTCTATTATCCCAAGTTATTCTATGCTAAATAATAACAACGAGAAAAGTAAATAACGTAAGTGTTTTATTGATTATCGGTAAAGTTAGAAAGGTTAACTTTGAACAAACAACAAAAGGAGAGATGGGTGAGTGGCTTAAACCACAGGTTTGCTAAACCTGCGAAGGAAGTAATTCCTTCCGAGGGTTCGAATCCCTCTCTCTCCGCCATATAGAAATGTTTAAAGGAAGTATACCAGCAGTTATTACTCCGTTTTCTGAAGACAAAGTTGATTATGATTCGTTAACTAAAGTTTTAAATTATTTAATTGATAATGGATCTCATGGACTAGTTCCTTGTGGAACAACTGGGGAATCACCAACGTTATCACACGACGAACATAAAAAAATAATTGAGGAAACAATTAGAGTTACAGATAAAAGAATTCCTGTTATAGCTGGTACTGGTTCAAACAATACTTTAGAAGCTATCGAGTATACTGAACATGCTGAAAATTCTGGAGCAGATGCTGCTTTAATTGTAACACCATATTATAACAAACCAACTCAATCAGGTTTATATGAGCATTTTAGAACTATAGCTGAAAAAACTAATATTCCGATAATTATTTATAATATACCTGGTAGATCAATTGTTGATATGTCTATTGAAACTATGATCGAATTATCAAAAATTAAAAATATTATTGGGGTTAAGGATGCAACAAATGATTTATTTAGACCGCTACTTACTAGAAAAAAAATGCAAAATGAATTTTGTTATCTTTCTGGAGAAGATGGGACAGCATTAGCTTACTTAGCACAAGGAGGTGATGGATGTATATCAGTTACTGCAAATGTAGCACCAAAATTGTGTTCAGAAATGCATATTGCTTGGCAAGAGTCCAATATTTCCAAAGCTCAAGAAGTTAATTTAAAATTATCATCCTTGCACAATGCTTTATTTATTGAATCAAGCCCTGGACCAGTAAAATATGCAGCTTCATTATTGGGCTTATGTAATGAAGATACAAGATTGCCCTTATCACAAATTAAAGATGATACAAAAAAAGTAGTCAAAAATTGCCTCCGAGAATTACAACTACTATAAATGAAAATTATAGCCGCAAACAATAGGGCTAATTATAACTTTACAATATCCAATAAAATTGAAGCTGGTATTGTATTAACTGGATCAGAAGTTAAATCTTTACGACAAAATACAGGCTCTATTAGAGGTTCTTATATTATAGAACAGAATGGTGAACTATGGCTTTCAAATTCATTTATAAAAAAATATCAAAATTCAAATGAGCACAACTATGATCCAAGTAGAAAAAGAAAATTATTAGTTACAAAAAGAGAATTTGATAAAATATCAGGTTCTATTAAACAAGGTGGATTTACAATAATTCCACTTTCTTTATATTTCTCAAATAAGGGTTTTGCAAAACTATCATGCGGAATTGCTAAAGGTAAGAAGAAAATTGATAAAAGAGAGTCAATAAAACAAAGAGATTGGAATATTAAAAAGCAAAGATTGCTTAAAAATAATTAACTATTTACTTTTATAAATTCATAACTATAAGCCCATTATGGCAAGAATAACTGTTGAAGATTGTATTGATAAATTTCCAAGTAGGTTTGAGTTAGTTTTGGTAGCTTCAAATAGAGCTAGAAAATTATATTCTGGTGAAAATCCAACTGTAGAAATTGATAATGATAAAAATACAGTTATTGCACTTAGGGAAATAGCAGAAGAAACTTTTACAACAGAACAACTAAAAAATGATTTAATTGAAGAATATCAAACCACTACATTTAGTGAGGATGAAGAAATAAATGAAATAGAAGATAATAGTGATGATAGTGAAGCCAAAGTTTCTGAACTAGATAGTGATGAAATATTGCAAAATAACGAAGATATTAATAATACTTCAGAAAATATTCCTATTGAAGCTGCACAAGATAATCTAGATGATTCATTAGGTGATGAAAAAAAGCAGGATCAAAAATAAAACTCAATTATTTTTTAAATAAATAATTTAAATATTATTTATGACTTATAAAATTCATAAAGAGATAGAATTAATAACTTCGTATCTTACTAATGAAGATAAAGATAAAGTAAGACATGCGCTTAAATTAAGTGAACAAGCTCATAGTAATCAGCTAAGAAATTCTGGAGATCCTTTTATAACTCACCCGCTAGAAGTAGCAAAAATTTTGACATCAATTAAATTAGATGCTGACTCAATAGTAGCAGGCCTGCTTCACGATACTTTGGAAGATACGAATTTAAATATAGAAGAAATCAATAAAAATTTTGGAAATCAAATAGTAGAGCTTGTAGATGGATTAACAAAAATAAATAAATTTTCTTTAAAAGTAAACAATCAAAAATTTGGTGAGAATTATAAAAAATTAATTTTAGCTACAACAAAAGATTTGAGAGTTATTTTAGTAAAGTTAGCTGATAGATTACACAATATGAGGACTATTCAATTTATTAAAGACGAGAATAAAAAAATTAAAATAGCATTAGAAACACTTGAAGTATATGCTCCCTTAGCTCAAAGATTAGGAATGAAGGAATGGCAAGATGAATTAGAAGATATCTCATTTGAAATAATAAATCCTGATGCAAAAAAAACAATAGTAGAAAGATTGGAATATTTAAAATCAAAGGACGATAATATTGTTGATGAAATTAGATATGAGTTAAAAAATATTTTTTTTCAGGAAGACTTATTTTGTAAAGTAGAAGGTAGAATTAAGTCTCCTTATTCAATATGGAATAAGATTAAAAATAAAAATATTTCTTTCGAGCAACTTTCGGATATTATGGCTTTTAGAGTTATTACTAATTCAACTAGGGAATGTTATAGATGCTTGGGTATAATCCATAGGCAATATCCCTATATTCAAGGTAGATTTAAAGATTTTATTTCTGCTCCAAAATCAAATGGTTACAGGGCATTGCATACATCAGTAATGGGGCCAAAAAATAAAAAAATTGAAATTCAATTTCGTTCAAACATAATGGATCAAATAGCTGATTTTGGTGTTGCTTCTCATTGGAAATATAAAGATCCAAAAAAAATAAAAGAAAAAGACGCAAGAGAATATAAGTGGGTATATGATTTAGTAGATTCAATGAATTCATCAGTTACTCAAGATGATTTAATTCAAAACTCAAAATTGAAAGTTTTTCAGAACGATATTTTTGTTTTTACTCCAAAAGGAGATCTTATAGAATTGCCTAAAAATGCAACCCCAGTAGATTTTGCATACGCAATACATAGTCAGATAGGTGACAAATGTGTAGCAGCTAAAATTAATGATAAGTTACAGCCATTAAAAACGATTTTAAATAATGGTGATCAAATAGAAATTATTACTTCAGAGTCATCACAACCTTCTCCTTTATGGCAGAGATTTGCAGTAACAACAAAGGTAAAATCACAATTAAGAAGATTTTTTAGATTTAAAAAGAAAGAAGAACATATAATTTTTGGTAGAGAAATACTGCTTAATTTTTTTCAAAAAGAGAATTATGAATTTAATAAATATACTGAACAAAAAATACTCAATGATTTTAATTACAAATCAATAGACGATGTATATGCATCAATAGGTTCAGGAGAAATTACAGCACTTTCAGTAATTAAAAAAATTTATCCTGAATATAATTATATTCCAGTTTCTAAGTTTAATGAAAATACTCAAAATCCTATAAAATTAAAAGGATTAACTGCTGGGATGTCATATCATCTGGCTGGTTGTTGCTCTCCTTTAAAAGGAGATAGTATTGTAGGAATAGTAACTGCTGGAATTGGTGTTGCCGTTCATACACTTGATTGTGACACACTTACTTCATATCAAGATGCTCCAGATAGATGGCTAAATCTCTCTTGGGATCATCAAAGTAATTTAGAGACTGTATCAAATGCTAGAATTGTTGTTGTATTATTTAATAAACCGGGAAGTCTTGGAAAGGTAACAACAGTTATTGCAAAAAATAATGGTAATATTTCAAATATTCTTTTTTCCGTTAGGAAACCTGATTTTTTTGAGATTATAATAGACATTGAGGTTAGAGACGCTAATCATTTACAAAATATAATTGCAGCATTAAGAATGGAAAAAGAAGTATCTTCCTTAGAGAGATTGAAAGGTTAAAAATGATTTACGGAAATGGAATAGACATTATTGATATAAAGAGAATAAGAAAAGTAATTGATAAATATGGTAATAGATTTAAAAAAAGATGTTTTAGTATTTCTGAGATCGAAAGATCAGAGAAAAGAAAAAATTCAGTAGAATCATATGCAAAAAGATATGCAGCTAAAGAAGCTTGTGCTAAAGCTTTAGGCACCGGTTTAGCTAGAGGTGTATTTTGGAAAGATATTGAAGTCAAAAACAATCAATTTGGTAAACCATTTATTAAACTACATGGTAATGCAAAAGAAATTTTTAAAAATATGAATAAAACTTCAAATACACAACTCGAAGTATCCCTTTCTGATGAAAAAAAATATGCAATAGCAAATGTAACAATCTATGACTAAAGGTAAAAAAAATAGTATTTTTGGTAATTTAAAATCAATATTTATAGCAATCTTTATAGCCTTATTAATTAGATCATTTATATTTGAACCTTTCAACATACCTTCAGGATCAATGAAACCCAATCTTCTTGTAGGTGATTTTATTTTTGTTTCAAAATATTCATACGGTTTTTCAAAACACTCTCTTCCATTTTCCATACCTTTAATACCTGGTAAAATATTTTCAAACACACCTGAGAGAGGTGATGTAGTAGTTTTTAAAACTCCTGAAAATAATAGAACTGATTATATTAAAAGAGTTATTGGTCTACCTGGTGATAAAATAGAAATTAAAAATGGTATTATTTTTATTAATGGATCAGAAATTCTAAGAAAAAAATTAAATGATTTTATAGATACAGATAACAAAACTAGTAACAAAAGAGTTAGAATGTATAATGAATATTTTTTTAACAAAGAAATTAACATTCTTGATATCACAGACAATGGTATAGCGGATAATACTCAGTTATTTAATGTCCCACAAAATCATTTCTTTGTAATGGGTGATAATAGAGATAATTCACAAGATAGTAGATTTATAAGTACAGTTGGATTCATTCCTTATGAAAATTTAGTTGGTAAAGCGCAGTTTATTTTCTTTTCTTTGGAAAATGCAAGATTTTTACAGATATGGAAATGGCCTAACTCAATTAGATATGAAAGAATTTTTCAAAAAATTCAATGATAGATAGTAAAAAAATCAAACTATTTGAAAAAAAAATAAATTATAAGTTTAAAAATAGCAAATTGTTAATTCAATCCTTAACTCATCCAAGTTTCTATTTAGAAAATGAAAAAAAAATTAAAATAAATGAATTTGAAAGATTTGAATTTTTAGGTGATCGAGTACTAGGATTAATAATAGCAAATTTATTATTTTCAAAATATAAAAAATTTAATGAAGGTGATTTATCTAAAAAATATTCTTATTTAGTTCAAAAAAAATTTTTGTTTAAAATTTCTCAAGAATTGCAAATAGAAGATGTGCTTCAATATAATTTTAAGAAAAAAAATAATAAAATGTTAAATTCAATTTTTTCAGATTCAGTAGAGTCATTAATTGGAGCAATCTTTCTAGATGGTGGATATAACTCTTCATATGATTTTATAAGTAAATTTTGGTCAAAACATCTAGATATTGAAATTTCTAAAACCTTAGACCCAAAAACATTATTACAAGAAATATCACAACAACTTTATAAAAAACTTCCTGAATATAAATTAATCAAAAAAGAAGGACCATCTCATTCACCCACATTCACTGTTTCAGTTAAAGTGGTAGATTTAAATAAGATTAATTCAAAAGGTTCTTCAATAAGAGAAGCAGAGAGAAATTCAGCAGAAATTGCATTAAAAAAAATTAATGAAAAGCAAAATATTAAAAATTAGTCTTGTCGGTAAGACTAATGCAGGTAAATCAACTCTATTAAATAACCTTGTTGGTGAGAAAATTTCAATAACAAACAAAAAAATTAATACTACTGAAGATTTTGTAATTGGAATTGTTAATATTAAAAATACTCAACTAGTTCTATATGATACACCTGGTATCAGCTTTCTTAGAAATAATAAATCTCAAAAAACTAAATTGAAGAAAAATTTATGGGAAGGCTTAAATCAATCAGATATTATTTTGTATTTAATTGATTCAAAAAGGATTGAATTAAATGATTTAAAAAATGACTTTCCTAAACTTTATGAATTAAAAAAGAATATTTCAATTATTTTTAATAAAACCGATGAAATAAAAACTGAATATTTACTTAAGCATATAAAATTAATTACAGAAAAATATAAGATTGAGAAATTTTTTAATATTTCAGCTAAAAAAAAATTAGGTTTTGAAAATTTAATTGATTATCTTTTACAAAAATCAAAATATGGAAGGTGGCTATATAAGGATGATGAAATCACAGACAAAGATGATATTTTTATCACCAATGAATGCACAAGAAATGAAATACTATCATTAATTCATAAAGAAATTCCATATAATATAGAAGTAACTAACAAAACTTTTAAATATTTGAAAAATGGACAGCTAAAAATAAAGCAAGATATTATTATTAAAAATGACAGATACAAAAAAATATTATTGGGTAGGAAAGGATCTAAAATAAAAGATATTAGAATAAAAAGTCAAAAAGAAATTTCTAATATTTTAGATGTAAAAACTCATCTTTATATTAATATTATTTCATCAGATGCAAAAAAAATTTAACGGAATACTTATACATTCAAAAGTTTTTAAAGATAATGATCTATTAATTAAATTTTTATCAGATACGGATGAAGTATTCTCAGGAATTGTATACGGGGGACTTTCAAAAAATAAGAAGAATATAATGCAACTTGGTTTTTTTTTAAATTTGGACGTGACATACATTGGCAATCGCCCACCATCAATCAAAGCTGAATTATCAAAACCTTATTTATCAAGTGTTATTAATGATAAATATAAACTAAGCTGCCTACTTTCAGTTGTATCATTAATTAATGCTTCAGTAATTGAAGGGCAGAAAATAAACCAAATATATAAAATTTCTAAAGAGTTTTTAGAAATTATGATTAGTAAAAAAAAATGGTTAAATTTCTTTTGTATCTACTTATTTGATTTACTTAAATTTATTGGATACGAATTAGATTATGTTAACAATAATAGATTGAAATATTTTGATACAGATACTTTAGAATTTAAAGAAAATTACTCAAACTATACTATTGATTTTCCTCATCATCTTTTTGTGAGTAATTCAAATATTGCATTTGATTATTTCTCTTTAAATAATTTTTTTAAAATTTTTGAAATTATTTTTATTAAAAATCATTTATCAAATTTAAATCATAAATTGCCAAATCAGTATATTTTATTTAAGAAAAATATAATCAGTTTTTTAGAAAAGAATGAACAAAATAATTGAGTCTAACTTAGATACTATACTTAGTGAAAAGTATCTTTCTTATGCAATATCAACTATTGTTTCAAGGTCATTACCTGATGTGAGGGACGGATTAAAACCTGTTCATCGCAGAATAATTTATTCAATGTATCAACTAAAACTTTTCAAAAGTTCAAGTTATAAAAAATGTGCAAGAATTGTTGGGGATGTTATGGGTAAATTTCATCCGCATGGAGATCAAGCTATTTATGATAGTTTGGTAAGGATGGCTCAGGATTTTTCCACAAGAATTACATTAGTCGATGGTCAGGGTAATTTTGGAAATATTGATGGTGATAATCCAGCTGCAATGCGATACACCGAGGCAAGATTACAAGATTATACAAATTATTTTTTTGATGGTATCGAAGAAAATTCTGTAGATTTTAAAGATAATTACGATGGTCAAAATTTAGAACCCGTGGTTCTACCATCTCAGCTTCCTAATATTTTAATTAATGGAGCAATGGGAATAGCTGTAGGTATGGCCACAAACATTCCTCCCCATAATATTGTTGAATTAATTGATGCATTAAAATTAATAATAAAAAAAGATAAAGCTTCACTTACTGAAATTTTAAAAATTATTAATGGACCAGATCTTCCCACAGGTGGTGAAATAATTTTAGATAATAATGAAAAAAAGCAAATTTATAAGAATGGCAAGGGATCATTTAATATTAATGCTAAATACCAAATAGAAGAATTAAAAAATGGTCTGTATCAAATAATTATTACTGAAATTCCATATCAAGTTAATAAAGTTAAGATAATCGAACAACTTGCTAATAACATCAATAATAAAAAATTACCTTTGGATGATGTTGTCGATGAATCAGATGAAAATATTAGAATTGTTTTAAAACCCAAAACTAGAAATATTGATGCAGAAAAATTAATAAGCTTATGTTTTAAATTAACTGACTTATCTATTAAGTACTCTTGTAATTTTAATGTATTAATTGATGGTATAGAACCCAAACAAATTGGAATTATTGAAATACTTTCTAATTTTTTAGAACATCGAAAAGTTACCATTAAAAGAAAATCCAAATTTAATATAGAAAAAATTAAAAAGAGACTAGAAATTCTTAAGGGGTATCAAATTGTCTTTAAAAATTTAAATTCTATAATAAAAATAATAAGAACTAAGGATAATCCTAAAAAAGAATTAATAAAAAAATACAAATTGTCTGATTTACAGTGTGATTCAATTTTAAGTATGCGTTTAGGATCTCTAAGAAAGATTGATGAAAAAAATATTAAAGATGAAATCCAAAAATTAAATGAAGAATTAAAATATCTTAATAAATTAATTAAAGATAAAAAAATATTAGATAAATTTATAGTAAGTGAATTAGATCTTATAAAAGGTGATTTAGATATCGATATAAAGAAGAGAAAATCTTTAATTTCATCAGAACAAAATAATGATATTGATATTAGTATTGATGAATTTAAAGAAATTGAAAAATTCACCGTTATCATTAATAAAGATTTTCAGCTCAAGAGAATTAAAGAGATAACTGATGAAAAGGAAATTGAAAAAATAAACAAAGAAAATCTATTTTCAGTTAATTTAAATTCAAATCAAAAAATACTTTTGTTTGTTTCTTCCGGTAAAGTTTACACGATAGATCCAAATATTTTACCAGGTGGAAATAGTAACCCCAAATCATTTATTTATTTTGTTGATAGTATGCCTAAAGATAAAATTACTGGATTACTTTCATCAATCGATCAAGAATTCTTAATTGTATCCAAAAATGGCAAAGGATTTATTAGTAATACTGAAACTCTTGTAACAAACCAAAAGAAAGGTAAGCAATTATTTAATTTAAAAAATAATGATGTAGTTATTAAAGTATTAAATCTTTCAAAAAAATACATAGCTTGTGTTACAAAGTTACAAAAAATGTTAATTTTTGAAATTGATACTTTGCCAAAATTACAAAAGGGTGGAGGGGTTCAATTAATTAAAATTAAGAAAGATGATTTTTTATCCGATGTCACTCAGCTAACTATTGAAGATGGATTAGAATGGAGTACTGGCTCTAAGAATAGAAAGTTAGAAGATGTTGATTTTTGGATGGGAAAAAGGGCTCAGGCAGGAAAAAAAGTCCCTAAATATTTTAATAAAAATCTTAAATTTGATTAATAAATACTTTTATTATAATTCAATAGGTTTAAAATTATTACATGAACAAACCTAATCTCAATACACAATCTGTTTTATCAATGAAAGGTGAGGGTTATTACTCTCAAAAAACTGTTGGGGCAAAAAATGCTATAGATAAAATGGAAGTATTAATTGAAGAAGCTTTTAAAAATATTCCTAAAGTTGACAAACAAGGAAGTCACGTCTTTTAAAGTTTTTTTTCATATGTCCTCCCGAGATTATATGAGTAAATTAATTAATTTATAAATAGAATTATACAAAAATAGAAAATCTATCAATTTCAAATGATATAAATAATAAGAAAATTATTAAAAACTAGAAATTCCTGTCTGATTTTTGCCTAAAATAAGTGAATGAATATCTTCTGCACCCTCGTAAGTTTTAACTGTTTCTAAGTTAACCAAATGTCTCATGATATGATATTCTTCTAATAACCCATTTGCGCCAAGCATATCACGGGCATTTCTAATTAAATCTAAAGATTTTTTACAGTTATTTTTTTTTAAAATACTAATTGCATTAATGATATCCTTTCCATCATCTAGAGCTTTAGAACTTAAAAGACATGATGCTAATCCTAAATTTATCTCTATTTGCATCTCAGATAATTTTTTTTGAATTAATTGATTTGATGCTAAAGGTTTTTTAAACATAATTCTATTTTCTACATAGTCTTTTGCAATTAACCAACATTCAGATGCTGAACCTAATACACCCCAGCTAATTCCAAATCTTGCTTTATTGAGACAACTAAAAACTGATTTCCATCCTTTGGTATTTTCTAAACACAAATTATTTGGAACAAAAACATTATTTAAAATTATTTGACCAGTTGGACTAATTTTTAAGCTTGTTTTATTTTCTATTGTTGAAGTATTTAATCCTTCAGTATTTTTTTCAATTATAAAACCTTTTATACTTTTATGGTCTTTGTTTTCTTCAATAGCCCAAATAATAAATATGTCAGCAATTGGAGCATTCGTAATCCAGTTTTTAGATCCATTTATAATATATCCATCTTTAGTTTTTTTAAATGAAGTTTTCATTGAAGTAGGATCAGAACCAGCTTCGCTTTCTGTTAAACCAAAGCAACCAATTTTTTCTCCTTTAATTAATGGAGGAAGGTATTTATCTTTTTGTTCCTGAGATCCAAATTCATTTATTGGATGTATTACAAGAGAAGATTGAACAGATATTGAAGATCTATAGCTGCTATCTATTTTTTCAAATTCATATGCTACAAGTCCATACGCTAAATTTGATGTACCAGACCCACCATGTGTTTTAACTGTTTGTCCTAAAACTCCAAGTGATCCAAATTTTGGATAGAGTTTTTTATCAAATTCATTTTTTCTATTTCTTTCAACTACTGTAGGTTTAAGTTCATTATTACAAAAATCTCTTACATTTTTCTGAATATTACTTTCTTCTTCATTTAAATGACTTTGAATATAAAATGGATCAAACCAATTATTTTCTTTCATACAATATTAGGCAATATCATCATTTTGATGTAAATAACCACAAAAATTATTATGCAAAATAAGAATATATATATAGCCTCAGATCATGCTGGATTTGACCTTAAAACCAAATTGTTAAAGAATTTTCCAAAAATTAATGATTTAGGAACAAAGACAGATGAAAGTGTTGACTATCCTGATTTTGCACACAAATTAACAAAAGAGGTTCTTAAGAACAAGAAAAACGTTGGTATTCTAATTTGTGGAACTGGTGTTGGTATGAGTATTGCAGCTAATAGAAAAAAAGGAATTAGAGCTGGTCTTGCTAATAATTCAAAAATAGCAAGATTGATAAGAAAGCACAATGATGCTAATGTATTAGTTTTACCAGGTAGGTTTATAAATACTAGCGAGGCAAAAAAAAGTGTTCAGGCTTTTCTTTCTACAAAGTTTGAGTCAGGACGACATAAAAGAAGGATTAAAAAACTATGATTTCAGATTTGTTTACTAAAGGAATTAAAGAAGCAGACCCAGAGGTTTATGGAACATTAAGCCGTGAACTAGAAAGACAGCAAAACCAAATAGAGTTGATAGCATCTGAAAATATTGCTTCAAGATCGATTTTAAATGCTCAAGGCTCTGTCATGACAAATAAATATGCAGAAGGTTATCCTGGTAAACGATATTATGGCGGATGTGAATTTGTTGATCAAGCTGAAGAGATTGCCTTAGAAAGAGTTAAAAAACTTTTTAATTGTAAATTTGCAAATCTACAACCACATAGCGGAGCACAGGCAAACCAAGCAGTCTTTCTAGCTTTGCTTCAACCGCATGATACTATTTTAGGCATGTCTCTTGCATCAGGTGGTCATTTAACTCATGGAGCAAAACCTAATCTATCTGGTAAATGGTTTAATGCTGTTCAATACGGTGTAAAAAAAGAAGGCAATGATAAAGATTTAATTGATTATGATGAAGTCGAAGCTTTAGCGTTAGAGCATAAACCAAAAATGATAATAGCGGGAGCCTCCGCTTATCCTAGAACAATAGATTGGAAAAAATTTAGAGAAATAGCTGATAAAGTAGGAGCATATTTTTTAGTTGATATGGCTCACTATTCTGGTTTGGTTGCAGGCAAACAATATCCAAATCCGATTGAGCATGCACATGTAGTAACTTCAACAACTCACAAAACTTTAAGAGGTGCAAGAAGCGCAATGATTTTAACTAATCATGAAGATTTATATAAAAAAATTAATTCTGCTGTTTTTCCTGGATTACAAGGTGGTCCACTAATGCATGTAATTGCAGCTAGAGCTGTTTGCTTTGGTGAAGCACTAAAACCTGAATTCGAAGAATATATTAAAAATGTAATTGCTAGTGCTAAAGTTATGGCACAAACTTTAGTTGACAGAGGATTTAGAATTGTTACTGGTGGCACAGATTCACATATAGTTTGGTTAGACTTAACACCAAAAGGTTTAACTGGTGATAAAGCTGAAAAAATTTTAGAAGAAGTTGGATTGGCATGTAATAAAAATGCAATTCCATATGACCCTAACCCGCCAAAAATAACCAGTGGACTTAGATTTGGAACTGCTGCTGCTACGACCAGAGGTTTTAATCAGAAAGATTTTGAAAAAGTTGGAAATATGATTGCTGATATTTTGGATAGTCTTTTACTTGAAGAAAATGAAAGAACTGAAGTTTTTAATAAAACAAGAAAAGATATAATTGATCTTTGCAAAAAATATCCAATTTATAGTGAGGCATTTTAAATGAGATGCCCCTTCTGTAGTAATGAAGATACACAAGTAAAAGATTCAAGACCTACAGAAGATAATACAGCTATAAGAAGAAGAAGAGTTTGTGATGCTTGTGGCTCTAGATTTACAACTTTTGAGAGAATTCAGCTAAGAGATTTGGTCGTAATGAAAAGTAACGGTCAAAAAGAAAATTTTGATAGAGATAAAATGTATAGATCCCTTTCTTTGGCTTTAAGAAAAAGAAATGTTGATAATGAAAAAATTGAAAAAATTGTAAATGCTATTGTAAGAAAATTAGAAAACTCAGGTGAAACTGATATAAAATCTAATATTATTGGTCAGTACATTATGGAAGCTTTAATGCATTTAGATCAGGTAGCATACGTCAGATTTGCATCTGTTTACAAAAATTTTAGAGAAGCAAAAGATTTTGAAGATTTCTTAGGTAATTTAGAAGATAAATAATTTTTAGTGTCTCAACAAAATGTAAAGATGATTAATTTAGCGCATGATATTGCTAAAAAAAAATTTGGAAAAACCTTCCCTAATCCCACAGTGGGCTGTGTGATTGCAAAAAATTCAAAAATAATTTCTAAAGCTGTAACGAATCAATCTGGAAGGCCTCATGCCGAAGAAATAGCTCTAGCTAAAGCTGGTCATAAAGCTAAAGGAGCTTCAATGTATGTTACTTTAGAACCATGTTTTCATAGTTCAAAAAATGGATCATGCACAGATCAAATATTAAGATCAGGAATTAAAGAAATATTTATTTCTGCGGCTGATCCAGATGTTAGAACTAATTATAAAAGTATTAAAAAGTTAAAAAAAAATAATGTAATTGTAAATGTAGGTTTAGAAAAGAATAGAACATATAATTTAAATAAATTTTTTTTTAAAAGTGTTTTAAAGAAAAAACCATTTACAAAAGTCAAAATTGCAACTTCTACAGATGAAAAAATTGCATGGCATGATTATAAAAGTAAATGGATATCTAATAAATCAAGTAGAGAATATGCTCATAAGTTAAGATCAATGAGTCAAGCTATTTTAACTACTTCAAAAACCGTATTAAAAGATGATCCAAGATTAACTATAAGATTAAAAAAAACTTTAGAGCAACATATTCCAGTTATAATAATTGATAATAATCTAAAAATACCAATGAAATCAAAAATATTAAAAGATATATCTAAAAAAAGAATTATTATCTTTACTTCTAAAAAAAATAAAAAATCTGAAAATTTAATTAAATTAGGATGTGAAATTATTTTTTGTAAATTAAATAAAAACAAAAAACTAAATTTAAAAAATATTTTTAGTAAAATATACTCATTAAAAATATCAGATTTATTAGTTGAAGCAGGGGGTATTTTTTTTACAGAATTGTTAAATAAAAATTTAGTAGATGAAATTCATTTATTTAAATCCAAAATTATTATAGGAAAACATGGTAAGCCAGCAATTGTTGGAAAAAAACTTAGTCAATTAAATTTATCTTTAAATGAAAGAAAAAAATTCAAAGACGACATATATACAAACTATCAGGTGAATTAATGTTTACAGGTATTATTCAAGATTTAGGAACAATAAAAAACAAAGATGTGGGACTTTACCAAATATCTACGAAACTTGATTTGAGTAATTGTAAGGAAGGTTCTTCAATTTCTTGTAATGGAGTGTGTCTTACAGCAAAAAATATAACTCCATCAAACAACAATTCATTTAGCTTTGATGTGAACATAGGAGAAGAAACTTTGAAAAGAACAAATCTTGCTAACTCTATTTTTAAAAATGAAAATATTAATTTGGAAAAATCTCTTCAGATAGGTGACGAAATCAGTGGCCACTTTGTTTATGGTCATGTTGATACTACAACTAATGTAAGTGATATTTTAGAACTTGAAAATAGTTGGGAATATCATTTTGAAAAAAAATTTAATAAAAACAATAGATTTATTGTTGAAAAAGGATCTATTTCAATAAATGGTATTTCTTTAACAGTAGCAAAAGTAGAAAATAATACTTTTATGATTTCTGTCATTGATCATACATTTCATCATACTAATTTAAAATTTTTAAAAAAAAGTGATCAAGTAAATATTGAATTTGATTATCTTGCCCGTTTCATCTTGAATAATGAATAAAGATAACATTGAAGTAAGTTTATCTTCTATTGAAGAAATCATAGAAGATGCAAGAAATGGTAAAATGTATATTCTTGTCGATGATCCTGATAGAGAAAATGAAGGTGATCTAATCATTCCTGCTCAATATGCTAACCCGCAAGCTATTAATTTTATGGCAAAAAATGGAAGAGGATTAATTTGTTTAGCTTTAACTAAGAATAGAATAGAAGAATTGGAACTTCCCTTAATGAATCCAAGTAATATAAAAAATGATTTAACTGCATTTACTGTTTCTATTGAGGCAAAAGAAGGAGTGACCACTGGAATATCTGCAGCTGATAGAGCCCACACTATATCAGTAGCTGTAAACAATAATAGAAACAAAAATGATCTTGTTTATCCAGGACACGTTTTCCCTCTTATGGCTTGGGACGGAGGCGTATTAGTACGCGCTGGTCATACTGAAGCAGCAGTTGATATTTCAAAACTTGCAGATCTAAATCCTTCTGGTGTTATTTGTGAAATAATGAGCGAAGATGGCTCTATGGCGAGGTTACCAGAAATTATTAAGTTTGCAAAAATACATAATTTAAAAGTAGGGACTGTTAGTGACTTGATTAAATTTAGACTTAAAAAAACTAAAATTGTTGAACAGATCTCCGAAAGGCCATTTGAAAGTGAGATGGGATCGCAATTTATTTTAAAAGTTTTTCAAAATACCATTTCAGGTGAAAAGCATTACGCTCTAGTAAAAAATCTAAGTGATGTAAATGAACCTGTGCTTGTTAGGATGCACAGATTGAATGTCACAAAGGATATATTTGAAGAAAAAAATATTTTTGGTAGTGAAATTAAATCTGCTTTTCAGCTTATAGAGAAGAATGGATCAG
>CACBAT010000006.1 GCA_902537325.1 uncultured Alphaproteobacteria bacterium | reverse complement strand
AAAAGTAAAGTAAATATTTACGGGAGTTTAAAATCATTATCAATAAAGGATTTTGATTCACTATTTACTGACGATAGAATAATTATAAACTTACAATATGGAAATATAGACTCAGATATAAAGTATATATTGAGTAAAAATAAGAAGTTAGAAGTGATTAGTGATTTAGATTTGTATAATGATATAGAGTCTTGCATGGGTTTACTTAAAAATTTAGATTTATTAATAACAGTTAGTAACTCAACAGCTCATTTTGCAGGAGCACTTGGCATACCAACAATACTAATATGCCCTAAAAAATCTTCTACTTATTATTATTGGAATACAAATAGTGGTTCATCTATATGGTACAAAAATATAAAGGTGTTAGGAATTGAAAAGTCAGTTAATAATACAATAAAACAAATAAATAATATTTTAGAAAAGAATAATGAATTTAAATTTTCAAATTAATAGTCTTCTTAAAAAATTTGAAACCGGGGATAAAATAAAAAGTTATAATGAACTAAAAAAAATCTTCAAAAAAAATGAAAATAACAATCTTCTAAGATATAACTTAGCTGTAATTCAGCAAAAATTAAATTTAAATAAAGAAGCTCGTTTGAATTATAATTATCTAATAAAAAATGAAAACAATGTAAAGGCTATGATTAATCTCTACAATATAGATATTGTAGAGGGAAAATATTATGATGCGCTTAAAACAATTGATAACATTTTAAAGATTAAAGAAATTGAAGGAGTGAATAAAGATAAAGCATTCGTTCTTTACAAATTAAATAGAATTGAAGAGTCAAAAAAAATTTGTATGTTATATCTTAAAAAAAATAATAAAGATTTATCTGCATTAAGCATAGTTGGTCAATGCTTCTTCCATGAAGGTAATTATACTGAAGCAATTAAGATATTTGAGAATATATTAAATATTAATCCCGAAAATCTTTCTGCATTGAATTCATTAGGAAGAACATATGTTGAAAAACGTGAAAAAATAAAAGCTGAAAAATATTATTTAAAAGCCCTAAAACTAGATAGCTCATCCTTTCATGTTTTAAATAATATTGCAGGTTTTTATAGAGAGGAACTTAATTACGATAAGGCAATTAAATACTACAAAAAAGCTCTGATGTTAAACCCAAATAATGCTTATATTTATAATAATTTATCAAAAATTTATTTTGATTTAGGCGATCATAAAACAGCTTTAAACAATAGTATTAAAGCATTACAAATGAAAAAAAATGATGGAGATATTCAAAAAACAATTTCATTTATATATCTTAAAGATCATGATTTTAAAAAAGGCTGGAAGTATTTTGAAGGAAGATTAGATTTAGATAATTATGTAAAAAAAAATGATTATGTGCAAAAATTAAATAGCAAATTGTATAGATCTAATACAATTAATAATAAAAAGGCGAGTTTTTTAGTTGTACGTGAACAGGGCGTTGGAGATGAAATACTCTATAGTTCAATGTATGGAGATATATTGAATAATATTGAAAATATAATTATTGAATGTGACTATCGTTTATTGACTCTATTTCGTAGATCATTTCCAAAATATGCTGAAAAATTTGTTGAGATAGGAAATGTTACAAATAATAACGAAAAATTTAATAAAATCGACTTTGTCCTGTATGCGGGAAGTTTGGGGAGATACTTTCGTAAAAATATAAATGATTTTAAAAAAAACTCATTCGTTAGTTTAGACAAAAAAAGTGTTGAAGATATAAAAAGTAGAATATCTGTATACAAAAAAAAATACAAAATAGGACTGTCATGGAAAAGTTTTAACAATAGATATGCACTTGATAAATCACTTAATTTAGAGGATTTTAAAAATATCTTTAGCTTATCAGATTGTGATATTTTTAACTTACAATATGGTGATGTTGAGGATGAGATTAAGATTTTTAATAATAAATCAAATAATAAAATATTGAGTATTAAAGACCTTGATTTATATAATGATTTTGAAAAAATTGGCTCACTTTTGAAAGAACTAGATATTTTTATTACAATTAGTAATAGCACTGCGCATTTAGCTGGATCCCTAGGAGTAAAAACAATTTTAATTAAACCTGAGAATTATTCTCTCTTTCACTATTGGAATCAAAAAACAAATAAGACTCCTTGGTATAGTTCTATTGAGTTAATTGATAAAAAAAGTTTTTTCAACAATTCTAATTTTTTAAAAAATTTTTTAAATTTATAATTTAAATTTGTTAGCAAGATATTCATCTCTTTCTACTAACCATTCATTAGAGAATTCAACATCCTGCCATTCAGAAAACCATGGTCCACCTCGGGTATAATGCACTGCGTAAGGTTTTTTATTATTATGACCTGAAGTCCACCCCTCTAGCCAATTCCAACGTTCATCCAATGATCCAATTTCATTATCTTCACACCATTTAAATTGGTGCAGAAATGCACCGGTTTCATTATTCACTTTTTCAACCGTTAGTTTTTTTGTACTAGGATGAGAACAGTTATATAGGATAAAACTAGACCAATTTTTTCTTGGATATATTGTTTGTTTTTGACCATCCATTTTATGCCTCTCTTTGGGAGTATAGTCATGTTTAACACAATATACTGCCTTAGACTCATCAAGTTGGTTGAATAAATTAGAAACATCTCCTAAAAAAATGAAATCACAGTCACAAAAAACCGCCCAACCTTGATAATTCATAAGCTTAGGAACTAAAAATCTTGAGTAAGTAAATTGTGTAGATGCTAAAGGATCTACATTCCTTGTGTACAAGTCTTTGGCAATAAGTTCATCAATTTTTAAAGATACAACATTTACATCGGCATTGGTTCGTTTTAAAAGTGAATACTTGCAAACTCTGTAAGCTATATCTTCTTTAGAGTCATAACCTATAAAAAAGTTTAATTTCATATTAATTGTTATTTTGTCTTATCATCATTGGAGATGTCCAAACAAGAGAATTATAGTTTCCTGAGTTAGATAAAGAGCTCCATTCCTCTTGTGATTGATTTGTAATTCTACATATCCAACTATTTTGCAATTTAGCATTTTGAGCTCTCATTAGCCAAGCATCACTTTTTTGCTTATCATTATTTTCTCCAAGCTCTATATCAGACATAAAATAACAGATATCCCTAGAAGGACTAGAGCCAATCATTCCAATAATTTTCTCTCTAGCAATATCCCATTTTAAATTTTTTATAGCAAAATAAATTAAAAGTTTTTTCGATTCTTCTGCACTAGCATTATTTTTAATTATTTCATTTATGAATTTTATATCGGTAAGATCCTTATCATTAAGTATTTTTATTATGATAGAACGAAGAAGAGAAGATGGATTTATACTCCAATATTTTTTGATTAATTTTTTAAGGTTTCTTTTATCATTTAAGCCAGCAATAATTTCTAAATGAAGCTTTACATATGGAGGAAAATTTTTTTTCAAGTCTATAGCTTTTAAAATATTTTTAAGAGCATCTTTAATGTCACTATCAAATTTTATTTTGGCTATTTCATAAAAACCTATGGATTTATTTTCATTTAAATCATTTTTACTTATTAATTTATTTGAAAAAGCTTTATCTGATAATAAAATTATTTGATTCCAGTTTTTTGTTTTTGCAGCAATAAATATTAGTGTGTCATAAAGTTTTTCAATATTTGGATTAATTGAAAATAATTTTTCTCCATATAAGAAAGCATGATGATAATCTTGATTTCTTAAATTTTGTTCCATTAAACCTCTATATCCAAGTGTTTCAGTCTTTTTTGATTTAATCATATCTTCATAAACATTGTTTAATTCAGGAAATTTTTTTTCAATCTTTAAAACTTCTGACTTTAGTAATAGAGATAATGATGGGTCATCTTTAAGATAATTAACCATTTTTTTATGTGATTTTAAAGCTGTCTTATTATCTTTGTTTGCAACAGCTATCATTGCGTCGACAAAGTGTAAGTAACCTTTTTCAATTTTATTATATTTATTTTTTAAGAAATATTTACCAAGTGAAAATCTTGATCGGAAGAATAAATAAAATGCCAAATATAATAGAAAAATAAAAGATATAAAAACAACAGCAAATAAATTAGAAGAAAAAGAATATTTTAAATTACCTATATCTAAGGATATAATAAATGGATTGGTAAAAATAAAAGTTAGTGCTACGATTAATAACAAAAGCTGTAAAACAAAAATTGAAAATCTATACATTATTTAATTTTGATATTTCTGTTATAAAACTATTATAGTTATACATCTCATTTAAAGAAACTTTAAAAAAAACTTTATAATTTTCTATTCTACTTATACTTTCATAAGCTTTAGTTATGTTTCTATTTTTAATAAAAAATTTAGTTTCCTCTATTATTAAAATTTTTTCATCTGAAATAGTATTTTCTGAAGATGGAGAGAGGTTTATGTAAGGTAAAAAAATTTTATTAAATAAACTATTGTTATTATTCGCAATATTTTTCAAATATGAATTAACTTCATCATTAAATTGATCTTCTAAAAATAAATGACCTTTGTATTTATTCCTTTTTAGAATTGATAATTTTTCCAAAATAGGGTTTTTATTATTTTCTAAAATTACTTCAAGGTATTTGAGCTCTCTATCAAAATCCATGTTGTTTTCATATTTAATTTTTATTAATTCAACTACTTCATTGATAGATTGATTTACTAGTTCAGGGTTATTATTAGACTGATCTTCAATATTTTTATTTTTTATAGAAGAAATTTCGTAATTTAGAGAATTGAAATTCTTATTTAATAATTCTATACTTTCATTGATTGACATTAAATCAACTTTTGATTCTTTATTTGAGTTTTCTTTAATAAGTTTTTCTATATTTGTTAAAACTGTTTTTGTTTCTAATAGTTCTTTAGATATATTTTTAATAAATTCAGAGTTTTTATCAATATTTTCTCTAAGTTCATTTTCTAACTCAATCTGAAGTTTTGATACTTCATCTTCATTTTGATAATTTGTATAGAGAAGATAAATTAAGAAAAAAACACATAATAAAAGAATAAAGCTTAATGAAAATTTAGAAAAAACATAAAAACTATCAAAAACTTTTTTCATGCCCTTTTTTTAGCATTATTAGTTTGTTGTTTAACAGTGTAAAATACTATACCAAAAAAAATATGCTTGTATTTGCTACAGAAACTTCGTGCGACGAAACATCAATATGTCTAATGGAAAATAACTCTATTGTAGAACATATTACTTTTTCTCAGGAAATTCATAAAAAACATGGGGGTGTTGTTCCAGAGTTAGCTTCAAGATCACATTTAGAAAAAATACAAATAATAACAAATGATTTATTTAATAATAAAAAAATAGATCCAAAAGAAATAGATGTTTTTACTGCTACTTGCGGACCGGGACTTATAGGAAGTTTATTGGTTGGCTCAACTTATACCAAATCTTTAGCAATCTCTTTTAACAAACCATTCATTCCAACTAATCATCTTGAAGGACACATATTGTCTACAAGTTTTAACAACAATATTAAATTTCCAAATCTCATCTTGCTTTTAACAGGAGGTCATACTCAGGTTTATTTGATGAAAAATGAAAATGAAATAGAGCTATTAGGACAAAGTGTTGATGATGCAATAGGAGAAGCTTTTGACAAAACAGCAAAATTAATTGGTCTATCATATCCTGGGGGTAGCGAGATTGAAAAACAAGCCCTTAAAGGGAATGAGGATAAATTTGTTTTACCAAAACCATTAGTTAAAGAAAAAAATTTTAATTTTTCTTTTTCTGGTATTAAAACTAATATAAATCTTTTAACAAAAAAAAATAAAGTTGATAAAAAATTTATAGAAGATTTGTCAGCATCATTTCAAAAAAATATTACTGAAATTCTTATTGAAAAGTTAGAAAGAGGGTTAAAAAGATTAGGTTCTGAAAATAAAAATATAAGATCAATTTCTGTAGTTGGAGGAGTATCAAATAATAAATATATTCGAAGTAAAATAGAGAATTTTTTTGTCAAAAAAAATATTGAGATTTATTATCCTATAAAAGAAATGATGGGAGACAATGCTGCAATGATTGCTTGGGCATGTATAAAATTTTATAAAAAAGAAAGAAATGATTTATTTTTTAAACCAATGCCTAGATTAGGAGTAAGAAGTGTATTATAGAATTAATCTTGTAAAAAGTTCAAACTAAAGAAACATTAAAATGAAATACTGGTTGTTGAAATCTGAACCTGATGCATGGTCTTGGGATAACCAAGTCAAGGAGGGTGCATCCATGTGGGATGGAGTTCGAAATTATCAAGCCAGAAATAATTTGAAAGATATGAAAAAAAATGATTTATGTTTTTTTTATCACTCAGTTACAGAAAGAAGTATTGTTGGTATTGTTAAAATAGTAAAAGAGTATTATCCAGATCCTACTGATAAAACAGGTCGTTTTGTTGTAGTTGATGTTAAAGCAACAAAAAAACTAAAAAACCCAGTTTCTCTCGATCAGATAAAAGAAAATAGTAAGTTAAAAAATATAGCGCTTGTTAAACAAAGTAGGCTCTCCGTAATGCCTTTAAATAAAACTGAATGGAATATAATTATTAAAATGTCAAATTAGCTTTGAAAAAATAGTTTATTGTTGATATTTAAATTAATTAGAATTACTTTCTTATTATGGAAATTAAAAAAGAATGGATTAAAAATGCGAAGGTTAATGAAGAAAAATATTCTTCAATGTATGATAATTCTCTCCAAAACAATGATGAATTTTGGGCACATCAAGCAAAAAGAGTCGATTGGATCAAAGAATTTACAAAAATCAAAGATATAAAATATTCTAAAGATGATGTAAATATTAAATGGTTTGAAGACGGCAATCTTAATGTATCTTATAATTGTATAGATAGGCATGCTAAAAATAATCCTGATAAGATTGCAATAATTTGGGAGGGTGATGATCCAAATGAAACAAAGAAAATAACCTACAGAGATCTTCTAATAAAAGTATCACAAGCAGCAAATGTTCTAAAAAAAATTGGAGTAAAAAAAGGTGATCGAGTAACAATATACTTAACAATGATACCTGAGCTAGCTTATATTATGTTAGCTTGTGCAAGAATTGGCGCTGTACACTCAATCATTTTTGGTGGTTTTTCTGCTGAGTCTATAGCTGGTAGAATTAAAGATTGTAAATCTGAATATGTTGTAACAGCAGATGAAGGAATTAGAGGTGGTAAAACTATTCCTTTGAAATTAACTACAGATAAAGCACTAGAATCATGTCCTGATGTTAAAAAGTGTTTAATTGTTAAAAGAACAAATAAAGAAATACAGTTAAAAAAAGATAGAGATTTATTTTATGAAGATCTGATAAAAGAAGTTGATAGCATTTGTGAACCAGAAGTCTTAAACGCTGAAGATCCTTTATTTATTTTATATACCTCAGGGTCAACTGGTAAACCCAAGGGTGTTATGCATACAACAGGTGGTTATATAGTTTATGCTTCAATGACGCACGAATATATATTTAATTATAATGTTGGAGATATATATTGGTGTACTGCAGATATAGGTTGGATAACTGGGCACAGTTATATTATTTATGGACCGCTTGCTAATGGTGCAACAACTTTAATGTTTGAGGGTGTGCCTAATTATCCTGACTTTTCCAGGTTTTGGCAAATTGTTGATAAGCATAAAGTTAACATATTTTATACAGCACCAACTGCAATTAGAGCTTTAATGCGAGAGGGTGATGGTTATGTTACAAAAACTAATCGATCATCATTAAAACTTTTAGGGACAGTTGGTGAACCAATTAATCCAGAAGCGTGGAAATGGTACTTTGAAGTACCTGGAAATTCAAAATGTCCAATTGTAGACACCTGGTGGCAAACTGAGACAGGTGGAATACTAATATCGCCTCAGACTGGTGCTATAAAATTAAAACCAGGTTCTGCATCAAAACCTTTTTATGGAATCGAACCATGTATTGTTGATAAAAATGGTAATGAATTAGAAGGTGAATGTGAAGGGATGTTATGTATGAAACGTTCATGGCCTGGTCAAATGCGAACTGTTTATGGAGATCATAAAAGATTTATTGATACTTATTTTTCTCAATTTGATGGAAAATATTTTACAGGTGATGGGTGCAAAAGAGATAAAGATGGGTATTATTGGATCACAGGCAGAGTAGACGATGTAATTATTGTATCGGGTCATAATTTAGGTACAGCTGAAATTGAAAGTGCTTTTGTATCTCACAAAGATGTTTCTGAAGCAGCAGTGGTTGGTTATCCTCATGATGTTAAAGGCAATGGTTTATATTGTTATGTATCTCTGAAAGTAGGTATTGATTCTTCGGAAGATTTAATCTTAGAATTGAAACAAACTATAAGAGAGAAAATTGGCCCAATTGCTACACCTGATTTTATACATATGACAGCAGGTTTGCCTAAGACAAGGTCGGGAAAAATTATGAGAAGAATATTACGAAAAATTGCCTCAAATGAATTTGAAAACTTAGGTGATACTTCTACTTTAGCAGATCCTTCTGTTGTAGATAATTTAATTGAAAATAGAAAAAATAAATAAAGACTGTTTATCTTGGTTCCCAATGCTTTAGGCATCTTGGTTCATAGATATTTGCTGCACCAACTTGGGTTCTTTCTCCACCCTCAGTTTTTCTATATGTTTTTGTGGCTTCTACTCCACATACATTACAAAATCCGTAAATTTTTAATATTTTGTCAGACAAACCTAAAAGCATGGAAGATGTCTCCCAAGGTTTTCCTCTTGAGTCTTGGTCAAGACCGGCACACACAACATCGATTCCTTTGTTTAATATTATTTCAACATTATAAAGCGTATCTTTTGTATCCATAAACTGAATTTCATCCAAAAAAACAATATCAACTGAATTTTTTTCAAAACTAAATTTACTAAGTGTTGTTGGCCAGTCATTCATTGCATAACATTCATGGCTTAGGTCATTATGTGTAATGATTTTATCATTGGAATATCTATTATCAATACTGGGTTTTATAACGATTATTTTTTTGTTTTGATGTTTTGCCCATAGAATTCGTTTCAATAGTTCACTTGTTTTTCCAGCAAACATTGCACCAACAATTGTTTCAAGATTACCTCGCATAAGTCAATATATTTTATTTTTTATATATATTATATAACTAAATGAAATTAATAATACCTTATTAATAATGATTAAAGGTGAAAAAATTAGATTGGATATTCATAATATTTTATATTCAATCTACAAATTAAATAAAAATCTTAATAATTCATCTATTAAAGAATTAATTAATAAACATAATAAAAAAGATAAATCATTTATAAATAACGTATTATTAAATTCGATGAGACTTCATGTACATACATCAAAAATTATTAACAAATATATTAATAAGAAAATAGGTGATCATGAAAAGATTTTACTTATTAGTTCTATAACTCAAATAGTATTTTTAAATTTCAAAGAGTACGCAGTCATTAATTGCTCAGTAGAAATCGCAAAAAAATTAAATGTATATCATGGTTTTATTAATGCTATTTTGAGAAAAATATTAAAAGATAAAGATAAACTAAAGGATATAAAAGTTAATTTTATCGATCTTCCTAATTGGTTCAAAAAAGAAGTAGGCTTTTTATCTAAAACTGAAAAGACAACTTTTCTTAAAAATTTTTACAAAGAACCTGATATTCATATAGTCTTTAAAAATGAATATAATTTAAATAAATTTGATGAAGATTTGATTAAAACTTCACCAATTTCCGGTTTTTTACTTAATAAAAAAAATATCAAAAATAAAAAAAGTTTTGTTAATGGAGATTGGTGGGTTCAAGATTTCTCTTCTTTTTTTCCATTGTACAATTACAAAAAGAAGGAGAGTGATAGAAAGTTTTTAGATGCTTGTGCAGCTCCAGGAGGTAAATCTTTTCAACTTTTATCAAAGAAGTTCGATCTTGTAACAAATGATAAAAGCTCAACAAGAATTAAAATTCTTAAAGATAATTTTAAACGCTTAAAATTCGATGCAAAAATACTTAATAAAGATTTTATTAAATTTGATGAAAGAGATAAATATGATTTAATTGTTATAGATGCACCTTGTTCTGCGATAGGAACCATTAGAAAAAACCCTGAAATACTTTTTAAAAATAAAGGTCCTGATTTTATAAAGTTAATCAATTTACAAGAAAAAATGTTAGATAAAGCTTCATTCTTGATTAATAAACATGGAAGTATACTCTATATGACATGTTCTTTTCTAAAAGAAGAGACGGTAAAGCAAATTGAAAAATTTTTAAAAAAAAATAGTAACTTTCAACTTTCTAATTTTAAATTGATAAATAAAGATAAAATTTACTCTAAATTAATAAAAGATAACTTAATGATAACATTGCCTGATAATATATTAAATAAAAGTATAGACGGTTATTTTGCAGCATACCTAAGAAGAACTAAATGATATTTATTTTAAGGAAAATTATTTTTGTTTACTTAGTTTTAAATATTATATCTAAAAATAAATATTCTTATTTAAATTTAAATTTTAGGAAAATTGATTTCACTAATTATAATCAAGTAAAAAATTTTATTTTTAAAAAAAATTTTTATAAAAACAAAAATAAACACATTCATAGTTTTGATTATTTAAATTTTTCAAATAAGCTTGGTGGTAAAATTGGTATTAATTTGTCTAGAGAATCTATTTTTGGATGGTTTAATATTTATAAGAATAAGTTAGGATTTCCCTGGTCAGAAGATTTATCATCAAAAAGATTAGTTAATCTTATATATAATTATGAATACATATATTCTTCATCAAAAATAAATGACAAAAAAAAATTAGACTTTATAATTTATTATCATATTCAGAGAATTTTATTTGATTTTAATTCAAAAAAAATTACTGAAATTTCATCTTATGATTTAATCGCGTATTTATTATCAAATTTAATTATTAAAAAAATAAATAAAAGAAAAATAAAATATATTAAATTTATAGTTGATAACCAAATAGATAAACTTGGGATGCATAAAAGCTTTAATTTACTTGAGCATTCTAAATTTATAAACAATTTAAATGAAATAAAAAATATATTACTTTTTTTTGAATTAAAAGAATCAAATATTTTTGATGAAGTAATATTAAAGATGACTTCAATATTGAATGAATACTTTCATAAAGATGGTAGCATGGTATTATTTAATGGATCAAATAATATTTATTCAAAAAAAATATACGATTCACTTAATAAAGAAAATTATTTGAAAAAAAGAGAGTTTAATAATGTAAATAATGGTATTGCTTTCTATTCTGATAAAAATAAAAAAATTTTTTTTGATGTAGTACAACCAAATCAAGATAAGGTTAGCTCTAATTTAAGTGCAGGTACATTGTCTATAGAATTAAGTGGTTATAATGAGAAAATACTTACTAACTGCGGTGCTTCAGAAAGTTTTGGCAAAAATCCTGAATATCTAAGGTACAGCGCTGCGCACTCAACAATTATTTTACAAAATACTAATATAAGTGAAATTACAGAAAGTAATCCTCACTTAAAGTTCCCTCAATCAGTTGTATTTAGAAAAGAAAAAAATGATCTAAATGAAATATATGAAGGCTCTCATAATGGTTATTTAAAAAAATTTAGTAAAATAATTAAAAGAAAAATAATCATTTATAAAAATAAAGATAAATTAGAAGGTGAAGATAGCATTATTTCCTATAGGGATATTAATAATAGATTAATTTACCATATTAGATTTCATCTTGCAGATGGAATTTCTTTCAATTTTACAAACAACAAAAAAAATGTGATTTTAAAAACAAAATTAAATAATATTTGGATTTTTAAAAGTGAAACTGAGTTAATTGTTGAAGATAGTATTTTAGTTGACAATAATATTACAAAACCCACTAAACAAATTGTTATCAAAGGTGTAATATCTGATAAAAAAATTATAAAGAAATGGTCCTTAGAAAAAATTTAAAGAAAAAGTTTGCCTTGTTATCTGTCTTTGACAAAACAAATCTAAAATACCTTTGTGGTAATTTGCATAAATATAATTACAGTTTTATCTCCAGTGGCTCAACAGGTAACAAAATACGGGGTATGGGATTTAAATGTACAGATGTCTCAAAAATAACTAAATTCAAAGAACGGTTTAATGGAAGAGTTAAAACTCTGAACCCGTTAATTTATAGTTCATTACTATATGTTAGGAACAATGATACTCATAAAAAACAGTTTTTATCTTTAAAAGTGCCTGAAATTGATATTGTTATAGTAAATTTATATCCCTTTGAAAAATATAAAAAAAACAAAAGTGATGCTACTGTAATAGAAATGATAGATATCGGTGGACCAAGTCTATTGAGAGCTGCAAGTAAAAATTTTAAATTTGTGACTCCTGTTATAAATCCAAAAGATTATCCAAAATTAATAAATAATATTAAAAGAAACAATGGCGAAACCGATATAAGTTTTAGAAAAAAAATGGCATATAAAGTATTCAAAGAAGTTTCAAATTATGACAAAACTATAGCAAAATGGTTTAATGAGACTAAAACATAGAAAAGTAAAATTAAGATATGGTGAAAACCCTAATCAAGATGCGCATCTTGTAAGTATTAGTAAACCAATATTTGATTATCAAATAAGTGGAAAAAAAATTAGCTATAATAATATTATAGACTTAGATAGTGGAATAAAGTGTTTAAGTGAATTTACAGAACCAACCTCTATTATAGTAAAGCATACAAACCCATGTGGAGTAGCTTCAGCAAAAGATATTAAAAAAGCTTTCATAAAATCATATGAAAGTGACAAAAAGAGCGCCTTTGGTGGAATAATCTTTTTAAATAGAAAAGTAAATTCTGATCTTGCACTAATAATTTCTAAAAATTTCTTCGAAATGGTTGTTGCGCCAGAATTTGCAGATGGTGCGATTAATATATTAAAATTAAAAAAAAATTTAATTTTATTAAAAATACCAAATTATAAAAATAAACCTGATGAATATAGGTCTACATTATTTGGAGATCTTTATCAAACAAGAGATATAAAACCAATAAATGAAAAATTTATTAAACTAGTAACAAGTAAAAAAGCAGCTTCAAAATCAATACAAGACTTAATTTTCTCTTTAAAAGTAGTAAAACATCTTAAATCAAATGCTGTTGTTTTATCAAAAAATAAACAAACTGTTGGCTTGGGTCATGGTCAAACAAATAGGGTTGATGCATTAAATTTTGCTATTAAAAATAAAAAAAATTATTTTAAAAAATCTACTTTTGTGTGTGCATCAGATGGTTTTTTTCCATTTACTGATAGTATAAATATTCTAAATAGAAATGGTTGTACAATTTTAGCACAACCTAGTGGATCAATAAATGATGAAAAAATAATTTCTTTTGCAAATAAACATAAAATTTCTTTATATTTCACTAAACACAGACTCTTTAAACATTGAATAAAAAAAATAATATACCACTGTATATAAAAGAATTAATACAGAAAAATCCTAAAATTGTTTCGGGAAGAAAAAATTTCTCTTATCATCATAAAAGAATTCTTAATACAATAAAAATTATTAAAAATTATTTTAAAGTCAAAAATTAAGATAATTTTAGTTACATTATTTATTTTTTTTGAAATGTTTACTGTGTGTAATATTTGGTATAAGTAGAATATATGACTAAACCAAATCTTTTTTTTCCAACTCCTGTTTGGACAACAAATTTAGATAATTATAAAACAATTAATGAGCAAATGTATAATTATATTAAATCAAATAAAAAAAATGATGAAGTAGGTATTAGTAAAAGTAATGTTAAAGGGTGGCATTCAAATGATTTTAATCTAAACGATAAAGATCCACAAAACTTTATAGCTTTTATTTTACCAACAATTGAAAATGTTATTAATGATATGAATTGGGAAAAGGAAAAACAAACAGCTAAAATCAGTAATATGTGGGCAATAATAAATACAGGTGGTTCTGCAAATTTAAGACATCAGCATGGAAATAGTACAATCAGCGGTGCTTACTATGTAAGAGCACCTCAAGATTGTGGTGATATAGTATTTTATGATCCAAGGCCCGCTCCTGTATACTCATACCCAAATGTTAAGTCAGTTAATTTATTAAATGCCCAGGTAAATGGAATTAGTCCTGTTGAGGGTGCTTTGATTCTGTTTCCCAGTTTCTTAGATCATTCAGTTAATGAAAATAGGTCAAATGAAGAGAGAATAGTTATTAGTTTCAATATTAGACTCAGTATGAAGTCTTAATATAAAAAATATTAATACTAAAAATTTGTAATAATTATTTTTTTATCTGTTGAAGAAAGTCTAATATGTCTATTTTATTATCTTGCAATTTATTTATTATTTGTTTTCCAACAATACCAACGAAATGAAAAAAGTTTGGTTTGGATAATTTTTTTGAATTTTGAAGAAATGGCATATAGTTCCATTCACTTCCTAACTCTTGAAAAATATTTTTATTTTCAATTATAAATTCATTTAAAAGCATGTTATCAGAATTTTTACCTTTTGATCTTATTTTGTTATTTAATCTATTCATCATATAGGAAGAAAGTATATTTGCTGTATTTTTGTCACAAAAAGTAACGCCTGAATTAAAATATTTATGATCTTTATTTAGATTATTGACTTCTCTAAAAATTTTAGAGCTATTACCCTCAGGCTCTCTAGCATTCATTAAACCTGTAATCTCAGGAAATTCTTGTGCATCTGGATAAACATATACATCATTATCTAAATAAATTGTAAAATCATAATTGTTGATAAAATGAAAATATCTTTCAAATGAATAATGTTTATTTTTAGTCTCTAAAAAATCAAATTTAGAATATTTTTTTTCATATGTACTTTCTTTTATTAAAAAATGATCGTAATTAAATTTTTTACAGTATTGTTTAACTGAAGGTATAAATATTTCTCTTATAGGATTAATTGTCCGATGGTCTCCCCACTGTGTGCCCTCATCTATATCAACTTGAATGACTATATGTTTAGATTTCATTTTTCTTTTCAAATAATTGTTTTATATCTTGTTCTCTATATAATTTATCCTCTGTTTTGTAATATGGTGAAACTATACATATGTTTTTATTATATTCATCATTCTTATAAATTTTAAATTCATTTTCAAACTTTAAGATTTTAGAATATATTATAAAATCATAATAATAATATTTTTTAATAAAATTTATATCTTCATCTTTAGGTGAATAAGAGAAGTTATATTTGTGTTGTTGAAATCTAGAATATAAAATTGAAGGCAAGCCAAATTTACTAAGTATTTCAGATAAAAATACATTCCAGTTTTCTAAAGTATTGATTAAATCAAATGAATTAATGTTGTTTATAGCTTCTTGAGAATCATTATCTGTAATTATTTTTTTTTCATTTAATAAGCCGGCAAAGTGTCTAGTTATTAAATTATCTCTATTATTTTTAACTTCATCATTAATAAACATTTCAAAGGTATATTTTTCTGGTGTTGAACTTAATTTAAAGACCATAAATTTATAATGTGAAATTACCCTACCAATAGGGTCTCTAACTATAGAACACTTATATATGTTATTAAAATTATTACAGAAATCATAATCCAAGTGTCCAGAAATAAAATAATTTTTTGAAAAATTAATTTCACTCATTAGTAATTTGTTTTTTTTATTCTTTTGATTGTATTTGAGCCTTTTAAAATTATAGTTTTTCAAAATAGAGGAGATTTTTAAAAAAATGTGATCAATAGTCGTTCCTCCACTTTTTGGTATATGCATAAAATAAATAGATTTATCTAAAACATTTTTTGAATTAACTTTACTTGGTACAAATTGGAAATCTACTTTCATTGATGATAAAAAATTCTTAATTGTTATTTAATATTAATTATATTTATTTATACTTTTTTTTAAATATAAATTGAGTATGGAAAATATTACTAAACATTATCAAAAACTATTAAATTTAGAACATATTGATAATAAATCAATAATATTAGATATTGGAGCAAATATTGGAAATGTAACTGATGTGATAATGAAAAAATATAATCCAAATATATATTGTTATGAACCTAATATAGGTTGTTATAACTATATGCTCAAACGTTTTAAAAAAAATACAAAAATCAAAATATTTAATACTGCTGTTTCTAACTTTTCAGGGAAAGCTAATTTGTACTTTCACAGAAAGGCTAACAATATTTCTGAATTTAATGAAAGAGCATCTCTAAAAAAAGAAAAGGATGGGTTAGATATAAATAAAAAAATTGAAGTAAACTGCATAAATATAAAGGAAATTTTAGAAAATCATAATCAAATAGATTTGATAAAAATAGATATAGAGGGATCAGAATATGAAGTGATGCCTGAAATTATCAAAAATAGAAATAAAATAAAAATGGTTTTATGTGAGACACATGGAAATCCTGATGGTAAAAAAATACCTAGCACGGATGGTTCTAAACTTGTGGTTAAGAACAAAATTTGGATTAAAGATTATAAAAACCTAATATCAAAGTTAAAAGAAATGAATTTATATGGAAATTGGTTTTATGAATGGTACTAATCTATAGTATATTAGTTAAGATAAAACTTAATTAATGATAATATCATTCAAACATAAATTGATTTTTACTTAAACTTATAAAAAAGCAAGTTTATCTATTGAAAGTTATTTGTATCAATTCCTAAACTCTAATGATGTAAATGCTCATATGACTGTCTGGTAAATAAATTATAGATTGCATATTTGTTGCAATAAATCAAAACCTGGCATTTTTAAAAATCTTTTAAATATTAATTTGTTTTAATAAATTATGTATCAAAACGTTATTTATTTAAGCAGTTTAAGATCCAAGGTCCGCTAACGATAAATTTTTTTTGGTAAAATATGTTTGCATTCAATTATATTTAGAGCAACTACTAGATTAAAAGTCAAAACTTAGTCCAATTTTTGAAATTCGGCATTAAGTGTTCAAAACCCCTACTTTCTTTCAACATTATCGAAATATCTCCAGAAATAGAAATTCTAGGTATTCCAGATTTATTTGGAGCTGTTGCATGAGGGGTTTTGGAGGGAAAAACAATAATGGAATCTTGTTCTGGATCAAACATTGATTTATCAGAATTAAAAGCATTAGGCTTATTAATTAAAGATTTTTCTATTTTACTACTAGTAAATATGTTATTCGCGATTTCATTTTGCAATTCATTAGATCTAAAAATTATTCCCCCGGAATTCTCTGGCTTTAATAAGTAATAGGCAAAACTAATATTTGATTGTGAGTGACTATGAAAATTTATACTTTGATCGTTTTTGGTAAATGTAGCCCAAGATCTTTGATAATAAATATCCAAAAGATTTGTATTAATTTCTAAAGTTTCAAGATATTTAATAATTACTTTAGAAATTTTATTTGATAGATTTTTAAATAAATTATTTGAAAATAAAAACTCATATCCTTTAGTATCACCGGTCCAAGCATATGCAGTTTTTTTTTCATTGTTCTCATTGTTTTGCATTTTTTTTATTTCGTTTACTAAAATATCTCTTTCATTTTCTTCTATAGAAATTTTTTCTTGAACTATTGTTAGTGGAAAAAGATTAAAAACTTTCATTATTATTATTCTATCATGATAAGTAGAAATAATAAAATTATTATTATTTTATATTTTATTAATCTCAAGTATTTAATAATATATGAAATATATTATTTTTTACTTAAACTTTGTTTCCACAAATCTAAAATCTTTTTTTGATTATAGTTTTGTGAAATTATTTTTTGCGCTCTCTCTACTTGATGGAATGATTTTTGTGGATTTTTAAATATCTCAATTATCTCATCTTTTTTAAAATCTGAGTAAAATTCTGAAAATTTTTTATATGAATTAATTGTTTCAGCAATGATTGGAAGACCCAATCTAAAAGTTGTTATTAATCTGTTTTCGCTAGCCCATTTTTTATTTACAGGCAAAATTGCAAAATCACAATTTCTTGAGACTTCAACTATTTTCTTTAGATTCCAATTGTGGAAATATATCTTACATTTTGGAATTTTATTAAAATTACTTTTTGTTAAAATTTCAGCTGATTTATTACTTGAAACTAAATGTAAATTAAAATCCAAGTCAACTAATTCTTCATCGATAATCCTAATTAGTGAAAATATGTTAGATGGATGGCCATGCCAGAGAACATTTTTTATTTTATTTTTTAGAAGTTTTGGTTTTATATTTGGAATTTTATCAATCCCATCTTGAATAATCAAAACTTGTTTTACATAACTTTCAAGCTGTTTCGCTAAACCCTCTGTAGGAACAGTAAAGGTTGCTCCTAAATTTATTAGTTGTTCATATATTGTTTTTATTTTTGATTGTGAATTTGATAACCAATCATCTACATAATCTACAATTAGATATCTTTCTTTTAACTTAATATATTTTTTAAGTTCCAAGATAATTTTTTCATCTATTTCTTTTGTCATTGCACTGAAAAAATAGATATCGGCATTAAGTAAACTATTGCCTCCTGTAACTTCATAACCAATTTGTTTTGCCGCTTCATAGATATAGTCTAATCTTAGCCTATCTGATGCGAGAGAAGAAGTTTTAAGCTTTTTTATATTTCCAGAAGTTATAATATGTAAGTGCATAAACTAGATATATTTTATTATAAAAGATAAAAATTAAATACATATAAAGATCAAACTATAATTTATTATAAACTTTAATGACATAAAAACATTTTGTATAAAATTGAAGATTGTTTACATTATTTCTAAATTTATGAGGATTTTTTAGATCCAAAAAAAGATAATTAGGTGTTAATTTTCTGGGTGATTAAAAAAATTCTACAAGTCAAGATTATTTGTAAAGATTAAATTTACAAAACATCTTTACCAAGTTTTTTAGAATCTAATACAACAAAGCATCTTCCTCCACTTGAAATATCACAAAGTTCTTCAAAATGGTATTTGTCTTTTTTTCTTAGTTTAAATTCAGTAAATGCAAGTTTTTGACCTCTTTGGGGATCAGAATAATAGCAATCCCAATCATCGAAGGCAACAAGACATCCATGCTGAAGTTTTCCATCAAGAAAGTCTAAGCATAGTTTTGTAGAACTGTAATAATCACAATCGATGTATGCTAATGCAATATTTTCTTCATTATCAAAATTAAATTTTGATAATGTATCTTCATAAAATCCTTTAACTGTTTTTACTCTATATTTATCTCTTTTAACTATTTTTAAAAACTTTTCTTCAGTTGTGAAGTTCATAGATTTGCGCCAAATCTTCTGTCTATCAATTCCTTCTGGTTTCGGCATGCCCTCAAAAGAATCAAAAGCATAAAATTTACTAATCTTGTTTGGTTTCCCAGGCAACCCTAAATTTCTTAAAGCCATTCTAAATGTATTTACTCCGTGACATCCAAACTCAGCGTAAACACCATCTATTCTGTTTACTTGAAGATAATACTGAGCACGCTCAAAAAATTTATTTCTGGCAATTAAATTTGGAATTTTATTAAATTTTCTTGGAAGTGGAGTGATTCTAGATGTTTTATATATGAAATATATATTATAAAGTTGAATTAATATATAAGTTATCAAACCACCTAAATATTTTGAGTCCAGTATTTTAATAGTTTTTTTCATTTTATCACTTATTTAAACTAAACATTTCTATATGAAAAAGCTACTCAAATATTAGCTTTGATGAGGAGATTTAAAACCTTAACTTCAATATTAGCAATTTAAGAGAGTACTCAAAAATCTCACCTTTTTTTTAAAATGAATAATAATGTTATTTTTTTAAATCGAAAATATATCATTCAAAATGTATAGCTATGAAGATCTAGAAAGTTCTTTTAATAATTTAAATGTTGGTTTATTTTATTTTTGAGTACTGTATTTAATATGATTATATCTTTTAAGTATAAATTTATTTTTATAAAAACTTACAAGACTGCCGGGAGTAGTATTGAAAACTATTTATATCCATACCTAAACAAAAAAGATATTTTGGCACCAACACAAGATTACAATGGAATTAATTGTTGGGGGGACTTTGATGTAAAAAAAATTAAAGATCATTTTAGTAAAGAATCTTTAATCAAAAAAATTAACTATAAAATGAACTATTTTGCCCATATGCCAATTTGGCTAGTGAAAGACAGATTAATGCCCTTAAGTGAGAAATTAAATTATGATATTTTTGAAAATTTTTACAAGTTTGGAGTTATTAGAAATCCATTTGATACTATAGTCTCACATTATTATTGGGTGAATTCAAAAAATACTAAAAAAAATTTAAAATTAATTTCATTTGACGAAATATTAAAAGAATTAGAATCAAATACTTTTCCTCAATATGGATTATTAAACTTAAATAAGCTTATGGATAAAAACTATAATGAAATTCTATGTAATAAAATTATTAAATATGAAAATTTAAATAAGGAGCTTTCTATTATTTTTAAAAAATTAGGTATTAATTTTAATGGAAAATTAGAGATATTTAAGAAAAAAAGTAAAAATAGACGACACTATAGAAATTACTTTAATAAAGATTCACAAAAATTAATTACTGATATTTTTTGGAAAGATTTTGAAATATTTAATTATAGATACTAATTTTTGGAATTTATTTGATAATTAAAATAATTTAAAGTCAAAATACCTGTTTCACTAAATTTACTATCTTTTAAATATATTCTTGAGTTTATTTTGTTATAAATTTCAATCAAATATATCTTTATATGAGTTTAATAGTGATATTGAGACATATTTTGATAGGTGATTGTTGTCATGATACAGAAAGTTTCCATTCTTATCTTGCATAGAACAAAAAGTATCATTGCAAAAATTATCTTTAAAATTAATCATTCTTGTATTTTTTCTGCTAGATTCAATTTTTTTTAAAATATTAATTGTATCCTTATTTATATCTTCAAAATTGCTAATACTTATAATGCACTTCTCTTTAAAAATTAGACAGTATTCTGGCCCGTATTTAAATGTTGGTATTGGTTCAACTAAAATAACCTCAATTTTTTCATTGATAAGATCTAAGTGTTTTTTAAGATTTGTGTATATTTGATTATATTTACTTTCCTTATTTTTTACCGGTAAATAGTTATCATCTACTATTTCCCATTCTTCAGCGTAGAGCGGGATTCTAATTGTTACAAAGTAAAAAATTTTATCATATTTATCAATGAAATTGTTTACTTCATTAAAGTTTAAATTTAAATTAAATTTTTCGCAATTATTTATTCTTTGAAAAGCTTTGTCTCTTAATTCTCCATAAAGAAGGTGTCGAACAATTAGTACATGTAAACATCCATTTCCAAGATATAGATTATTAATTTTATTTGATAAAGCTAGACCCTCTATTAAATTATTTGCGTGACTGTCTCCAATTACAAAAACTGCATTTTTGTTTTTACTGCTTAATTTTAAACATTTGTAATTTATTTCGTTTGGACAAAGGTCATTAGGGATATTGGGTCTACTTATGTTGACATTTAAATTTTTAATAAGTTTATTAAAATGGTTGTAATTAAGAACCTCATTTTGTTTATTCCAAATTGAGTATACTATTGAATTTTTAAAGACGTTAAGGTTTGATAGTTGAATTGTATTAATATTTATATTTATAAATAAAAAAGAAATGATTAAAAAAACTGAGCTATAAAAAAATAAATAATGTTTTAATAAAAGTTTATTTTTACATATAAAATATTTCTCTATTGCGAAGTAACTGAAATAAGATACTGTATAAGTTAGTAGTAGTATTATTATTAACTTGTAAAAATAAAAATTAATATATGGTTCAACTATTTCAATAATAAAATAATGCCAGAGATATATTGAAAATGACATTAATCCTATATGATTTATGATTTTATTACTCAAAAATTTACTGTTATAAAAAAATATAATCAGGCTTGCAGATAAAATTATATTTAAAACTATTTGAAGCTGTAAAAATAAAATATTGCTTAAGTAAAAAATATTTAAAAAAAACCTAATAAAAGAAATAGTTTAAAGTAAATATTTATATTAATAAATTTATCTTTAAATTATACATATAAAAGGCAATCAACTAATATTTCCCAAAACCTAACAAAAGGAGAATAAAAAACCCCCTAATTCTTTTTCCCAAAAAAAGGTAAAGAAGAACAATGATATGATTAAAGATAAAAATAACAAATAATAATTTTTTTTGCATAGTAATAAAAGTAAAAATGGATAGAAAATATAAAACTGCTCTTCTACACCCAAAGACCATGTATGCAGGTAATAGTTTACTTTATTTAATAAAAAATAATCTACGCCAATATAACCTAAATATAAGTTTGATATTCCAATAAGAGTGCTTAAAGATGTAAATATATTACGATGATGATTTAAAGTTAATCCATAAAAAAAATATAATATTAAACTAAAAAATATAAAAAAAAAGAGTGCTGTCCATATTCTAAATAGCCTTTTTAAAAAGAAATTTTTTATATCTTGAATTGTACTTCCAGTTTTATTTATTAAAAGAGTTCTAGTTATAACATAACCAGAAATAACAAAAAATGTATCAACACCTAAATAACCACCTTTAAATAAAGTTTCATCAAGATGAAATAAAAGAACTAAAATTACTGATATACCTCTTAATCCATCTAAGTGAACTAATCTTTAATCAGAAGTCATTGCTAGATAACTATCTTATTTCAGAGAACGGGGTTTCACTTTGTCTTTTTTCTATAGAAACGATACTATTATAAAAACATACCTTATAAATAAATTGTGCCCAATAACTTACATTAACTTGATCAATTTTTTGTTTATAATGTTTATAATGTTTAATTCTATACCAGTCATTTAACTCATCTGATAAAACCTTTGCGTATTCTATAAAAGTTAGTTGGTCGTCTCTATCTTGAAATTCTTTTGCATAAGACGTATGTGTATCTTCAACTAAATAAACTCCTCCAATTTTCAGTTCTTCAAATAAAAAATTAAAAGAACTTATTTGTTGATTGCTGGTATGTCCACCATCATCTATAATTATATCTGGCTTATCATTTGCATTTAAAATTGAATTAAGAAAATCTTCATTCGCTTGATCGCCAATATATATTTTTGTGTTATTATTTTCATATTGCTTGCACGCTGGATCTATATCAATACCTATTATATTAGCTTGGGGGCCGAAATAATTCTGCCACATTCTCAAAGATCCTCCTCTAAAAACTCCAATTTCTATAATTGTGATTTTTTTATTCCTAAATTTAGAAAAATTTTCATCATATATGTCAAAATAATGTTTCCATTTATTAAGATCTTTGGTTGTATTGTTTTGGTAAAATTTTTTTAGATCATTCATCTTTTAAAAAATTATAATAACAAATAAAAACTAAAACTAAAACCCTATTGCAATTTTATTGCAAATGAAATTTAAAATTCAAAGGTGGAATTGAAAATTGGAGTGGGTAAAGGGATTCGAACCCTCGACTTCAACCTTGGCAAGGTTGCCAAATAGTAATGATTTGTAATTTCCTTCAAATTATGTGAAATAATTTTAAAATAAGTTTAGTTTTTTTAATCGAAGTGTCCCCCATGTGTCCCCCAATAGAGAGATCTCTGAGCTATTGAAGGCAATAATCCTGAAAGACAAAAAAGAGGTAAATTCTTATTGTTTTATAATCATATTTTATCCTGATTACTAAATATAATTAAAATACTTCATTAACGGTTGTAAATTATTATCTATAATTTGAACCTGTGTGTTGGATAAAATACCTTTCCATTGATTTAATGTTCCAGATCTGAAAAATGTTGAATGTTTAGATGCTTCATCGAAACCATTTGAGATTTCTTGAAATTGTAAATTTTTGAAACTAGTATTTTTTATAATTCGATCAATATTTTTTTTATTATTTAAAATATTTTTATTCGTAATTATATTTATAAAAGCAATAATTTTAAATATTATGTTATTTGGTTTAATTAATAGATCTTCATATCTAATAAATAAACATGGGACACTTTTGTATTCTAACCAAGATTTAATATTTAATTCCCAATTAGAAACCAATTCTCTAGCTCCATTTGCATTTGTCATTAGTTGTTTATTAAAAACAACTTGATTTATAGCTTCATCCAAATTTATTCCCGAAAAATAACTTAATGATACAACTACATCTCTAGGATCTCGCACAATATAAATAAAGCCTGCGTTTACAGTTTCATTTGTAAAACTTTTATGCCTCACACTATGAGTCTTAAAAAAAAAATTATATTTAGTATTTTCATTTAATTTTTTTTGGCATATAATAATGTTTTTTGACATCCAGTCATAATCTATCAGTCCTTTTTTTTCATAAATCTTATTTTTAAATGAAGTAAAGTTCATTTTATCTGATAACAATCTAATTTTTGATAAATCTTTTATATTGATAATATTTTTTTGTTGAAGTGCGGAAAGAATTATTGCTCTAAGCCAAGTGTTACCAGATTTAGGATACGAAGCCAAAAAAATATTTTTAAACACTTAAAAATATTTAGGAAAGTAATTTTAATTTAATATTACAATTTTAAATATTAATTTTTTTAATAAATATAATTAGTAATTTTAAAAATTTAAATCTGGTAATAAAGTAAGTGATAATATTTTTTTGATATATGAAGTGTCCCTCAATTGTCCCCTGTAATTTTAAAATAATATGAATTTGGCAGTTTTCTGGAGCGGGCGAAGGGATTCGAACCCTCGACTTCAACCTTGGCAAGGTTGCTCGTTACCATGGAGAAGTGCCTTTTCCTAAATAAACTATAACATTTTTTTATAGATAATAAATGATGAAGCGGGACAGATATGGGGCATAAAAAGGAAACGGCTGGGTGGTTGAAAGCACTTGTCTTGAACTCGCCTTCCAATCCATTATTTCTTAAATATAATTAAAATACTTCATTAACGTCTGTAAATTATTTTCTATAAGCTGAAGCTGTGTTTTTGATAAAACATCTTTCCATTGATTTGAATTCCCTGATCTAAAAAATTTGGAATGATTTGAAGCCTCATCAAAGTCATTTTGGTTTTCTAATTTTTTCAGATTATTAAAATTTGTATTTTGTATTATTTTATCAATTTGATTGTCACTTAAGTTTATATTCAATTTGTGTATTTTGTTTAAAAATTTCTTTATATTTAATACAATTTCCTTTGTATTTGATTTTAAATCTTCATACTTTATAATTAATCTTGGCACAGTATTATAATTTAGCCATGATTGAACATGAAGATCCCATGTTGAAAGTAATTCCATAGCACCATTAGTATTTATCATTAATTTTTTTTGAAAAAGTAGTTCATTAATTATTTCATCAAATTTTTTTCCAGAAAAATTTTTAAAAGAAACAACAATATCTCTTGGATCTCTTACAATATAAATAAAACCAGCGTTTACAGTTTCGTTTGTAAATTTTTTATGTCTGACACTATGGGTTTTAAATATATTTAAGTGATTTGATTTGTTATTTAGTATTTTTTGGCACTCAATAATATTTTGTGATACCCAGTCAAAATGCAAAATATTATTATCAGAATAGATTTTATTTTCAAATTCATCAAAGTTTTTTTTAATCGACAATAATGGTATTGACTTTAAGGTTTTTAGATTAAACTCTTTATCAAAATTATAAAGGTTTGCAATTATAGCTCTCATCCATGTATTGCCAGATTTAGGATATGAGGCCAAAAAAATATTTTTAAACACTTAAAAATATTTAGACAGAAATTTCTAAATATTTGTTACAAATTTAAATATTAATATTTTTTTATAATTATAATTAATTTTTATGATTTTTATTTAATAATAAAATTAAATATTACACTTTTTAATAATTTTTTAATAATTATTGGATTTGATAGATTTTATAAAATATCAAGGAGATAAAATGTTACAAATAATTAGTCATGAAGTAAAAAATGTTGAAGAGTGGTTATCTTTTAATGATGAGAGAGTAAAAACATTCTCAAAGTTTGCTGATAATATTGTTGATTTTGTAGATACCGAAAATTCGAATCACGTTTCAATATGCTTTAATGTTTTAGATGAAGAAGAAATGGACAAAGTACTTAGTTCAGATGAAGTGAAAAATGAAGCTGAAAAGCATGGTGTTGTTTTTGATACTATGAAAAGATTTATTCAAAAATAAATATAAAAAATTAAACTATTAGCTACTACGCAAGGGCTACTTAAAAATTTCTTCGACGCTACATTGTTCAATATTCGAGAGAAAACATGGAGCGGGCGAAGGGATTCGAATACTTCACTCACTTCTGATTATCTAGTTTATACAATACTTTTCTCAAAAAGTGTATTGAAGGTGTATTGAAAAATTTTAGAATAAAAAAATAACAAAAAAGACTATAAAAATTACTTTGATAAAATTCACAATAGAATTTCACTGATATTTTTGGAAAGATTTTTGATATATTTGGTTCTTGTTAAGATTAAAAAAAATATTCAACATAGTTTTCTTTTCAATTATAAAATATAAATATTTTAGCAATTATTATTGTTAAAATTTTCTTTATTTAAAATTGAATTCACTGTATCAATCTCTGCTGCATGAAACTCTAAATTTTTATTAATTAAAAAAATATCTTTTTTATTATTATTTTTTATACATTTGTTTTCAAAAAGTTTTTCTAGATGTTTTTTTTGACCAGTTATATAAAGGTTGTAAAATGCGTTTTCTAAAAACCATAAATCTGAAACACGATTGTATATTGGTTTTAGAAAATTATATTTATATGTTTCATGAGCGTCATTTCTGAATTTTCTTTCCCAAATTTCATGCCTTTTATTAGTAATAGATTCATCTAATATGACTTTTGAAATTTTATTGGATCTGCAAGAATTAGAAATAAATTTAGCAACTTCACCTCCATGCGAAAGTCCATAAATTATAAAATTTCCATCATTTTTATTAATAATTGAACAAACTATTTTTGAAAAAATTCCATATATATGCATGTTTTTTTGTAAGATTTGTTCATTTAATTTAGAACCATTTATTCCATCGTATATAAGGTCTAGTGCAAAAAGATTATAATTATTTTTTTCAAATACTTTGCCAATGTTTAGGTGATAATCTGGATATTTAGAAATGCCTAAAATTTTTTTTGCACTACTACCCATTCCATGTAAGAGAATTACATTTTTTTTATTAGACTCATTGCTTTTTTCGAAATATCTAAATTGACCAATAGAATTTATTGAAGTTAAACATTCAGATATTTGAATTAATTTCTTACATTCTGTTTTATTTATTTCTACATTATTTAATCCAATTGCTTCAATCAAATCTTTTCTTTTAAAATTTATATCATTATAAAAAAAAGATCTATTGGTGCTTAGGTTTTTTAAGATGTTAATTTCATTTGGAATTTCATAATTGAATGAGTACCCATAACAACTATTTTCATAATAATTTTTATGACATCCATTTTCTAAAATATTTCCGAAGTAACATACGCCTTCTTTTTTATTTAAAATTTGGTCATATTTACATCCATAAAAATACCTTATTTCATTAATTTCATCTTTAAATATTCCTTTAATACCTAAAAAATACCCAATAAATAAAAAAATAGATGTTGCTGAAATTATAATTATTTTAGAGTTAAAGATTATCCTAACCATTATGCCTTATATTTTCAAAATCTTATTTAAATATTTCCTATTATACTTACTTTTATTATCACAGTTTAACATAAACTTTTAAAAATATATTTGATTAATTTTAATTTTGTAAAATTATTCTCTTAAAAATTATTTTTATAGCAATACAAAAAATCTCAAGTATAACTATGACAATATAGAGATACATGAAAAGAATTGGATAAGAAAAAGCAATTAATAATAATATTTTTTTTATCGTATAAGTGAGCAGAGATTATTGAATAGTTAGAAAGTTTAAATTTAATTGTTTCTTTGTTTCGTGTTTCAGTATTTCTGGTGATGGTAAATGGATCACGTCTAAAGCTTCAGCTTCAGCAACAACAACTTTTTTTAATTTAAACTCTGAGCATAAATGCACATACTTTGATGAGTATGGTAGATTTACAGTTTTAAAAAAAAATATAAAAATTTATTATTGTAATAAAATATTAAAATTAACAATTAATACTTCACAAATTAATTTAAGTAATATCTAAGTTTTTTTAACTCAAGTAAGGAAAAATTATAATGTCTACAAATTTTTATACCGTTCTTGCTGATCTAGTAATCAGAAGAAGAATTTTACTAATTATATTTGGTTTTATTATTGCTATTTGTTTTGCTGCTGGAATGGGTAACTTGAAATTTGAGACTGATGGGAGAGTTTTTTTTGATGAAAATAATCCTGATCGAATAGCACTCGATGAATTTGAAGCAGAATATTCGAAAGATGATAGTATGATTATGATAATTTCTCCTAAAGATGGAAAAATTTTTACCAAAGAAACATTAAATTTTATTGGAAAATTAACTGCAGACTCTTGGTTATTACCCTATGTTAGAACAGTAAACTCATTAACAAACTTTCAAAGTAGTTACTCTGAAAATGATGACTTGATTGTTAGTGATTTAATTCCTGATATTGAAAATATAAGTTCTCAAGATATTAATAAGGCTAAATTTGCAGCAGAGAATAGAATTGAGTTAAAAAATCAATTTGTTAATGCTAATCATTCTATTTCTCAAGTTAATGTTCTATTTCGTTTACCAGGATTAAATCCTGTTGTTGAAATTCCTTTTGTCATGGGAGAGGTAAATGAATTAGTGAAAAAATATAAAGATATAAATCCAAATATTGATATTAAATTAGCAGGTCTTGTTCCAACTAATGCGCAGTTTGCCAAATCAGCTCAGGATGACGGTTCTACTCTGACACCCCTTATGATTGTTGCAACATTACTTGCGGTAGCAATTCTTCTTCGTGCAGCTGTAGGCGTCGGATTAGTCTTTATTATTATAATCTTATGCTCTTTAGTATCAATGGGATCTCTAGGATGGTCAGGAAATTTGATTAATAATGCTACTGTTATAGCACCTTTAATGGTTATGACTCTAACTGTAGCAAGTGCAGTTCACGTTTTGTCTTCTGTTCGTCAAACCATGCTAATAACAGATGATAAAAAAGTGTGGGCTAGAAGAGCAATAATTGATCATGGACCTGCTATTACAGTTGCTTGTTTGACAACTGCAATTGGTTTTTTCTCCCTGAATTTTTCTATATCACCACCTTTTAGACAGCTTGGAACTATCGTTGGTATTGGAATGTTTGCATGTCTTTTTTACACATTAACAATGTTACCTGCCTTAATCACACTTCTTCCATATAAAAAACAAACAAGCCAAGCATTCATGGATAAAGTAATGAGTAATTTAGCTGAATTTGTCATTGCCCAAAAAAACTTTTTAATCATTACAACAACTGCTGTTATTGTTTTTTTAGGCTTTGGAATAACTCAATTGAAATTAGAAGATGATTTTCTTCGTTATTTTGATACAAAATATGAACTTCGTCAAGCTACAGATTATTATGAAAACAATGTAGGCGGTCTAAATGCACTGGAATATAATATTCGTACACAAAGTGATAGTGGGATTAATGATATAGAATATCTAAATAAAGTTGATCAATTAATTGCTTATATGCGAGCACAACCAGAAATTAGTAGTGTTCGTGGATACACTGATGTTTTGAAGCGACTAAACCAAAACATGAATGGTGATGATAAATCATTTTATAAAATTCCTGATACAAACATTGAAGCTGCTCAATATTTGTTTCTGTATGAGTTATCTCTAGCCTACGGTTTAGATCTTACTGATCAAATCAATATTGATAAATCAGGATTAAGATTAACCGCATATGTTCCTAATACAACTTCATCCGCATTTTTAAATCTTGATTTACGAATTCAAAATTGGATGGCTGAAAATGCACCTGAATTAAATACACCAGCTACAGGACAATCTGTTGTTTATAATAAAATTTCATCAAGAGATGCGCCCGCAATGTTAAAAGGAACAGGATATGCCTTGATAGGTATTTCCTTTATTATTTTATTAGTTTTGAGAAATATTAAATATGGCATAATAAGTTTAATTCCAAATTTACTTCCAGCTGTAATGGCATTTGGCTTATGGGGCTATTCAGTTGGATCTGTAACTTTAGCTGTTTCTATTGTTGTAGCTATGACTCTTGGAATAGTCGTTGATGACTCAGTACATTTTATGTTGAAATATGCAAAAGCAAGAAAAAAGGGATTATCTCCTGAAGATAGCGTTCGAGATTCATTTAAAAACGTTGGAATGGCTCTTACCATTACTAGTATAGGACTTGTAATTGGTTTTAGTATTCTTGCGCAATCAGGTTTTGCCGTAAATAAGGACATGGCTATGTTAACAGCTATTACAATTGGTTTTGCTTTATTTGTTGATTATCTGTTATTGCCACCAATTTTAATGGCAGTTGATAAATTTAAATTAAGGAGACAAATCTCATGATTAAACTTTTATTTACTACTATAATTATTTTTACTAGTTCAATACTTGCTCAAACCAATGAAGAAAAAGGTCTATCTATAGTAGAGAAAAGTATTGATCTCGATAAAGGATTTATTGATGTTAGCTCTGAAGGAGTTATGGTTCTCAAAGATAAGTCAGGTAATGAAAGTGTAAGAGAATTTAAAAATCTAACATTTGAAGAGCCAGATGATAATCTTGGAAATAAAGGAATTATCGTATTTACCACACCTCGAGACATACGTGGTACTGCATTATTAACACATGATAATATTGAACCAAAAGATGATGATCAGTGGTTATATTTACCAGCACTAAAGAGAACTAAAAGAATTTCATCATCGAATAGAACAGGTAAATTTGTTTCTTCTGAATTTTCATATGAAGATTTAACAACTGATGAGCCAAAAGATTATTTCTTTGTATGGATAGAAGATACCCTTTGTCCAACTGATGAAGCACTCACATGTCATGTTATTGAAGCTAAACCTAAAAATAAAAAATCTGGCTATTCAAAAAGATTAGTCTTTATTGATAATGAGCATTTTAGATATCAAAAGATTTCTTTTTTTAATAGAAGAGGAGATTTAGAAAAAGAATTATCTTTTCTTGGTTATCAGCAATACTTAGATAAGTTTTGGAGAGCTGATATTCTAGATATGGTCAATGTTCAAACAGGAAAATCAACATCTCTTCAATGGAGCAACTATAAGTTTCAACAAGGTTTAAAATTGAGTGACTTTGAACCGGAAAAACTGAAAAATGCTTCTAGATGAAGTTAAGACTTATAGTAATTTTATTAATATTTATTAAACCAGTATTTGGTGAAAATTATATTGAGCAATATGGCTCTATAAAATTATCAGGCACGTCTTTTATTCAAGATATTAGTAAAGATAATCGAAAAAATTCAAAACTAGATAGTGAACTAGAATATAATTTTTATTTAGAAAAAGATAATCTTGAATTTAAAGTACAATCTAAAATTAAATTTGGTAATCCAAGTCTTAACGATCAAATTAATTTTAATGAAGCCTATGTTAGTGGTTATAGAGATAATTTTGATTATTTAATTGGAAATAATATTATTTTTTGGGGAAAGAATGAATTTTTTAACCCTGTTGATGTGATTAATTCACAAGATTATTCAAAAGGATTAAATAAAGGAGAAAAAATTGGTCAACCTATGATCAATTTTAAAAGATATCTTGATATTGGTGATCTAGATTTGTATTTGTTATATCCCACTAAAAATATTTATCCTTTAGAAAAGATTCGATCTCAAACAGCATTGAATTTTGATGATTATTCAAAATATAGTAATAGTGCTAGTAATACAAATCCAGGTATAGGCATTCGACTTTCTGGGTATAGAGATAATATAGATTATGGTTTATCAATGTATAATGGGAACACAAAAGATCCTGGACTTAATATTATAAATGGAAAAATTGTTCCAAATTATTCTGAAATATTACAATTAGGATTTGATTTCCAATTAACAAGAGACTCAGATTTGTATAAATCAGAAATTATTTACCGATCAGATCAATTCGATTCAAATAATATACTGTCTGATTATTATGCTTCAAATTTAGGATATGAGAAAACTTTATTTAATTTTTTACAAAAAAATTGGGACTTAGGTTTACTAGCGGAATACACATATGATAGTCGTGGTAGACGCTCTCACACAGGTTTTCAAAATGATTTATTTCTAGGCACAACATTAGCTTTAAACGATATTCAAGATACGCAGTCAAGATTTGTAGTAATTAATGATTTAAATCGACAAACAAGATCAATGACTTTTACTTATGAGTCAAGATTTTTTTCTCTTATAAGAGGGGGTGTAGAATTATATTATCCCTTTAATCTCGAAAATGACATTCATAACGCATCATTTAAAGATGAAGCTAATGTATCTATTTTTACTAAATATTCTTTTTAGTAAATTTTTTTTATATAAGGTGAGGAAATACATTTCTTTTTAATTAATACTTAAACCTTGCACAGAATAAAGATTTACTTAGAAAATAATTTATAAATCTTATTCATATTTATCGGAATACAAATAAGGTATGCCAATGACTAAAATAATATAGAGGACCATAAAACCAGCTATTAGTGGAATAACTTCACCAGCAGGCACTGTACTAAATGGACCTAAAATAAATCCTACCATATTTCCTCCTAACTTAATCTTGCTACAACTTTTTTAGGATCTGTTTTGTTGTAAACATTTAATAATATTTTCGGGTTTTGAATTCCTGACATCAACTGAACCTCTGGTATTGTTAATCCTCGATCTTGTAACATGCTTGTTATCGCAGTGTGTCTTAGGTCATGGTATCGAAATTCTTGAATGTTTGATTTCTTTAATGCTCTTTGAAATAAATTCTTAAGAGCATCCCTAGTTATTGGAAAAACTTTTCTATCCAATCGCCTTGGCAATTCCTTAAGTATTCTAACAGCTTTAGGGCTTAGTGGAATCTTCCTAGGGTAACCATTTTTGCTAATTGGGATATGGAGTAAGCTAGTTTCAAAATCAATATTGTCACAATGTATGTTTAGCATCTCGCCTTGTCTGATTGCAGTTTCTAAAGAAAACTCAACACACTTTGTTAGATATGTATTTTGAATTAGAGAGCATCCATAAAGTAACTTTCTTTCTTCCCAATCTTCTAAGATCCTATCTCTTGGTTTAGCTTCTTGTTCTCTTTTAAAAAAAGAGCAAGGATTGTTGGGTAATTTATAACCCCAATCTTGAAGCGCAGTAGAAACAACAACACTAATAAAATTAAAATCCTTGTTAAATGTTGCTGATTTAACAACTGCTAATCTTCTATCTCTATAATCTGCGAGGTCCTTTGTAGATAAAGATAGCAACGTTTTATCTGAAATAGGATCAGTAATAATCTGATCTTTTCTATACTCCTCGTTGCGCCACTGTCTTTTTCTCTTATGTTTCTTTTCTATGATGTATCTTTTAAACAGATCACCCATAGTTACCTTTGCTGATGCTTGATAGTTATTGAAAGAACCTTGATCTAATTCTCTTTCTGTCTTTCTCGCCCATTTGATTGCATCTTCTCTAGTGAGAAAACTTTTAGCAATAGGTGAACTTCCAACCCTCCTAATTTGAACCTGGAAAGTAGGTGGTTTGGTTTTGTATTTTCGCTTTCTGATCGAAGCCATAATTCACTCCTTTTCTTTCTTTTTCGAAAGCGAAGTGTGACCTATCTGTGACCGACAACTTTTTAGGATTTATTGTTTGCGTATAAAACGGCAGAAACGTTGGAGCGGGCGAAGGGATTCGAACCCTCGACTTCAACCTTGGCAAGGTTGCGCTCTACCCCTGAGCTACGCCCGCATAATTTACACAATAACCACTTTGAATTTATAAGTCAATATTTGAGAAAACGATTTATTTAAATCTTCTTCTGTAGACAATATCAACAAGTAACATATGAGGAAGAGTTAAAGCAGCTAGTCCAATGAAAATTACTTTTAATATCGACTCATATAATGATAAATTTTGAACTAAATAGTAAACAATTCCTAAACCTCCAATCCAAGAAATTACTGTAAAAAATATTGTAGAGTAAATAACAAAGTATTTATTTTTTAAATTTAAATAAATATTTTTAATCAGATGTTTTAAATGTTTGTAAGTGTGAAAAAAACAGAAATATATTGCAAAGCTTAGTAATGGATCAAAAAAATAAAAAATTAATAAAAGAAATAGAATCTCAATAATTCCTTTTCGTAATTTCTTTTCGAAGAAAGAGAGATAGATGAAATATATTATAGATAATAATGTTAAAAAATATGGAATGAAAAAATATTTTTTTATTGAGTAAATATTATTATTTGTCAGATATTCAAATATCAAAAAAGATTGATCTTCGTTGAAAAATATTATTCCAAAAATAATAGTCATTCCATAAGTACAGCTTATAGAATACTTATATTTATTTATTTTAAAATTTGTCCAATCACATAATCCAAAATGGGCAATAGTCATTATAATAAAAATCGTTAGCGCAATAATTGGAAAATATAACCAAAATAAAATCACTAGAAAAAATAAAATTAAGTAGAAAAATATAAATTGTAGAAATTGAATCCTGTTGCTAAAACCTACTAAAGAAGCAATTGCACCATCAAATGAACCGTGTGGAAGACCAATAAAAAAAATTAATAAAAAAGAAATAATATTTAAAATTGTAAGGTCGGTTAACATATTATTTAAATAATTCTTTTATAAAAGGAAGCTTGGGCATACTATTTATAATTTTTAACTTAGTTAGTAAATTTGATTCACCCATCATAAAACTTTGGAATTCATTTCCATTTAGATTCGATGCGAGTTTTATAAATGATTTTCCATCTTCTCTATTATTTTTTAAATAATTAATAAAAATTTTGTCCATTTTTCTTTCTAAAAAATTATGAGTATTTACATAGTTTTTCTTTGAATTTTTTAACAATTGGATTTGTTTTATAAGAAACGAAAAGGCATATCCGGTTGAGGGTTTGCATGCACCTCCTCTAATACCAATATTGAAAATATTAGAATTAACTGATCTTTTTTCCTCAGCAAAAAACATTGGTATTACTCCTTTTTCTGAGCTCTGTTCTTTAAATACATTGATATTATTTTTCTTCAAATAATCATTTATTTTTTTTCTATACCAAGAGGTGTGAAAAACATCTTTTGAAAAAACTGTTGATTCAACAAGTGCTTTATTGTGACTAAATGGCAAAATATACATAAAATGTAAAATATTATTTTCTTCCGTAAAGTGCATTAAAGTTAACTTATTTTCATTAAAAGTATTATCTTCCACAGTAATATTAATTCCAAAAAAATGCTGTAATAATTCACCTTTTTTTTGTTTTGTTGATCGTGAATCATATATGTTTTGAGCGTAATATATTTTTTTATCAGCAGTAATTATTTTAAAATAATTTTGTTCAGGAAAATATTGAACAACTTGTTTATTTACTATTTCTAAGTTATTTTTTGTTTCTAAACAGAATTTTTTCCAAGTTTTAAAACTTATGACACAATAAGGTTTGTCTAAACTTTTGTGTGTTATATCAAGATTTTTATTTCCAATAGTCCACTTGTACCATTTTTTTTCAATAATATTTTCAAAAGGCCTCATCCAATCTGTTAACCAAAAGCCAAAAATATTATCTCTTTTATTTATATCTTCACTTTCAAATGCGATAATTTCATTAAAGCCATTTCCGTAAAGAATTTTATTTACTGCTAAACCACTAGGACCTAAGCCTATTATAGCAGCTTTATAAATTTTCATTTGGAAGAATATCTCTTATTTTTTGATATTTATAATTCATCAATGGAATAAATATAAAAAGGAAAAGTGATTTAATTGTAATAAAAGATTTTTCTAATGAGTTTAAATATATTCTTTCTCTAAAATATTTTTTTTTATTAGATATTATTTTTATACCAATACCTCTATAAACATTAGCCGCAATGAATATTCCCAGTCTAGTAGAGAGGGGGATATATTTCAAACCAGCAAAACCATTTTCATAAAACTTTTCTGATAAAGTTATTACTTTATGAATTGCATTTGATATCTTTTCATCATTTTCTGAAATAAATTTATTTTGATTGTTTAAGTCTTTTAAAGAAATATTAGGTATCCAACTAGCTGGTAAATATATTCTTTTAATTTTTGAGTCTTCATAAACATCGCGTGCAATATTTGTTAATTGCATACCAATTCCTAAATCAATTGCAGATTTTGATGCTTTATCATGTTTTACACCTATAATTTTAGACATCATTAAACCAACAGTACCAGCAACATGGTAAGAGTATTTTATAAGCTCTTCCTTATTTTGAATTCTAATGTTCTTCTGATCCAAAATTAATCCTTCAATTAAATCGATAAAAATAGCATTATCAATGTTATTTTTTTTTAAAAAAACATTTACCTTATTGTTTTTATTACTTTTAATTTCCTCAATTGAGTTTTTAAGATAGTTAGATTGGTCTTGACTATGCTTATCAGCAATATCATCAAAATATCTACAAATTGAATAGAGAATACCAGCATTTTTTTTTGAACTTTTTGGTAAAAAAAAACTTGCCCAATAAAAACTTTTACCTTCTCTTTTAAGGTCAGTCGACGAATTTAGTTCTAAATCAATCATTGTTATTTTAATTCAGATTTGATGATATTTTCAACAACTTTAGCTGAGGAAAGAACACCTGGTATTCCAGCCCCTGGATGAGAGCCTGCTGCTGAAAAATATAGATTTTTAATTTTTTTGTCTTTGTTGTGATATCTAAACCAAGCTGACTGTGTAAAAATTGGGGCTATAGAAAATCCTGCTCCGTGCATAGAATTGTAATCGTTTTTAAAATCTTTAGGGTTCATCCAAAAAACATCTGTAATACTCTTTTCTAAATCTGGCATAATTGTTCGTGATAATTCTTTAACTATCTTATTTTTAAGGTTTTCTGATTCAACATCCCAATCAATTTTGCCTTGTAAATTGGGTACTGGGCATAGAACATAAAAACTATCACATCCTTCTGGAGCAAATGACTTGTCTGTTGCAGTAGGTCTGTGAATGTATAAGGAAAAATCATCAGATAAAATTTTATTTTTAAATATATCATGAAGTAAAGATTTAAATCTTTCAGTCATCCAAATAGTATGATGAGCAACTTTATGGTATTGTTTTTTCGTACCAAAGAAAAGAACAAAAAGCCCCATTGAATATAATAAGTTTTTTTCTTTTAATACAGGTCTTCTTAAATTTTGTTTTTTTAAAAGTTTGGAGTAAACCATGGGTGGATCAGCATTACAAACAACTAGATCTATATTGGAAATTTCTTCATTGTTTGTTAATATTTTTGTTATCCTATTATTTTCAACAATAAATTCTTTTGCCTCTGTATTTGTTTTTATTTTAATACCACAATTAATCATTAATTCTTTTAATTCAGATACGATTTTACCAGTTCCACCCATGCAAAAAAATACTCCCCATTTTCTCTCCAAATAATGAATCAAAGCGTAAATAGATGTTGTTGTGTGTGGATCACCTCCAACTAAAAGTGGATGTATTGAAAATGCTTTTCTAAGATATGGATTTTTTAGATAACTATTTACAAGTTGAGATACTGTTAAATAACTTTTCAAAATTATCAAATTAGGAATAACCCCTAACATTTTAAAAAAAGAAATAAATGGTTTGTCAGCTAATTGTGTGAAACCTACATCAAAAATTTTTTTTGATTGATTTAAGAGTTTAGAATATCCTTTGATATCTCTGTTATCATATTTGCTTATTTCGTTATTTGTCTTTTGAATAGTAGAACAATAATCAAAAGTTTTACCATCATGAAAATAATATCTATACCAGGGCTCAAGAGGAACAAAACTCAAATAATCTTCTCTTTTTTTTCCAAATAGACTAAATAATTCATCAAAAAGAAATGGTGCTGTTATAACTGTTGGTCCAGCATCATGTTTAAAACCATTCACTTCAAAAACTCTTGCTCTTCCTCCAAGCTCGTCTAGTTTTTCAATAATTGTTGTATCATAGCCTAATTTTTTTAATCTTAGGCTTATCGCAATACCTCCAAAACCACTTCCTATAACTACTGCTTTTTTTCCCATTGTTAATTTTGTAATTGTATTTAAATACCTTATTTTTTAATAAATATAATATTATTTATGCTTACAAAGACAGATTTATTTGAATTACTTAGTATAAATAATAAAGATTTTCAAATTCATGATCATGATCCTTTATTTACGGTTGAAGATTCTGAAAATCTAAGAGGTGAGATTAAAGGGGCGCATACAAAAAATTTATTTTTAAAAAATAAAAAAAATAATTTTTTTCTTTTTAGTTGTGATGAAAATGCAAAGGTTGATTTAAAGCTATTTTCTAAATCTATCGATGCTAAGAATTTATCATTTGCAAATGCTGAATATTTAGAGCAGTTTTTGGGTATAAAGCCAGGATCAGTCTCCCCATTTGCTCTTCTTAACGACAAGCATAATGTTGTTAAATTTTACTTAGATGAAAAACTTTTTAACAGTCAATTAATTAACTTCCACCCTCTAATTAACACAACAACTATAAGTATAAAGACTACAGATTTTATAAATTTCCTCCTTGAAAATAATAAAAAAATTCATATTTTTTCTTTGGATAGTTATAGTATAGTCAAATCTTTATGAGTGAAAATACAAATATAATCGATGTTACTGAAACAGAGTTTAATGATCAGGTTATTGAAGCTAGTGAGAATAAATTAATTGTTGTTGATTTTTGGGCTCCTTGGTGCGGTCCTTGTAAACAACTAACACCAATTTTAGAAAAAATAATATCAAAATCAGGGGATAAAATCACTTTAGTAAAAATAAATATTGATGAAAATCAACAAATTGCTGCGCAATTAAGAATTCAATCAATTCCTACAGTCTACGCTTTCAAAGATAAACAAATTGTTAATGCATTTCAGGGCGTTATTCCTGAAGGCCAAATTATTGAATTTATTGAAAAGTGTTTAGGGTCTAAAATTAATGAAGACTTCACTGAATTTTATAATGAAATAGAAAGCGCTATGGCTGAAAGTAAGTTTGAAGAAACTAAAGACACTCTTCTAGAATTTATTTCTAAAAACTCAGACGAAATTAAAGGTATTTGTTTTTATTTAGAGTGTTTGATCGAACTTAAACAATTTGAAGAGGTTGAAATGTTCATTAGTTCATTAGAAAAGGATGTACAAAATAAAAATGAAGTTAAACAGGTTTTAAAAAAAATGGAAATTGTGAAAAATAATTCATCCGGACCAAATATTAATGAGTTGCTTGACAAACTTGAGAGTGAACCAAATAATATTGATTTAATTTTAGAAATATCAGATAAATATTTTTCAATGAAACAATATGAAAATGGAATGGATTTGCTTCTAAAAAATTATCCAAAACATAAGGATAGTATAAAAAATAAGATGGTAGAATTTTTTGCTGTACTTGGAAATACTAATCAAATTACCATTCAATATAGGAAAAAACTTTCACAATTAATGTTTTCATAACATGGAAATCCCTATTTTTCCTTTAAACGGTGCCGTCCTGTTTCCAGGAACAAGCTTGCCTCTGAATATATTTGAAAAAAGATATATTGAGATGGTTGACTACGCTCTTTCAAAGGAAAGGTACATAGGCATGATACAATCTGATGAAAAAAATAAACTCTATAATATTGGTTGTATTGGAAAAATTCATAGTTTTAGTGAAACAACAGATGGGCGATATTTAATTAGTCTACAGGGTACTAATTGTTTTAAAGTTAAGAAAGAGTTAGAAAAAAAATATAAGTTTAGGTTGGTTGAGGCTGAAATGCTGGATTTTGAGGAAGATAAAAATATTATAAATGAAAAACAAAAAAATAATCTTTTAGATAAGTATAGCCAATACATTAAAGTAAAAAAAATTAACTTAAACTTAGAAGAAATTCAAAATATTGATTTTAATCAAATTATAAAGTTTATAGCAATGATATCCCCTTTTAGCGACATTGAAAAACAGGTTCTTTTGGAAACAAAAAATTTAAGTGATTTTTATAAAAAACTTCATTCAATATTAGAGCTTGAGATCGTTGAAGATAATAATAATAAAACTATTAATTAAAACCCATAGCAAAATCACTTATCTTATTTTTTAGCTTTTTACTTTTCTCCATTAAATTGATAGCTGAAAACCTTGCATAATTAAAAATTGTATTGTCTAATTTAAATACACTGTCAACTTTATCAGTGATTTGATACAGCCTATAAGCTTTGAAAAAGTTATCTTTCTGAAATTCTTTACAAAATATTTCATCTCCCAATTCCAAACCTAGGGAGTTATATTTTTTAACAAGATTATATATACTTTCTACATCTTGCATACCTAGATTCCATCCTTGTCCTGCAATTGGATGAAATGAGTGGGCTGAGTCACCTAAATAAATAATTCTATTCTCAAAAAATTTAGAGTTTAGATGAGCTTTTAAAGGAAAGGTTTGTTTGGTGATTATTTTTTTTATCTCACCTACACTTCCCTGTGTTTTTTCATTCAGAATGGAAATAATACTATTATCATTTAAAGATAGTAAAGAGTCTATAAATTTATTGGTGTTTGTCCAAACTATGGAACTTTGAAAATGATTTTTATTTTTTTGCATTGGTAAGATTGCAAGAGGTCCATTTTTAAAGAAGAACTCATAAGCAGTGTTATTGTGATTCTTTGAGTGATAAAAATTTATTACTATTGCTTTTTTTTTATAATCTTTTCTATAAATTGGTGTTTTAAAAATTTTTCTTAAAGAACTGTTTTTCCCATCACACGCAAATAGAATGTTTGAATTAGCATAAAAATTATTTTGCTTGGTTATAATCCTGTCACCTTGATAAAAAATATCTTTAATGGAAACATTATTAAAAATTTCTACATTATTTTGTTTTTGTAATTTTCTATATAAGTTATCAAGAATAAATTCGTTTTTAACTATATATCCTAAGTTAGAATTTCTTCTTTGGTTGTCAAAATAAATTTTATTTGATTGATTTCTGTCAATTATCTGAATATTTTTTATTGGTTCTGCGTAATAACCAATTTCTTTCCAAATATTTATTTCTTCAAGAAATTTTTTCGTACCCTCTGAAATTGCAGTTGTCCTTTTATCTAAAATATTTATATGATTAAATTTAGCATTTTGCTCTAAAACTACTATTTTATTACCAAGTTTAGAAAGTGAATATGCTGTAACCGCCCCTATGAGACCTCCCCCTACTATATTAATGTTTGATTGAATTTCTTTCATAATTTTCTTCGAATTACCATAATCTAAATGTATTACAATCTAACTATATGTTCAAGTATGGTTCAATTAGAAAGTTTATTGTTAAATTTTTATTAGGAATAATTTTATTTGGATTTGGCCTAATTTATTTTACCAGTCTTTACTCATACTCTGTAAATGATCCGGGTTTTAATCAATTAAATTACAATATTAATGAGACCAATATTGAAAACCTTATGGGGGTTTTTGGGGCGTATTTATCAAGTTATTCATTAATTTTTATAGGAACTCTTAGTTACTTATTAGCTGTTTTTTTAATACTTGAGGGGGGCAAGCTTTTTTTAGGCGTAATTAGTCGATTAATAATTTTAAAACTTTTATCTAATGTTTTGGGAATAATGATCATTAATGTTTCATTAAGATCAATAGAAGAAGTTTATTTAGAGAGAGGTTTGATATCTCAATTCATTATTGATTTATTTTCAAATAATAATTTAAGTGGCTTAGAAAACATCTACATTTATATTATTGCAAATTTTTTATTTTTATTAGTGGGAGTCTATTTGGTTCTTTTATCATTTAGAGTAAATATTTCTTGGATAAATAAATTATTTTCTTTTTTTAGAATATTTAAATATTTCAGATTTTTATTTTCAGTATTTGTTTTTTTAAAATATATAAAATTCAAAAAAAGAGTAGATAAAAAATATTTAAAAAACGAACCAACAATTAAGAAAAAAGGTTATATAAATTTAAGTAGAAAAAATATAAATGAACCTAAGCTCAATAAAAAGGTTGAGTTAGACAGTTTTAGTTTTAGCCTTCCATCAAAAGATCTTCTTTCTAAATCAAATTTAAGAAACAGCAAAAATAGGGAGTTTGATAAAATAAATACAGATGCTGCTGTGAAGTTAGAAAAGACGCTCTCTGAATATGGTGTTGAGGGTAAAATAATAGGATTTAGCAGTGGTCCAATTGTGACATTGTTTGAATTTATTCCAAATGCAGGAATAAAATCTAGTAAAGTAATAGGATTATCAGATGATATTGCTAGAGCAATGTCATCTATTTCTGCTAGAATATCTACTCAACCTGGGAAGACGAGTCTTGGAATTGAAATCCCGAATATTAAAAGAGATAGTGTATTGTTTGGTGATTTAGTCGAAGAGGAAGAATTTGAAACACAAAATGACTCTCTCACGTTGGCACTAGGCAAGGATATATCTGGAAAAAGTATTTTTGCAAATTTAGAACGTATGCCACATCTGTTAATTGCTGGAACAACAGGATCTGGTAAATCAGTTGGTATAAATACTATGATACTAAGCATACTTTATAAGTTTAAGCCTAATGAGTGTAAGCTTATTTTAATAGATCCTAAAATGTTAGAGTTGAGTATTTATGAAGATATTCCTCATTTATTAACACCTGTTGTAACTGATCCAAAGAAGGCTGTATTTGCACTTAAGTGGGTGGTCAGAGAAATGGAAAATAGATATAAAGTAATGAGTTCTTTAAATGTCAAAAATATAGATTCTTATAACAATAAGGTTTTAAAAACAATTTCGTCAGGAAGAAAATTATTTAGAGAAGTTCAAACAGGAATTGATGATGAAACTAGAATGCCAATAATAGAAAAACAAGAAATTAATTTAGAGAAGATGCCTTTTATTGTTGTTGTAATTGATGAGATGGCAGATTTAATGATGGTAGCTGGAAAAGAAGTTGAATCTTTAGTTCAAAGATTGGCCCAAATGGCTAGAGCATCAGGTATACATCTAATTACTGCTACTCAAAGACCTAGTGTCGATGTAATAACTGGAACCATAAAAGCAAACTTTCCAAGTCGTATAAGTTATAAAGTGTCCAGTAAGTTTGATAGTAGGACCATATTAAATGAAATGGGTGCGGAACAATTACTTGGAAGTGGTGATATGTTATTTCTAGAAAACGGCGGTATTATTAAAAGACTTCATGGTGGGTTTGTTTCTGAAAAAGAGGCTGAGCAGGTTGTGGCTCATATAAAAAAACAGGCAACTTTTGATTATAAAAAAGAAATAACTTTGTCTGAGGAAGAATTGAATATTTCAAATTCTGATGATTTAATCGCAAATAATAACGATGATCTTTATGGTAAAGCTGTGGAGATAGTAATTAAACAACAAAAAGTTTCTACAAGTTATATACAAAGATATCTTCAAATTGGATATAATAGAGCAGCAAGAATTGTAGAAAAGATGGAAGAAGATGGCATAATAAGTGAAGCCAATAATGCAGGTAAAAGACATGTGCTTAAAAAATGATAGAAGCTTTTTTTATCTTCTAACAATTATTTTTTTTTTAATATCTAATAAGGCATATTCTATTTCAGATGATAAAAAAAATGCATTAATTCATTTAAATGAACTTAAGAATTTTTCAGCTTCTTTTTTACAGGACGATGGAGAGAATTTAAGTGAAGGAAAAATATATATTGGCTCAAAAAGAGTAAGAGCCGAATATATTTTACCAACCAAAATATTAATTATTTTAGACGAAGACAAAGCTATGTACTACAATTACGAACTTGAAGAAGATGAATTTTTTAATCCAAAAAATACTAGTGCCTGGTTCTTTTATGATATTTTTAGAAATCCTCTTTTTTTTGAAGATAGTTTATTAAAGTTAAATAACAATGAATTAATATTAGAAAAGAAAGGCTTTGACAGTGAAGACAAAGTTTTTCTTATTAGAGTGTATTTTGAGAATAATCCTTTGATATTAAGAAGTGTGGAGGTTTTAATTGATGAGGAAAATATTAAATTATCTTTATACAATCATAATTATAATGAAGATTTTGAAGAAAGTTTTTTTAAACTAATTAACCCTAAGTTTTTTAATTAAATTGTAATTAGCAACTTATCACTCTTTGTATATATTTTTACTCTCGTTTTTATTTTTATCATTTTCTTTCTTATCCTCGTAAGATGACTTTCAAGAGAGTTTGTTTCTATGTTCGCTTTTATATTTAAAATATTTTCCTTTATGAAAGCTTTGTTTGTTTTTTTTTCATTAATTAAGTAACTTAAAATTTCTAATTCTATCTTAGTAAGATAGCAAAAAGAATTATTACTCAGATTTATTAATTTTTCATTGTCAAGACATATATCATGAAACTGGACTTTTAGATTTTGAGTAAGGTTTTTAATTTTATTTTTAATTTGATCAATTGAAGTTGGGGCTTTTAACAGTTTAAAATTATTAATTGTATTTGTGTTTTTATTATTTAAATTAGATATTACCAGATAATTATCTTTTAATTTTTGAAAATTTATTAAATCCAAAGTTGCTTTATTATTTAAAATAATAACATTGGTGTTTGTGCTCACTAAACTGTAGTCGATTGATTTTAATTCCATAAAAAACAATTCATAATCAGAAAGCAATGATGTTAAGAAATTTTTTAGCCTTTGGTCAGAGAAAATATTTAGTCTATTTTTCATGACCTTTTTCCAAATAGAATTGTTCCAAGTCTAATATAGCTTGGGTTAAATTTTAGAGCCTGTTCATAATCATCACTCATACCAATACTCAGTTCTTTAATTTTATTTTCATTTGCTAGAATTTTCAATTTATTAAAATGATACATTGGGTTTTCATCAATAGGTGGAATACACATCAAACCACTAATAATTAGCTTCATTTCATTTTGTAAAAAAAACAAAAAATCCTTTGCTTCTTCAGGGAATATGCCACTTTTTGTTTTTTCCTTTCCGATATTAATTTGAAGAAAGATTTTTTTATTTGATAATAAAACCCTATTTTTTGCAAACTCTCTAGCTATTTTTTCTCTATCTAGAGTGTGAAAGACATCAAACAAAGAAATTGCTGTTTTGACTTTGTTTGATTGTAGTGGGCCTGTTAAGTGTAGTTCAATTTTTGGATTACTTTGCTTAATTTGTTTGAATTTATCCTGCGCCTCTTGAACCCTGTTTTCCCCAAATCTAAAAACCCCGAAATTTATTGCTTCTAATACACTTTCGTATGGGTGATTTTTAGATATTGCGATTATTTTGGCGGAATTGCTTGTTTTTTTTAAATAATCGTTAATTTCATTGTATTTTTTTATATCAAACATAATTCAGTATGTTGTAAAAAAACAACATTGTTTTAAAAAACATAATAATTCATTATGCTTTTTTTGAAATTTATTCAATTTTTAAATATTAGATATTCTTAATACAGGCTTGTTGCTTGTATTTAATGAATATTCATTAACTCAAAAGGAGTAATTATGAAAAAAGAACTATTAATGGGAACTGCTCTAGTTTCTACACTGGGTGCTGCTTCAGTTGCTGAAGCTGTAACAGCTACTATGAGTGGTAATCACCAAACAGGTGTGGAATTTGATTCACCAACAGGTGGAACAGATACTAATGCTCAGAAAAATGATAACAACTTTACTGTATCTCTTTCTGAAACTACTGATGGTGGTATGACTATTTCATCTAGCTTTAAAGTAATGGATGAAAACACAAAAGAAGATTATGATGCTGGATTTACTTTAGCATTTACTGATGGCTCTAAGCTTGATATTCTTAATGCTGGTAACGCTTCTGCTTCACACGCAGTATCTGTTCCTTCATCTGCTGGTGCTGAGGGTGTAACTGTTACATCATCAAACACTGCATCAACAGATTTAGATTTTGCAACTGATTCAACTGCATTAGGTGTTGAATACCACACTGCTGCGGATTTCGTAGCTGATGGTTTATCAATGTCTGTATCAGCTTCAACTGACAATGGTGAAGCTGCAACTACTACTTACAGAACTGATAGTCACTTTGCGATTGGTGCAACTTATGTAACTGATATGGGTGATTCAGCTGTAACTATTGGTGCTGGTTATTCAGAAACTCAAGGTTCAAGATTGAACTCTTCAGCTTCAGGTAATGACACTACTGGTTTCCACGTAGGTTTAAGTGCTGTAACTGGCGATTTAACAGTTGCTGTTGGTTTTGCTGATGGTGATGACGCTGGTATAAGTGATAACGGATCTGACGAAATGAAGGGTGATGTTGTTAAAGCTGGTGTTAAATATGTATCTGGCGATCTAACATTTAATGTTGGTATTGCTAATGGTGCAGCAACAGATAATGCTATCGGTTCAACTGGTGGAAATGAGGATACTGTAGACTCAACTTCTGCAAGTGTATCTTATGCTGTAGCATCAGGTGTAACTGCGATTTTAGGTTACACTACTGTAGAAGCAACTGACGAAGGTCAGTCTACTGATGATGGATCTGCATGGTATATCGGTGCTAACATGTCATTCTAATAAAAGATTTTATATCTTTAAAAAACGGCGCTTTAACGAGTGCCGTTTTTTTTTTATGTTTTACATTTAGTTCTCAATACAATAATTAGAGTTTCATGTTTATTGTAAGATTAATATTAATATTGCCTGTTTTTTTTCTATTTTCATGCAACAGTGATAAAAGCGAAGAGGAGATGGAAGAGCTTTGGTCTAAGGCTCAAACTAGAAACTCAATAATTGAAAGATCCGGCACAAAATTTAATTCCGCGTTAGATATGGACCTGGCTATGAAAGATGCTGAGACAAGGCTACAGAGTGGTGGTGGTATGTTGGGCAAAGGTGGTTTATCTTTCAATGGTATGCTTGGGGGTAAAAAGCAGGGTAATGATATATCTGCTTCTGTCGCTATGCCTGTAAATATATTTTTATGGAGAGGTGCTCTAGAGACTATAAATTTTATGCCTTTAAGTTCTACTGATCCTGTTGGTGGCACAATTATCACAGATTGGTACTCAACAAATGAAAATAAAAACGAGAGATGTAAACTGAACATTTTTATAACTGGAAAAAAACTTAACACTGAAAACTTGAAAGTAACATCCTTTTGTCAAGAATTTGAAGGTTCAATATGGGTTAATAAGAAAATAGATGAAGAGAGTAATATAAAAATTGAAAATGCTATTTTAAATAAAGCAAAAAAAATAAGATTAGAATCAAGTTAAATCGTGTCATCAAGATACAATCATAAAGTAGTTGAAAAAAAATGGCAGGATTTGTGGTCCAAACTAAAAGTTTTTGAAACTATAAAAGATGTAAACAAAAAAAAGTACTATGTTTTGGAAATGTTTCCATATCCATCTGGAAAAATTCATATGGGTCATGTAAGAAATTATACTCTAGGAGATGTTGTTGCTAGATATAAAAAAATGAAGGGATACAATGTATTACATCCCATGGGGTGGGACGCTTTTGGTTTACCAGCAGAAAATGCGGCTTTGGTGGAAAAAAAACATCCTGAAAAATGGACGTACCAAAATATAAAAACAATGAAAAATCAATTATTGCGCATGGGCTTGTCTTTAGATTGGAAAAGAGAAATTGCCACTTGTCATCCAGAATACTACAAACACGAACAAAAGTTTTTTATTGATATGTTTAACGCGGGTTTAGCTTATAAAAAAGAAGCTGAGGTAAATTGGGATCCTGTAGACAAAACGGTTCTTGCAAATGAGCAAGTAATTGATGGAAGGGGTTGGAGATCTGGAGCTGTTGTAGAAAAGAAAAAACTATCTCAATGGTTTTTAAAAATCAGTAAATATTCAGATGAGTTGTTGAGTGATTTGGATAGTTTAAAAAATTGGCCGAACAAAGTAAAAATTATGCAATCCAATTGGATAGGTAAGTCAGTTGGATCTGAAATAGATTTTAAAGTTTCAGGTCAAGATACATCAATTACAGTTTTTACGACGCGTCCCGATACTATTTTTGGGGCAACTTTCTTGGCAATTTCAACAGAACATGAATTAACTAAAAAAATCTTAAAACAAAATAATGATTTAAATAATTTTATTAAAGAGTGTGAGGGTATTAATTCAGAAAAAATTAAAAAAGGCTTCAAAACAAATATGTATGTAGATCACCCGTTTATAAATGGAAAGAAACTGCCAATTTTTGTAGCTAATTTTGTACTTCAGGAATATGGATTAGGTGCAATTTTTGGGTGCCCAGCACATGATCAACGTGATTTAGATTTTGCAAACGAATACAATATTGAAATAATACCTGTTGTAAAACCCATAAACATTGATGAAAAGGATTTAAAAATAACAAATGAAGCTTTCACACAAGATGGAATTATTATAAATTCAAATTTTCTGAATGGACTAAAAATTGAAGAAGCAAAAGATAAAATAATTAAAGAAATTGAAATTAAAAATATTGGAAGAAAAAAAATTAATTTTAAACTACGAGATTGGGGGGTTTCAAGGCAGAGATTTTGGGGATGTCCTATACCTATAATTTATAGGGAGGATGGCAAGATATTAGCGGTGGAAGATGATGAGCTCCCTGTGAAACTGCCTGAAATTAAAAACTTTACCGAGTCTTCAAGTGCATTAAGAAATATTTCGGAGTGGAAAGAAACTAAATGTAAAAAAACAGGAATGAAGGCTTATAGAGAAACAGATACCTTTGACACTTTTTTTGAGTCTTCATGGTATTATTTTCGATATTGTAATTCTAGGCTTAAAGAACCTTTTGAAAGAAGCGATATAGATTATTGGTTGCCTGTTGATCAATATATAGGTGGTATTGAGCATGCTATATTACACCTTTTATATTCTAGGTTTTTTACAAAAGCTCTTAGAGATCTTAATTATTTTAATCTAGACGAACCATTTAAGGGTTTGTTTACTCAAGGAATGGTTACTCACATAACATACAAAAATAATAGTGGTGAATGGGTTGAGCCAAGAGATATAGAAAGAGTTGGTAATAAATTTATAGATAAAAATGGTTCAAATGTAGAAACAGGGAAAATTGAAAAAATGAGCAAATCAAAAAGAAATGTTGTTGATCCAAACGACATAATTGATTCATACGGAGCAGATACCGCAAGGTGGTTTATGTTATCAGATAGTCCGCCGGAGAGAGATTTACAATGGACTGATACAGGTATTGCAGCCTCCTATAAATTTATAAATAAATTATACGAACTGGTAGAGAAATTCAAAAATTATGAGACAAAAAACCCAAATGACTCTAGAACAATAGAGGCTTTAAAAAAAATTATTAATGAAGTATCTAATACGATTGAAGCTTTTCAATTTAATAAATCAGTTGCAAAAATTTATGAATTTGTAAATACGCTTAGTGATGGGTTATCTAAATACAGACTATCAAAAGAAAATTTTAAGTGGTCTTTAGCAAAACTGTCCCTAATATTACAACCTTTTATACCACATATTAGTGAAGAAATTTGGTCGAATGTTGGAGATAACTCTCTCTGTATAAATCAAGAGTGGCCAGTCGAAGAAATAAAGTCAGAATTAAATCTTAAGCTGGCAATACAAATTAATGGCAAAACGAAAGAAATAATTGAAATTGACTCTAACCTTGAAAAAGATGGTGTAATGGAAACTATTAAAAGAAATGAAAGGGTTAAGAAAAATTTATTAGGAAAAGAAATAGTTAGAGAAATATATGTCCCTGGTAAAATAGTAAACCTGGTAGTAAAGTGAAAAAGACAATTCTTATTCTATCTTTAATTGTGTATTCATGTAGCAATTTAAATTTTGTATATGATAATAATGAGGACTACACAAATCCTCTTTATGAAAAAACCATAGTTAGTACCTCTGGAAAAAATTTTGCCTTTTTAAAATCTTACATTCCAAGTGTTTTTGGGAAACCAAAAAGCAACAAGTATATTCTCTTAGTCAATGTTGAAGAAAAAAAGATTAAGAGATCTGTTGAAAAGAATCAAGCAACTTCTAATCTTGATTATGAATTAAGATTTACTTATTCTCTAGTATTAGATGAAGAAGGTTGTGAAGTTTATAAAAAGGTAATTTTATCTAGTTTTTCAATCATACCAAAATCTGCTGGTTATAATTATGGGACTGATGCCTCACTAGAAAAAAAATATGAATTGTCAATTAGAGATAATATAAATCAATTTGTATCTTTTTTATCAAGCGTTAATGTAAATAAATGCCAATGAGATTAGGGCCGCTTGACATAATATTAAACAAAGACTTTAAACCAAATAAAAAATTTTATCTAGTTAGTGGGAATGAATCAACTCTTATCCAAAAAATAACTGGTACAATTATTGAAAAATATCAAGAAAAAGAAATAATTACAGTAACAAAAATTAATTCTATAAATAACTTAATTATCGAAGCAGGGCTATTTGAAGATAAAAAAATATATTTAATAAAAGGTTTTAAAGAGTTTAGTGACAAGACACTAAACAATCACAGAATGTCGTCTAATGTATTTATTTTTGTTCAAGAAAACACTCAAAAATTAAAAAAAATTAAGAGCATTTTTTTAAAAGATGAGGATTGCTGTTTAATAGATTGTTATGAGTTAGATAAAAATTCAAAAATAAAAATATTTAATGAATTTTTAAAGTCATCTAATTTTAAAATAGAAAAAGATTTATATTGGGAGCTCATTGAAAAACTTGATAACAAATATGCTTTTCTTGAAAATAGTTTAAATAAAATTTCGCTAATCGAAAAAAATGACATCAGTCTAATTAATATTAAAAAGCTTTTAACAATTGATGACTCAGGAAAAGAAAAGGTCTTCTTTAGTTTATTTAAAAAAAATAAAGAAATAGTAAGTATTTATAGGGAAAAAATAAAAACCACACTAGATGTAAACGAATTTTATTATTATTGTAGGTCTTTATGTCAACTTATTATAGATTGTGAAAATGTAAATGAGTACAATAAAAAGATACCTGTCTATCTGTTTAAAGAAAAGGATTACTTAATTGATCTTTATAAAAAATATAATTCAGAAAAGAAAAAAATGCTGCTAAGACTACTATTAACCACTGAAACTGTTCTGAGAAAAGAAAGTGGTTTGTCTTTAATATATGGTCTCCGATTTCTCCTTAAAATAAAAAGTATTGCTATTTCTTAAGTCTTTTCATTAAATCATCTAATTGATTTAGATCAGAATAATATAGTGTTAGAGATCCAGACGATCCATTTTCATTAAATTGTATAGATGTCTTAAGCCCTATTTTATCAGAAAGTTCTTTTTCAAGATCAACAATGTTTGGGTCTTTTGATATTTTGTTTGTTTTATTTTTTTTAAATTCAGATGTTATTTTTTCAACCTGTCTTACGCTTAGCTTCTTTTCAATTATCTCTTTTGCTTTTTTTATAGCATCAGGGACGCCTATAAGGGCTCTGGCATGGCCCATTGATAAATCACCGTTTATAACCATTTCTTGTATTTCTTTGTCTAATTCTAAAAGACGTAATATATTTGAGACATGGCTCGGACTTTTTCCTATTAGTTTTGAAAGGCTTTCATTGTTAATTTTTTTAATTTTGATTAATCCCTTATAAGCAACTGCCTCCTCAATAACATTTAAATCTTCTCGTTGAATATTTTCAATTAAAGCTGCTTCTAATACATTTATTTCATCAAGATTTTTGATTACACAATCTACTTCATGCATGCCGTTTAATTGGCATGCTCTCCATCTTCTTTCACCTGCAATAATTTGGAATTGATTATCAGATATTGGTTTGACAATTATTGGCTGAATTAAACCTTGGTTTTTTATCGATGTAGAAAGCTCTTTAAGCTCTTCATTTTTAAAATTTTTTCTTGGTTGAGATGGGTTGGGTATTATTTGAGATATGTTGATTTTTTGAATACTGTTTTTATCTTTGCTTATATTATCAGGCGTAGATAGAAGCGCCCCTAAACCCATACCTAGTTTACTTTCTTTATTCATAGTTTTTATTTTGATTTAAAATTACTTCTTTTGCAAGCTCAATATAAGCCAAAGAGCCTGCAGCTTGTGTATCGTACACTAATGCTGGTTTACCATGGCTTGGGGCTTCAGATATCTTAACATTTCTTGGAATAGTTGTTTTGTATACTTGATCACCAAAATGTTGCCTTACATCTTTTTCAACTAAAGAGCTTAGTGAGTTTCTTTTATCCAACATTGTTAATAATATTCCTTCAATTTGAAGATCCCTGTTATAGTTTTGTTGAATTAATTTAATTGTTTGCATAAGAGCTGAAAGGCCCTCTAAAGCAAAAAACTCTGACTGAAGAGGGATTAATGTAGTGTCGGATGCTACTAATGAATTGATAGTTAGCAAACCAAGTGCGGGTGGACAGTCTATAAAAATAAAATCGAAATTATTAATTTCATCAAAAATTGATTTAAATACAAACTCTCTGTTTTCAAAATTTGTCAACTCTACTTCTGCTGCAGCTAGGTCTGTATTTGCTCCAATTATTTTTAGACCAGGAATTAGTGTTTCTTTTATTCCTTCTGAAAGAAGTTTCTTTTCATGAATCATTTCATAGATAGATGGCTTTCTATCTTTATAAGTCAAACCAAGTCCTGTGCTAGCATTGCCTTGAGGGTCAGCATCGACAATTAAAACATTTTTTTTTACTGCTGCTAATGAAGTGGCTAAGTTAATTGTGGTTGTGGTTTTGCCAACACCGCCCTTTTGATTAGAAATAGAAATAATTTTTTTCACAGTTTTTTATATTTATTTATTTTTAAAACATGTCCATCGCCCTCACTTTGACTTGGATAAAGATTGTATTCAAAGCTAAAGGACTTTTTTGCATCATGTATTTCTTTCTTAACATTTCTTCCTTTTAGAAAAAGAAGTGATGTATTTTTTTTTGTAAAAAACCGTGAATAATCTAATAATTTTGCTAATGGGGCAAAGGCTCGGCAAATAATAAAGTCAAATTTTTGATTTTTGATTTTTTCAACTCTTGTACAAATAGTTTTTATCTCTAGATTATGCTCTTTTGCAAATTCTTTAACAAAATTAATTTTTTTCATCTTTGAGTCAATCAACAATATATTTGAATGCCCAAAAATACGTAAGATCACCCCTGGCAACCCCGCACCAGTACCAAGATCTATTATTGATGCATTTTTTTTCAAAATAAATTCAGACAATTGTAATGAGTCATTGATATGTCTATCCCAAGCAGCATCAATTGTAGAGGGCCCTACCAAATTATGTATTTGGTTACTTTTTGTTAACTTGAGTATGTAGCTATCAATTAAATCAATTTGCTTTCTGCTAAGATTATATTTTTTTATTACAGCGTATTTATCCAAATTATGCTGCTTTTTTATTTTTATTTTTTTTTATATATCTAAGAAGGGCTATGGTGGCTGCTGGTGTTACGCCTGATATTCTTGATGCTGCTCCAAGTGTAGGCGGTTTAATTTTCGTTAATTTTTCTACTATCTCATTAGATAAGCTGCCAACTAGTTTATAATTCGTTGATTTTGGAATTGTTAAACTTTCTTCTTTTTCAAAATCTTGTATATCCATTCTTTGTCTATCAAGATAGCCTGCGTACTTAGCTTCAATTTCTATTTGTTCTATTACATCGTCTTCTAAATCACATAATTCAGGAAGTATTTTTTTGAGCTTAGTGGTTGTAATATTAGAAAACGACAAAAGATCTATGACATTTCTTTTCTTTCCATCTTTGTTAATTTTTATCCCTTTTTTTAGAAGTGCATCTGGTGAGAATTTATGGTTTTTAACAAACTTAAACCCTTCTTTGATCCTTCTAGATTTTTTTTCAAATTCTCTTTGCCTATCTATATCAACACACCCTGTATCAATTCCAAGAGGTGTAAGTCTTAAATCTGCATTATCAGCACGAAGTAAAAGTCTATATTCAGACCTTGAAGTAAACATTCTGTATGGTTCTTTAGTTCCTTTTGTAACCAAATCATCTATCAAAACACCTATATATCCGGAGGATCTTGGTATTATAAATTCTTTATTAGATGTTGTTTTAAGCGATGCATTTATCCCAGCCATAATACCTTGTGCCGCTGCTTCTTCGTATCCAGTTGTTCCATTTATTTGTCCTGCAAAAAATAAATTTTTAATTTTTTTTGTTTCAAGTGTGTGTGTTAGCTCTTGTGGATCAACAAAATCATATTCAATGGCATAAGCAGGCTGTGTAATTGTAACATTCTCTAAACCTTTAATTGTTTTAACAAATTGCTCTTGAATTTCGGTTGGAAGCGAAGAAGATATTCCGTTTGGATATATTAAATCACTATCTAATCCTTCTGGCTCAAGAAATATCTGGTGTGAGGGCTTATTTTTAAATTTATGAATTTTATCTTCAATAGATGGGCAATACCTAGCTCCCATTGATTGTATTTCTCCTGAATACATTGGTGATAGGCTCAGGTTCTGTTCAATTATTTCATGGGTATTTTTATTAGTATGAGTAATAAAACAAGATATTTGAGGAATGTTGATATCTCTGTTGATAAAAGAAAATGGAACGGGCTTTTTATCTGGGTGTTGTTCGTCTAAATCATTGAAATTTATAGTTTTTTTGAGTAATCTTGGGGGTGTTCCTGTTTTCAATCTGCCTATTGAAAACTTTAGCTCTTTAAGCCTTTTTGCAAGCTTTAATGAGGGTTTATCACCAACTCTTCCCGCTTCTTTTTTTTGAGAGCCTATTCTTATTAACCCTTGTAAAAAAGTACCTGTAGTTAAAACTACAGATTTGGAAAATATCTTTTTGTTATCACCTAAAACAACTCCTAATACCTGATTTTTAGAAATAATTAAATCTTCTACTGATCCTTCAATAATTTGAAGATTTTTTTGATCAGATACGAGCTCATTTATAGCATTTTTATATAAAATTCGGTCTGTTTGAGCCCTTGGACCCCTTACAGCAGCACCTCTGCTGGAGTTTAACATTCTAAACTGAATACAGGATCTGTCTGTAGCTTTGGCCATTATCCCATCTAAAGCATCTATTTCCTTTACAAGATGGCCTTTTCCAAGACCTCCAATTGCAGGGTTGCACGACATTTCCCCTATTTTATTAACTTTATGAGTAATTAAGGCTGTTTTTGATCCAGTTCTTGCAGATGAGCATGCCGCTTCCACACCTGCATGCCCCCCACCAATTACAATTACATCAAATTTATTGTCCATGTCTCTTTTCACGTGAAATTACTTACCTATACAAAAATCACTAAATATTATATCTAAAATTTTCTCAATATCAAATTTTTGATTAATTCCATCAGTATAAATAATTGATCTTCTAACATTTTCAGCAGCAATATCTATTTCTTTTAAATCTAAACTTTTAAGTATTGCAAGTGATTTCTTTAGGTTTTCCATATGTCTTTCACGTGAAAAGACTGGTCCAGAAATTGGTTTTTTCTTTAATTTTAAAGATATGGTTTTAATAAGAGACTCAATTCCATAACCAGATACGGATGAAATACTATGCACCCCACTAATTTTCTTTTTATTTGTATCATATTTTGATTTAACAAATATTTTTGATTTGATTTTGCTGTAGTTTTTCTTTTCATTGTTTTTGAGAAAAACTATATTTAAATCAGACTTTTCAGCGCTCTCCAAGGATCTTTCAATACCTATTTTTTCAATTAAGTTCTTATATTTTCTTATTCCAGCTGTATCAATAAATGTGTATTTATCCCCTTTTATATCTAGCGAGGAGCTTACTAAATCTGTTGTGGTTCCTGGTATATTAGTAACTATAGAAACCTCCTTGTTATTAATAAAATTAATAAAGGAAGATTTTCCTGTGTTAGGCTTTCCAATAATGGTTATTTTAAAACCGTTATGAATTTGTCTAGATAAAGTTGATCTTTCGATAATATTTTCAATTTGTTTGTATATGTTCTTATTTTGTTCTCTTATATTTTTAAATATTTCATTAGGAAGATCTTCATCGGCAAAATCAATTATGGCCTCTATGTCTGCTAGAAGTTTTTTTTGTTTATTTGATATTTCATTAACTAATTTATCTAAATTTCCACTTAAATTACCAATGGCTGTCTTTCTTTGATTTTCGGTTTCTGCACTAACTAAGTCATTAATTGTTTCAGCTTCTAAAACACTAAGCTTATCATTCATTAGAGCTCTTTTGGTAAACTCTCCAGGCTCAGCAAGTCTGATCTGTTTTTTTAATAGGGTTTTGGTTATTTTGTTAATTACAGAAATACTTCCATGACAAGATATTTCCACCATATCCTCCCCTGTATAGCTTTTTGGTGATTTAAAAAAAGTTGTTAGCGTCTGATCTATAACACTCTTTCCGTCTAATAAATCGTTTAATGTAGCAAAGTTTGTTTTAAATTTTTTTTTAGAAGATATTGATTTAATTATTGTATGAGATCTTTTTCCCGAAACCCTAAAAACAGCTATGCCGGACTTACCTCTTTGCGTAGCAAGAGCAAAAATCGTCTCATTGGAAGCTTTCATTTTTTGGGAATTAAACCCAAGATGATATTAAGTAAATAAGTAAATAAGAAAGATTATAAAAAAAATTATATTTATTTAGTTCCCATGCTTTGGAAGAATTCACTGTTAGTTTTTGTGTTTTTCATTTTATCTAACAAGAACTCCATGGCTTCTGTACTTCCCATTGGGGCTAGTATTTTTCTTAAAATAAAGATTTTTCCAAGCTCATCTTTATCAAGCAATAATTCTTCTTTTCTTGTTCCCGACTTACCAATATCAAAAGCTGGATAGGTTCTTTTTTGACTAAGTTTTCTATCTAGGACCATTTCACTGTTACCAGTACCTTTAAATTCTTCAAATATAACCTCATCCATTCTGCTTCCTGTATCTATTAAAGCAGTCGCGATAATTGTAAGTGATCCACCTTTTTCTACATTCCTTGCAGCTCCGAAAAATCTTTTTGGTCTTTGTAAGGCATTGGCATCAACACCGCCTGTCAATACCTTTCCACTAGAAGGTACAACAGTGTTATATGCTCTTCCAAGTCTGGTGATTGAATCAAGAAGGATTACAACATCATGTTTATATTCAACAAGTCTTTTAGCTTTTTCAATTACCATTTCAGCGACCTGAACGTGGCGTGAAGCAGGTTCATCAAAGGTTGAACTAATTACCTCACCCTTAACTGATCTTTGCATGTCTGTAACTTCTTCTGGTCTTTCATCAATTAGCAGAACAATCAGTTTAGCATCTGGACTATTAGCGGTTATAGCATTAGCAATTTTTTGCATAATTATTGTTTTACCAGTGAAAGGTTGTGCAACAATTAATTGTCTTTGTCCTTTTCCAAGAGGAGCAATAATATCAATTATTCTTTCTGTATTATCCGGCATAGGTTTTTCTTGTTCAAGTTTGAACCTTGCTTCAGGATACAATGGTGTCAAATCTTCAAAGTTAACCCTGTTCTTAACTAAATCAGTTTCTTGACCGTTTATTTTGTTAATTTTAGTTATAGCAAAATATCTTTCTCCTTGCTTTGGAGATCTAATTTCACCTTCAACACTATCACCTGTTCTTAAGCTAAATTTTTTAATTTGAGATGGAGAAATATAGATGTCGTCTGGTCCAGGAAGATAATTTGACTCTGAAGATCTTAAAAAACCGAAACCATCTTGCATAATTTCAATAACCCCTAAACCAGTAATAATTTCACCCTCTTCAGCAATTGTTTTTAAAATTGCAAACATCAAATCTTGCTTTCTAAGAGAGGAGGGGTTTTCTATACCAAGTTTGTCTGCCTGTTTTAAAAGCTCTTGGGGTTCTTTTCCTTTTAATTCCTGTAAATTCATAATGTCGTAGGGGTAGTTTAGAAATGAAATATTTTAATAATCAAAATTGAAGTTAATGTCAAAATAATAATAAATATATAATTTATATATTTAATTGTAGTGTTAGTTGTAAAGTTAAAAAGCTTAATTACTGCTTTATTATTCCGTCATTCTTTACTTACCAACATATGAACAACAAACCTATCAAATATGTTAATTTAAAGAGTATTAAAAAAAAATTATTATTTTTAAATAATTTGCAATGCAATAAATTTCTAATAACCTGTTATTAATTTTGTATAATAAATATATTAACACCCACCCTATAATATTTAGATAAGTTATTAAGTTGTTAACAAAACACCTTTAAAAAAAAAGAACTATTTCTTAAATTCAAATTATATTTAATAGTGTTTATAACTATAATTTTTATTAACACACTTATGCACCAAAAATTTATATTAGCTAGTTCAAGCAAATCTAGATACAAAATATTAAAAAATGCAGGATTAAATTTCACACAAAAAAAACCAAATTGCAACGAAGAGGATATTAAAAAAAATATTAATAGAAAAACTAAGCCTGAGATTTTTGCAAAAAAACTTGCTTATGAAAAAGCAAGAAGTGTAAGTATAAAAAAGTTTTATACCAACAAGATTGTTTTGGGCTGTGATACAGTCATTTATCACAATGGAAAAATTCTAGATAAAGTAAACTCTATTGATAAAGCCAAAAAAAAAATAAAGTCTCTATCAGGAAAGGAACACCTAATAGTATCAGGTTTAACTGTTTGTCTGAATGGCTCCAAGATTTGGGAAAATTATGAAAAAACTCATGTTAAAATAAGAAAACTTAACAATAGCGAAATAAACACATATCTAAAAAAAACAGGTAAACAAATACTAAGCTCTGTAGGCTGTTATCAAATAGAAAGTTTAGGGCCAAATATTATTGAGAGCATAAAAGGAGATTATTTTAATGTTATGGGATTGCCTTTATTTAATTTACTAGATTATTTATATTCAAAAAAATGAAAAAACTTTACGTAGTTGGAAACAAAGCATCTAAAAGCCTTTCACCAATAATATTTAATTATTGGTTTAAAAAATATAATATTAAAGCAAGGTACGGGTATTTAGAGCTTACTGAAAAAAACTTTCATAATAAAATAAAAGATGTTTTGGAAAAAAAAGATACTCTTGGCCTAAACGTTACCATTCCATTTAAAAACAAAATTATAAAACATCTTGGTAAAATAGACGCTCATGCTAAAAAAATTGGCGCAGTAAACTGTGTAACAAATAAAAAAACTATAAATGGAACGAATACTGACTGGACAGGATATTACAAAACTCTACCAAACATAAAAAAAACTAAAAACAGAAAGGTTATTATTTTGGGTTATGGGGGCGCATCACACGCTATTCACTATGTTTTAATGAAGAGGGGTTTTAAGGATATTTTAATTTTCAACAGATCTAAGAAAAAAATAAAGTATTCAAAAAACACCGAGTATACAAAAAAATATAGCGATCTTGAAACACACCTTGAAGGGGTTTTTTTAATAATTAATACCACACCAATAAACCCCATGTTGAAAAAACACTTAAAGCTTATTACTAAATCCACAATTGTAAGCGACATTGTTTACAGCCCAAAAAACACCTCATTTCTTAAACAGTTTCCGAAGAACAAAAAGATTTATGGAATATCAATGTTGATAGAACAGGCCAAACCGTGTTTTAAAATGTGGTTTGGTAAAAACCCATCTGTAGACACAAAAATGCTTAAAGCTATTTATAAAAAAATTTAATGACAAAAACCATAGCAATAACAGGCGGCATAGGATCGGGTAAATCAACCTTTTGTAGTAAATTAAAAGAAAAAGGTTTTAAAATTCACAGCTCAGATGAACAGGTGGCCAAAATATATAAAAACCCTGAAAAAAAATTTGTTAGCTATTTACACACCATAGGTTTGTCTAAATCCATTTCAAAAAAAAACATAGATAAAAAAATTATATCAAAGATTGTTTTTGAAAATAAACAGATAAGAAAAAAGCTCGAGCTATACATATTTAAAATAGTTAGAAAGAAGAGATCTGATTTTATAAAAAAAGAAAAACAAAAAAAAACAAGATTAATATTTATTGATATACCATTATTGTTTGAAAACAATTTAGAGAAACAATTCAACAAAGTAATATCAATAATAGCCTCCAAACAAGTAAGATTAAAAAGACTAAAAAAAACCAGAAAAATGACTGAAAACCAGTTTAAAAATATAATTCGATCTCAAACATCAGACGTTACAAGAAAAAAGAAATCTGATTATGTTATTTATAACAACTCAACATTAAAGGATTATAAAATTAAGATTAATAAGCTAATAAGTAAACTTTAATTAAAAAAATGAGAGAAATAGTAATTGATACAGAAACCACGGGCCTTGATTATAAGACCGGTGACAGAATAATAGAAGTTGGTTGTGTGGAACTCAAAAACTATGTTCCTACAGGAAACACACTCCAATTTTATTGCAAACCAGACAGGAGTATAAGTGAAGGGGCAAAAAACATTGTGGGTCTTTCAGACGATTTTCTTAATCAACAAAAACCATTTGAAGAAAACCATAAGGAGCTTTTAAATTTTTTGAAAAACGACACATTGATAATTCACAATGCATCATTTGATTTAGGTTTTATAAATAATGAGTTGTCAATCTTGGGATTGCCTCGCTTAGATAATCCTGTAGTTGATACAGTTTCTCTTGCAAGAGAAGTTCTAAATACAAGAATAGCTAACCTCGACTATTTGTGTAGAAAATTTAATGTTGATTTATCAGACAGATCATTTCACGGAGCTTTACTTGACTCCCAACTTCTAGCTGCGGTTTATTTAGAGTTAAGAGGGGGTAAGCAATTTTCTATGGAGCTGAATTCAAATATTGATGAAAAAAAAACACAAATTTACAACAAAAACGAAACAAAAACCAAAATAATAGAAGTTAATAAAGAAGATTATCTTGCCCATAAAGAAATGTTAAAAAAACTAAAAAACCCCCTCTGGAAAAAATTTAACTATTAATATTTAAAAAAGTTATTATATTAAAATCAAATGATTTACGGCGACCTTCAATTTTTTGATATTCTAATTTTTGCAGCTATTGCTGGATTTATTATTTATAGACTGAGGAGCGTTTTAGGGAAAAGAACAGGGTTTCAAAAAAATATTTCAGAACCAAAACCTCAAGAAACCAAAAAACAAGAAGATGTTCAAAAGATACCATCACTAATGGATAATGAGACAAAGCTTGAGGCTGTATATAAAAAAGTAAATAATTTTAATCACAGAGAGTTTCTTGATGGTGCCAAGAAAGCTTTTGAAATTATAATTTCATCTTTCAATAATGGAGATAAAAAAACACTGAAAAATCTCGTGTCTAAAGATGTTTATTCTGCTTTTGAAAAAGCGATTGATGAAAAAACAAACAATCCAGAATCACAATTTTATTCACTTATTGTAGAGGGCATCGCAGATGCTAAAGTAGAAAATGACACAATATCTATATCGGTCAATTTTATTAGTGAACAGATGTTAAATAATGATGAAGGTTCTATTGTTAAAAATAAAGACACTTGGACTTTTGAAAAACCAGTAAATTCTTCTAGTCCTATATGGATATTAACTCAAACTTAATATTTGTCCTTTAAAGAACTTAAAGACCGAATTAAAAAAAATGAGGGTTATTCTGACAAGCCTTATCAAGATCAACTAGGATTTTATACTATTGGTTATGGTCATCTTATTACAGAAAAAGAAAATAAATATTACATTAAAAAATTTAAAAAAAAATATTTTGAAGAATTGTTTGAGATAGACTTTAAAAAAGCAAACGAACAATATAAAAAAAAATTTTTTAAAAAAAATCACACAACTTCAGAGAAAGAATTATTAATAGAAATGATTTTTCAACTTGGAGCAAAAGGTGTCTCCAAATTTAAGAAAATGCTTTATTTTCTAAACAAAAAACAAAAATTCATGGCATCACTAGAGATGTTAGACAGTTTGTGGTATTTGCAAACACCGGAAAGAGTAAAGAATTTAATTAAAAACTATACAAAAAAATAATGGAAGAAGATTTTTTTCTAAAAAACATGAAAGGAGTAAAACCTTTTAAAAAAGATACCTCTATAGTTAAAACGAAAACAACTAATAAAAAAAATGTAAAATTAGATAGAAAAACTAATACCAAAAATACCAGCAAAAAAACAATAACTGAACACAAAGTTAGTAGCTCAGAGTTTAAATTATCATTTGGTGAGGTTAATAAGGAGCTTAAGAGAGGAAAAATTAATATAGATAGAAGAATTGATCTTCACGGCTACGGTTTAGTTGAAGCGCATGAAAAATTTATAAGTGAGGTGAAAAAAAACTATAACAAGAATAAAAGATGTTTGCTTATAATTACTGGAAAGGGTGTTCATAAAAAAAATCAAAATGAGCAAGACACAAACCCTAAACTTTTCTATGGAAAGATTAAAAACTCAATAATAAACTGGATAAACGAAGACAATCTTAAGAAATATATCCTAACATATCAAGATGCGGGTTTTGAACATGGGGGTGATGGAGCTCTTTTTGTCTATTTAAGAAAAAAAAAGTTTTAAATTCTTTCTAACTTAAATACCCTTTTTTTGAAATGAATAAGAATTTCATATGGAAGTAAATCATCTTTAACTAAAAATTCAATTTTTTTTAAATCATTTCTTTTATGGTCAGCCCAAATATTTACATAGTCTTCAATTTCTAAAATTATATTTCCATCCTCACTTTTGTTTTGTTTAAGTGTATAAATTCTTCTACCATCAATTGTTTTTGCCTCATTTTCTCCATTTAAAATATTTATAAAAGAGGTAATTGGGTCAAAATATAAATATAACTCTTCTAGGTCTACTCTAGCCTTTTCTTCTTCTATAGGCTCTTGTCTTAATTCAATTAAATAATCATCAAAAGACATTTTAACTATTTTTGTTTTCTTATTAGCTTTCCAAAACTGTTTATAATTCTTGGTCTTAAATATGTTGTTTTCAATAACCCCGGTTGAAAGATAGTTTCCTTCAAATTTATATAAAGGTGAAAAAAAGCCAGAATTTTTCAAATTTATTTCTGTTTGATAAATATTATCATTAATATTTAATGACCAACTAAAATTACCAATTTTTATTCCTGTTGTGCTGACTTTATATTCTGCACTAAAATTATTTGCATAGGATGTGTTAATTACAAATATAATAAAAAATACTAGAAATTTATTCAAAAATAACCTCGTAAACATCAAGTTTTCTTTTTGTAAATTTCTGATCAGGTGAATTTATTTTTAACACCCTATATTCTTTCTCTAAATAATTAATATCTGAGGGGCTTCCAATTAAAGTAAAGTTTTCATTTATGTTTTTATTAAGAGGAGACACTATTTTAAAGTGGTTTGTTATTTCATCTCCTTCTTTATGTGGCATATAGAAATTAATATCCTTATCTCTTAATTCAAAATTAAGGCTTGAAAATAAAAGCCGATCTGAAACCACTATATTTTTTATGACATCATCTGAAGAACCACTGTAAATTTTTAGAGCATAATCATTTATACCACTTATTCGGTCAAAAATTTTAGACGGATAGCTCATTCCGATCATTACAAAAAGAATTAAGCAGACAATAAAATTAAACATGTAATTAGCTATCTTTAAAAAAGAATTATTAATTCTAATATATAAAAGAGCAAATAAAGAAATTAAAGCTGGAGCAGCCCAATTTGCATTAGCTCTGACAATAATAGCTTCTACTAAAACAATTAAAATTATAGGCATAGAAAATATTAGAAAAATTTTTTGAATATAGTTCCATTTATTAAATCCAAATATCCCACCCAAAACCATAAACGGGCCTAACATTAAAACTTGAATTAACAAAAATTCTAAACCTCTAATGAAATCTATTTCAATGTTTCCAAAATTTGCATTATCCGAAGTATGCTGAAGTGTTATCCAGTCATTATTAAAGTTCCAAATAATATTTGGTACGATAATTACAAATACACATAAAAAAGTAAGACAAAAACCAAATAAATTATCCAAAAAAATTTTTCTAAATCTTTTATCTAATAAAATTAAAACAAATAAACAAATCACAAAATATATAGCTGCGTATTTTGATAAAAAACCTAACCCCAGAAAAATACCTAATAATATAAAATTTTTTAAACCATGTTCACCATTGATCTTAATTAATTCATTAAGTGAAAGTGTCCAAAATAATAATAAAAAAAGATCAGTACTAATTATAAAAGATGAAAAAGAAACAGCGGGTATAAATAAAAAAATTAAACAACCCGCAAATGAATCTTTTTTATTTAGTCCAGAGTTGAGTAAAAGATTATAAATACTCCAGGCAATCAAAAAATACACAAACGATGGGAGAAGTTTTAATGAAAAAAAACTACTACCTAATATTTCCGTATAAACTCTTATTATCCAAGACAAAAAAGGAGGCTTTGAAAAATAACCAAAGTCAACATTTTTTGACCATAACCAATACTGTGCTTCATCACCAAACAAATTAAAAGTAGTAAAATTTAAGGCACTTATTTTTAATAAAAGTAAAACAACAAATGATGGCAATAGGATTTTATTTAGCATAATATTTTTTATACAACTCAAATAAAACTATATTTAAAATTACAATTAAAAAACCAGCAAAAAAAATGTCACTTAAGAAATGACCACCAGCCATTATTCTAATTAAACCTAGTACTAAACCAGCAAAAGCACTTGCATAGAGAAAAATTATTTTTTTTGTAATTAAATATAGAATTATAATTGAAAACCCAACAGAAGCATCGCCTGAAACAAAAGAGCAATTTGTTTCGCAAGCGTTGCTTATTTCAAACCACGGCGAAAAAGTTTCTTTTCCACCTAATTGTAAAATATCATTTGGTCTAGCCCTTCCCCATAAATTTTTAAGCATCAGGTTTACAAAAATTAACACCCCAATAATTTGAGAACCCCACAACAAAACTATTTCCTTTATAGAAAATTTATAATTAAAAAAAATTTTATCAATTTTAGTGAAACGCCCAACTATTGGTAAAATTAAAATATAAATAAGTATTAATGGTAATAAAATATCTCGAAAAAATATTGAGGTTAAATCAAAACTTTGTAAAGCAAACTGTTGTGATCCATAATAAAACAAACCTGAAATATACAAATCTATGGATGGACCTGAAGTAATAAACACACAACTAATTACCAAAAATAATACATAATTATAAATCCCTGAATTTTCTTCAGGCAACAAATTTGAAAATTTATATTGGGCATATTTCTTTTCTAAGACTGTGTTTATAATTTTGAAAGATATAAGTGCTAATACAGCACCGGCAACAATGTCAGTAAAAAAGTGAGCACCAACTACAACTCTACTCAAAGCAATAACAGACGCTAAAAGATAAAAAAAATATTTTAGTTTTGGAAAAGTGGCTACAAGAATAAAACAAATTATAAATATAGTTGATGAATGGCCTGAAGGAAAGGAATGAAAATTTGAGTCGAAAGTAAAAAAATTAAAACCAAAAGAGTCCTCAAAATTTGTGTGATTGGGTCTTGGTCTACCAACAATATGCTTCAGAACCTGAGTTACAACTCCAACAACCAAAATATAAAAAAAAGACGATACAAAAAAATTACTTATATTTTTTTGTTTTTCAATTTTTATAAATTCTAATCTGTTGTTCAAATAAACAACACCAAATCCAATAACAGAAATAGCAAAATACCAAGACGAGCTCCCGAGCCTTGTTATGTCTACAAAAAATTCTTTTAAATAAACACTATTAAGACTTTTATTAAAATCTTTAAAATAATTATACAGCCCTAGATCTAAATTGAATGATATGAAAACATTTAAAGATATTATTAAAAGAACAAGTAGCTCAATTCTTATATTTTTAAAAAGACTCATTTTATAATTTTTAAAAAATTAAATGAGCTTTACAATATAAACTTCGATAAGTCCTGACTTTTAATAAGTTCTCCTAAGCTATTTTCAACGTATTCCTTATTAATTATTATTTCTGTAGGGCCTATATCTGAGGCAGTATAACTAACCTCTTCAAGTAGTTTTTCCATTACAGTATGTAGCCTTCTAGCGCCTATATTTTCTACGTTCTGATTTATCTCTGTAGAGAGAGAAGCGATGGTATCAATTCCATCTTCTTCAAATTTCAAATCAACCTTCTCTGTTCCAAGAAGTCCTTGATATTGCTTAATTAAACTGTTTTGTGTTTCAGTAAGAATAAGTTTAAAATCTTTTTTACTAAGACTATCAAGCTCGACTCTAATTGGCAATCTACCTTGAAGCTCAGGCAACATGTCTGATGGTTTTGATAAGTGAAATGCCCCAGAAGCAATGAACAAAATATAATCTGTTTTAACAACACCATATTTTGTAGTAACCGCAGTTCCCTCAATAAGCGGTAATAAGTCTCTTTGAACACCTTCTCTTGATACATCCGCACCACTTCTATCAGCTCTAGAAGTAATTTTATCTATTTCATCTATAAAAACGATACCATTTTGCTCTACATCATCCAATGCTCTTGAGTTTATTTTATCTTTATCTAAAAGTTTATCGGTTTCCTCATTTAACAAATATGCATGAGAATCTTTAACACTCATTTTTTTCATTTTCTTTTGACTGCCAAAACCTTTTCCAAATACATCACCTAAATTAATCATACCCATTTGAGAACCAGGCATGCCAGGTATATCCATAGTTGGTAAACTTAAATTTGCATTAGCTGAAACTGGAATTTCAACCTCATTATCATTTAGTTCACCTGATCTTAGTTTCTTCCTAAAATTATCTCTAGTAGCTGGTGTTGAGCTTTTAGAAACCAAAACATCTAAAATTCTTTCTTCTGCATTTTTTTCTGCTTTTGCCTTTACTTCTTGGCCCATTTGTATTTTTGTTTTTGTAATACTTATTTCAACCAGATCTCTTATTATCTGCTCAACATCTCTTCCAACATATCCAACTTCTGTAAACTTAGTAGCTTCTACTTTTACAAAAGGTGCGTTTGCTAACTTAGCAAGTCTTCGTGAAATCTCTGTTTTACCGCAACCTGTTGGACCAACCATCAAAATATTTTTTGGTACAATTTCCTCTTTTAAAGAATCATCAAGTTGTTTTCTTCTCCACCTATTTCTTAAAGCGACTGCAACAGCTTTTTTTGCATTGCTCTGACCAATGATAAATTTATCTAATTCAGAAACAATTTCTCTTGGACTAAAACTAGATTCCATTCTACAGCTCAATAGTTTCTGAAATAATATTATGGTTGGTATAAATACAAATATCTGCAGCTATATTAAGTGATTCTATAGCAATTTCTTTTGCATTCATTTCTGTGTTTTTCATCAATGCTTTAGCAGCGCTATTTGCGTATGGACCTCCAGAACCTATTGCAAGTATTCCATCATCAGATTCAATTACATCACCAGTACCAGACAACAACAAACTTACATCCTTATCAGCTACGATCATCATTGCTTCTAATCTTCTTAGATATCTATCTGTTCTCCAATCTTTAGCTAATTCTACACAAGCTCTTTTAAGTTGGTTCTTATATTGATCTAATTTTCCCTCTAATCTTTCAAATAAAGCGAATGCATCTGCAGTAGACCCTGCAAAACCAGATATAACATTTTCATCGGCACCAAGCCTTCTAATTTTTTTAACATTTGATTTCATTACCGTATTACCAAGACTAGCCTGACCATCACCCGCAATTACGACAAGATTATCTTTTCTAATTCCTACAATAGTAGTTGATTTAATAATATTTTTTTCCATCAATTCTTAAGATGGCTATTTAATTATTTTTATCAAGTAATTTACCTAGAATATATTATATTTCACTGATATTAGGCAAAAATGCGAAAAGGTAAACTAGAAAGAAACACTAAAGAAACCAAGATAGCTTGTGAAGTTAACTTAGATGGCATTGGCCAATCTAATATTTCAACACAAATTGGGTTTTTTGATCACATGCTTGAATTATTATCTCATCATAGCTTGATAGATATAAATTTAAAATGTGAAGGAGATACTAATGTTGATCTTCATCACTCAGTTGAAGATACAGCTTACTCAATTGCTTTAGCTATTAACAAAGCACTGGATGATAAGAAGGGAATAAACAGATATGGTTTTTCATATGTTCCTATGGATGAATGTTTATCAAGATGTGTTATTGATTTAAGTGGAAGACCAGAGCTTGTGTGGAATGTTAATCTTGGTTTAAAAAAAATTGGTGAAATGGACACAGAGCTATTTCATGAATTTTTCAAAGCGTTTTCCAATGAATCAAAATGTAACCTACATATTGAAAACTTGTATGGAAAAAACAATCACCATATTATTGAATCATGTTTTAAAGCATTCGCTAAAAGTTTGAGATTTGCTGTCGAAATAGATCATAGAAGTAAAGACATCATACCATCATCAAAAGGCACTCTTTAATTTTTAATGAAAAAAATCACTATTGTAGATTACGGCTCAGGCAATGTTTTGTCTGCACAAAAATCTTTTATTAAAATAGCAAAAGACAACAATATTGAGGTAGACGTTTTAATTTCAAAAAAATTAAATGATGTAAAAAACTCAACCCACATTGTATTACCAGGCCAAGGGGCCTTTTCTACATGCATGAATGGTTTAAAAAAAACGGATGGTTTAATTGACGAGCTTTGTGAGTTTGCATTAATTAAAAAGAAGCCATTTTTGGGGATATGTGTTGGTATGCAAATGTTAGCTAACATGAGTGAAGAAAATGGAGTTCATGAGGGCCTAGGTTGGATTGACGGTCAAATTAAATTATTACCTGGAGATAATTTAAAACTTCCTCATATGGGATGGAACTTGGCAATACCTACAAACTCAAAATACAACAACTTAATCTTTAATAAAAATGATTATTACTTCGTTCATTCTTATTATTTTGATTGTGCTAATAAAGACGATATTTTGGCAGAAACTAAGTATGGAACAAATTTTGCTTCAATTGTTGGAAAAGAAAATATATATGGCGTTCAGTTTCATCCTGAAAAAAGTTCCTCCCAAGGATTAAACTTATTAAAAGAATTTATTAGAGTATGAACATGTCTACACAACTAAAAGAAAAGATTAATATTTCAGTTGATAACATTGAAACACTTACAAACGTAGATTTGGCAGATCTTTGTAATATAACTGAACAAGCAATTAAGGCTGGAGGAGGTTTTGGTTGGTTAAGAGTTCCAACAAGAGATATTTTAACAGATTACTGGACCAAAAGAACCAATGATAAATATATTAAACTTATTGTTGGCAGGCTCAATGGAGTTATAGCTGGAACCCTTCAAATTGCATATGAGGCACCCAATATTGAGTCTAGGAAAAATATCGCACGTATAAGAAGACAATTTGTAGCTCCATGGGCAAGGGGTTATGGTTTGGCTAAAACAATGATTGATCACACTGAACAAATTGCCAAAGAAGATAATATTAAATCATTACAGCTAGCTGTAAGAGAAACACAAGATGCAGCAATAAAACTATTTACAGGTAAAAATTATATAAAGTGGGGTGAAAACCCATACTATGCTTACATTAACGGAAGTTTTATTAAAGGTTACTACTACTATAAAAATCTGTAGTGCAAATTATACCAGCCATTGATTTAAAAGATAATAAATGTGTCAGACTTTCTAAAGGTAAAGATAGCTCCAGTGTTGTTTACAATGAAGACCCAGAAAAACAAGCAATCTATTTTGAACAAATTGGTTGTAAAAAACTTCACTTGGTTGACCTAGATGCTGCTTTTGGTAGATCAAATGTTAATTTTGAAACAATAAAGAAAATTAGAAAATCAATCTCAATACCAATACAATTAGGGGGTGGAGTTCGAAGTTTAGATTTAGCCAAAAAATATTTTGAAGTTGGAATAAATAATTTGATTATTGGGTCAATGTCTATTGAAAAACCAAATGAAGTTATAATTTTATCAAATATGTATGCGGATAAACTATATATTTCATTAGATATTCTTGAAGATAACATAATGATAAAAGGGTGGGATAAAAATTCAGGAAAAAAAATACAAGACATTCTTGATATTTATACTAACTCAAAAATTAAAGGATATGTAATTACAGATATTCAAAATGATGGAATGCTAAAAGGTTTAAATTTAGATTTTGTTAGTAATTTTATAAATAAAATAAACTTAATTAAAAAATTTAATAAAAAAATTATAATTGCAGGTGGTTTAACAGATTACTCTGATCTAACAAATTTAAAAAAGCTGAACACAATAAATATTGAAGGAATTATTTCAGGCAAATCTTTCTATGAAGGAAAGATTGATCTTGTAGAAGCGCAAAAAATTCTAAACTAAAATGGTAAAAATAAGAATCATCCCATGCTTGGACGTTAAAGATGGAAGGGTTGTAAAGGGTATCAATTTTTTAAATTTAATTGATGCAGGAGACCCTGTTGAACAAGCAAAACACTATTCTGATAATGGGGCTGATGAAATATGTTTCCTAGATATTAGCGCATCATTAGAAAATAGAGACACAATGGTAAATGTGGTAAAAAAAACTGCAAACGAGGTTTTTATCCCCCTTACAGTTGGTGGTGGAATTTCATCAATAGAAAATATACAAGACTTACTTAAAGCTGGCGCTGACAAAGTTTCTATAAATTCTGCAGCAATTAAAAATCCCAATATCATTAAAGAGGCTTCTGAATATTTTGGAAACCAATGCATTGTTGTGGCTGTTGATGCAAAAAAACACAATGATGATTGGTTTGTTTATTCCCATGGTGGGACTAAGAAAACTGATTTACTTGCTTTAAGTTGGATAGAAAAAGCTCAAGAACTAGGAGCTGGTGAAATTCTTTTAACATCAATGGACAAGGATGGCACAAAATCTGGCTTTGATAATGAACTACTGGGTAAAGTATCAGAATTTATAAAGATACCAGTTATAGCTAGCGGGGGAGTTGGAACTCTAGATCATTTCTATGACGGTGTAGTTAAAGGCAAAGCTGATGCATTATTAGCGGCCTCAGTCTTTCATTTTAATGAAATTAGCATTAAAGAAGTAAAGGAATACTTAAAAAATAAAAATATAAGCATTAGAGAATAAATTTTATGAAAATTGAAGACTTAAATGAAATTATAAACAATAGAGTACAAACAAGAAAAAAAAATTCGTATACCAATAAGTTATTAAAGTTAGGACCAAAAAAAATTGCTCAAAAATTTGGAGAGGAATCCTCAGAGTTAATCATAGATTTTTTAAAAGGATCAAAAAAAAGGACAATAGAAGAGGCCGTTGATGTAATTTATCATCTTCTTGTTTTGTTAAAATCAAAAAAAATTACCATTAACGAAATTCATAAAGAGCTTGATAAAAGAAAGTAAAACAAAATGTATGATGAAAATAATATTTTTGCAAAAATACTAAGAAAAGAAATACCTTGTGATAAAGTTCACGAAGATGAGTTTAGTTTATTTTTTAATGATATTAATCCCCAGGCTAAAATACATGTTTTAGGTATACCAAAATTTCCTTGTACAACTTTTTCAGATTTTTTAAATAATGCGGATAATGAAAATATCACATCTTTTTTTAAGAGTGTTCAGCTCGTAATAAATAATTTTAATATCGAAAATACCGGTTATAGATTAATAACAAATTCTGGAGAGAACGGTGGACAAGAAGTACCACATTTTCACATTCATATTTTGGCAGGAGAAAAAATAGGAAGATTAAGGTAAATTATAATTTATCTCTTATAATCACATAATTAATAATTTCACTCACGCCTTTTATATTTTTAAGAGCAATTATCATTTCATCTAAAAGATCTTGGCGTGCCGTGATGCCCGCTATATAAATTTTTCCTTGGATTGTTTCAAAATTAAATGTGATTGCTTTAATGCCCATTGTTTTAGCAGCTATAGCTCTTGCTTGTGTATTAATCCATAAATCACTAGCATAATCTTTTAATGTGGTTCTGTTTCCAATTTCTATTTCATTTATAATTTCTTTAACGCCCTCAACTTCCCAAACTAATCTTACAGCATCAATTCTTATTTCTTGGCTATCAACCAGTCCAGTTAACAATATTCTGCCTTCTAAAACACTGGTGTTTATATTTACAAAAAGATTGTTATCAGCATTTAAAAATTTGGCTGCAATATTTACTTTAATAGTTGCATCATCAATAACTGTACCAAGTGTTCTTTCACCCTCAGCTACTACCATAGCGCTACCACCTCCTGTTGCAAGAACACTTGCTGGCGAACACCCGTAATTAACAGAGGCAAAGATTAAAAATATTGGAATAAATAAAATTTTAATCATTTTTTAGTTTTAACAACCATTTGTAAATTTTGTTTTTATTAATTTTTGTAAATTTATGTACTATTTCGACGATGTCGGTCAAAGAAAATTTTGTAACCATCTTTTTCAATTCATTGTTATACAATTCAATGTTGTCAAAATCTTGATTTTTTGATGTTTGTCTATCAATAACAGCAACAAACTCTCCTTTAATATTTTCTTTATCTTCTAGTATTTTATTTTTAACACTACCTGGATTTCCTCTAAAGACAAACTCATTTACTTTTGTAAGTTCCTTACATATTGAAATTAACCTATTGCCCACAATATTTTCTAGGCAGTCTAGAAAAACAATTAATTTATGATTTGAGACAAAAAATACACACGTCCTGTTTTCTTGAGAAATATTTTTGACAAGTTCCTCGATTTTTTTTTTTGATTTTGGAACAAAACCAAAAAAAACAAATTCTGATATTGGTAATCCAGATAACTGTAAACTTGATATAACTGACGAGGGGCCAGGAACAGATGTAACTCTAATATTATTTACAATACAATATTGTACTAAATTATAACCAGGATCAGAAATTAATGGAGATCCTGCGTCAGAAATTAGAACACAATTTTTACTTTTTAATAAGTTCTTTATTTGATTGATAATTTTATGTTCATTATAATCATGCAAAGCTATTAATTTCTTTTTAATGCCTAATTTATTTAGTAGTTTAAGTGAATGTTTAGGATTTTCACAAATAATGATATCACATTCTCTAATTACTTTTACTGCCCTGTAAGTTATGTCATCTAAATTGCCAATAGGCGTTGCTACAATTGAGAGACCATTAATAATATTATCCATTATTTATATACTTATATTTATAATTTCATGTACTCCAGTAAATTTATCTAAACAAAATACTAAAAATACTCAAGAAATAACTATTTCTGAAAAATCAATTGAAGATAAAAGTGAAAAAAAGGTAATTGAAAAAAAACAAAGCAAACAAGATAAGCAGAATAAGATTTTAGATGATATTGTCTTAGATAAAAAAATTATTGCTTTATTTGCAAAAGATGACGATAAAAAAACCACTAAACAATTTTTGAATACTTATGAATTAGGTATTTACAATCTTGGCATAAAGGATGTTGTTATACAAATAGAACTTTATGAAAATGAAAATGATCTAAAAAAAATTATAGAAAAAAACCTACTACCAGGGAAGATTTTTCTAGGACCAATTCAATCTAAGTATGCAAAGTTCTTAGACAATTATTGTGCTCATGAAGTAATATTTTTTTCATACTCTTCTAAATCTTCATTAGCAAAAGATTGTGTTTATTTAATAAATTTTTTTCCACAAAATGAACTCTCACAACTTATGTTACATTTAAACGATGATGCAAAAGTTGCGCTACTTTATCCTGAGAATGAATATGGATATTTAATAAATAGTCTAATTGATAATATAATGCTTGAAAGCCCTGCAATATTAGTCAACAGATCTTCATATAAAGACGAACTATCAAATGTAAGAGAATCAATAAAAGAATTGGGAAAATATGAATTGAGAAAATATGAATTGAATAGACAAAAACAAATTCTATCTTCTAAAAAAGATGAAAAATCAAAAAAAAGATTAAAAAAATTAGAAAGATTTAAAACTACAAGTGACTATGATTTTACACATATCTTGATTGCGGATTATGGTTTGAACTTACTACAAGTTGCTCCTCTTCTACCATATTACGATATAGATCCTAATGTTGTACAGTTTATGGGAACTGGAGTAATAGATGATAAAACTTTTTTTTATGAACCTTCTTTACAGGGGGCAATATTTCCAGGAATTCCAGAAACAAGTCGAATAAATATAATAAATAACTATATGGAAATATATGATGAAGAGTTTTTGAGAATCTCAACATTACCTTATGACTTAATAGGTTTAATTAATTTCATCTACACAAAGGAATATAAACTTGGTGATGTAATAAAGTTATTAAATAATCCCAACAAAAAATTTGATGGCATTGATGGAAACTTTTATTTCAAAGATAATATGATTGAAAGAGATCTTAACATATTAAAAATAAATAATGGAAATTCTTTTGTAATTAATTAATTAAAAAGTTAATTAATTTTGTTACAGCTATAGATCTATGACTAATTTCATTTTTTTCTTTGGTGCTTAATTCAGCTAATGTTTTGTTATAATTTTTAGGAATAAAAATTGGATCATAACCAAAACCAAATCTACCCCTAGCTTGTTTAGAAATTCTTCCATCAATTTTGCCATTAAATATTACATTTTGATTATTTTTAATAGTTAGGCTTACTGAGGTTTTAAAGTAAGCATTTTGTTTATTATTTTTTTTTATACTTTTAATTATATTTTCAAAACAAGCCTGATTATTTTTGAAGTTATTTAAAAATCTTTTTGAAAGAACACCTGGCTTCCAATTTAAGCTTTCAATACATATTCCTGAGTCATCGGCGAAACAAGGAATGCCAGTTTTATTAAATCCAAAGTCTGATTTTATCTTTGCATTTTCTTCAAAAGTTCTACCACTTTCCTTTGGTTCATCAGTTATGCTTAGATCATTCAATGCAAGAATTTTAAGATTAAATTTGTTAAAAATTTTTTTTATTTCAATTATTTTGTTATTATTATTCGAAAAAAATAATATTTTTTTCAATTTATCTCAATGCCTCTTTTTGTTTAGAAATTATTTCTTTAACTCCAGTTTTTGCCAGTGTAAACATTTCTGTAAATTGACTATCGTTGAAAAAAAATTCTTCCCCCGTAACCTGTATTTCAGATATTTCATCTGTATCACAAATTACAAAATTTGCATCTACTTGAGCTTCGGAGTCTTCCCTATAATCTAGATCCAATAATGCTTTATTTTCCACTATGCCTGTTGATACTGCCCCTATAAAATTTTTGATAATTGGTTTTTGAAGATTATAATTATTCTTCAACTTTTCTATAGCCAGAAATAAAGAAATAAAACCACCACTGATAGAAGCAGTTCTTGTTCCTCCATCAGCCTGGATAACATCACAGTCAATTTTAATTTGACGCTCTCCAAGGTTTGAAAGATCCACAATTGATCTTAAGCTACGCCCAATCAACCTTTGTATTTCTTGCGTTCTACCTGACTGCTTTCCTTTTGCAGCCTCTCTGTCCATTCTAGTATTTGTTGACCTTGGTAGCATGCCATATTCTGCAGTAACCCAACCCTTGCCAGTATTCTTTAACCAGTGAGGAACTTTTTCATCAATTGTTGCAAGACAAAGAACATGCGTATTTCCAAATTTTACTAAGCATGAACCATCTGCATGAATATTAACATTTTTCTCAAATGAAATTTCACGCATTTGATTGAAGGATCTATCTTTTCTCATATAAATTTAATAATAGTAGATAAATATTATTTTTAAATAAAATTCTTATGTCTGATAATGTATATGCACAAATTAATGATAGATCGAAATTAATTTTTAAAAAATTAGTTGAGTCTTATCTCAAAACTGGGTCTCCAGCTGGATCAGAAACAATTATGAAGATGGGAGGCTTAAATCTTTCCTCAGCATCAATTAGATCTATTCTATCAAATTTGCAAAAAGAAGGACTTTTATATGCTTCTCACAGATCAGCTGGGAGAATGCCTACTGAAAAAGGAATGCGGTTTTTTGTTGATGGACTTTTAGAGTTTGGAAGAATATCTAAAGCAGATAAAGAAAACATTAAACAGCAGTGCTTAACTAAGGGTAAATCTTATGAAGAGGTTCTAGATGTAGCTTCTAAGGCTATTTCAGGATTATCGAGTTATGCAGGAATAGTTATTGCACCAAAATTTCAAAAAAACTTAAAACATGTTGAATTCATAAGACTTAATAATACTCAATTAATGCTTATTCTTGCTTATGAGAACGGAGAAGTAGAAAATCGTATCATAGAAGATAATGGAAAATATAATAGTTCATTATTAATACAGGCATCAAACTACCTTACTTCGAAGTTTAGCAATAAAAACATTTCGCAAATTAAAAGATTAATAAAAACAGAAATAAAAAATTCACAAAATGAGCTAGAGTCAATTTCTTCCAAATTAATTCAACAAGGTATTATTCAAACTCAGCCCAACAGCAAAAATCCTTATATTTTTCTTCATGGTCAATCAAATTTATTAAAAGATGAAATAGTTTCAAAAGATTTAGATCAAATCCGAAATCTTTTTGATGAAATTGAGAAAAAATCTAGTTTTGTAGATATATTGGAAACTGCAGGAAAAGCAAAAGGGGTTCAGATTTTTATTGGATCTAAAAATTTTTTGTTTAAACACTCTGGTCTTTCTATGGTAATGGCCCCATATAAAAATAATGATCAAGAAATTATAGGAGCAATAGGTGTAGTTGGGCCAACAAGATTAAACTACTCCAAAATAGTTCCTCTTGTTGATTATACATCAAAAATTATTGGAAAGGTGATTGATTAATGGTTGAGAAAAAAGAAGAAGATAACCAACAAGAAGAAATTAAAGAACCTGATTCTGAGAATATTGAAAACGAAGAAGATAATAATGATACTCAAGAAAACACAGACACAGAAGAGACAACTGAAGATGAAAATTCAGAAGAAGACAGCTTAGAAAAAGAAATTGAAACACTAAAAGAAGATAAAATTCGATTGCTCGCTGAAATGGAAAATCTTAGAAAAAGATTTGAACGAGAAAAAGTTGAAACAATAAAGTTTGGTAGCATAAATTTAGCAAGAGACATTCTATCGCCAGGAGATAATCTAGAAAGAGCGCTGGATGCTTTACCAGAAGATGAAAACCATCCAGAAAGTATAAAAAATCTTATCGACGGTTTAAAAATGGTGCTTAAAGAATACAAAAGTACTCTTGAAAAACATGGAGTTAAAAAAATTGAAACTTTAAATCAAAAATTTGATCATAATTTTCATCAGGCAATGATGGAAGTTGAAAATAATGATGTGGAAGAAGGAACGGTAGTACAGGAAGTCCAATCTGGTTTTACAATGCATGACCGATTACTAAGAGCAGCAATGGTTGGAGTCTCTAAAAAACCAGTCGCTAAAAAAGAAGAACCTGCAGAAGAAAAAGAAGAAGACAATCCTGAAAATGAGAGTAAAGAAAAGTAATAAAAAGCCCTAAATTACTTGTTTTTTTTAATATTAATCAGGAACATCCTTGTATTTTAAAACTTTTTTCCCATATCTAATGTAGCCAATGTTGATTGGTAAATAATTAAGTAAAGAGGATATAAAATATGGCAAAAGTAATCGGTATTGATTTAGGTACTACAAACTCCTGCGTTGCAGTAATGGACGGTAAGGAAGCAAAAGTAATTGAAAACTCTGAAGGCGGAAGAACAACACCATCAATGGTAGCATTCAGTGACACAAAAGAAAAACTTGTTGGACAATCAGCAAAAAGACAAGCAGTAACTAATTCAGAAAATACTTTATTTGCCATAAAAAGATTAATCGGAAGAACATTTGAGGATGAAGCTGTTAAGTCTGATAGCGGATTAGTTCCTTATAAAATAGTTAAAGGTGATAACGGTGATGCTTGGGTAGAAGCACGCGGAGATAAATATAGCCCTAGTCAAATAAGTGCATTTATTTTACAGAAAATGAAAGAGACTGCAGAGTCTTATTTAGGAGATACTGTTACGCAGGCCGTTATAACAGTTCCTGCATATTTTAATGACGCTCAAAGACAAGCAACAAAAGATGCTGGAAAAATAGCTGGACTAGAAGTCTTAAGAATTATTAACGAGCCCACTGCTGCAGCGTTAGCATATGGTTTAGATAAAAAGAAAACGGGTACTGTTGCTGTTTACGATTTAGGTGGAGGTACATTTGATATTTCTATTTTAGAAATAGGTGATGGTGTTTTTGAAGTTAAATCAACCAATGGTGATACGCATCTTGGCGGTGAAGATTTTGATCTTAAAATTATTGATTATCTTGCTGACGAATTTAAAAAAGATAATGGTATTGATTTGCGTTCAGATAAACTTGCACTTCAGCGTTTGAAAGAAGCTGCTGAGAAAGCAAAGATTGAATTATCAAGCTCAACTGAAACAGAAGTTAACTTGCCATTTATAACAGCTGATCAATCTGGCCCTAAACATTTAACGATTAAATTATCAAGAGCAAAACTCGAAGCTATAGTAGGTGAACTTTTAAATCAAAGTTTAAAACCTTGTGAAATGGCACTTAAAGATGCTGGATTACAAGCTGCAGAAATCGATGATGTTATTTTAGTTGGTGGTATGACAAGAATGCCTAAAGTAACGGAGATAGTAAAAAACTTTTTTGGTAAAGAGCCTAATAAAGGTGTTAACCCAGATGAGGTTGTAGCATCTGGTGCTGCCATTCAAGCAGGAGTATTACAAGGTGATGTCAAAGATGTTTTATTGCTTGATGTTACTCCTTTATCACTCGGTATTGAAACACTCGGCGGTGTATTTACAAAACTTATCGATAAAAATACAACTATTCCAACAAAGAAGAGCCAGGTGTTTTCTACAGCTGAAGATAATCAGAGTGCAGTTACTATTAGAGTTTTCCAAGGTGAAAGAGAGATGGCTGCTGATAATAAATTATTAGGTCAGTTTGATCTAGTAGGTATTCCACCAGCCGCAAGAGGCATGCCTCAAATTGAAGTAACTTTTGATATTGATGCAAATGGTATTGTAAATGTTTCTGCTAAAGACAAATCAACTGGCAAAGAACAACAAATTAAGATCCAGGCTTCTGGTGGATTATCAGATGAAGAGATTGAAAAGATGGTTAAAGAGGCAGAAGAAAACGCTGAGGCTGATAAGAAGAAAAGAGAAGCTGTTGATACTAGAAACCATGCTGATAGTTTAATTAATGAAACTGAAAAGAATTTAAAAGAGCACGGAGATAAAATTCCTGAAGCTGATAAAAACAAAATCACAAAAGATATTGAAGAGCTTAAGAAAGTTAAAGACAGTGAGGATTTAGAAGCTATAAAATCTAAAACTGAAGCACTTGTTCAGTCATCTCTTAAAATGGGTGAAGCAATTTATAAACAAAACCCACAAGGTGCTGCACCTCAACCTGATCCATCTGGTGCTGAACCATCAGCTGATAATACAAAAGATGAAAAGGTTGTAGATGCAGAATTTGAAGAAGTAGACGAAGATAAAAAAGATTAACGCTCCATAATTTTTATAAGGAGGAGATGTGGCTGATAAAGATTTCTATGAGATACTAGGTGTTCAACGAAATGCCAGTGAAGATGAAATAAAAAAAGCTTATAGAAAACAAGCCATGAAATATCATCCTGATCGTAACAAGGATGACAAAACAGCTGAAAGAAAATTCAAAGAAGCAGCTGCTGCTTACGAAGTTCTAAAAGACTCAGAAAAAAGATCAGCTTACGATCAATATGGACATGATGCGTTCAAACAAGGCGGCATGGGTGGAGCTCAAGGCTTTGGAGATTTTGCAGGTGGCTTTTCTGATATCTTTGAAGAGTTCTTTGGTGGGGGTTTTGGAGGACAATCATCAAGAAGACGAGGACCTCAAAGAGGAAGTGATCTTCGTTATAATATGTCCGTTTCACTATTTGAAGCTTTCACTGGAAAGAAACCACAAATAAGAATACCTACATACGTTGGCTGTGATGCTTGTGCAGCAACTGGAAGTGCAGATAAATCTGGACCAAGTACTTGTTCTACTTGTGGTGGCGCAGGAAAAGTTCGATCTCAACAGGGATTCTTTTCAATTGAAAGACCATGCCCTACATGTGGCGGAGAAGGTTCAAGCATAAAAAATCCGTGTCTTAAATGTTCTGGAACTGGAAACATAAAAAAGCAAAAAACAATTTCTGTTACTATTCCTGCTGGTGTTGATACAGGTACAAGAATTCGAATAGCCGGTGAAGGTGAGCCTGGTGAAAGAGGTGCAGGAAATGGGGATCTATATATTTTTGTTGAAGTTCAAAAAGACAAACTCTTTGAAAGAGAAGAAGAAAATTTATTTTGTGAAATACCAATTTCAATCACTACTGCTATTTTAGGCGGTGAAATAGAAGTACCAACAATAGAGGGAAAAAAAGCCAGACTTAATATTCCAGCTGGAACTCAATCTGAAACGCAATTTAGACTACGCGGCAAAGGAATGAGTATACTTCGACAAAGCAGACGCGGAGATATGTATGTGCAGGCAAATGTTGAAATACCAGTTAACCTAAATAGCAAACAAAAAGATATTTTGAGAGAGTTCGAAAATGAAGGAGGAACCTCAAAAAAACACAGTCCAAAATCACAAGGTTTTTTCTCAAAATTAAAAGAAGTCTGGGAAGATTTAACTTAATTTCTTTTCAACTTACAATCACCAAAGTATAAGAAGTTTTTATGGCAAAAATTAAAATTGCAGTTGCAGGTTGTCTTGGCAGAATGGGTCAGGAAATATCGAAACAAATTTTACAAAATAAAAATTTAGAATTTGTTGGTGGTTTTGAATACAAAAAACATAAAGATATAAACAAACCTTTAAACAAAGTTTCAAGTATACATTCTGCAAAATTAGTTACAGCTAATGCAGCTCAGTTAATCAAAGAAGCAAATGTCATAATTGATTTTACAACACCTGAGTCCACTTTAGATAATCTTAAGATCGCTTCTGCAAATAATACAGCAGTTGTTATTGGTACAACCGGAATGACGGATGCACAAAAAAAGAAAGTAAAAAGTTATTCTAAAAAAATACCTATACTAATGTCGTCTAACATGAGTTTGGGTGTTAACTTACTATTTAACTTAGTAAAACAAACAGCATCAGCTCTAAAAGATACTGATTATGATATTGAAATTGCTGAGACTCACCATAAACATAAAAAAGATGCCCCTTCTGGAACTGCATTATCTTTGGGTGATTATGCTGCTGAAGGTAGAAAAACTAAATTAAATAAATCAAAAGTTTTAGATCGTACAAAAAAACTAACATCTAGAAAAAAAGGCGACATTGGTTTTTCTGTCACAAGAGGCGGTGAAATTGCAGGTGAGCACACAGTAAGTTTTATAGGATCAAATGACAGAATAGATTTGGTGCATAAGGCTAATAACAGATCAATTTTTGTAACAGGCGCTATTGATGCTGCAGTATTTGTATCAAAGAAAAAAATGGGATTTTTTTCTATGAATGATTTGATTTCTTTAAAATAAATATCTTGAAATTTTAATGTATGAGTAAAGATATTCCATACTTTCCTAATAGAGAAATTGAAGGCGGCTGGAGACTCATATCAGCTGATCACGCATCAGAATTACTAAATATTAATTTTAATTTAATTGAACTAGAAATAAAACGCCAACAATTGTTTTTTGGAAACCATCCTCAAAGTACAGTCATTATTAAAGATGGCTATTTAGTTTATGAAAATCATAGTTTCATGACATTGCCGCAAAGTCGTTTTGATATATGGTCTTGTACAAAATCATTCACTGGAATTGCATGGATGTTTTTATTAGAAGAAATAAAAAAAAATAAATCTAAAAAAAATTTAGATATAAATTTACAAACTCCTATATATAATTTTCTTCCAAAAGATTTTATAAAAAACGACTCAAGAAAAAAAAATATAAATTTACACCATTTATTGTCTATGACTTCAGGTTTAAAAGGAGAAAATAATGATATTTATGGCTTAGTGACTGGACCTCAAAATGGTCCATTTGAATTTGCTATTGGAAAATGTGAGAATAGATATGGAAAGTCAGTCGATATTTTATCTTCTGAACCTGGAAAACAATGGGGATATTCTGATCCAGCAGTAGCTTTACTTTCATTTGTTTTTTTTGAAATAACAAAAAAAAATATTCATGAATATTTATATGAAAAACTTTTTAGAATAATTGGTATAGAGAACGCTAGTTGGGATATTCATGGCGGTGGAAATTTTTTAGGTCCATTTACCTCATCGCATGTTGGTCTTCACATTTCAGCCAGAGATTTATCACGCTTTGGATATTTCATGCTAAAAAAAGGACAATGGAATAACATTAATATATTATCTTCAGATTATATAGACCGAGCAACTACAAAATCACAAAACTTAAATTCATCGTACGGATATCAATTTTGGATAAATTCAGACGGCCTTCGATGGCCATCTTTACCAAGAGACACTTATGCTTTGGAAGGATACAACTCTAATAGATGTTATATTATACCATCTTATGATTTAATAATAACGAGAATTGGATCTGGGCCATCAGAATGGAATGAACAAAATTTTGTAAATAATATTTTTAAAAGTTTTAAAAAAAATTAATATAAATTTAATTGTTTTTTAATTCTTAAATATAAACCCTCTTTTAAATCAGCATGCAAGAAAGTTGCAACTTCAGTTTCTTTATCTGATTCTCTAATTGATAACTTGGAAGTATTTTTAAATTTTGTAAAAAAAACTTTAGACCAATAAGTGCTGAATTTAGATGAATGTAAAAGTTTATCACCTTTATATTTTCTTATAGAAATTTCTTTTTGATTAATGTTAATTTCATCCTTAATATTTTTTTCTTTGAAATATAAACGGATTAAATAAAAAATAATCAGATATTCAAGTCCAAGAAATATAGATACAGGCCATGCACCTTGTACAATAAGAAAAATAGAGAATAATGAAATCCAACTTATAAAAATAATTCCTAAAACTAAAAAGACTGATTTAGAACAGCTTTGATAGGGTCTTATATTTTCATTTAATGAATTCATAATTTGACATTAATATAAAATAACCTTTCTGATAAAGGGACATATGTGCACAGATATTTAATTGATAATTTACAGTTTATTATTAATTTATAATTGCTTCCAAATCCTAAAAAATGGCTAAATTCCTTTGATCTCTTGCTAATTCAGTAAGGAACATATAGATGCATCCCCGAAAAAATATTAAGTAATAATCCTAATTTAATGGTGGCTTGATGAAAAACATTAGTAAAATTTTAGCAGCAAACAGAAGTGAAATTGCCATTCGAATATTCAGAGCTGCAGAAGAGTCTGGTATTAAAACAGCTGCTATTTATTCTAAAGAAGATCGTTTTGCTATTCACCGATTTAAAACGGATGAAAGTTATTTAGTAGGTGAAGGCAAAGGTCCAATTCAAGCATATTTGGACATAGACTCGATTATTAAAATTGCTAAAGATGCAAAGGTTGATGCTATCCATCCAGGTTACGGATTTTTATCTGAGAGTCCTGAACTAGCTGAGCAGTGTGAAAAAAATGACATAACATTTATTGGGCCTAGTAAAGAAATACTAAAAAGATTTGGAAATAAAACAGAGGCTAAAAAAGTTGCTGAAGAAGCAAAGGTAGGCACCGTTCCGTCTGTTCTTGTAACAAAAGAAAATTTAAAAAGTGTTGAAAAAGAAGTTGAGAAAATTGGTTACCCAGTAATTGTTAAAGCTAGTTGGGGCGGCGGCGGTCGAGGAATGCGCGTTGTTAGATCAAGTAATGAATTAATAGATCAAATTACAACTGCTCAAAGCGAGTCACTTAAAGCTTTTGGAAAAGATGAAGTATTTATAGAAAAATTTTTAGAAGATGCTGCGCACATTGAAGTTCAAATTTTAGGTGACAAACACGGAAATATCATACATCTTTTTGAAAGAGATTGTTCTCTTCAAAGAAGGCATCAAAAGATTATTGAAAGAGCACCTGCACATTTTCTTGAAAATAAAACTCGAGAAGAAATTTGTAACGCCGCTATTAAAATTGCAAAAGAAGTTAAATACTTTGGTGCAGGAACTGTTGAATTTTTGTTTGATAAAAAATCTGGCGAATTTTATTTCATTGAAGTTAACCCAAGAATTCAAGTTGAACATACAGTAACAGAAGAAGTAACTGGTATTGATATTGTAAAAGCCCAAATTAAAATTGCAGAAGGTCAAAAAATTGGAAGTCACCCAGCTCTTCCTAAACAAGAAGAAATTCATCTAAATGGATTTGCTATTCAATGTAGAGTTACTACCGAAGATCCGCTTAATAATTTTATGCCAGATTATGGGAAGATAATGACTTACCGATCAGCTGCTGGTTTTGGAGTGAGGCTAGATGCAGCAAATGCTTCTTCAGGTTCGATCATCACACCGTATTATGATTCTTTACTTGTAAAAGTAACAACTTGGGCAAAGCATCAAGACGACTGTATTAAAAGAATGGATAGGGCTTTGCGAGAATTTAGAATCAGAGGTGTTAAAACAAATTTAGTATTTCTTGAGTCTCTTATTAACAATAAAGACTTCCTTGAAGGAAACTACAATACAAATTTTGTTGATACTAAAAAAGAACTCTATGCTTATAATCCCCAAAAAGATAGAGCATCAAAAATCGTATCTTATCTTGGAAATATAATTGTAAATGGACACAATGATATATCTGGTAGAGTCAGTAATAATTCGACTGTAGAAGTTCAAGTTCCTATTTCAAACATTAAAAGTGAAAAAAATAATTATGTAAAGGATTTACAAACTTTAGGTCCAGAAAAATTTGCAAAAAAAATAAAAGAAACACCCCATACCCTAATTACTGACACAACGATGCGTGACGCACACCAATCGCTTCTTGCTACAAGAATGAGAACAGATGATCTTGTTAACATCGCTGAATATTATAGTGAAAATCTAAGTACCTTATTCTCATTAGAATGTTGGGGAGGCGCAACGTTTGATACATCGATGCGTTTTTTAAAAGAAGATCCTTGGGATAGATTAGCAAGATTAAACAAAAGAGCACCTAACCTTCTTAAACAAATGCTCTTTAGAGGATCTAATGCTGTTGGATATAAAAATTATCCAGATAACGTTGTTAAACACTTCATTCAACAGTCAGCCCAAGCTGGAATTGATGTATTCCGAGTTTTTGATTCATTAAACCTAATTGATAATATGCGTGTTGCAATTGATGAAGTCCGCAATCAAAATAAAATTTGTGAAGGAACTATCTGTTATACAAATGATGTAACTGATCCATATGAGAAAAAATATACATTAAAATATTATATTGATCTTGTTAAAGATTTAGAAAAAGCAGGAGCACATATTATTGCCATTAAAGATATGGCGGGACTAGCAAAACCTAATGCTATAAAAAAATTAGTTAACGAAATTAAACAAACAACTGATCTTCCAATTCATTTCCATACTCATGATACATCTGGCACTTCATCAGCTTCAGTTCTTGCTGCTATTGAGGAAAAGGTCGATATCGTTGATCTTGCAATTGACTCGATGAGTGGATTAACATCACAACCTGCGCTTGGTTCAATAGTATCTATAATGAAACAAAATCATCAAGATCCAAAAATTGATGAAGAACCAATAAGAACACTATCTTTATATTGGGAGCAGGTACGTCAAAATTATCATGCTTTTGAAACTGATTTCAAAGGCGGAAGTTCTGACGTGTATCTTCACCAAATGCCTGGTGGTCAGTTTACGAATTTAAAAGAACAAGCGAGATCATTGGGAATTACAACTGATAAGTGGGGAATGGTTGCTAATAAATATGCAGAGGTAAATCAACTTTTTGGTGATATTGTGAAGGTAACCCCTTCTTCAAAAATTGTAGGCGATATGGCGCTTTATATGATTGCTAATGATTTATCCAAAGAAGATGTACTAGATCCAAAAAAAGAAATTTCTTTTCCCGCTTCAGTCATAGAATTTTTTAAAGGGGAAATTGGTATACCGCACGGTGGTTTTCCAAAAGAACTTCAAAAGAAAGTTCTTGGCGATACAACACCTCTAACAAAAAGACCCGGGGAAGTTTTAGAATCAGTTGATTTAGATAAAGAAGCCAAAAATTTAGAAGATGAAATAGGGATGGAAATTAATCAAACACATCTAGCATCTTACTTGATGTACCCAAAAGTTTTTAAAGATTATGTTGATCACTTTAAGGAATTTAGTGATACATCAATTCTTTCAACAGAATTATTTTTTTATGGCCCTCAACAAGATAAAGAATACACGATAGAAATTGATAAAGGAAAAAATCTTATTTTACGATACTTAGCGAAAAGTGAAGTTAATAGTAATGGTAAGTGCTCTGTTTTTTTTGAAATTAACGGACAGCCAAGAACAATAGATATAGAAAATAAAGAATTTTCAAAAAATATTACACAAAGAGCAAAAGCAGATGATAATAATTTGGATCAGGTTGGATCACCTTTACCAGGTCAGGTTGCAAAAATCTTTGTTCAATCTGGTAGTAAGGTGATTAAAGGTGATAAGTTACTTGTGATCGAAGCTATGAAAATGGAAACTACAATAAACGCTGATAAAAGTGGAACCATCAAATCAATTAATGTTGCATCTGGTGATAATGTGGAGACCAAAGATTTGCTTGTTGAAATTAGCTAGTAAAGTCGTATTCTTTATAACATTCTTCTATCGAGTTCTTTATATTTATTAGTTCTCCTAAAGAGTCTCGAAATTCAAAATATTCTACTCTCTTAATATTTGAATTTATATTAAAGAAAATAAACAATCTGCATGAACTACTATCATATCGCATCATATGCACTGAGCCATCAGATCGTGCTAAATTAGGCTGTCCTAGTTTTTGTTTTATCTCAGCAAGTTGTTTTCCCATAAAATTTATTTCTGCGATTTTTTGCTGCTCCTTAACTATAGTTTTTTCCTCTTCTTTTTCTTCAGTGATAATTTGTTGTTCTTCAACAATAGTTTTATCTTCAATAATTTCTGGCTCTTTTTTTGTAATAGTTTCTTCAACTTTATCTTTTACTACCGCCCCAACTTTAACAACTTCTCTTCCAACTTCAATAGTCGTACAGCTAGATAAAAACACTAATGTTAAAAAATAAATTGATAACCGCATTGCTCTTAGTGGGATTTCTATATATGTAATCGCATATGATTACAGTAATTAAATCACCATTCGTTCAATACAAATTAACAATTTTACGAAATAAAAAAACATCAAATACTGTTTTTAGACAAACTATGAATGAAATAAGCTACCTCATCGCTTCTGATGTTCTTCAATACGTTCCCTTTAAAAAACAAACAATTGAAACACCTCTAAAAAAAATGAGTGGTACAGCCTTGGGTCAACCTATTATTTTGGTCCCAATTTTACGTGCCGGTTTAGGGTTACTTGAGGGGTTTGCAAAATTTTTACCCGAAGCTGAAAAAGGCCACATAGGCTTATACCGTGACGAACAAACTTATGAACCTGTAGAATACCTCTTTAAACTTCCAAGAGTTAAAAATAAAAAAGTGTTAATTCTAGATCCAATGTTGGCGACAGGTAATTCTTCAATTGCTGCAATAAATTTAATAAAAAACAAAGGCGTTAATATTAAAGATATATTTTTAGTGTCTTTGCTAGCTGCTCCTGAGGGTATTAAAAATATTCAAAAAAAGCAAAAAGGCATTCATATATTCACTTGCAACATTGATTCTAAATTGAATAAAAATAAGT
>CACBAT010000005.1 GCA_902537325.1 uncultured Alphaproteobacteria bacterium | reverse complement strand
GATCTCACCTTCGATTAATTTTAAATCATTTTGATCAATTAATTTTTGAAGGCTTTGAATGTCTTCGGCATAAAAAGAGTGCTTATTTAAAACCATTTTAAAGCCATTGTATTCTGAGGGATTATGAGAGCCTGTTACCATAATAGCAGCATCTGCATTAAGATAGTAATGAGCAAAGTAAGTCATAGGTGTCGGCCCCATACCAATATTAATTACTTTAGCACCTGAATCTTTTAAACCTTCACATAGTGCTTTATGTAAATCTGGTGAGGTTAATCTTCCATCGTAACCTGTAGCAATTATGTTAGATTTTAATCGATTAATTACTGTGTAGGCAAATGTTCTCCCAATAGTATATGCGGTGTTTTGATTGATATTGTTACCAACTACACCTCGGATATCATACTCTCTTAAAACTTCATGATCGAAATTCTCAATTTCCAATTTATTTGCCTGTTCCATAGTATTCATATCCCATTTCTTTTAAATTTTCTGGAATATAAATATTTCTTAGATCAAAAATAATTTTTTCTTTTAATAATTTGGATATTTTTTCAAAATTTAATGCTCTGAATTCATTCCATTCTGTTCCAATAATTATTGCAGACGACCCTTCACAAGCTTCGTATGCAGAGTTAAATAAGATAAGATTAGAATTCTCTTTTTTAGCATTATCCATTGCTTCAGGATCATAACATTGAACTTTAATTCCTTTTTCAAAAATTGTTGATGCAATTTTCATCGATGTAGAATCCCTTACGTCATCTGTATTAGGTTTAAAGCTTAGACCAAGAAAAGTAACTGTAGAATTATTTTTTATTTTTGAAATAATTTTATTTGAAATTTTATTTATACGATCTTGATTTGATTTATTTACGGCGTTAATTATTGATAGATCAATATTTTTCTTTTTAGCTGTTGAAGCAAAAGCTTTGACATCCTTTGGAAAACACGAGCCGCCAAATCCAGGTCCTGCATTTAAAAATTTAGATCCAATTCTTTTATCTATACCCATTCCACGTGCTACTTGCTGAACATCAGCTCCCACTACTTCACATAAGTCAGCAACTTCATTTATGAAAGCAATTTTTGTTGCAAGAAAACTATTGGATGCATATTTGATTATTTCAGAAGTTTCTATTGATGTAGCTATAATTGGGGTTTCTTTCAGAAATAATGGTCTATAAAGTTCTCTCATTATATTTTCAGATTTTTGATTATCTGTTCCTATCACAACTCTATCTGGCCTGATGAAATCATCAATTGCAGATCCTTCTCGCAAAAATTCAGGATTAGAAACTACATCAAAAAATTTTTGGTCAACTTTATTTGAAATAATTTTTTTTACTTCTCTTGTGGTTCCAACTGGTACTGTTGATTTAGTTACAACTAAACAATATTTTTTTATATTTTCAGAAATTTCTTCTGCAACTTGCCATACAAAACTTAGATCAGCTTCATCCTCCATTCTTCGTGTAGGAGTTCCAACAGTTATAAATATAATATCTGCATTATCTAAATTACTTTTTACACTAGAAGCAAAGGATAATAATTTTGTTTTATTAATGTGCTTATCTAAAAGTTCATCCATTCCAGGTTCAAAAAATGGACACATACCAGATTTAAGCTTTTCGAGACGTTCATTATCTTTATCAATACATGTTACAGAGTAACCAAATTCAGCAAAACATGCTCCCGTAACTAAACCTACGTAACCAGTACCAACTATTGTAAGATTCATAAATTTTTAAAAATCATTGTCTCAATAACCTAAATATTTCGCATTTGTTATAAAATAAATAAGAGATTTTTACTGGAAAAATATGAAATATTTATTATTTATATTCAAAATATGTCAGAGACAAAAAAAATTCAAACAGGGATAAACAATATTTCAGAGGAATGGTTTAAGGCTAACATTGATAGAAAAACACTCAAAAACCTATCCAAAAGGTCAGATTTTGAAGGTTGGAAACATATTGTTATTTATGTACTATCATTAGGGACCCTGTGTTCATTATGCCTATATACATGGAATAGCTTATGGTTTGTGCCTGCGTATCTTGCTTATTGCACGATGTGGGGTGGAGCTGACGCTATATGGCATGAGTGTGGTCATGGAACCGCTTTTAAAAATAGAAGGTTAAATAAATTCTTCTATAACATTGCTAGTTTTATGAATAATTTTGAACCTGTTAGATGGAAGTGGAGCCATTCTCTTCACCACAGCTATACCGCTTCGGTTGACCCTCATGACTATGAAGTTGATGGGAGTATTTTTGCTAAACATACATTTTTAAGTTTTATTTTAAATTTTATTCCCGGAATTGGTTTTTTCACTATTCATAAATCTCTTTATGTAGAAATTATAAAACATGCTTTAGGTATTCAAACCAATGTAATGAAAGATTGTATTCCAGAAGATAAAATCAAAGATTGTATTAACAGTTCTAGAATTTTTGTCTTACTATGGGTCACAATAATAGCTGCTTCAATTTACTTCTCTACCTTTCTTCCAATATTTTTATTTTTAATTCCAAAATTCTTTGGCATTAATGGTCTCTGGGGTGTGACTCAACACATGGGTCTAAAAGAAAATGCCAAGGATCACCGACTATCAACAAGATCGGTTAGACTTAATCCGATTTTTAGTTTTATTTATTGGAAGATGGAATACCATATTGAACACCATATGTTTCCTATGATACCTTCATATAATCTTCCTAAATTATATGATGTTATAAAAGATCAAATGCCAGAACCACAAACTTTATATCAAGCTTATAAAGAAATTATTCCAGCAGTTATAAAAAAATCTAAAAATCCCGATTATTTTATTCCAGTTCAAGTTCCAAATAACTAAACTGTTCTTGACACATCTTCAGCTTTAGTTTTATCTATATATTTATATGGAGTTAAGAAATTTTATTGATGGTAAATTCATTGATTCACTCTCAAAGAAAAATATTCCTGTATTAAATCCGGCTAATCAAAAAATTGTTGGTAATATTGATGAAGCATTGGATGAAGAAATAGATTTAGCTTTCAAAGCTGCAAAAAGAGCATTCGATAAAAGAATTTTAGTAGACATGGATGCAAAAAATAAATCGAATATGATGAGAGCTATTGCTCAAAAATTAAGAGAGCGCAAAGAAGAAGGAGGCAAACTCCTTAGCCAAGAAAATGGCAAAACGATTAAACAATGTATTGATGAATTTAAAGGTGCTGCCGATACTTTTGATTTTTATGCTGGACTCACAGATAAAATAGAAAATAAACTTATACCTTCAGGACATGATACTTTAAATTATGTTGTACTTGAGCCTTTTGGAGTAGCTCTTCAAATTGTTCCGTGGAACTATCCTGTTTCTATTTTTTCAGGTATGGTTGCACAAAACTGGATTGTTGGAAATACAATAGTTATCAAACCTCCTGAACTTTGTCCCATATCATCTAATTTTTATGGTCAAATTTTTAAAGATGTAGGCGTGCCAAATGGAATTATAAATATTGTTCATGGTTATGGTGAAACAACTGGTCGAAAACTAGTTCAACATCCTGGAAGTGATTATATTGTTTTTACAGGATCACCTGAAGTTGCTTCAGAAATTCTTAAAGAAACAGCAGATAGAATTATACCTACTCATTTTGAATTAGGAGGAAAGTCAGCAGCTATAATCTATCCCGATGCTGACATTGATAAAGCTGTAGAAAGCACAGTTAAAGGAATTTTTAAACCAAATGCAGGTCAAATATGTGTGGCAATGTCTAGAGTTATTGTTCATCCAAAAATTAAAGATGAGTATATGACAAAACTTGTTGCAAAAACCCAAAAATTAAAAATAGGTGCAGGTGACGAAGATGGAACTGAAGTTACCCCTTTAATCTCAACTGATCAAATGCAAAGAGTTTCAAACTATGTAAAATCTGGTGTACAATCAGGTGCTACTTTAACAATAGGTGGAGATAAAGCTGAGAGAGATGATGGAAATTTCTATCAACCAACTATTTTTGATAATGTTAAAGTTGATGCAACAATAGCTCAAGAAGAAATATTTGGCCCTGTAACATCAATATTTGATTTTGAAAATGAAGAAGAAGCAATAAGTATAGCAAATTCAACAAAATACGGTCTTGCTTCTGGAGTATTTACTGCGGATGATCAAAAAGCAAAATGGACTGCTGATAGAATTCAGGCCGGAATTATTTGGCAAAACGATTGGTTTGTTGATGGAAATAATCTTCCAGGTGGTGGTTACAAGAGATCAGGTTATGGAAGAGATGGTGGCGTAGATGGGGTGTATAGTCACGGACAGACCAAAAGGATTAGTAAAAGACTCTACTAGGTTGACATTACTAATTTAATTTTTTAAGTTCACTTACATTATATTTATTCAAGGGAGGAATAATGAAAATATTAAAAATTTTATTATCAACACTCTTCGTTTTTTCTTTCAGTGGTTCAGTTTATGCTATTGATAAAAACTTAGGTGATGGATGGTGTAGTGATGTAAGAATTCACTTCTTTGCTGGTGGAGCTGAAGGCGATGGTTTCGCAGGAATAGTTCAAACTGGTGCGGAAAATGCTATCAGAGATACTGGTGCTGATGCAGAAATTCTTTATTCAGAATGGCAGTCAGACAGAATGATTCAACAACTAAGAGAAGCAATTGGTGCTGGCGTTGATGGTATCGGTATGATGGGCCACCCTGGTGATGATGCAATTATGCCTCTAGCTAAAATGGCTAGTGAAGCTGGTATCTTAATGATGTATCAAAACGTTGATGTTCCTGCAGTAAGAGCTGCTTTTGGAGGTGGATACGTTGGTGCAAATCTTGCAACTCAAGGTAAAGAATTAGCAAGAGAAGCAATTAGAAGATTTGATCTTAAAGCTGGTGATACAGCTATTGTAATGGTTCCAATTGGAGATTATTCAAGAGCGCAAAGAGAAGACGGTGCTAGAATAATTTTTGAAGAACATGGAATGAACGTTGTAGTTCTAGATGGTACTCCAGAACAAGCAACTGATCCAAATCTTGCAATCCCTGTATTTTCAGCTGCACTAGCTGCAAATCCTGATACAAAAATTATTGTACATGATGGTGGTCAGAAACTAGGAAATGCTGAAGCATATGCTAAAGCTGCTGGATATGGTCCAGGAGAATTATTGCAAATCGGCTTTGATACTAGTCCACAAATCATGACAGCTTTTGAAAATGGTTATGTTCATTTAACTTCTGATCAGCAACCATTCTTACAAGGCTACCTACCTGTACTTGCTTTATGTCAAATGAAAGTTCTTGGAACTGGAGCATTAAATCAAGATACTGGTGCAGGATTTGTACATACTGAGAATTACAAATCAGTTATGGAACTTGCTAACGCAGGTTTAAGATAAATATATCAAACAGAGCTGATCTACTGTAAGTAGATCAGCTACATATATGAGTGCAATAATAGAACTTAAAAATGTTTCGAAAAGTTTTGGCGGAATCACAGCTTTAAAAAAAGCATCAATAAAAGTTGATGTTGGAGAAGTTGTTGGGCTAATTGGAGATAATGGAGCTGGTAAATCTACCTTAATTAAAACGTTAGTTGGTGTTCATGCTCCCGATGATGGTCAAATTATAATTAGAGGAAATGAAGTTAAAAATTGGAATGCCTCAAAAGCTAGAGAGGCTGGAATAGAAACTGTTTTTCAAGACAGAGCTTTATGTCCACAGCAATCGATAGTGTGGAATATTTTTATGGGAAAAGAATTAAAACATAGGTTTGGTTTTATAAGAGAAAAAGAACAAGTAAGAGAAGCAAACAAATTAATTAGAGAAATTGGATTTACATCAAAACTGATTGATGCTGAATCACCTGTTGGTAATTTATCAGGTGGTGAAAGACAAGGAGTAGCAATAGCAAGAGCGATTTATAACAATGCAGAGTTAATTGTATTGGATGAGCCAACTACAGCCCTTTCACTCATTGAAACTCAAAAAGTTTTTGATTTCGTAGATAATGTTAAAAAATCTGGAAGATCAGTTTTATTTATTGGTCATAATATTTATCATGTCTATGATATCTCTGATAGATTTATTGTTTTAGACAGAGGTGAAGTTGTTCATCAATTGAATAAAAATGACATTGAAGGTCCTGAAGCACTTATGAAAGTCATGAAGGATGCAGTGAGTAAACATTAATGAGTACCAAAGAAAATACATTTAAAAATTTAATTGGAAAAAATGGAAGAGCATTAGGAAGTTTAGGTTACTTTATAATTTTAATGTTAGTTTTCCTAATTGGGGCACCAGAAGTAATGATGAGGCCAAATTTGCATCAATCTGTGTTTGTAATGCTTCCAGTAATTATGTTTATGGTTATCCCTCTTGTTTTTTTAGTTACTGCAGGAGAAATAGACTTGTCCTTTGCATCTACTTTTGGACTGTCAGCATACATTTTTGCTCTTTTATTAAAAGCAGGACTTGATCCATTATTATGTATTCTTATAGGAATACTTTCTGGGGCCGTAGTTGGAATTCTTATGGGATGTTTAGTTGTTTATGGACGCCTTTCATCCTTGGTTGCTTCTCTTGGAGCATTATTTTTTATAAGAGGATTTTTGTTTGTTGCTAGTGATAGTAAATCAATTTCTTTTATGGAAATTTCTGATCACTGGATCTACGATGTGTTAGTTGGGAAACTTTTTGGGGTTCCAATGCAAGTTTACTGGGCTGCGTTGTTTACAATATTTTCCTATTATCTTTATAGGAAACATGTGTTTGGAATCCATATTCATCATGTTGGAGATAATCCAGACTCAGCTGCACAAATGGGAATTAATGTTAACTGGGTAAGAATTAGTGCGTTTATGTATGTTGGTTTGGGTGCAGCACTTGCAGGAATTTTTTCATGTTTAATTAATTTTACCTGGTGGCCAACACAAGGATTTGGCTACTTATTACTTGCTCTGGCTGCAGTATTTATTGGAGGAACCCCCACATGGGGAGGCGTAGGAACGATAGTAGGAGCTGTGTTTGGTGTTGGCGTTATTGCATATATGGAAGTTGGTGTTGTAGCTATGGGCATGAGTGGAGTATGGAGACAATTTTTTAATGGATTGATTATTATACTAGCAATTCTTGGTCACAGATTTCATGGAGGAAGAGTAAGGTAGCAATGGTAAACCTTGTTATATGGAATGAATTTGTTCATGAACAGGAGGATGAACACGTAAAATCAATTTATCCAAAAGGAATTCATGGTTGTATTAAAGAATTTTTATCTGATGATAGAAGTCTAAATATTAAAACTGCAACATTAGAAGAAAAAGATCATGGGTTAAGTGAAGAATTATTAGATAAAACGGATGTTTTAATTTGGTGGGGTCATAAAGCGCATAAGTTGGTTGAAGATAAAATTGTCGATAGAGTACAGCAAAGAGTTTTAGAAGGAATGGGTCTTTTAGTTTTACATTCAGGACATCATTCTAAAATTTTTAAACGAATGATGGGTACAACTGCAAATATTAGATGGGCCGAAAGAGGAGAAAAGGAAAGAGTTTGGGTATGTAACCCAGGTCATCCTATTGCTGAAGGTTTGGGGGAATATTTTGAAATTGATATGACGGAAATGTACGGTGAGCCATTTCAAGTTCCAGCACCAGATGAAACAGTATTTGTAAGTTGGTTTGAAGGTGGAGAAGTGTTTAGATCAGGTTTATGTTACAAAAGAGGGAATGGAAAAATCTTTTATTTTAGACCAGGGCACGAATCTTATCCTGTTTATTATAATAAAGATGTTCAAAGAGTTATTAGAAACTCTATTCATTGGGTTTGCCCTGAAAAAACATCCGGCATTTGGATTGATAGAATAGCTAAGGGTATAGATAATATGGAAAGAACAGAACCTGTTCAGCCTATAGAAGTAAAAGGATATCAAGTAGATCATAATTATAAAAAATGATTAAAGTTGGCATTGTTGGTACAGGTGGAATAGCTGAATGGCATGCAAGTGCTTTTAAAGATAATAAAGATTCAGACGTTGTTGCAGCATGTGATGTAAACAATGATAGATTAAATGAGTTTTGTGATAAATTTAATATTGATCATAGATATAATAGTGTCGATGAACTATTAGAAAAATCAGATGTTGATGCAATCTCAAATACAACACCAGATGCTTTTCATAAAGAAATATCAATTAAAGCAATAGAAAAAAATAAGCATATTTTTTGTGAAAAACCTCTTGCTGAAAATCATGCAGACGCACAATTAATGTGTGATGCACTTAAAGGAAGAAACCTAATTAATATGGTAAATTTTAGTTACCGTAATTCATCTGGCTATCAAGAACTCTGCAAAATGGTTCAAGAAGGTAAAATTGGAAATGTGATTCACATGGATGCCAATTATAATCAGTCTTGGTTAACTTCAAATTACTGGGGAAATTGGAAGGAGCAAGATAAATGGCTATGGAGATTATCTACAAAACATGGCAGCAAGGGTACTTTAGGTGACATTGGTGTACATATATTTGATTTTGCTTCACGGCCTATTGGAAAAATCAAAAAACTCAATTCATATCTAAAAACTTTTCACTCAAAGGGTGAAAAAATTAAAGATTATGTATTGGATGCAAATGACACTTTCTTATCAATGGTAGAATTTGATAATGGAGCAATTGGCACTGTTAATGCTACAAGATTTGCAACTGGTTATTCAAATAGATTGGAATTAAGAATTTTTGGTGACAAAGGTGCTGTTAAGATTGAATTTGATGATCCAATTTCAGAAGGCAACAAATTTATGTATACAAAAGATATTGAAAGAGAATTTAATAGTAAAGATGATAAAATAAAATGGGAGGAAATTAAATGCCCTTCTTCCTTAACTAATTTTGAGAGATTTATAGAGTCTATAATGAATAATAATAATCACGAGCCTGATTTCAAACGAGGAGCAGAAATCCAGAAAGTGCTTGATAGTTGCTATGAAAGTAGTGAAAATGGATGTTGGGTTGAAGTATAGTGTGTCAAAATAGTTGATTTTTATCTTTATATTTTCATTAATTTTTTTATAAAAGATCAATGTCAGATAAATTAGATAACGTAGATACTAAGTGGTTTAGAGCTGAAATAAGTAAAAGGGACTTAAAACTATTATCAAAAAAAAGTGATCTTAAGGGATTACAGCATGTAACTATATATTTCATATTACTATTTTTCTTTGGATACATGTCTGCAGTAACTTGGGGAACATGGTGGACTGTATTATGGCTATGGCTTTATGGTGTTTTATTTTACGCAAGTAACCCTATCTGGCACGAATGTGGTCATAGAACAGCATTCAAATCAAAATATTTAAATGAAATATTTTATCAAATAGGCTCTTTCATGACTGACTTTGAACCTACAAGATGGACATGGAGTCATTTTAGACATCATAGCAACACTGCTTCAGTAAAAGACCCTCATGATTATGAAGCTGCATTATTCCATCAATATCCAACTCTACAAAATTTTCTTTTTAGCTTTGTGCCATTCGCAGAGTTAATAAAATTTAAAGACTCATGGAAATTTGAAACAATTAAACATGCTTTGGGGATTACAACTCCTGTTATGAAAGATTGTATACCTCAAAATGAAATTTGGAAATGTAGACTTATTTCAAGAATTCATGTTTCAATATGGATAGTATCTTTTATAATATCTATTTATTTAATGAATCCACTTCCAGCTCTACTAATTTTCTTTCCTAGGTACTGGGGGAATATTATTGAACTTTTTAATCAAACTCAACACATCGGTCTCCCTGAAGATGTTAAAGATCATAGATACACGACAAGATCAGTTCGTTTTAACCCAATATTTAGTTTTTTATACTGGCATATGGAATATCACGTAGAACATCATATGTTTCCTTCAGTTCCATCCTATAATTTACCAAAATTGAGTGAGTTAATCAAAGATCAATTACCAAAACCAAATTCAAGTTTGTTCGATGCTTATAAAGAAATTATACCTGCAATAATTAAGCAAAATAAAGATAATTCTTTCTATATTTCGAAAGTAGTACCTTCATAAGATAATTCATAGTTATCATTTTTTTTGTTTTTTGTTATATTTTTTAAATAGTATTTATATTTAATAATAAATATCAACATCAGAAAGTCATTATAAATTGACATAGTTTTATGTTTAGATAACAGTTAAAATAAAAAAGGAGGAATAATGAAATATATGATTAAAATTTTGTTTATTTTTATTTCATCATTATTTTTAAGTTTTTCAGCTACAGCTGGAGGACACTATGTTGGTCCTGATTTAAGTGGGCAAAAAATTACAGTTTTTGGTCCATGGTTAGCACCACAGGATGACGACTTTAGAGATGTTGTTTCAATTTTTGAGAAAGCAACTGGAGCTACGGTTGAGTATGGTGGTTCAGATAGTTTTGAACAACAAGTTATGATTGACTTAAAGGCTGGAAGTGCTGCAGATGCAGTTATTTTTCCACAACCAGGATTAGCAGCTAACGCTGCTGCAATGGGGGGATTAGTTCCTCTTGGTGATGATATAAAACAAATGGTTTTAGATGATTACGCTGCTGGACAATCTTGGGTAGATCTAACTACATATGCTGATGAAAATGGTACAGATCAATTCATGGGCGTATTTTTTAGAGTCAATGTAAAAAGTTTAGTTTGGTACTCTCCAGATAACTTTGAAGATAATGGTTATGAAATTCCAGGAACAATGGAAGAGTTAATTGCTTTAACTGATCAAATGGCATCAGATGGTAATACACCTTGGTGTATTGGTTTAGGTTCTGGTGCAGCTACTGGTTGGCCTGCAACTGACTGGATGGAAGATATAATGCTTAGAACTCATTCACCAGAAGTATATGACATGTGGGTTTCAAATGAAATGCCATTTAATGATCCACGAGTAATTGAAGCTATGGATACTTTTGGTTCATTTGCTTTAAATGATGATTATGTAAATGGTGGAAGTAAAGCTGTTGCAACAACAGATTTCAGAGATGCTCCAAATGGATTATTTACATCTCCAGCTGAATGTATGATGCACAGACAAGCTAGTTTTATTCCAGCATTCTTTCCAGATGGATCAGAAGCAGGTGTAGATTATGACTTTTTCTACTTCCCTGCTTTCGCTGGTAAAGATCTTGGAAAGCCAGTTCTAGGTGCTGGTACGCTAGTTGCTGCAACAAATGATAATGCTGCAACTATTGAGTTCATGAAATTTTTATTACACCCTGAACCAAATGAAAGATTTATGGAAAAAGGTGGTTTCTTAACACCTCATAAAGGCGTTGATAAAAATAAATACTCAAGTGAGACATTTAAGGGTCTTCATGACATACTTTTAGGAGCAACTACATTTAGATTTGATGGATCAGATCTAATGCCTGGTGCAATTGGTGCAGGAACTTTCTGGACTGGTATGGTTGATTATACCAATGGAAAATCTGCTAAAGATGTAGCTGATTCTATTCAAGACAGTTGGGACGCTATTAAATAATTTAAATAATTACCAGGCGAACAAATAACTTGTTCGCCTGTTTTTTTTATATATTTACTTTTTAATGACCATCCTAAATTTATTGTTTATCGTTTTTTTAGGGATTTTATTTTTTATAAGTTATTTTCATATTTCTAATTTAGTCTTAGATGCTTATGGAAGAAGAAGTATAAAAAGATATAATTTTGAAAATTCAATCAGAGTAATAGTTTTTATTGCACCTGCTTTTATTGTTTTATTTATATTTATTTTATATCCAGTTTTTGAAACTGTTCGGCTTAGCTTTTACGATAAATTTGGAAGAGAATTTGTTGGTTTATATAATTATAAATGGGCTATTGGTGATCCTGAATTTAGAAGAAGTATATTAAATAATTTTGTATGGTTACTTGTTGTTCCAACTTTAAGTACTTTTTTTGGTTTAGTTATTGCTAAACTTGCAGATAACATATGGTGGGGTTCAATTGCTAAATCAATTATTTTTATGCCTATGGCAATTTCATTTGTGGGTGCAGGTGTAATATGGAAATTTATTTATGAATACAGAGGTCCTGGTGACACTCAAATAGGTCTTCTAAATGCAATTATTGTTTCATTTGGTTATGAACCTCAAGCATGGATAACAATACCATTTTGGAACAATTTTTTTTTAATGGCTATAATGATTTGGATACAAACAGGATTAGCACTTGTGATCTTCAGTGCAGCTTTGAGAAGTATACCCAAAGAAATGTTAGAAGCGGCAAGAATAGATGGGGCTAGTGAATTAAAAATATTTTTTTCTATTATTATTCCTTATTTGGAACAGACAATTCTTGTTATATGGACTTTAATAACAATAATTGTCTTAAGAATTTTTGATATTATTTTTGCCATGACAAATGGGGAATGGCAAACAGGTGTTTTAGCAAACTTAATGTATGATTGGATGTTTAGAGGTGGAGGCGACTCCGGAAGAGGAAGTGTACTAGCTATAGTTATAATGATTGGTGTAATACCTATTCTTGCTTGGAACTTATATAAACATCGACAGGAACAAAAAATATGATGAAAAAATTTTCTTTATCATCGATTTTATCTCAATTACTATTATTGTTTTTTGTCATTATTTGGATCATTCCAACTTTTGGTCTATTTATTAGCTCATTGAGAGACAAAGATTTACTATCTATTAGTGGTTGGTGGACATCTTTAACTACAACTGAAATAAATGAAATTTATAGAATGCCTGGAATGAATGCACAAATTGAAGAAGATGGATATTTTAAAATTAAAGGAAAATTATTTGAAGAAAACTCTGGAAAAAAAATCGAAAGTTTTGGAATAACTTCAAAAAAAATTAATGAATTTAATGTTAGTGAGGTAGCGGTTTTTAAAGATGAAAGTGAAGTAACTATTGATGAAGATGGAAATTATGAATGGCGATCAAAAAGTGAATTTCAAAAGAAAAAAGGGAAAAGATTATTTACTACATCATTAAGCCCACCTTCGTTTACTTTTGAAAATTATAGAGAAGTTTTATTCAAAGAAGGAATTGGAAGAGCATTTATTAACACTATGGCTGTTGCTCTACCTTCAACATTGATACCATTAATAATTTGTTCCTTTTTTGCCTATTCTTTAACTTGGATGAAATTTTATGGAAGAGATATTCTTTTAGCTGTAATAATTGCATCTCTTGTTGTTCCTCTTCAAATGTCTCTAATACCAATACTAACGATCTATAATGATTTTGGTGCATTATTCGGTGTGGCAGCAAAATCATATCCTGGGGTATGGATGGCCCATACTGGATTTGGATTAGCTTCGACTACTTTCTTATTGAGAAATTTCTTAAAAAGCTTGCCAAATGAAATGATGGAGGCTGCAAAAGTTGATGGCGCTTCTCATTATGATATTTTTTTACGTATAATTATTCCTTTATCAATACCTGCATTTGCTTCAATATTTATACTGCAATTTTTATGGTGCTGGAATGATTTATTAGTTGGTTTAGTTTTTTTAGACCAAGTTCCAAGTGAAATTATTTTAACTGCTAAATTAAAAGAATTGCTTGGATCAAGAGGAGAAAATTGGGAAATATTAACAACAGGAGCTTTTGTATCAATGACAGTTCCTTTATTTATCTTTTTTGCCCTTCAGAGATATTTTATAAGAGGATTAGTAGCAGGATCAGTTAAGGGTTAGTATTAAAAACTATTGATTTTTCCTTCAAATTATCGTTTAATAAAATCATATTTGTATGATGATGTATTCATACACTTGAAAGATCGCTCAAAGGAGGATGAAGTGGCAGATATAAATATAAATACTGTTAATAAATATTTTGGAGACGTCCATGTAATTAAGGATGTATCTCTAGATATAAAAAGTCAATCATTCACAGTTTTAGTTGGACCTAGTGGTTGTGGAAAGTCAACTATGTTAAGAATGATCGCAGGACTTGAAGATATCAATTCAGGTACAATTTCAATTGATGGTCAGGTAGTTAATGATTTACCACCAAAGCAAAGAAATATTGCAATGGTGTTTCAATCTTATGCTTTATACCCTCACATGACTGTATTTGATAACATGGCTTTTGGTTTGAAATTAGAAAAAAGATCAAAAGATGAAATTAATGAAAGAGTTAATGAGGCAGCAAGAATTCTTCAAATAGAAGATTATCTTCAAAGAAAACCAAAACAACTTTCCGGTGGTCAAAGACAACGTGTTGCTATTGGAAGAGCAATTACAAGAAAACCAAAAGTTTTCTTATTTGATGAACCACTTTCAAACCTTGATGCTGCATTAAGGGTTCAAATGAGAGTTGAATTAGCAAAACTTCATAATGAACTAGAAGCAACAATGATCTACGTTACACATGATCAGACAGAAGCTATGACTTTAGCTGATGATATTGTTGTTCTAGATACAGGTATCGTTTCGCAAAAAGGATCCCCATTAGAACTTTATGATAGACCAAATAACATGTTCGTAGGTGGATTTATTGGTTCACCAAAAATGAACTTTATTTCTAGTAAGATATTAAGCAAAAGTTCTGATGCTACAGAAGTTGATATTATGGGAATGTCAAAAATATCAGTCTCTAAGATGTCAGCATCCTCATCAGAGGGTGATCCAGTAACTTTAGGTATTAGACCCGAACACTTAGTAGTAAATGGTGACTCAGATGGATCTTGGGAAAGTAAAGTATTCGTTGTCGAAAAACTTGGTGACGTTACTTACCTATACCTTGAAAAAGATGGTGAGCCATTAGTTGCAGAAACTGAAGGACATTCAGAAATAAAAGTTGGTGATACTGTAAAAGTTGGTTTCCCTGCTGGAAGATGCCAGTTATTTGACAGTTCAGGACAAGCTTTTAAATAATAGAATCGTATTGAATATTGCCCCTAATATAAGGGGCAATACATCCCTTTTTTAAAAATTTTCAATAAATATCATAAATTTAAACTAAAATATTGATGGGCAGAGGGTTCATATTATTTCCTCCTATAAGAAGTATTCCTCTTATAAAACTTTTCTGCCCACCAAATTTGAAAAGTTATTTAAGAGGGATACCAATTATAGTTTTTGTTTAGCAGTCCAAGAACTTTCTTTATTTATTGGAATATGTTTATTAAGAGTTAAAAGAACATTTTCAGCTAATTTTCTATACGTCGTTAGTTTTCCTCCATAGATGTTTAATAATGGTGCCTGCGAACCATCCTCATTTAAATCGAATATATAGTCTCTAGTAACTTTTGATGCTTCTTTAAAATCTTCAATAAGTGGTCTAATTCCAGAATAAGAACTTACTACATCATCTCTTGATATTTGTTTAATGAAATATTTATTTACTGAATTTAATAAATAATCAATTTCACTTTCGTCAATTTTTGGATTTTCTGGTGAAAAAACTTCTGTTTCAGTAGTACCAATAAGAGAATATTCCTCTTTATAAGGTATAACAAAAATTATTCTGTTATCTTCATTTTGTAAAGTGAAAGCTTTTTTTTGATTGTAAAGACTTTTAGTTATTATGTGACTACCTTTTACAAGTCGAATTGATTTTTTTGAATTTAATTTAATGACATTACTTAAAACTTCATTTATCCAAGGTCCTGCAGCATTGATAAGAATTTTAGATTTAAGTATAGTATTATCATCTAAAGTTATATCCCAAATATTTTTATTTCGTTTTGCATCTATAACTTTTTTATTTTGAATAATAATTGCACCTTTTTTCTTTGCATCTTCAACATTTAATTGAACAAGCTTTTTATCGTCAACTTGTAAATCATAATATTGGAAACCAATTTTAAATTGATCTTTTAAAATGTTAGGAATTTCCTTTTTAATATTTATAGTTGAAGATTTTGGTATAGTCATTTTGCCACCAATATTATCATATAAAAATAATCCTAATTTAATTAACCATTTAGGTCTTAAGGATTTTTGATATGGTATAATAAAAGGTAATGGTGTTGTTATATTACTGGCAATTTTTTTAATTACCTCTCTTTCCTTTAGAGATTCACGTACAAGGCGAAATTCATAATTTTCGAGATACCTTAACCCGCCATGTATTAATTTTGTAGACCAAGACGAAGTAGCTGAACCAACTGTGTTTTTTTCAACCAAACAAATTTTTAAATTTCTGCCTGATGCATCTCTTACAATTCCAGCACCATTAATACCCCCTCCAATAACTAAAATATCAAATATTTTGTTCATAATTAAATTAAATAAATCTATTAATTTCTTGAATTATTATTTCAGGGTTAGTTAAATGTATAGTTAAAAAACCAAGTTTGTTTGCGGCCTCAATATTCTCTTTTTTATCATCTATAAAAACAGTTTCCTCAGGAATTAGATTAAAGCGTTTTACTGCTAATTTATATATTTGAGAATCAGGTTTAACTAATTTTTCTTTTCCAGAAATTATTAAACCATCAAATTTATTTAAAAATGGATATTTTTTATCCATACCTTGAAATGTTTCCCAGGACCAATTTGATAAAACATAACACTCATATCTTTTATTTTTCAAATCATTTAAAACATTAACTGAATGCTGAAAGATTTTCCTGAACATTTTATGATGATTTTTATAATATAATTTTATTTTATCTTCATAATCAGGATAATTCTTTATTAGATCAGTTTCTGCATCTTTTATTAGTCTTCCAGCATCTTGTTGTATATTCCATTCATCATTGCAAATATTATTGAGAAAATTGTCTCTTTCTTCTTTATCTTTAATTACATCTTTATAAAAATAATGAGGGTCCCAATCAAAAAAAACACCACCTAAATCAAAAAGAAATTTCATGTATAAGTATTTTGTTTATAAATAAATATTAAATGAGTGCATTAATAGACTATATTCAAATAGAAATACACAAAACATATAATAAAAAATATTCCAAAAAGTATATAGAAGAAAAATTAATTCCAATCATAAATTATATATGCTCTAGTAAATCAAAAAAATTCCTATTTGGAGGCTCTCAGGGTATTGGAAAATCATCATTTATTAATATTATCTCTAAAACTATTGAAAAATTTTATAATAAGAAAATACTTTTGCTTAGTTTGGATAATTATTATTTATCAAGAAAACAACGATCTCAATTATCAAATAAAATACATCAATTGTTAATAACTCGAGGTGTTCCTGGAACACATGATATTGAAAAATTAATTAAAAATATAAAACAATTCAATAAAAGTAAATACCCTATCACATCCCCTCTATTTGATAAGTTGATTGATGATACAACTAAATCAACAAAAATAACTAAAACTAAATGTGATATTCTTTTCTTAGAAGGTTGGTGTTGTGGAAGTTCAGAAATTCCAAAAAAAATTCTTCATAAAAATATAAATAATTTAGAAAAAATTAAAGATCCAAAATATCAATGGAGAAATTTCTATAATAATAAATTAAAATTAGAATATAAAAAATTATTTAAATTATTCGATGAACTTATTTTTTTGAAGACATCCTCTTTTGGTAATGTTTTCAAATGGCGATTAAAGCAGGAAAAAACTAATCAATCAAAAAACAAAAAATCAAAAAGAATGACTCCAAATGAAATTAAATATTTTGTTCAACATTATGAGAAAATAACTAAATGGATGATGAAGGATCTAAATAAAAAAGCTCAGATCGTTATTAAATTTGAAAAAAATCATAAAATTTCTTCAATAAATTTTAACTAGAAAAAAATCCATCTTTTAACCGAATTACAATATCTTACAAATTCATCCCCAAATTTATCTTTTAAATATTTTTCCTCTTCGTTTATTACAAAATTATTTAACCAAAAAAATAATCCTATAGAACAAATAAAATACATAATGTTTTCAAAAGTAAGAAACATACCAAAATGAAATAAAACAAAACATAGATAAATTGGATTTCTAGAGTAAGCATAAATTCCAGTTTTTATAATTCTATTTGTTTCAGTTTGAGGAGGTAATTTTTCTTCATGTGCATTAAATGCATTTCTTGACGAAAAAAATACAATTGGCATTAAAATTATAATTAATAATCCAAAAAGATTAAGAATATATAGCAGTGGATATTTAGGAAAAATAAATTCACCTAAAATATAGGAGGCTATCAAAAGATAGACTGAAATATAAAGTGGATTTCCTTTTACATCTGGCCCCATTTAAAGCTCCTCTATTGCCTTACCTAAACTTTCATAATCACTAAATACATTCAAAGCACCATTGTCAAATAATTCATTTGTATCTCTATCTGAATGCCAATGTTTTCCTGCAGTAAGACCAAATACCCTTACTCCTGCTGCAGTTGCTGCTTTAACACCTACGCCACTATCTTCAATAATGACTGACTCTTCTCTAATAAGTGAATTATCATTTAAAACCTTTAAATATATATCTGGATCAGGTTTTGGTCTTTTTACCATATCGAATGAATAAACCTGATCACTTAAAAAAAATTTATCTAACCCAACAAGCTTCAATCCATCGAGAATTCTATCCTTATTACTGTTAGATCCAATAAAGTGATTTCTATCTGATTTACTAATATAATCTTTTGCTCCATCAACTAGTTTTAAATCCTTGGAATAAACTTCTGAAACAATATCAAATATTTCATTTGTAAATTTTTCTTTGTTTTCAATCTTATATTTATCAGATAATAAATCTATTACTTCGACTGTTTTTTTTCCAGCATATTTATAAAATTGCTCCTCTTTAATTGATTGATCAAATTTACTAAAATATTTGGAAAATGCCTTAGAAGCTAAGACCTCACTATCAACTATTACTCCATCAAAATCAAAAATTATATTTTTAATCATTTTTTTATATTTCTGTCTTTTTATATTCTGATTTCTCTAACCAATCAGGATTAATTTCAATACCCCAACCAGGAGTATCTTCAATTTTAACCATTCCATTAGATATTTTAAAAGGATCACCTAAAAATAAATTCTGTTGCCATGGATAATAATCTTTACCTTCAATTGAAAATTCAAGATAGGGACCTGAATTATTTATTGCTTTTAAAAAATGCATTGTACAAATTGTTACTAAAGATAAATTAGCCGTATGTGGAGTACAGATAAAGCCACCATTTTCTATTATTTTAGCTACTTTTAAAGCTTTGGTCAATCCTCCCATATACATAATATCAGGCTGAAAAATATTTACAATTTTTCTGTTAACCATATCTCGCCAAATTCTCAGATCACAATCTTGTTCTCCCCCAGTAACATCTATCTTCAAACTATCAGTAACTTTTTTGGTTTCTTCTGGTTTCCAATAAGGACAAGGTTCTTCAAAATGAGTAACATCATTATCTTCTAAAAGTTTCCCAATTTCTATTGCTTGAACAGAACTATAACAACTGTTTGCATCAACCATTTTAATTACACTTTTATCTAAAGTCGAATTTATTGTTTTTACTATACTAGGCGTTCTTCCTTCCCATTCATCGATACCTCTTCCACATTCAGAACCAACTCTAAATTTAAATGCATTAACACCTTTTTCATCAAAGAGTTTTTTAAATCTATTTGCTTCATCATTCGGTGTAATATCTCTTTTCATTGATGAACCATAAATTCTTAAATTTCCTGGAGATCCTCCTATCAATGAAACGACAGGTTTACTTTCTATTTTACCTTTTAAATCCCACAACGCTGTATCTAAACCAGCTATTGCACGTAAAAGATATGATCCTGGAAATTTATGCTCTCTTTCAAAGATAAAATCTTCCAAATCATCAAAATCAAAATATTCTTTTCCTAAAACCCAAGGTGCAACTTGTTTATGAAAAATTTGAGCTGTGATATCTGCATGATAAGTTGACATTTGACCATAACCAATTGAACCATCCTCAACTGTTATTTTTACAAAACTTACATATGGTTTTGTGAATGTTTCAAGTTTAACTATTTTCATAAATTAAGTTTTTTTTAAATCCTCAATAATAAATTTACTTCCAAGATTAGCAAGCATCATTACAGGGGCATTTATATTGCCAGAAGTAATATTTGGAAAAACAGATGCATCAGCAATCCAAAGATTCTCCATTCCATGAACTTTTAATCTTTCAGAGACAACTCCCTTTTTAGGATCTTCATCCATTTTACAAGTGCCACAAGGGTGATAGATAGAAACTGCATTAGATTTAAAGTGGTCAACCATTTCTTCTTCAGTAGCATTTAAAAGATCATGCGTAACACTTTCATTTCTTATTCTTTTAATACTATTTGTGTTTGCCAAAACTTTAGAAAAATTAATTGCACACTTAACATCATATATATCTTCTTCATGTGATAGAAAATTTGGATCTATCAATGGAGAATCATCAAAATTAGGAGAATTTAATGTAATCGTTCCTAAACTTTTTGGTCGACAAGAATTATAACCAATAATAAAACCATTAAATTTATCAGTTTTTAGTAAAGGTCTTTTATTTTTATGAGTGATAGAATAAGTTAAAGGATTAAAATATATCTGTAAGTTGGGATAATGATGTTTTGAATTCCAATTTACATACCCCCCAGACTGATTAATACTTAATGATAATGGTCCTTTCCTATTATAAAGATATCTTAATACAGAAGTAATTCTGCCTGGCCAAGTTCCTAAAGATTTATTTAGTGAATGATGATGTGTTTTAAATAAATAATCTAACCCAAGATGATCCTGGAGATTTCTTCCAACATTAGAATTATCAATTATTATTTCTTTATCAAATTGTTTTAAATGCTCTTTATCACCAATACCAGAATGCATTAACAAGTAAGGTGTCATTATAGAGCCAGAACATAAAATTGCTCCAAGAGATAGATTTATTATTTTTTCTGTTGATTTATTTTGAATTTTAATTCCAGTAATTTTTTTATTTTTAGTTATTAAATGTTTTACTTGAGTATTGTCTAATATAGTCAGCCTAGGGTTTTTTAATATAGGCTTTAAAAATACTTTTGATGATGAATGTCTAGTACCGTTGTAAGTATTAATATTATAATGACCTACTTGATTTTCGATTGATGTAGTTAAATTTATATTTTTTTTAATACCAATTTCATTACTAGCATTAAAAAAATATTCTAAAATTGAATGATGATGCTTACTTACATTATTTACTGGAATCTTTTCTTTTGTAAGAAATTCTTTATCATGATTTATTTGTTGCTCCATAGAACTGTATACTTTTTTTATATTTTCAAAACTCCATTCCTTATTGCTACCCCAATTTTCATAATCTGTTTCTAATCCTCTTGCATAGACCATTGCATTTATTGAGCCAGAGCCACCTAAAACTTTACCTCTTGGATAATATATTTGCCTATTGAATAAATTATCTTGTTTTTCCGAGTAGAAGTTCCAATTAATTTTTTTATTATAAAATGTCATTCCATAACCAAGAGGAACGTCAATGATAGGATTGTTATCTTTAGGCCCAGCCTCAATAAGGACTATATTAAAATTAGTTTTAGTCAGAAGTTTATTTGCTATTATACTTCCTGCAGAACCTGCTCCAATAATTGCTATATCAATATTATTCAAATTAGAATGTTTGTGTTACTTTAGTTAAATATCTAGGATTGTCTGGATCTAATCCCTTTTGAAAAGAGTAATTAACTATCCATGGATAAAATTTTGATAGAACTATAATTGGATCTAACTCTATCATATCATTAGGGCTATATAGAAGTTCAGTGTTAGATTTTTTATCATAGGTTATTTCATAGTGAAGATTGGTTAATGAAATAATTTGACTAGCATCTTTTGCTACTATCATCCCACTTTTATCTCTAAGCGATATAGTAAATAATTTGAATGAGTTTTGTATCAAGCTTTTTGGCCCATGCATTACTTCAGCACTACTGAAAGGTTCTATCATTTCTTGACATAACTCTTTAAACTTTAAAGATATTTCATTAGAAATTGCATATCCAACACCTCTACTAATTATGTATCCATTACTTATAGTTTTATCTAATATATTTGGATTCCATTGATTTTGATTATCTAAAATTAAATGATCACTTAACTTTTCAATTTGTTTATTAATATCTTTTTTATTAAGAGTATTAAAAACAAGCTTTAAAATTATCAATAAAGACAAAACAAAAGTTTTTGTCGCTGCAACACTTTTTTCTTCTCCAGCATTTATATCAAAAAAATAATTGGATGTGTTTGCAATTGGGCTATTTAAGTTATTACTTATTAATATAGTCTTTGCTCCCATTTTTTGTACCATTTTATGACATTCAACCAAATCTTCACTTTTTCCTGATTGAGAAATAATGAAAACTAATGCTCTCGAAAAATTAAATTTTGATTCTTCTAAAGTTATTATAGATGGAGGCATGCTGTACGTTGGTAGACCAAGATATTTTGCAAACATATAAGATAAATAAAGAGCAGCACAATCTGAAGTACCTCTTGCGACAGTAACAACATAATCAATTTTTTTTTCTGATATTAAACTTGATATTTCCTGATAATTATTTTTATCATTCAAGATAAAATGATTAATTTTATTTGGAATAGAGAGTGCTTCAGATAAAACTTGGGAATTAGACATTAATTTTTTTTCCTCTTAAATAAACTTCTTTAAGATTAAATTCTTTATCTAAAATAAGAAAATTACTTAAAAAATTTTTTTGAATTACACCGACATTGTCTAGATTCATATATTTAGAAGCATTATAACTAGTTAAAGCGACTGCTTCTTCTAAGGAAAAATTCATTGATATTAAATTTTTAAAAGTTTGATCCATAGTAACAATACTTCCTGCTAAAGTACCGTCAGACTTAATTTTTACTGAATGATTTTCTTTTTTTATATTATTTTTTGCAAAAATATATTCTCCATCATTCATTCCGCTAGCGTTAATAGAATCTGTTATCGCATAAAGACCAGGAATACATTTTTTTGCAATTTTTATTGCTTCTTTACTAACATGAATATTATCACAGATTATTTCAGCATATTTTCCTTTTGAAAGAGCAGCTGATAAAACTCCTGGGGATCTATGATGATTACCAGACATAGCATTATACAAATGTGTAAAACCAATTTCATGATCTTTCATAATTTTTTCACAGCAATCAAAGTCTGCCAAAGTGTGGCCAAATTGAATCTTAATATTTAGCTCCACTAAATCATTTATAAATTCTTGCATTCCATCAATTTCTGGGGCTAAGGTAATGATTTTTACATCGGCAATTTCAAGAATTTTTTTTATAAACTCTAAAGATGGTTTCTCAGTTAAATTTGGTTGAGCGCCAAGTTTATTAGGATTAATAAAAGGTCCTTCTAAATGAACTCCAAGGATATTATTACCATTATCTTTCTTTATTTCATTAAATCCTTTTAACGCTGAAATAGTATTTTCTAAGGTATTGGTCCAAGTAGTTGGCATTATTGAAGTGGTTCCATGTCGTAAATGATACTTAGACATTTCAATAATTGATTGTGAGCCCTCCATTACATCAAAACCATTACCACCATGACAATGGAGATCAATAAAACCAGGAATTATAATATTATTATAATCATCAGAGTCCTTTATTTTTAAGTCACTAATTTTTTCACTAAAATATACATCACCAATATAGGAAGAATTATAATTAATAATTTTTCCACTAACTTTATTTTGATCAGTCATCTAAACTTATTATCTTATATAGTAATTTGTTGGTTTTTAAAAAAATTAAAAAAACTTATAAATGAGGATTAATCTTACTAAATTTTTTCTCTAATTTGTCATTATTTCTTTTAGCATTTGGCATATTTACACTGATATAGAATGGAAACAATTTTTCATTTTTTAAGATATTTGCAACTTCAATTAAAATTGAGTTTAAAATAAAAGATCCTGTAATTGTTGAAGCTGGTCCAACCATGTTATCTTTAATATTTATAATTGCATCACCAGGTGGAATCTTATTATCAATGAATATATCCGTTATTTCAAATAATCTTTTATTCAATTTAGATAGAGGAGCTTGTTTTGAGTATTTTACAGATGTTAGTGAAATAGTTTTTATTTTCTTTTTCTTAGCAATCAAAGCTGCTTCAACTGGAGCGTGATTGACACCTGAATTAGATACAATCATCAATATATCTTTGCTAGTAATTTTATATTTAGCTAGAGCTTTTTTTGCAATATTTGGAGTTCTTTCTAAAGCAGTGGCCTTTCTTGCTCCTTTTTTAAAACTGAGATCATCATCTCTTATTGGACATGCAGCAGCAAAACCACCTGCTCTATGAAATGATTCTTCTCCGAGTAATCTAGAGTGTCCAGTTCCAAAAATATATAACTGCCCACCCTTTTTATATGATTTACTAATTAACTTAGCACACTGTAAAAATTTTTTTTCTTCTTCTTTTAATATCTTCTTTAAAATTGAATTAATTTTTGAGGAATAAGATCTTGTTAATTTACTCATTTAGATTTTATATTAGATGCTAGGGCAAATATTGCCCTAGCAAAATAATGTAATTATTTGTATTCTTCTAACTCTTCAGCTGCTTCAGCTACTAAATCCGCAGCATCTCCTTCACCAAGAATTGCCCCTTGGATCATAGAGTTCATAACAGTTTGAAAAGCTTTGTAGTCTACAAATAGTGGCTCTGGTCCACCATCGCCAATCGCATCAATAAACATCATCCAATAATCTTCATTGTATGGAGCTTCATTTCCAATTTGAGGATATTGCATAATTGGTGTTAGACCCCAATCAGTATCGAGACTGTATTGAGAGTCACCTGATGTGATTATGCTAGCTAATTCCATTGCTTCTTTTTCAACACCTGTGTTTGAGAAAACTGCAACACTATCAGTGATTAAAAGAGTACCTTGATTTCCTTGTGGTCCAGCAGGAATTCTAACTGTTTTAACATCTAGACCTTCCTTATGCTGACCTCTACCCCAAGGTCCATTAATATACATAGCAATTTTTTCATCATTAAATAGTTCTGTTAACTGAGATCTCTCCCAAGCTAAAGGACCTTCCTGAGCAACGTTTGCTAACTTTCCATAAAATTCTAATGTTTCAACAGTATTAGATGAATTCAAAGTTATTTCGTTTGACATTGGATCAATAACTTGTCCTCCATTACTGTATAGGTAGTTTAAGAATTGGTGCATAGTATTATCAAAATCTTTACCAGCTAGTCCAATTCCTGCTGCTCCATCAACATTTTTTGTTACAGCTTCAGCCATTGAATATAGTTCGTCCCAAGTTTGAGGGCCTTCACATGCAACGCCAGCTTTTTCTAAAAGACCACAATTCATGAAAAGTGCTTTAGTAGAAAACGCATGAGGGAAACCCCAAGTTTTACCCATGTGTGTTACTGTGTTTAAGATACCTGGTTGATACATTGCTTGTTGTGAAGCAGGAATATTTGTTTCTAAAATATGTCCATTTTCTGCAAGACCTTTTAGAGTTCTTGATCCAACATATGAAAATGCAACAGGATCACCCGCGATAGCAAGATTAATTACTTTATCCTGACATGTTCCCCAAGGAACAGCCTCTAGAGTTACGTTCACTCCAGGATTGTCTTCCATGTACTTATCAGCTATTTCAACATAATTAGGTCGAAGATCACTACCACAGAATACACCGTGTACGTCAGCAGCATATGCCTTAAAGCCAACAAGTGAAAGTATAGCAATTGTAAGAAATGAAGATAGTTTTTTGAAATTCATATTTCCTCCATTTAAATTATAAATAAGAGATAACATTATCTGGCTCTATGAAGCAAGTTAGATTTTAAGTATTTCTCTAGTTTTTTACAGCTCCAGAAGTCAAACCAGCAACAATATATTTCTGTAGAAAAAGAAAAATGATTAATACAGGTGCTATCCCAACAAGAGAAGCCGCCATCATTTCATTCCATTTAACTGTCGTGTAACCAATAAATTCATAGAGTCCTGAGGGAATAGGCATGTACTCTTTTTTCTGATTAAAAGTTATCGCAAATAAGAACTGTTGTGCATATGATCCTATAAAAGCATATATCCCAACAACTACTAAGCCAGGAGTACTAAGTGGTGCTATAATGTGTCTTAAAATTTGAACCCTTGAAGCTCCATCAACAAATGCAGCCTCTTCCAAATCAATCGGGATTTTTTCAAAGTATGATTTTAATAACCATATTGCGGTAGGTATTAAGAAGGCGACACCTGGTACTATCATTGCTTGGTATGTATTAAGAAGACCAAAAGTTCTTAAAACTTTATATAAAGGAATTAAAAGTACAGCACCTGAAAACATATTTATTGCTAGTAAAATATATAAAGATGAATTCTTAAAAGGAAATTTGAAACGAGCATAAGAATAAGCGGCAGGAATAACAAATAACAAAGTAATTAAAGATGTAACACTAGCAAGAAAAAAACTATTAAAAATATATCGTGGCAACATTGGAACGGTTTTCCACATTTCTCTATATGCCCAAAAAGATAAATCATCAGAATAAAATTGATATGGTGAACGAAATAAATGATCCAAAGGACGAAGAGATGCATAGAACATTTCTACAAATGGTAGAAGTATAAAAGTCATGAAAACTAGTATACCTAAATATAAGATTATCTTTTCGTATAAATTATATTTATCCAATTTAGTTTTTAACTGCTCCTGCAGTTAGTCCTTCAACAATATATTTTTGTAAAAAAATAAAAACTAATAAAACAGGTGCTATCCCAACAAGAGAAGCAGCCATCATTTCATTCCATTTAACACTTTGATATCCTATAAATTCATATAATCCTGAAGGAATAGGCATATATTCTTTTTTTTGATTAAACGTTATTGCAAATAAGAACTGTTGTGCATAAGCGCCAATAAATGCATATATTCCAACTACAACCAATCCAGGAGTACTAAGTGGAGCTATTATATGACGTAGGATCTGTACTCTTGAAGCCCCATCTACAAAAGCAGCTTCTTCTAAATCAATTGGTATTTTTTCAAAGTATGATTTTAATAACCAAATAGATGTAGGTATTAAAAATGCTACTCCAGGTACAATCATTGCTTGATAACTATTCAACAAACCAAAAGTTCTTAAAACTTTATATAAAGGAATTAAAAGAACTGCCCCTGAGAACATATTTATTGCAAGCAATACATATAGACTTGTATTCTTTGCTGGAAATTTGAAACGAGCATAAGAATATGCTGCTGGGATTACAAAAATAAGTGTTATTACTGCAACTGAAGTTGCTAAAAAAAAACTATTAAATATATATCTTCCAAGCATTGGAACTGTATTCCACATTTCTCTATATGCCCAAAAAGATAAATCATCAGAATAAAATTGATATGGTGAACGAAATAAATGATCCAAAGGACGAAGAGATGCATAGAACATTTCTACAAATGGTAGAAGTATAAAAGTCATAAAGACTAAAATACCTGAATAGATAAGTATTTTTTCAAAAGTATTATATTTATTCATGAGAAATTTTCTTATTTATTCTTGCAAGAAGAGCTAGGTAGAAACCAGCAAATAAAGTTAATAAAATCATGACAACTACAGCTCTTGCTGCTCCTCTTCCAAATTTATAATTTCCTAAAGCTTGTTTGTATGTATCTATTATTAATGTTGTTGTTGCACCCCTTGGCCCACCCTCAGTCAATATCCAAATTATTTCAAATGAATTGAAAGTCCAAATCGCAGACAGTAATGACATTGTAATTATTACTGGAGTTATTTGAGGAAGGGTAATTTTAAAAAATCTATCCCATCTTGAAGCACCATCGCAATAAGCTGCCTCGTATAAATCTCTTGGAACACCTTGCATTGCGGCGAGAAAAAAAACTGTTACCATTGGCGTTCCAACCCAAACATCCGCTATTATTGTAGAAATAAAAGCACTTTGCTTGTATGCAAGAAAACCAAATGGACCATCTAAAATGCCAGTTCTCATTCCAACACCAGCAATTATTCCAAAATATCCATTGTATAACCATAACCAACCCAACATTCCAATTGCAATCGGCACTACCCAGGGAGGCATTACAAGAACTCTAAATATTGATCTTCCTTTTAAATTAGCATTTAGTAAAACAGCTCCAATTAAACCAATAATAAGTTTTAAAGACACTGAAAAAAACATCCAAACAAAAGTTCTAGTTACTATCCCATTAAATTTTTTACTTGAAAGCATTTTTTGATAATTTTCAAATCCAACATAATCTTCTCCAGCTAAACTTGAATTTGTGAATGAAAGTCTGATTGTTTCCAATAACGGCCAGGCAACAATGAGAACTATATAAAGGGCAGCTGGAGCAATCAAAGCATATGCTAAATAAGTCTGGGCATTATATGATTTTAATTTTTGTTTCATATGCTAGTTTAATAAAGAGTCAAATTTATCCCAAGTACTTTTTAAGTCAATTACTTTACCTGTATTTCTAGACTCATCAATTTTCATTGCTACAATTCCTGCTTCCATACACTCTATTACACCAACTGGTAATTCTTTATTATTTTTTAACAAATAATTATTAATGTCTTTAGCCATTAAACTGTCTGCACCATAATGACCTTTTATTTCTTTTCCAAAGGCTGCTCCATAATCTTCGTCAATAAGTACATTATTATTTTCATCATGAGCTTTCATAAATCCTCTAACAAAATCCCCTTCAATCATTCCTGTAGATCCTATAACTGCAAATCTTCTAAATTCGTCTGGAACCTTCATATTAGTGTGAAAAGATAATACTGCTTTATTTTCATATTCTATTATTGCTACTTGATGATCGACGATATCAGCATCACTATCAAAGACATTTGATTTTGACTCCCAACCTTTCAGTCTATCTTTTGTATATTGTTCATGAGAACCCTCTGGAAGATTATCTGGTATAAAAGATCTTCTTGAACCAAAACTAGCAACTTTAATAGGTCTACTCTTCGTAATCATTGAATAGAAGTCAATATCATGGCAACATTTTTCCAGCATAAAGCCTCCTGAATATTTTTGTTTTCTTCTCCAATTTCGCATAAAAAAAGCACCATGCGAGGGTACAATATGTTCTGAAGCTTCAATTGATATTATATTTCCAATAGCATTTTGATCTAATAATTTTCTTACAGATCTTGCTTGTTGCGAATATCTTAGAACTAAGCCAACTATAATTCTTTCTTTGCCATATTCTTTTATTAATTTAGCTAACTCAAAAGTTTCTTGTTCATTTATTACTATTGGTTTTTCGGCAAAAATTTGTAATCCAGCTTTTAATCCAAGCTTGATATGATCTAAATGTAAATGATTAGGAGAACCAATCATTAACATATCTAGTTTCTCTCGATTCAACATTTCGTTTAAACTTGAATATGATTTATTTGGAAAAAAATTATTTTTCTCAGCAAAATCTTTACCTATTGGCTGAGGATCTACATAGGCAATCATTTCAAAATTTGGATTAACTTTTGAAAATTCATTATAAACACTAGCTGTTCTACTCCCAAAACCTACTGCGCCTATTTTCATATTTATTTTACTTTAACATTAAAAATTGTGATATCGCCAGCCTAATTTTTTTAAAAAATCCATAGAATTTAGAAGTGCTGAACGAAATTCTATCCATTTTCTTGAAATTTTTCCTTTCCATGCAACTTCTGATAAAGTTGCTAATCTTGGGTTGATCATTTGATCAAAAAATTTTTTATCTGTAATTGTCTCTGACCACAGTTGACCTTGTAACCCTTTTATCAATTCTGATTTATTTATATCTTTTATTGGGTCCCATTCATGAATATCTTTTACTTCTATAGTTGCAGCCCAACAAATACCTCTTTCTTCAGTTGAATTGTTATAAGCCATATCAAAATATGTTTTTTGACCAGGACAAAGTATTGTTTCAAATCCCTTATTTGTAGTTTCTTTTGCAACATCTGAATGCTCCCATGAAAAGATCAAACATGATTTATCAATTTTTCCTGCACTTCCACCCACCCCGTGATCGATATGAGGAGACACTGCCGCCTCGTTCCATGCAGCTGTTCTTTTATTTTTTAATTTTAGAAAATCTATTAAAAAATTCATATAGTAATCTTGATATTCCTCTTGTGATTTAATATTATTTTTTTTCATAAACTCGATAATTGCTGGAGAACCTTCCCAGGCATTACTTGGTCTTTCATCAACGCCAACATGAATTACATCATATGAGAAAATATCACTTACTTCATTCAACATATCTTTTAAAAAAGTTACAGTTTTTTCTAAGGAAGGATTTATTGTATTATTCTTATACGAACCAACATCTTCACTAACTATATTTGAAAACTGTTCTCTAAGTTCTGGCATGATTTCTAGTAATGCCCAAGAATGTGCTGGTAAATCAATTTCAGGCATAATCTCGATATTTAATTTTTTTGCATATATAATTAAATCTTTAATATCTTCCTGTGAGTAATATCCGCCATATTTATCATAACCACTTCCATACAATGGTGGTATTTTAAAATTATATCCTCTGTATCCTCCATTTAATGCTAGATCTGGATATTTTTTAATTTCAATTCTCCACGCTTCGTTATCTGTTAAATGCCAGTGAAATCTATTAAGCTTAAATAATGCCATGTAATTAAATAAACGTTTGATTTCATCAATAGTATAAAATTGTCTTGCACAATCAAGATGCATTCCTCTCCATTGATATTTTGGATTATCGTGTATTGTACAAATTGGAAGCTTTGTTTGATAGAAATCAATTAAATGAACTAAAGATATAAGACCATATAGCTTTCCACCATAAGATTTATATTTAATCTCAATATTATCTTTTGTTATCTGCATAAAATATTGATCGTTTAATAACTGATCATCTTTTTTAAAGAAAATTGGAAATCCTTTTTCAGAAGTAAAATTAATATCCAATTTGGAAATAATATTTTGCAAATTAGAAATAATTTCAATTTCCGTATTTAGATTAAATGTTTTATTTTCAATATTTATAAATTTATTTTGTAAATGAATTTTTTCTGGCTCAGGAATAATAGGTATAAAATTTTTTGTTTTTAAATCTTCATAAGTTTTCTTTTTAATTGGTTTTTCAAATATCAAATCTGAAACATTTATATTTAATTTACTATTGTTTAATGTATCAATAATGAAAACACCTTCCGGACCACACGAAAGGTTGAAGTTACCAATTTTAGGAATTTGTAAATCTAATAAAATTGTATTTTTTTTTATAGATAACTCATAATAACGTCCAATTTGCTTAGTTATTTCGCCTCCTGATATAGATTTTATTGAATAAACTAATGAGAAACACAGTTTCAAATTTGAATCTACTAATTTATTATCAAGAACAATTTTTAATTTATTTTCATTTGTAAAAGATATATTAATTTGATTAGTCATAACTAGAAATTATATGAGTTTTAAAGATATATTTAATATAGACGCAGAAGTAAAGGAAAGTGCTCATGCAAGAGTAAATTTAATTGGTGAACATACCGATTATACTGGTGGATATGTCATGCCTACACTTCTATATTTTAAAAATAACATTGAGATATCTCAAAATATTTCTAATGAATTCACAGTTTATTCTCAACATTTTGAAGAAAAAAAAACATTCAATGATTTCAAGAAATCAACCAGCAATGAGTGGGTTGATTATATAAAAGGTTGTTTATATATTTTTTTTAATGAAAATAAGATTTCATCTAAATTTTTGAACATTTTTATTTCATCTGATATACCTTTAGAAAGAGGTATTTCATCATCTTCAGCATTGTGTGTTGCTACACTAAAAGCACTTAATACTTTTTTTGGAACAAAAATCAAAGATCCAGAAATTGCAAAATTAGCAAAGAAAGTAGAATTCAACTATATAGGTGTTTCTGGTGGAATAATGGATCAAATGGTTTCTTCTATTGGTATTCATGGCAAAGCATTTTTTATGAATTGTAAGAATTTAGAATACGAACTTATTAATTTTCCAGAAAATTGGAAATTTTGTTTGATTGACTCTGAAGTACAACGTAATTTAAGAGATAGCTCTTATAATGAAAGATTTGCTGAACTCCAAGAGGCTGAGAAAAAACTTGGTGTAGAATATTTAGGTGAAGTTAAAAAAGAAAATTTTCAAACAAATAAATTTGAAAATAATACTATAGCAAAAAGAGCAAAGCACGTAGTTTTTGAAAATGATAGAGTGATTAATGCGAAAAAAAATTTAATAGAAAATAATATTCAGGAGTTTGGAAAATTAATGAATGAAAGTCACGTATCATATTCTAAAGATTTTGAAGCATCTACTTTAGATGTTGATTTAATTGTTCAGAGATCAGTTGAATGTGGTGCTCTAGGCGCCAGATTGACTGGTGGTGGATTTGGTGGTTTTACAGTTTCATTAATTGAAGGAAATAATTTTAGTAATTGGTATAGTAAAATATTAAATTTTTATCCTGCTGAAAAGATCTTCGAAGTCAATTAGGGTTTAATAACCTTCTAAGCTTACCCTCAGTGACATCATGATCAATATAACATCCTTGTAGATGTCTAAAACCAGTATTTGGATCAAATTTAGTTCTTCCATGTAATAATCTCAGGTTATCAAACATTGCAATCATTCCTTTAGATAATCTAAATTTAATTTTGAAATTATCAGAATTACAAAGTTTGAACATATATTTTCTAGCCTTATAAAAGAGATCAAGATTATTTTCCTCTAATAATGGAACATAATCAAGTCTTCCACTAAAGCGTATTTGTCTAAAGTTATTATTATGATCTAGTTCAATTAATTTTGCTTCATCGATTAAAATAGTATCAATATCTGTAAATTTAAAAGTAACATTAGTTTCAGTTAATACTTTATAAAATTCAGGTTGGTTATGTTTTAAAAAATTTGCAACACTAAAACCATCAACTAAACTTGAGTCTCCTCCTGTAGATTCATTAGCAATACAATGAAGTAATTGAATTCCAGGAACAGGCTTTCTATATGGGTTATCTGAATGCGAAGTTAACTCTAATGCAGTATAGGCAAGATCATTTGGATTTGGCTTAGAGACAACGTTAAATAATTTTCCAAAATTTGTTGCTCGAACTGGGCCTAATTTTTCAGCAAAATTTATAACTTCATTTTCTTCTGCTTTTGTATTTTCGATTATTACATAACCGTATTGATAAAATACTTTAAGCATATTGATAAGTTCCTTTTTATTCTCAAAGATTTTATTATTATCAAAAATTTCTAAATTTTGTTCACTGACATTCCATATTATTTTTTCAGGTATGACATCAATATTATTTATTTCATTATAAAGATCATCGATATTAAAAGATCCTTTTACTCCATCACTAAATTCAACATTTAATATATTTTCATTAACATTATGAGAATTTATAAATAGATTATCATCTAAGAGGCTTGGTTCATATAAACGTTGTAGATTATTTTGGTCTACGAATTCACTCCCATTTAATCTTTCACGAAGCCAAATACTATGAAGTTTAAACTCTGATAATTTTCCTTCATTAATAGAAATTATTTTTTTTCCCATTTTTAATTTATTAATTAATATTTAAATTTGTGTAAATTATAAAATATAGTTAAAAATTAAAAAATGGTTGAGAAATAAATGATTAATTATTCTCCTAGTAGAGAATCATCCAAAACTCTAGTTTCATATGCTGAATAAGAATGCCAGCCATGTACTGTTTGATCAAAATCAATTACACTACCTGTCATTAATCCAGATTCTTCTGAGCACATAAAAGCTAATCCCTTTGCTACATCAATAGGTTTAATCAATCTGTTAAAAGGAACTTTTTTTTCTTCATCTTGCAACCAATTAGGATTTTTTTTATGAACTCTTGTTTGAATATCATGTTCAGCAGGAGTATCCGTCCATCCAATATTTAAGGCGTTTACTCTTATTTGATAACTAGCGACAGAATTTGCAATATTTTTTGTCATTGTAGCTAAAGCAGCTTTTGATCCACTATAAGCAACAATAAATGGCATACCACTATACATTGCCATAGATAATACATTTGCAATTGTTCCTTTGTTCTTATCTCTAATCATTATTTTAATTGTCTCTTGCATTAATATGAAAGGTGCACGGGTATTAATATTATAATTATTTTCATAATTTTCTAGAGTAGCACTTAGAATTGTTCCTCTTTCTGTGTATCCTGCAACATTAATTAAAGAATTTATTGTTCCAAATTTTTTATCAGTCTCCAAAACAATTTTTTTGCAATCATCAACATTTTTAAGGTCTGCTTTTATATACAAACACTCAGTACCTAATTTTTCAATCTGATTTTTAACTTCGAAACCTTTATTTTCTTGTCTCCCACAAATTGTAATTGCTTTAGCACCTCTGCTAGCTAATAATCTCGCTGTTTCAGCACCACTACCTTGTGTACTACCTGTAACTATAATGACCTTATCTTTAAATTGTTCATTCATAGAATTTATCTATAACTAAAATTTTGGTTTTACAACTTTATTTAATTTTACTGATTTAGTAGCTGAATTCGCAAGAATTAAAGCATTCTTTCCATCCTCAAAAGTGACTAATGTATTTTTTTTATTTTTTATTGATTTAATAAATTGATCTAATTGTATTTGATAAGCATCTTTGTATCTTTCGATAAAAAAATTTTTAATAGGTTTTTTTGCAAATGATAAATTTTGATTATAGTAATTAATATCATTATTTGGAACATTATCAGAAATTAACATTCCATTACTTCCAAATACTTCGAGTCTTTGATCATAACCATAGACGGCTCTTCTTGAATTATTTATATGAACTAAAACCCCTTTTTTTGATTTCATAAAACACATAGTTGTGTCATAATCATTTGTAACCTTAAAATCATTTGAGACATTTACAGAACCTTGTGCAAAAACATCTACAATTGGATCATTATTAAGAATAAATCGTGCCAAATCAAAATCATGTATTGAACAATCTCTAAAAATTCCACCCGATTGTTTTAAATAATCAATACCAGGTGGAGAAGAGTCTCTACTTGTGATTACAATCATTTCAATTTTACCAATCTTTCCTGATAGAACCTCACTTTGTACTTTATTATGATTAGGATCAAATCTACGATTAAAACCAATTTGAATAGTTGGTTTATATTTTTTAATTTTTTGCCAACATTTATTTACTTTATTTATATCTAAATCAATTGGCTTTTCACATAATATAGCTTTATTACATTCTGCTCCTAGAGAAATATAATCTGTATGAGTCGGGGTGGCAGAAGCAATTAAAATAGCATTTATTTGATCTGAAGAAATTGCTTCCTTTGCAGTCTTTGCAACTTCACAACTATATTTTTTTGCAATTTTTTTAGCAGAGCTTGTATCAATGTCATAAACATATTTGAGACTCGCTTCTGGATGATTATTTATGATTGAAGCATGTAATTTCCCAATTCTTCCTGTTCCTAATAAGCTAAAATTAATCATTTTAGATTTTTATCCACTTTGAATTTAAATTAGAAGATTTTTTTGCTGCATAAATAAATTTAATACCAGCTACACCATCATCAATTGTTGGAAATGAATATTTTTTATTTTTATTATGAATCTGATCAGCAAATTCTGAATAAATATTTGCAAAAGCTTCAAAAAAACCTTCTGGGTGACCGGCAGCAATTCTTGAAGATGATAGTGAAAATTTAGATACTAATTTACTTGCTCTTGTTATAACTTTCATTGGTTTATCTAGTTCTGTAAACTTTAGATTATTTGGATCATCCTGTAACCATTCTATTGAACCTTTTGTTCCATACACTCTAATTTTTAGACCATTTTCTCCACCAGTAGCAGCAGACGATACCCAGATTATACCTCTTGCCTTATTTCGCATTCTTAATAATACAAAAGCATTATCATCAACAGAAATTTCTGAGGATAATGAATTTACTTCTGCCGATATTTCATTTGCTTCTAATCCAGTCACATATCTCAACAAATGATACGCGTGAGTTCCAATTTCAGATAAAATCATTGAGGGCCCAGATTGTTTTTTATCTAGTCTCCATTTTAATGTTCTTTTTTCATCTTTCTTTTTTACTCCAACTGTATAACCTTGGGGGTACTCAACATTTATTAAATTGATTTTTCCTAATTTATGATTTGAAACAATATTTTTTGCCTCTCGTAGCATTGGATAGCTTGAGTAATTGTGTGTTAATGCAAATACAATTTTATTTTTTAAAATTACTTTTTTTAATTTAACAGCATCCTCAACTGTTGCCGTTAATGGCTTGTCACAAATAATATGTATTCCTTTTTCAACAAATGCTTTTGCTATCTTATAATGATCACCCGATGGAGTCATTATTCCAAGCGCTTGAATACCATCGTTTCTTTTTGACTCAGCGGATGCCATAGACTTATAATCACTGTAACAACGATCATCAGCTAATCCTAATGAAGAACCAAAAGATTTAGATTTTTTTTTATCCTTTGAAAATATTCCAGCAACAAATTCAAATTTATTATCAAATCTTGCTGATAACCTATGTGTGTATCCAATAAATGAATTAGGACCTCCACCAATAAAACCAATTCTAATTTTATTTTTATTATTTAAAGTATCATTTCTAAGTAAGTCTAATCTACCAAAAGCAATTTTGGATTTTTTTTTCATTAATTAACTATGCCACCATCAATTACATAATTTTGTGCGGTACAACCAGAACTTTGATCTGATGCAAAAAACAAAACTGGCTTTGATATATCTTCAGGCATAAGCATTCTCTTAATACATTGTCTCTCAAGTTGAGTTTTTTTAATTTCTGGAGTAAGCCATAATTTTTTTTGCCTCTCCGTAATGATCCAGCCAGGAACAATACAATTTACTCTGATGTTATAGACACCTAAATCTCTTGCTAAAGTTCTTGTTAAACCCATAATCGCAGATTTTGCAGTGGTATATCCAGGCATACCGCCTTGAGAAATCATCCATGAAAAACTACCTATATTTACAACAGAACCTTTGCCTAAATCCTTCATGTCTTTATAGACAGCTTGAGTTGCAAAAAAATAATGTCTTAAATTAATATTCATTCTATCATCCCAATATTCAGGGGTGATACTATCTAGATCATGTCTCTCATCATTTGCTGCATTATTTACCAGAATTGAAATTGGCCCAATTTCTTTTTTTACTTGTTCTAATGAACTTTTAAGTTGTTCTATATTTTTTAAATCACATTTTACAAATAGACTATCAATATCATATTTGTTTTTAATTTTTTTTGATAACTCGTTACCTAACTCATCATTTATATCTAAAAATGCAACTTTTGATTTTTGAGAAGCAAATTGTTCGACAATACTTTCCCCAATTCCTGAGGCACCCCCTGTAATAAGCACTACTCTATCTTTTAGTGATGGATAAGTTGCGATTTCGTTCATGATTATTTATGATATATTAATCTAAGTTATGTTTAACATAATCAAATTAAATGAAAAAGATAATATTGGAATTGCCCCAATGGATATTCCTCAGAATATTAATATAAATTATGGAATTAAATCTATAAATAATATTCCTTATGGCCATAAAATTTCTTTAAAAAAAATTAAAAGTGGTGATTTTATTTTTAAGTATGGTCAGATAATAGGAATCTCTAATAAAAATATAGAACCTGGTGAACATGTACATTCCCATAATATGGGATATAGTGAATTCAAAAGAGAATATATCCGTAAAGATATTAGAAATGATATTAATAAAAGTGAAAAAACAGAATACTTTAAAGGCTTTAAAAGGAATAATGGATCATCAGGTACTAGGAATTATATAGGTTTAATTAGTACAGTTAATTGTTCAGCAACAGTTGTTAAAAAAATATCTGATAAAATAAATAATTATTTAAAAAATAATAATTTTAATAACATTGATGGGGCAGTTTGTTTAAAACATTCATCAGGTTGTGGGATGAATACTTCTGGATATGCCATGAATGTATTTAACAGAACTATTGAAGGTTTTAAAATTCATCCTAATTTTGGAAAAGTTTTTGTTATTGGACTTGGATGCGAATGTGCCCAAATAAGTTTGTATAATAATGATCAGGAAAAAAGAAATATTGAATATTTGAATATTCAAGATGAAGGTGGAACAAATGAAATAATAACGAAAGTAACTTCAAAAATTATTAATCAACTAAATGAAATTAATAGTATTTCTAGAACAAATATACCCATTTCAGAACTAACAGTTGCTTTGCAATGTGGTGGTTCAGATTCGTATTCTGGGATAACTGCAAATCCTGCGCTAGGCTTTGCTTCAGATATGATTATTGATCATGGTGGAACAACATTACTATCAGAGACTCCAGAAATATATGGAGCAGAACATTTATTATTTGAAAAATCATCAAACGAAAAAAATATAGAAAAACTAAATAAACAAATTGAATGGTGGAAAAAATATGTTGCTAGCAACGATAGCACATTAGATAATAATCCAAGTCCTGGTAATAAAAAAGGAGGTTTAACTACAATTCTGGAAAAATCATTAGGCGCAGTATCCAAAGCTGGAAATAGAAAGATGGTTGATGTTCTCGATTATGCTGAACAGGTTAAAACCAAAGGTTTTAACTTTATGAATTCTCCAGGTTATGATCCTGTTTCAGTAACTGGTCAAGTTGCTTCTGGCGCTAATGTTATTTATTTTACTACTGGTCGAGGTTCGTGCTTTGGATTTAAACCCACTCCAAGTATTAAAATAGCAACAAATACAAATATGTATAATAAACTTAGTGAAGATATGGACATCAATGCTGGTACTATTATGGATAACGTTGCAAGCGTTAATGAAGTTGGCAAAGAAATATTTGAAAAAATAATTTCAGTTGCATCTGGTGAAAAATCAAAGAGTGAAATAAATGATTATGGTGATGATGAATTTAATCCTTGGATAATTGGAGCAACGCTATAAATTTATAAATCACCTTTAAAGGCGTTAATATACATTTTTAAAAAATCTTCTGCGTTAACTGGTATAGGATTTGTACTTGTTGATGGATCATTAAAAGCCATTAAACTCATTTTTTCTAAATTTTTGTCATCATCAATTATTTCACTTAAAGTATGAGGAATATTTAAATTAGATCTAAGCTCTAGAATCCAATCCATAAAATTGTTAAATGTTGCTGATTTTAAATTTATATATCTTGAAATATCAATAATTTTTTCTTCAATTCCTTTTTTATTATATTGTAAAACATAAGGCATAAATACTGCATTGGTTAATCCATGATGTGTATTATAAATTGCACCAACAGGATGACTTAAAGAATGGATAGCACCTAAACCCTTTTGAAAAGCTATTGAGCCCATAGAAGATGTTGCAAGCATATTAGCTCGAGCTTTTATATTTTTTCCATCTTTATAGGCTAGAATTAAATTATCCTTGATCATCTTTATCCCTTCTAAAGCTATTCCTTGAGAAAGAGGATGAAAATTATTAGATGAATAAGCTTCAAAACAATGGGCCAAAGCATCCATACCAGTATATGCTGTTAATGATGAAGGTAATGGTATTGTTAAATCAGGATCAAGTATAACTATAGAAGGCAGCATTTTTGGATGGAAAATTATTTTTTTTTCTTTTGTTTTTTCATTAGTAAAAACTGATGCTCTTCCAGTCTCTGAGCCTGTTCCTGCTGTTGTCGGAACAGCAATAATAGGAAATATCGCATCACTAATTGCTCTTGTCCACCAATCACCAATATCTTCAAAATCCCATAATGATCTTTCTTGTTTAGACATAAAAGCGATACCTTTTCCTGTATCCATACCAGAGCCACCCCCTACAGCTATTACTCCATCGTGATTATTGTGGTTAAATTGTTTAACTCCCTCCTCTACATTTTGACTTGTAGGATTTGATTTTACTTTACTAAATATATTTGCTTTTTGATTAAGGGAGCTATTAATTTTATTAATTATATCAGTTTGAAGAATGCCTGGGTCAGTAACTATCAAAGGATTTTTAATATTTAAATTATCACATGCTTTTTGAATTTCTTTAATTCTATTCAAACCAAACCACATATTTGTTGGATAATTCCAATTTATATTTTGTATTTCCATTAAATTGTCCTTATGTGATAACTTTTTGCTCGAGTAAGATGATCAAAACCTAAAACTGAAAGAGTAACACCAATGCCAGTATCTTTTACTCCTGTCCAAGCAAGACCTGGATCGAGATAATCACATCTATTCATAAAAAAAGTACCTGTCTCTACTTGAGATCCCATACTTTGTGCAAACTCTTTATCAGAAGTCCAAATACTAGCAGTTAATCCATAAACACTATCATTCATAAGGTTAATAGCATCTTCTTCATTTTTAACTTTCATTATTCCAACGGTTGGTCCAAAAGTTTCCTCTTTCATAAATTCCATTGAATGATCTACATTTATAAGAGCTGAAGGACTAACATAGCAATTAGTTCCATCATCAGCCTTAAATTTATTTGAGTCAATTATATTTTTAGCACCTTTGTTTAAAGCTTGGGAAACTTGTGTTCTAATATATTTTGCTGCATTCATTCTAACAACAGGTCCTAAATTGGTATTTTCTTCTAGTGGATTTCCCAAAATATATTTTTCTGTAATTGATTTAAAACCATCTACAAATTTATCATATATATTTTCATCAATATATATTCTTTCAATACCACAACATGATTGACCTGAATTGAAATAGGAACCATCAACTAAATTTTCGATTGCATGTTCAAGATTACAATCACTTCTCACATATGCTGGATCTTTTCCTCCAAGTTCTAATCCTGCACCTATAAATCTTGTGCCAATAGATTTTTTTATTTCTCTTCCTCCACTTACTGAACCAGTAAATAAAACATGATTTATTCGATAGTCAGAAATTACTTTTGAAGTAGATGAATGATTTAAATGAAGAAATTGAAATATATTCTTTGGCAATGATGCTTTGGTAGCAGCATCAAACAATTGTTCAGCACATAATGGTGTTTGAGATGAATGTTTTAAAATAACAGTATTACCTGATAACAGACTTGGAACAATAGAGTTAACAGATGTATTAAACGGATAATTCCAAGGTGCAATTACAAAAATTGTACCAAGTGGTTCCTTTTTTATATAATTATCAAACTCTGAGTCTTTTCTAGATACCAAATCCTCTAAAGCTCTATCAGCGTTATCAATCATATAATTTGCTCTTTCTTCAAAACCTCTCATTTCACCAGGACATTGAATAATTGGTCTTCCAATTTGTTTGCATAAATTTTCAATGATTTCTTCATCATTTAAAAGGAATGAATTTACAAAATTATTAATTATTTCTTTTCTTTCACGTAAAGAAGTTTCTTTCCACTCTTTCCTAGCCTCGTAAGCATTTTGAAGAACAGTTTCTATTTCACTATCTGTCGCAAAATTTCTTTCTACAAGTATAGAATTATCAATTGGACTAACAGTTTTAAGCATTTTAATTGGTTTAGTTATTTTAATTAATTAAATCAATTAAATTTTTTTAAATTATATATATAGTTTGTTTATGAAATTAAATTTCTCAGGAAGAACAGCTCTTATTACTGGTGGCTCTGGTGGAATTGGATTATCAATAGTAGAAAAATTAATCAAAAATAAAATTAAAGTCATAATTTTAGACATAAATACACCAAGTAAAAAAATACTATTAAATAAATTTGTTGAATTTATAAAAATAGATTTATCAGACTATACAAATTTACATTTATGTTTAACAGAACTAAAGAAAAAATATAAAAAAATTGAATATGTAATTAATGCAGCAGGTGTTTTGTGGTTTGATAAAGACGTAAGTTTAGAAAAAATTGAAATAAACACATGGAATAAAGTTTTTTCTATAAACCTTAATTCAATAGTAATTATTTTACAAAGTATACTTCCTCAAATGAAAAAAAATAAATTTGGATCTATAGTTCACATTTCATCTATTGATGCTTTATCTGGAGACAATAAACCTCAAGATGCTTATGGATCATCTAAGGCGGCTTTATTGCGCCTTTCTAAATCAATATCTATTCAGTTTGCAAGCAAAAATATAAGATCAAATTCTATATTGCCAGGACCAATAGAGACTCCAATGCAGGAAAGATGGAAAAAAAATCCAGAATCGAAAAAAAATCTATCTAAGGTTATACCACTTAGAAGAGTTGGGCAACCTAGTGATATAGCAAACTCAACAATGTTTCTTTTAAGCGATGAAAGCAGCTTTATTACCGGTACTGAATTAATTGTCGACGGGGGTCTTAGGGCTAAACCTTAATTTTATCCTCTTTCAAAATATCTTCTAAGCTGCCAGTCGTTAACTGATATATCATAATCTTTTTGCTCCCACTCAGCTGCATGGATATAATGTTCTAAAACATCAGAATGGAAAATTTCTGGTAATAATTTTGATTTTTTTGCTAATTGAATTGCTGCATTTAATGTCTTTGGAACTTCTCTTACTTTTTTTTCATAGATATTCCCACTGTAAGGTTCCTCCAGTTTAAGTTTATTTTTTATTCCATACAATCCAGCACCGACAAGTGCAGCAAAAGCTAAATAAGGATTTACATCTGCTCCTGGTACTCTACACTCTATTCTTATTGAAGAACCATGACCCGCTAACCTAAAACCAGCAGTTCTATTATCTATACCCCAAACTGACTTTGTTGGAGCGAAAGACCCCTCTTGGAATCTTTTATAAGAATTTATGTTTGGTGCTAAAAAAATAGAAATATCAGATAAAAATTTTATCTGACCAGCAACATAACTTTTGAATATATCTGACATTCCAAATTTATCCTTTGAATTATAAAAAATATTTTTTTTTGTTTTCTTATCAAAGAGTGAATTATGAACATGACAAGAACTGCCACCTACATTCTCTTTATATTTTGCCATAAATGTGACTGCTTTATTTTTCTTATAAGCAATTTCTTTAGCAGCATTTTTAATCAAAATGTGATTATCTGCCATATTTAATGCGTCTGTGAAGACAACATTTATTTCTTCTTGTCCAGGAGCTGCCTCACCCTTTGAACATTCAACATAAATTCCAGATTTGAGGAGAGAATTTCTTAACTCTCTCATAACATCTTCTTCCTTAGTTGTTTGGAAAATCATATAATCTTGTATGTACCAAGATGACTCTTTTAAATTTTTATAATTATTATTGTGAATTTCATCATAGGTTTGGTCAAATAAAAAAAATTCTAATTCTGATCCAATCATAGGATCAAACCCCATTTTATTTGCCTTAGCAATAACATCTTTTAAAATTTGTCTAGTTGAATGAACAAGCGGTTTTTTTCCATGATGGTCAAGGCAATCACAAATTACAATAGCTGTTTTTTCTAACCAAGTTGCAATTTTTATTGATTTCAAGTCGGGGATTACAGTCATGTCGCCATACCCAGTTTCCCATGAAGAAGATTTATATCCAGGAACAGTAAACATATCCATATCAACTGTATAAAGATAATCACACATATGTGTTTCTTTATGTACGTAATCTATAAATGCTTTGCCAGTAACTCTTTTACCATTTAATCTTCCCTGCATATCTGACACACAAACTAAAACCGTATCAATTTCATCATTTTTGATAGCTTTTTTTAGATCGTTAAAAGTAATTGTCATTAAGTTAGCCTCGAAAAAATCCAGCACTTTTAAAGTGCTGGATTAAAATTATTATCTATAAGGATATCCTGCTTTATCCATTGTTGATGCATATAATTTGAATGCATCTACAACTTTACCACTTCTAGGGCTTGAACTAGCTACATCATCCCAGAATTTTTCAGCATCTTTTACAACTCCTGACCATTCATTTGCTGGTAGACTAGTAAGTTCCATTTTTTTACCATTTACCCTTAAGTCTGCTTCACCACCCCAATACCAAACTTGTCTATAGTAATGAGATTGATCAATAGACATCTTAAATAATTCTTGAAGTTTGGGTGACAGTTTTTCCCAACTTTTAGAATTGGCAAAGTATGAACCAAACCAAGCACCTGTTACAGAATTAGTTAACGCATAATTACAAATATCAGCCCAACCAACCTCATAAGCTTCAGTAAATCCACACCAACATACACCATCAAGCTCGCCTGTTTGCATTGCAACTTCAACATCATCCCAAGGGACAATTACAGGAATTAAGCCATACTGTGCTAAGAAACGACCAGCTGTCGGAACACCAAAAACTCGTAAACCTTTCATATCAGCAAGTGAGGTAATTTTTTTATCTACTGTAAATAAATGACATGGATCCCAAGCAGAAGTACTTAACCATGTCACATCTCTTACTTCTCCATATGCCTCTGCCCAAATTTCATCTAGACCATAATATTTAAACATTGCTGGCACATCCAAGCTATACCTTGTTGCAAATGGAAAATATCCTCCAAAAACAGATATATCTACTGGCGATCCCATTGTAGCATCATCACTCTGAACAGCATCAATGGTTCCAGCTTGCATAGCTCTAAATAGCTCATCTGTAGGTACTAATTGATCAGCATAAAAAAGTTCGATTTCCATTTCACCATGGGCAGCTTTATTAAATGCTTCAATTTGAGGAAGAACTACATGTGCTCCTAATGGTGCACCTGAATATGTTTGTAGTCTCCATTTAATAGGATTAGTTGCTGCATAACCATACGGAGCTGCTAAAGTTGAAGCCCCAATTGCGCCAGCAGATATTAATCCAGCTTTTTTTAAAAACTCACGTCTTTTAGTGAGATTTTTTTTATTTTTCATAATACCTCCTTTCAAAAGTAAATTGAAATAATAAGTGATTTAACTATTTTAAAAAAAATAAATCAAGAAAATTAGCGATACTTTATAAACAAATTAATTATCTTCTAGACACATAATCAGGAAGCCAAGTTGCAATTTCAGGAAAAATCATAACTATAGCTAAACCTAAACACATAACTAAAACAAATGGAATAATTGATCTGTAGATATCTATGAGATCAATTTCTTTAGGAGCCATTGCTCGCATTAAAAATAAATTATATCCAAATGGTGGAGTCATATATGCAATTTGACATGTAATTGTATACAAAACCCCATACCAAATTGGATTAAAACCCAATGCAATTATTAAGGGAACATATAAAGGTGCAACGATTACTAACATTGCTGTATCATCTAAAAACATTCCCATTAAAATGTAAGACAGCTGCATCATTATTAAAACACCCCAAGGACTTAGGTTCCATCTTTCTATGAATAGAGTTTCAATAGCTCTCACTGCCCCTATACCATCAAATACTGCTCCAAAGCTTAAAGCAGCTAAGATTATCCACATAAACATACACGAAACACCTAAAGTTTTTTTCAAAGTATTTTCAATCACAGGCCAATTTAATTTACCTTTAACTAATGCTGCCAGAGTTGCACCAAATGCACCTACTGCAGAACATTCCACTAGACTTGCGATACCCATTAAAAATAATCCAGTCATTGAAAAGAAAATTGCAAAAGGTATTAAGCCTGCCTGTAACAATTTCATTTTTTCAGTTTTTGAAATTTGTCTTTCTTCCTTTGGAAGAGCTGGACCTAGTTCAGGTTGGAGCTTACATCTTATGTAAATGTATAAAATAAATAATGTTGCCATCATTATTCCAGGAATAATGCCAGCAAGCCATAATTTACTAACAGGTTGCCTAGCAATCATTCCATATAAAACAAGAACAACACTAGGTGGAACTAAAATTCCTAAAGAGCTTCCTGCTTGGACAACACCAGTTATCATTCTTTTATCATAACCAAGTTTTAACATTGCTGGTAAAGCAATGGTGGCTCCAATTGCCATTCCTGCAACACTCAGACCATTCATTGCAGATATAGCAACCATCATTCCCATTGTGCCAATTGCTAAACCACCTTTTATACCGCCAAAATAAACATGAAACATTCTATAAAGATCATCGGCAATACCAGATTCAGATATCATATATCCCATGTAAATGAATAATGGTAATGTAAGCATTGGATACCATTTGAATAATTTCCATGCTGCAGTGTAAGGCATTTCAACTGCGCCATCACCCCATAATAATAATGCAGCCATTGCTGCAACGAAACCTATTGCTCCGAATACTCTTTGCCCAGTCAATAACATCAGCAACATTGTTGCAAACATAGTTATTGCAATTGTTTCATAGCTTACTAGATCTGCAATCATCAAATTTCTCTATTTAATACTTTTGCAATATCCTTGAAAAAAATTGCAATTGATTGAAGAAGCATTAATAAAATACCAAAAGTCATTATAGATTTGATAGGCCAAACATAAGGTGCCCACGCTGTAAATAATCTTTGATTAGTTTCTAAAGTATAAGTTAAACTAGAAATTGAACCAATTAAAAGAACAACAAGATAAAAAATTAAAAACACACTTGTTAAAGAATCCAATAATGCCTTAGTTTTATCTTTAAGTTTACTATAAATAAGATCCATTCTTACATGATCGTCTGTAAGCATTGAATATCCTCCACCTAATAAATAATAACCTGTCATAACAAACTGAGCCATTTCAATAATCCATATAAGTGGAATGTTAATAATATTTCTGGTTACAAAAGATAAAATTAAAATAAACATCATTACAAAAACTAGATACATAGTTGCTCGTCCAGTTTTCAAACTGATGAAATCTATCGTTTTTACATAATATTTTATTATACTTGGCATTTATAATTTATGTTACTATAGATAATTATAGAATAAAGGAAAAAATTTAAAGATACAATCATGCAACAGTATAAAAATTTTATTGACGGAAAATGGATTAGTAGCGAATCAAAAGAAACAATAAAAGTTGATGATCCTTCAAATGGTAAAGTCATTGGTGAAATTTCATGTGCAAAAAAAAATGATGTTGATCTTGCTGTAGAAGCAGCAAAGAATTCTTATAACAATAGAGTACTTGTAGATATGCCATTGCTTACAAGAGCAAAATTAATGAGAAAAATTGCGGAAGAGACAAGAAAAGTTGCAAAAGAAGGAGGAGAACTTCTTTGTTATGAAAATGGAAAAAATATTGCTTCAGCAATTAAAGAATTCAATGATGTAGCAGATATGTTTGATTATTATGCAGGCTTAACAGATAAACTTGAGGGTAAAACAATACCTGTTGCAAAAAATGTTTTTGATTACACAGTTTTAGAACCATTTGGTGTATCAGCACATGTTGTGCCATGGAATTTTCCATTATCAATGATTGGAAGATCACTGTCATGTTCTTTTGCTACAGGAAATTCAACAATAATAAAAACTGCAGAATTAACTCCTTTGTCCGCAACAATTTTTGCTAAAGCAATACAAAATGCTGGAGTACCTGAAGGATTAATAAACATAATTTGTGGATATGGGAATGAAGCAGGATCTTATCTTGTATCTCATGAAGATGTAAATCACGTAGTTTTTACAGGCTCAGTTGCAACTGGAAAAAAGATACTTCATGCTTGTGCTGACAAAGCTATACCTGCTGTAGTTGAATTAGGCGGTAAGTCAGCTGGTATTGTTTACCCTGATGCTGATTTAAATGAAGTTCTAGAAAGTGCACGTTCAGGAATATTTAGTGTTGCAGGACAAATTTGTACAGCGATGTCTAGATTGGTAGTTCATAAATCAATCAAAGATGAATTAGTAGATAAGCTTGTTGATATGAGTAAGTCGTTAAAAATTGGACCTGGTATAGAAAAAGATACAGACCTAACTCCAGTTATATCAGAAAATCAGCTTCAAAAAGTTGAAGGTTATGCAAGATCAGGAATCCAAGAAGGAGCAGAAGCGGCATATGGAGGAAAAAGATTAGAACGTGATGGATATTTTATGGAACCAACAGTTCTAAACAATGTTAAACAAAGTATGACTGTAGCCAGAGAAGAAATTTTTGGTCCGGTACTCTCAGTTCTTGAATATGAAGATCAAGAAGAAGCAATTGATATTGCTAATGATACTGAGTATGGTTTAGGTGCTGGTGTATTTACAAAAGATCTTAAAAAAGCATCTTGGACTGCAAGCAAATTAGAAGCTGGTCAAGTATATGTAAATAAATGGTTTACCGGAAATCATGCAACTCCTTTTGGAGGTTACAAACAATCAGGATATAGCCGTGAAAAAGGAGTAGATGGACTTAAATCTTATCTTCAAGTCAAAAATGTTGGTATTAGTTTAGGTTAAAATCGGTTTGGAGAATAAGCGCTAATGTCTATATTCGGCAATTGATCTTTTGATAAACTATCAATAATTTTTCCTGTAACAGCTCCTAAAGTCCAGCCAATATGTTGATGTCCAAATGCATAAATGACATTATTATTTTTGCGAGACTTTCCAATCACAGGTAATGAGTCTGGCAAGGTAGGTCTTCTACCCATCCATGTTGATCTTACTTCTTTCAATTGGGGCAAAACCTTTCTTGATTGTCTCTCTATCATTTCAAGACGTTTTTTATTAGGTGGTTTATTTAAACCTGCTATTTCAACTGTACCAGCAGCTCTTATACCATCATGAATTTGTATTAGGTAAAATCCAGATTCGGACCAAGCAACGGGACGATTTATTAATTTCTCTTTAGTTTCAAATAAAAGGTGATACCCTCTTTCGGTATCAAGAGGGAATTTATCTCCAAGCTTATTGGCAATTTGATTTGACCAAGCACCAGCACTTACAATTATTTTATCAAAATTAAGTTTTTTATTTTCTAAAAATAATTCTATATTTTTTTCTTTCTGCGTTAAATTTTTTATATTTTGATTTATATAAATACCACCTAATTCTAAAAACTTTTCAAAAATTTTAGTACTTATTGCTAATGGATTTGTTGTATGTCTAGATCCTGTAAAAATTTGACCTGCATAATAAACATCAGCCAAATTTGGTTCTAATTCTTTAACTTCATTTTTATTTAAATTTCTTACTTTAACGTTATTATTTTTTCTAATAATGTTTGCGTATTCATAATTTTCATAAGATTTTTTTGAATCAAAAAGATATAGATTTTCTTCATAGCTAATATATTCTTTTACATTTACATCTTGAAAAATTTCATCGTAAGAAATTTGTGAGTGTTTCAATAGGTTGGTGAGAGAGTTTGCTATTTCATTAACTTTTTCTTTTTTACAGTTTTTTAAAAAACTTATTGCCCAAGGCAAGTTCTTTAAAATATAAAAAAAATCAACTGCCAAAGGTCCATCTTTTCTTAAGAGCATTGATGGTATATCCCAAATCAATCCAGGATAATTTACAGGAACATTTGCATAGTCTGCAAAAGTACAAGCATGACCAAAACTTGTCATTGAACCAGGCTGCTCCCTGTCAATTAAAGTTACATTAAATCCAGATTTTTTTAAAAAATATGCGCTACATATACCAACTATACCAGCACCAATAACAGCAATGTTCTTCACTGTTCTATCGAGCTTTAATACCTCTGAGTTTTTCAGATCTTCTTCTAAGTACTTCAACTGTAGTTAATAAGAATATAGAAAGAAGTACTAAACATGTAGCCATACATAAAATAACAGGGCTTATTTCTTGTCGTATGCCGGCCCACATTTGTTTTGGAATAGTTAACTGATCAATACTTGCCATAAACATAACTATAACGACTTCATCAAAGGATGTAATAAAAGCAAATAAAGCGCCTGATATAATACCTGGTAAAATCAACGGCATAATGACTTTAAAAAATGTTCTCATTGGTTTAGCACCTAAGCTTTGTGCTGCTTTTACCATATTCATATCAAAACCAACTAATGTTGCCGTTACAGTAATTACTACAAAGGGTGTAGCAAGAGCAACGTGTGCAAGAATTACACCTGTGAAAGTATAAACAAGATTTATTCTTGCATAGAAGAAGAACATTCCTGCAGCTGTTATAATTAGTGGAACGATCATTGGTGAAATTAAGATTGCCATTATCAAACCTTTATATGGCATGTGAGGCCTGCTTAATCCTAATGCGGCTAATGTGCCTAAGGCCGTAGCAATAACAGTTGCTATGATACCGATATAAAAACTATTTACTGTACCTTTCATCCATTTTGTTGAACAAGGAACAGTAGAGGAAACAACATCAGCACTACAATCACCAATCATATTTCTATACCATCTAATTGACCATGCTTCTGGATCAGGAGGCCATGCAAGCATTCCTTCGGTAAAAACCATAAAAGGAGAAACACTAAAAGATATTGGAATAATTGCAAATAGTGGTGCTATTAAAAAAAAGAAAACTACCGTACAAAAAAATAAGTAAAAATAATAGTAAGTTCTTTGAACTGGTGATGCGTAACTTGGGAGAGCCATACTATTATCCTAACTTTATGTTATCTATTCCGACAATTTTATTGTAAAGCCAATAGAAGATCAGCATTATACCAAGAAGTATAGCGCCAAGAGCAGCACACAATCCCCAGTTAAGTGTTGTTTTTAAATGATAAGCAATCCAACTCCCAATCAATTTACCATCTTTTCCGCCAACTAATTCAGGTGTTATAAAATACCCAATGGCAAGTACAAAAACCAATAAACCACCAGCACTTATACCAGGAATAGTCTGAGGTAAGTAAACTCGCAAAAATGCAGTTACAGGTTTTGCTCCTAAATTTTGAGCAGCTCTCATGTGGCTTTTTGGAATAACCCTCATTACACTGTACAAAGGTAAAATCATAAATGGTAATAAAATTTGAGTCATTGCTATTAATGTTCCAACTTCATTATAAACCATTTGTATTCGACCATCGTCGCTTATAACGCCTAGCCAAACTAAAATTCCATTTATAACTCCATTTTGTTGAAGCATTACAATCCATGCTGTTGTTCTCACAAGTAAAGAGGTCCAAAATGGAAGTAATACAAAAATCATAAGAAGATTGCTGTATCTTAGAGGTAAATTAGCTAAGAGATGAGCAACCGGGAAACCAAGAATTAAGCAAAAAATTGTTACATAGACACTGACCTTAAAAGTTCTAAGCCACGTTTTAATATACATTCTTCTTTTTTCATCTTGTAAAACGACATCTCCTTCTTCATCAAATGTTCTATCGAGAGCATTCCAATAATAAATTGAAGATCTATCTTTTACCATTTGATTAAATGAGTACCAATAAGTTGGATCCGCCCACAGCTTATTTATATTAATAAATGTATCTTTATAAGAAACTGGTTCTTCGCCTTTTTTTACAATTTTTTTTATTTCTCTAGTTGTTTTTTTTATTAAACTTTTCCAACCAGATTTTGCATAATTCATTCTTGTTAAGGCTTTACCTATTTGTCTCTTGTCTCCATTGGCTAATTCAAAAAAAAGACTTTTATATACTTCTTCAGGTGGTAGTTCGTCAGCTCCTTTATCCCAATTTTTGTATTCATCAAAAGTATTAGGAAAAACTGAATTAATTTGACTATCATCAACGCTCCTAAGAAGCATATCTCCAATAGGCATTACAAAAGTTACAAAAATGAAAAGGAGTAAAGGAAAAACAAGAAGAAATGCACGTAGTTTATTTCTTCTTTCAGCCTTACGAAGACTTTGTTTGAGTGGAATTCCGTCTGTTGTTAATAATTCCGCTGTAGAAATAGTAACCTCCAAATAAAAAAGGCGAGATAATTCTCGCCTTTAGATTAAATTACAAATTTTATTTTTTCAAGCTTAGTTACCCATCCAAGCAGCATAACGCTCATTAATTTCTGCACCGTAATCTGACCACCATTGAGGATCACTTACGATTGAAACTTTTAAACGTTCTGGTGTGTTAGGCATGTGAGGCATTATATCAACACCTCCTGGTCCCCAAGGCTCATTGTTTTGAATGATTGGAATACCAGATGCTCTCATTGGTCCATATGTAATATATTTAGCTTGTTCAGCTTGAGCTTCAGGAGTTGAAGCATGCATCATAAAGTCAATAGCTGCATCTCTATTAGGAGCTCCAGCAGTTAGACAAAGATACTCTTGGTCTAAAACCTGACCTTCCCAAATATACTCAAAGTTTTCACCTTCAGCTAAATTTGCTGCACCTACACGACCGTTATATGCAACAGCCATAATAACTTCACCACTTTTTACTAACTCAAGTGGTTGTGAACCAGCAGACCAGAAAACAACATCGTCTTTAATTCTATCCATAACTTCAAATGCTCTATCAATAGCACCTGTTTGGTTAGCTAAAACAGTTGGAACTGCATTTGGACTTACTCCATCTGCTACCATTGCTTTTTCGATTATACCTGTTGCCCAAGTATGAATACCTCTTTTGCCAGGAAATTTTTCTGTATCAAAAAAGTCTGCCATACTGTCTGGTTTTTCACCTGGGAATGCATCTGGATCGTAAAATACTACGTATGTCCAAAAGATTTGTGGTACACAACAGTCCCAACCAGAGTGGTATTCAAGACCATTATTTTCCATATCTTCCGCAATCGACTCACCGTCAGGACCAGGAACACCTAAAGTAGCAATTTCACTTGAAATATCTTCAAATAATCCTTCATCACATCCAGTTATCGCATCAGATGGTAAAACATCTACTAAATCCCAAGTAACGCTTCCACTTTCTACTTGAGCTCTTACTTCACCTAAACCACCGTTGTAGTTTTCAAATACAATTGAACTAGGATCAGAGTATGTATCAGCGTAAGCTTTTTGTTGACTTTCTGTATAAGCACCACCCCAAGATGCAACTGTTACTGCGCTAGCAGTAAAAGGAGCAAATACAAGTGACACAAATAAGAAGGCTTTTAAAAATTTAGACATATATATCCTCCTATTTTTAATTTTTAATCTTAAGATTATGTCTGTAATAAATGTTTAATAACATGTAGCAAAGTGAAAAAAAAGGGCTAAAAATAAAAAAAAAATCGCGGTTTTCTAATAAATATCCTAGATATCCAAAGCTCTTACATCTTCAGAGTTCCAACTTAGATTTAAGGTGTCACCCTCTTTATGACTAAAATTTCCCTCATTAGGAACTTTAACAATAAACTCATTGTTACCGCATACATCCAACCGAGCTCTGATATGATCTCCAAGATAAATTAATTCTTCGATTTTTCCTGTAAATGAATTTTCTTCATTGTTACCGTCATTAATTGAAACTCTCTCTGGTCTAATTGATAACTGAGTTTTTTCACCAACCTCATTTACATTAATTTTCAAAGCTTTGATTGTGCCCTGATTATTATCTAGATCAACTATACAGGAACTACCATTAATTTCTTTAACTACTCCATTAAGAGTATTATTTTCACCAATAAATTTCGCAACAAAAGAATTTTCAGGTTTTTCATAAAGTATGTCAGGGGTAGATAATTGTTGAACAACTCCATCATTAAAAACTGCTATTCTGTTAGACATTGTTAATGCTTCACTTTGATCATGAGTAACATAGACAACAGTTATACCAATCCTATCGTGAATATGTTTTATTTCGTATTGCATCTGTTCACGTAAATTCTTGTCGAGTGCACCTAAAGGCTCATCCATTAATACTAGGCGTGGTTCAAATACAAGTGCTCTGGCCAAAGCGACTCTTTGCTGTTGTCCACCAGATAATTGAGCTGGAAATCTTGTACCAAAATTACCTAACTCAACCATATCAAGTGCTTTCTGCACTTTTTCTTTAATGTCTGGTTTTGAAATTTTTCTCACTTCTAGCGGAAATGACAAATTTTCCGCAACAGTCATGTGAGGAAATAAAGCATAGTTTTGAAATACCATTCCTATTTCTCTTTCATAGGGAGGTATTTTACTAATTGGTTTAGTATCTAAAAATATTTCACCATTTGTAGGTGTTTCAAAACCAGCTAACATCATCAAAGTTGTTGTTTTACCTGATCCTGATGGACCCAACATTGTTACGAACTCACCCTTAGCAATATCCAAGTTTAAGTTTTTTACTACTAGTACTTCTCCATCGTAACTTTTATCGATCTTTTCAAATTTAACGAAACTTTGAGATGTGTCATTCATAATATATTTTGTAATGAAGCTTGAATAACTGCATGAAAACAAATAGTCAAAAGTTAATTTAAAAAAATGTTCATATTTGGAGTTATTTTTGCTTTAGTTGCTGGAATTTTGTTTGGCTTAATTGGTCCTACTACAAAAATAGCATATAATTCTGGTGCTTCTGTAGCATTAACTATTTTTTTACGTTACGCAGTTGCCTCGATAATTATATTACCTTTTATCCCTTATCAAAATAATCTATTAGAAATTTTTAAAAAGAACCTAAAATATTTTTTATCTATATCAGCTGGTTCAATATTTTTAACGCTTGGATTATTGACTTCAGTTATATTTATTGAAGTTAGTTTAACAATTCTTATTTTTTGCCTCTATCCAATATATGTTCTTTTATTTTCTATTATTGTCGATAAAGAAAAAATTTCATTAACTGTAAAAATTCTCTTTTTTGTTACATTTTTAGGAATTATTTTAGTTATAGGGCCATCTTTTAAAGTTATAAATATAGTAGGTATTCTTTTAGCTTTTCTTGCATCACTGGGATCAACTAGTATGATTATAGTAAATCAAAAAATGTCTATTAAAGGTATTTCACCAATACCAATTAATATCTTTATAAATGTTTTTAATACTTTTTTCTTCTTTGTAATATTAAAAATATTTTTTTCTTTAAATTTTAATTTTGATATCAATATTTATCTTTTAATTTTAATTCCTTCGGTATGTTATAGCTTTGCACTTTTATCACAATTAATTGCTATCCCAAAGATTGGACAATCATATACTGCTTTATTTTTGTATTTAGAACCAGTGGTAGGTGTTCTTGGAGCTGTTTTTTTATTAAAAGAAAATTTAGAAACTTATCAAATGATTGGTGCTTCGATTGTAATAATAAGTTTGCTATCAGCTTCTTTTATTAGTCGTAAAAACTAAAATTGACTTTTCATGAAGTTAAACCAATTCTGACCTATTATTTTTGTAGAAACTTTTTCTGAAATATTATTTTCACACATTAAATAAAATAAATTATTTAAGTCACTTGGTTGCTTATACCAACTTGGTAACTTAGGCCATTTTGGATTTTTATCTTTAGATTCTCCATAGTCGATATTTTTGGTCCACTTTCCATTTCTCATCCACATAACTACATCATCAGGCCAATTTAAACAAAGATCAGAACCTATTCCAATATTGTCTTCACCAATTAGATTTACTAGCTCCTTAATCATTTCACAAAAATCTTCTATAGTACAATCACCTAAATTTTTAAGATGGTAAGGATATAAACTTAACCCAATAAAACCATTTTTTTTAACAAGTTTTTGTAAAATATCAGTATCAATGTTTCTTTTAGATTTATGAAAGAAATTTGGATTAGCATGAGAAATTGCCACAGGTTTATTTGAGAATTCAATAGCATCAAGACAAGTTTGCTTTCCTGCATGACTTAAATCTACAATCATGCCAAGTCTATTCATTTCTTCAATAACAGCTTTTCCAAATCGTGAAACACCTGAGTCTTTAGGTTCAAAACATCCTCCAGCAAGTGGGGTTTGATTATTATAGGTGAGTTGCATAAATCTCACACCTGCTTCAAAAAATTTTTCAATTAAAAATATATCATTCGCAATAGGAGCAGAATTTTGAAAACCAAAAATAATTGCAACTTTATTATTTTTTTTAGCATCCAAAATATCTTCGGTAGTTTTTGCGTGAGCAATAATATCATGATGCTCTTTAAAAAGACGGTACCAATAATTTATTTTTTCAAAAGACTCTTCAGTATTTTCCCAATACACTAATGTCGCATGAATTGCATTTAATCCAGCTTGGTGGGCATTTTCAAATAATTCCCTATTCCAGTTACAATATTCCAATCCATCAATTAGAAGTATATCTTCACTTATTTTTGACATAGATTAATACTTCTATTAATGAAAAAACCAAAATTAACTATAGATATTTAATAAATGTTACAAAAAGTAAGAGAAAACGATAACTACATGAAACTATCAAGAATGGGTTCACGCTATCCTTCTCGGCTTAGTTTTTCTAGAAGTATGTTAAGAAGATTGATCAACGACAACTGGGAAATACATAAGTCGAAATTTGATTTAGATAAACATGGTTTCGGCACGGTTGTTTATGAAATAATTATTAATAAGCAAACTTATTCACTTGTATGTTTCTCTGCTTTCCTAGCTGATAAGGATAGAAGTGATAGAGTTATCGCTAGTAAATGGGATACAGCCTATACATTACATGTAGGTAAATTATCTGATCAAGATCTAAATAGATTAAAAAAAACAATTCCTCTTCAAGAATCAGGTCGTAATTCTCCAGATGAGTTAATTCTTAGCAGAGCAAATAAAAGTGTAAGATTGTTTCAGTATGTTGTCGATTGTCTTTCAAATGGTAATCAGCCAGATATTTACGAAATAAATAAAGTTGGCTATTTGTTAAGAACTACTGCTGTTTATGGTAGTGGTAAATTTGGATTATCAGATTTTACTAATACAAAAAATACAACTGTTTTCAATCAGCCCTTCAGAGCAGAAATGTTATCAGTTTATTTAATTAGAGAATTCAGTATTGAATTAGTTGAACATGTTGCAAGGCAAATAAACCCAAAAAAAGCAGTAAAGTTAGATAGAAAAATTAAACAACATTTAGGTATTGGTAATTCAACAGGTTTAGGTATGGCACCTTTTATCATTAAACATCCAAAGTTGATTAATAAGTGGATGAAACAGTACACAAAGACATTAGAAGAAATTTCTCAAATTGAGTTAGATAATATAGTTTTCGAAAAATATAAAAACCTTTTGAATAAAGCTCTAAATTATCTTGAGGAAGTTAACACAAGTGATGAATTCCAAATTAATAAAAATAAATTAACTACTGAAGATTTAAAAAAATATATTTCCTACATTAATGACCTAGATCTTTCTCAAAAATTTAAATGGTTAGATATTTTAGATTATTGTGATTCGAATTTTAATAATGATACCAAGGAAATTGCAAGAGTACAACTAATTGAATTATATCCTCAAATATCAGAAGAGTTAGCAGAAGATATGGCAGATGAGGAGATAATGGATATTGATGGAAATCAATCTATTGGAGATTTAAAAAAAATAATCAATAATAAATATTCTTGGATAAAAAATATTGATTTTAATAATAAAGATAGCAATTATTTATTTTGGTATGTTTCAGCAGCTAAGTTAGAACCTAGATTAGGTGAAAGATATAATGAACAAGGAAGTGAATTGGAGCAAAATCTAGGAATTGCAAAAATGGTTAATGATTTATTTAAGCAAATTAAAAATGTAGATAAAAATCAATTAATTTGTGAATTTTTGTTAATGCATCCAGAGTACAGAGGAATTGTTAAGAGAATTCAATCTTTAAAAAATTATCCTTTTTCAGAAGTTCAAGATAATGTTCTTGATAAAAAAACAATGCCAATTGATATGTTAAGATTTAAGTTATCTTTTTTTGGAGCTAATCGTTATGATCCTAAGTCAGATAGATGGTTAAGAGTAAGTTTTTTTTCTGGAGCCCCTTATTTATCAGATCTGAATAATAAAAATGTTGATGAATGGGGTTTTGCAACAATGAGCACATATTAATATCTGTGAGTTATTCTTACTATGAAGTCTACACTAATACACAACGAGCTTTTTCAGGATTAGGATTCACTTATGGATCAGATGAGGATGCTGCATTTATTACAACATGGCTTGAAATATTTGGTTTGGATGGGATCAAATTATTAAAATTAAAAATTGAAGAATTAGATAACACTTTTAATGCCAGTATAGATCCGTCAAAAATAAATGATGAGTTTGATTGTGAAAATAAATCTTTTTTGGTGATAGGCCCAGGATTGATTGATTATTTAGTATCAAAAATAGATAAAAGAGATGATTTTAAATTAACTTTTAAAAATTGTAATGACCCCATATTCCTAATACCTTTGCTTTATAAGTATGCCAAAAAAAATATCTATTCACAGTTTTTGTTAGATCAAAAAATTGATGTACAAATAACAAATGAAAATATTAGGGTTAATAGAGAAATTATCTCTACAAATTATCAAAGAAATTTTGATCTTTTACTCACAAAGAAAATTTTTAATGAACAAAAATTAGATATTAATATTTCATCATCAAATATAAATAATATGCTCTCTAAGGGTATTAATCCTGATAAAAAATCTTGGGATCAAATATCTAAAATAGCTTTTAGAACTTTTGTTCCTGAGTCAGAGGAATCTAGGGCAAAAGGTGCCGGAGGTGGTGATGCAAATGATTAATTTACTATATGCAAATCGCTTATTATATTAGTAATTAGTTTATAACCCGTTTCCGTTACTCTAAGATAATCTATCTATCTCTCTAATACTTCGTATCCAAACTGATCCGCTGTTTCAAGAATGATCTCCCAAATTGATAAAGCAAAACCTCTTGGTATATATAGACAGTAGCTATTGGAAGTTATTTTAAATAGCTTAACACTTACATGATGAATAGCTGTGCTAGCAGAAGATAAATCTGGAAAATTCCTAGCTCTTAAATCAATTGGAAGATGTCTATTTAAAAATAATGATGAATTATCTCCTGTAATTTCAATACCTGTAAAAGCATGAGACATGTCTAAAATTGTTGCGATTTGCTCACTTATTTCAATTTCTTTATTAAACAACCACCATTTCAAAGGTTCTATTCTCCATAATGATTTATTTTCAAAAATTATCCCTTTATTAAAACTAGGAATATTTTTAATTTTTAGTTCTTTTGATAGTAAATTATTCATTTCATCAATTTTGTGAGGCCAACAAGCAATTTGCAAAATTTCTAAACTTTTTAATTCTTTAAATGTCAGGGATTGTTTCTCACTTGATGAATATTTTCCAACCTTATAAATTGTTTCCAGTGCAGAATGTCTATGCATACATTCGTTCTCCTTTAGGATCAATCATATGTGGTGAAACAACTTTTAAATTCATTTGTTTATTTCTTACAGGATCTGCCCCAACTAAATTTGTATCTTTCCATTTATCTAAACCACCCTTGACAAAACCTAATCCAATCCAATGTCCAAGTTCAGGAGAATAAGTAACTGAAGTAATTCTTCCGATACCCTGTCCTTTAATATTATTTTTTTCACAGACAATAGTTCCAGCATTAAAAGTTTCCTTTAAGTTTGTAGGAAAGAAACCTACTAGAATTTCTCGATCATTATTTTTTAATACTCCTCGTTTTCTCATTGCGCTTCCAATATATGATTTTTTTGTAGAAGCCATTTTGCTTAAACCTGCATCATCAATTGTTACCCTTCCATCAAGCTCAGCGGCTGTTACATGACCTTTTTCAACTCTAAGTGCGCCTAAAGCTTCTAATCCATATAAACATCCATCATATTTTTTTGCATTTGCCCAAAGTAGGTCCATCATTGTATTAGCAAAATCTGATTTGACATAAACTTCAAAAGCTAATTCACCTGAAAAACTAATTCTTGCAATTCTACAAGGAATATTACCTTTAAGAAATGTTGAAGTAACACCCATAAAGGGTAAGTTATTATTAGTTACAACCAAAGAATCATCGACACAATTATTGAGAACTTCTCTAGATTTAGGTCCTGCAACTGATACGCCTGCCCATTGTTCAGAAACACTAGTCACATTAACATTAAGATCTGTCCATCTAGTTTGAAGTAATTCTTCTAACCATGACATCACTTTTGAAGCTTCACCTGTAGACGTCGTCATAAAATATTCATTTTCTGCTAATCTCCAAGATGTTCCATCATCCATTACAATACCGTCATCACGCAACATGATACCGTATCTAGCTTTTCCAACTTGTAGTTTTGAAAAACCATTCGAATAAATTCTATTTAAAAATTCGGTAGAGTCTGGTCCTTGAATAGCTATTTTACCTAATGATGTTACATCACAAATTCCAACTGTTTTTCTTACTGTTGATGCTTCTCTTATATAAGAGTCACTTAAAGTTTCATTTTCTTTGGGATAATACCAAGGTCTTTGATACAATCCAACTTCAATCATTTTTGCACCATGATCAATATTCCATTGATGCATTGGCGTTACTCTTAAGGGCCTAAAATGTTTTCCAACATTTCTTCCGCTTAAGGCACCTATAGATACAGGAGTATAAGGAGGTCTAAAAACAGTAGTTCCAACTTCTGGAATTTCTTTATTTAAAAGTTCAGCCATTAAAGACAATCCAATGATATTTCCCATTTTTCCTTGATCGTTTGCCATACCTAAAGTTGTGTATCTTTTAAGATGCTCTACCGAAATGAAACCTTCACGATGTGCGAGTCTTACGTCATCTGTTGTTACATCATGTTGATAATCTACAAAACTTTTTGATCTAGATTTTTTATATTTTACTTCATAAAGTGGTTGTATGGGATTTTTCCATCCACCAGGTTTTGGGAAAAAATAATTTGTTTTAGAAATACCTAAACGGTTCAAAGCATCAGTAGTTCCTGCTATCCCAGAAGCAATACAATCATTTTTATTCCATAAACCTCTAGAAGAACCTACCATTGTAATATTTTCTTTTGTGTCACTTGGTAAAAAACAAGCATTGTTATAATCCCATTTAGGCTTTACGCCTCTGTGAGATAACAAATGTACAGCAGGTGACCAGCCACCTGATAATAGAACCTGATCACAATTTATAGTTTCAGATTTATTAATAGTTTCACTTTTTGATATATCTAAACTATCAATTTTTTTTGAACCATTAATATTATAAGGTACATACCCTTTTCTTATTTCAAAACTTTTATTTGTCTCAATTTCAAAATTAGTTCGTGAATCAAGAACAGTTACATTGGCCCCAGCTTCTGATAATTGATGTGCTGTTTCATAAACAGAATCATTATTTGTAGCTATCACAATTCTTTTTCCGGTGAGTACACCATATCTATTCAAATAATGCTTTGATGCATTTACAGTCATTACACCAGGAATATCATTATTATTAAATGCAATGTGTCTTTCAATTGCTCCAGCACCAACAATTATATGCTTTGCTCTAATGGTCCAAAATCTTTGGCGTGGAATGTTTACATTTGATGCTGATATATGGTCTGTTACTCTCTCTAATAAACCAACAACACAATTATCATATAACCCGAATGCAGTAGTTCTAGTCATTATTTTTATGCCTAGATTTTCAAGTTGATTTTTAATTTGTGAGTTATCAAAATCATTTTCTGCAAGTTGATTTCCTCCAATAAGACTATCTTGCTCAACTAAAATAACATCTAATTTTTTTTCTGCTGCCTCTATTGCAGCTGCAACACCAGCAGGTCCTGATCCTACAACAATTAAATCACAAAAATCATGAGCATGCTCATAAGTATCTGGATCAGGTAACCCAGAAGCACTTCCCATTCCCGCAGCTTTTCTAATAAACTTTTCAAAAAACATCCATATGGCTGTTCCTTTACCCCATTCAAGTGGAGGTATTCCCATAAAAGTTTTATAATAAAAACCAGCTGCAAAAAACCTACCTAAGTAATTATTTATTCCAGCTAGATCAAAATTTACATTTGGAAATGCATTTTGACCACTTGCTTCCAAACCATTATATAATTCTTGCGTTGTTGCTCTTACATTTGGATCTCTTCTATCTTTTGAACCAATAGTAACTAAAGCACCGGATTCCTCGACTCCACTAGAAAATATTCCCCTTGGTCTATGATATTTAAAACTTCTACCAACTATACCAATATTATTTGCAAGTAATGCTGATGCTAGAGTATCTCCTTCAAAACCTTTGTAATTTTTTTTATCCCACCTAAAGGATAAAATTTTATCTCTATTAATTTTTCCATAGTTATCTATTCTTCTTGTCATCATTTATTATTTTCTACAACCTTCTGTAAATCCGGATGGCATGGTTTGACACTTTTTATTTCATGAGTGACAGTAGAACGTTCAACTACCAACCACATTCTACATCCATTAGAATGATGCCATGTTTCAAATTGAAAACCTTTTATATTTTTTCTGAAAAATATAGCTTCAGTCCATTCTTTCTCTGATGCATCTAACGAAGGATAATTGATTGTTGCATCTCCTCCATAACTAAACTCACTATGATCTCTTTCACCACAATAAGGACAATTAATTCTAATCATTTAACCGTGCAATTTCGGATCAGGTCCTGCACCACGTTCATCTATATTGATACCTTTTTCAAATCTTTCTAAATTATGATTTTGCACGTAGTTATGCGGGCTTTCATTTGCAATTAAGTCGGCAAAATACCAACCTGATGCTGGACTTGCTTTAAAACCCCCGTAGTTCCAACCAGCATTTAAATAGAGATTAGATATCGGTGTTTTACAAATAAAAAATGATCCATCCATTGTCATGTCCATAATACCTGCCCAATGACGAAGTAATCTTATTCTTCCAAGTGTAGGAAATATTGCCATGGCCGCTTCAGCAACATCTTGAACCATAGGAAGATTTCCTCTTTGAGCATATGATTTATACCAGTCAAGATCACCACCAAACACCATACTTCCTTTGTCTGACTGCGATATATAGAAATGTGCACCACCTACACCGTAAACAACAACCTGATCTAGGAGTGGCTTAACAGCCTCAGATACAAATGCTTGTAGTTTATGAGACTCAATTGGCAGGTTGCCTAATTCTGCCATTTGCCATAATACTGAAGTATTACCTGCAACAGCAAATCCTATTTTCTTTCCTTTTATAATTCCTCTTGAAGTTTGAATACTTTCAATATTTCCATTCTTTCTTGTAAAACCTGTAACTTCACAATTTTGCAAAATGTCTACACCTAATGTATCTGCAGCCCTTGCATAACCCCATGCAACTGCATCGTGTCTTGCATTGCCTGCTCTTTTTTGAACTGCAGCTCCAAGTATTGGAAATCTAGAATTATGATAATTTAAATGCGGAATTTTTTTCTTTAAAGTTTTTAAATCCCAAAGTTCTGCATCAGTTCCGTGGAGTCGCATAATATTATAAATCCGTGAAACTGAATCTTTAGCACCAGGGCTATGAAATAACGAGACATGAGCTCGTTGGCTAAACATTACATTATAATTTAATTCGTGACTTAAATTTTCCCATAACTTTAAAGAATGTTCATAAAATTCGTGGTTGCCTGGCATCATATAATTTGATCTTACAATAGTTGTATTACGTCCAGTGTTTCCTCCACCAATCCAGCCTTTTTCTAAGACAGCTACATTTTTTATATTATGATTCTTTGCTAAATAATATGCTGTGGCAAGACCGTGCAAACCTCCCCCAATTATTACAACGTCATAACTACTTTTTGGTTCTGGATCACGCCATTGTCTAGTCCAATAAGACTGACCATTTAAACCGTTTTTAATTACATTCCAGGCATTAAATTTTGTCATTTTTTTTATTAATTATTAGAATAGTTGATGAAAGTAAAATAAATTAACTCGCCATGCTAGTGTTATTTAATCACAGTTAACTTAATGAATCTGGCCATGTGTCATTTAATCTATAACCTTCTGGAAAAGGATCATCCTTATCGATATATAAACTTTGTTTTCCAGTAATAAATGCACTACCTGTTATTTTTGGAATAATACAATTTTTGTTATTAATTTTAATTTCCTTTTCAATACTTGCATTAAATGAAGATCCTATAATAGACTTTGATATAAATTCTTCATTTATTTGTATTTCATTTTTTTCTTTCATTACTGCTAATCTTGCTGAAGTGCCTGTACCGCAAGGTGAACGATCAAGTTTCCCAGGTCGTATAACAACTGTATTTAATCCTGTAAGTAATGATTGATTATTTTTTTTTAAGGGTTCAATAAATTGGCAAAAGGAAAGATAGTCTAATCCTTTAATAGTAGGATGCTCAAATCCTATAGATGCGTTTGCTTCTTTTAATAATTCTTTTGCAACATTAACAAATTTATTTGCATTCTTTGGTTCAATTTTAAGATTAAAATCACTAGCATTACAAATTAAAAAACTGTCACCTCCAAAAGCAGTACTTACTTTAATTGTACCATAATTTTTAGTCTTTAAATCTACATCTATTTTATCTGCAAAGCAGGCAAGATTAGTTAAAGTGACACTTTTAACTTTCTTATTTTTACAATCAGCAACAACTTTTATTAAACCACCTGGAGCTTCAAGTGTAAGCATGGTTTTAGGATATTTCATTTGAACAATATTTTTTTCTAATAAGACTGTCGTTACACAAATTGCATTTGATCCACTCATTGGAGGATTATCTTCTGGTTCCATAATTACAAATCCAGCATCTGCATTTTTATTTGAAGGTTCTAAAATAATATTACAATGTTTAAAGACCCCTCCTCGAGGTTCATTTAGAAAAAAATTTCTCCATTTTTTATCTAAAAAAAGTTTTTTAGAAGCTTCTTCAGGTGATTTAAAATTCAAGCCTTTAATTCCAGTCACAACATCCCCAATTTCACCACAGCAATGTGTGTTAAATACTGTGATTTCATCCATGTGGAATTATTAGATCATCAATATTTTTAGAATGATGTGTTATTTGTTCGTATCCTTCTTCTGTTATAATAAAACTATCACCAACTTGTGACCTAAAATTATTTGCACTTGCCCCACCATCAACAGCAAATACCATTCCAGGCTCCAGTACTGTTTTATTACCAACTACTAATTGTGGTTCTTCTAAAAAGCTAAAGCCTGTACCTCTTCCACATCGAAATGTAGGATAAGGGTATCCCTCAGACTGTATAGTATCTGCATAAGCTGCATGAACTTCTTCAGCTATTACTCCAGGGCCAAGAATTTCAAGAGCAGCTTTTTGAGATTTAACTGCAGTCTCAAAAGCTTTTATTTGTTCATCGGATTGAATTTCTTCTACCCAAAATATTCTGTCAAAACCTAATTTAAACCTATGAAAATTTGTAGAACCACAATAACAAACGAATACGGGATCACCTTTTTTTATAATTTTGGTTGAAGCACGATGGTGAGTTTTAGGTAAATCATGACCCGATGTCATAACAGGTAAAAAGTGAATATTTGGAGACATATTGATATTATCAGGATAAAATTCTTTTAAAAGATCTGCAGCTTTTCTTGTTCCAGCTTGTGATTGTGCAAGTGCAACCTCATACTCAGGAACATTATGGCCAATTGTTTTTTTTGCTGCCTCCATCATAGCCATACCAACTTCGCCGGCATGACGAGCTATATTCAATTCATGATTAGATTTAATCATTCTTATATTATCTATTAATTTGGTTAAATCCCCAGGCTGGTCTTGAAGTAATTCGTCTAAATAACTCTTAACCATTGGGTTAATTTTAAATTTTTCAATAAAAATATTTTTATGCTGATTAATGATTTGAGGTAATAATTCTCTCCATTCATTTCCAATACCATCATTCCATGTTTCAACCATATCTACAGGACAAGATTCTGGTACTAATAAAACATCAAGAAGAGGTGTAATTAAATAAGTTTTATGATCATTTGAAACAACTAATAATGTTGGTCTATAAAAATCCATATGAAGGAAGTCATGGTATCCTGTGAAATAATATATCGAGTCATCATCAGTTATAATTGAGAGATCAATATTGTTCTCAGACATTTTTTTCTTTAGTTTATTTAAGTTTTCAGAAAACATTTATTTTAATTGTTGTTCTACCAATTCAGTCCAATATGAAGAACCTATGACTAATAATTCGTCATTAAAATCATAATTATCAGCATGTAAAGGTCTGGAATGCTGCTCTGATGTTCCGTTACCCATTAAAACAAAGCAGCCAGGTTTTTCATTTGCCATAACAGAAAAATCTTCTGAGAATAAACGCGGTTCTATATTACCATTACATTTATCACTACCAAGTAAAGAAACTGCAGCTTTTGTTGCAGACTCAGTTTGATTTTTTGAATTAAAAGTTACAGGACAGGCTGTTTCATATTTAACACTACCATTAACACTATGTGCATTGCAAATTCCTTCGACAATTTGTAACATTTTTGAAGCAATTTTTTCATTTGTTTCTTTTGATAAAGCTCTCGCGTCACCAGTCATTTTTACCATACCTGGCAGAATATTTTTTTTACCATCGGTTATAAATTCGGTGATAGACACTATACCATTGTCTGCTGGATTTAATTTCCTAGACACTATCGATTGAAGTGCTACAGCTATTTGAGAACCAACAGTTATTGCATCTACCCCCATATGAGGTAATGCAGCGTGCCCACCTTTAGTTTTTATTTCAATTTCAAATAAATTTTCGCTGGCTGTAATAGCTCCATTTCTTGTACCAAATGTTCCTATTTCCATGTTAGGAATATTGTGCATAGCGTAAACTTCATCAATGTTAAATTTATCAAACAATCCTTCATCTATCATTGTTCTTGCACCAAAAGTATTCTCTTCATCAGGTTGAAAAATAAAATATACTGTTCCATTAAAGTTACCTTTTTCTGATAAATATCTTGCTGCACCTAATAACATTGTTGTGTGACCGTCATGTCCACATGCATGCATTCTGTTATCAAACTTGGATTTATAACTAAAATTATTAGTTTCATGTATAGGAAGAGCATCCATGTCAGCTCTTATTCCTATTGATTTTGAACTATTTCCTTTTTTTAAAATTCCAACTACTCCAGTTCTGGCAATACCAGAATGAACTTCTATTCCAAACTCTTTTAGAAGTGTTGACACTTTTGCTGCAGCATACTCTTCTTCAAAACTTAATTGTGGGTGCATATGAAGATCATGACGCCATTCTACTAATTGGTTATGTAATGACTGAGTTTTCATAACCTACATATTATTAAATTCTTTAATCTTATTGTCTAGAGAAAGCATATAATCATAATGTGAATTCCAAAATTTTTGATCTTTTCTTTTTTCAAATTCTTCAACACTTACACCTTGTTGCTCTACCCAAGTAAAGTACCCTAAATTAAATATTCTTTTCTTGTTCATGTAAGAAAGTTCTAGCATATTATCAGTAGATATTCCTGATAAGTGTTTTCCAAATAGTTCAGCACAAACTATTTCATCATAATTATTTTTAAAATCAGCAATGGTCTTATTTAATTCTGACATATATAAATCTGCACCATCTGTAGCAACCGTTATAATTGCATCATCACTATTTAAATCCATATATTTAGCTAATTTTATTGATGCCAATATATTTGCTATTGCTGAAAAGCCAAATTCGGGAAGTCGAGAAACAAAATCAGGCTCAAAATTTTTTTTCTCAATTAAAAACTTTTTTCCTATTTCAGTATTAAAAATCATGTTTAGATTATTGGTAGCTTGATCAGAAACATCTACGACAAAATCTGTATTCATTACATTATGAATAAGGGGAACATGTTTGTCACCAATGCCTTGTATATTATGTTCACCATAACCTCCATGAAGCAATGTTGGACACTCCAAAGCTTCAACAACTGCAATCTTCGTCTGTAATTTCTCTTTAAGATAATCTCCTGCTGCTAGAGTACCACTTGATCCTGAAGCACTTACGTAAAATCTAGGAGTTAAATTACTGTTACCTTTAACTTTAAGAAATGATTTTTCAAAAGATGGACCGGTTACAGAACGATGAATACCGTAATTATAATACTCATCAAATTGATTTACGATATCATTTTGATTATCTTTTTTTAATTTATTACAAGCATCATAGATTTCTTTAACATTACTTTCTGTACCTTTTGTCTTTATGATATTTTTTTTATCTTCAACCCAATTATTCAACCATTCAAACCTCTCATTACTCATCCCTTCAGGAAGTATTGCAATACTATTAAGGCCCATTATCCGAGATATTGCCACTCCACCCCTGCAATAATTTCCTGTTGAAGGCCAAACTGCTTTATGTTTTTCATAATCAAAAGTGCCATTCAATATTCTTGGAAGCAAACAACCATAAGCTGCCAAAACTTTATGTGCTGTTATTAAGGGAAAATATCGTCCCATATTTACAATTATCTTTGCCTTAACACCTGTAAATTCTGTTGGAAGAACAATATATTCAGGCTCATTTCCAAAACCTGATTGATCTCTTTTATTAAACCAATGAACTCTAAAAAGGTTAAGTGGATTGATATCATTATTATTTATTTTTTTTAGAGAATTTTTAATATCATCATTAATAATTTGAGGATCTTGAAGTTCACTAATGCTTGGCAAAATAACTCCTTTTGATTTGAAGTAATCAGACGTTTTTTTTATTATTGCTTGACTCATAAATTAAATATTGATGCCTAAATTATTTGTTTTACAAAGATTATAGGCAAACCTTGCTATTGCAGTATCTTGTACGCCAGTTCCTGTCAAATCACATATCGTTATATCTTCATTATTTTTTCTTCCTAAGCTTGGATTATTAATAATATCGCCAAGTTCATTAAATTTTTCTTTGGAAGAAATTATATTCTGTTTTAAAGCATGATGTAATTCACCCAAAACACTTGTTTGTAATTGATTGTCAGGCACATATTGATCGCAATATTTTAACATATGAGGATCTAATTCATTTTTTTGTTCAGCATCTGATCCCATTGCTGTTATGTGAGTTCCTTTATTTATCCAATTAAATTCTAAAAGCGGTTTTTTACTAGGAGTCGTTGTAACAATTATTTCTGATAAGCTTGCCAATTCTTTGCAAGAAGAAGCTGTATGAAAATCTATATCTAAATTTTTGAAACTTTTTATAAATTGGTTCGCTTTTGTCTCATCTCTTGTCCAAATTATTATTTTTTTTATTTTTCTAACTAACATAATTGCTTGAAGTTGTAATTTAGCTTGAATTCCAGCCCCAATAATACCCACAGAATTAGCATTTTGATTTGATAAATATTTTGTAGCTATTGCTCCTGCTATAGCTGTTCTAGTATCTGTAAGATAACCTTCATCCAATAAAACAGATTTTACAACTCCAGTCTTTGAATCTAATAAAACCATCAGTCCATTACTAGATGGCAAACCAAGTTTTGGATTATCAAAAAAACCTGAGGCAATTTTTATTGCAAAACTATCAAGACCTTCAACGTATGCAGCTTTAACATCTGATTCACCATGATATTTTTCAATATCAATTCTCATTATAGGTGGCATCATTACCAAACCCTTTGATAGACTTTTAAATGCTTCCTCTATTATTGGTATGAGATTTTTGTTCAAATCTACAAGTTGAATAATATCATTTTTATTAAGGATGAGCATGGCTTAAAACTTTATTAAATAGTTCTGAATCAATATTGCCACCACAAATTAAACAAATTATATTTTTTCCTAAGTGCGATGTTAGTTTTTCTTTAACAACCATTACACTTGTTGCTGCAGCACCTTCAGATACAATTTTATGTTCTAAAAAATTTATTCTAATCCCCTCAGCTATTTTTTCTTCACTTACTAAAACAAAGTCATCAACGTATTGTTGTACAATATTAAATGTAAATTTATTATCTAAACCAATACTACCCCCTAAACAATCAGCTAAAGTTTCAGTTTCCTCTACATCAACAGGTCTACCTTCTTTTAGACTTTCATACATTGAAGGACCTCTTTCCATAGATACGGCAATAATTTTTGTATCAGGTTTTTGAAGTTTAATAGCTTGTGCTATTCCAGATATAAGACCGCCACCAGATGTTGGTATAATTACTGTATCAACTTCAGGAAATTCAGTAAGCATTTCAAGGCCAACTGTACCTTGGCCTATAATAATGTCTTCATCATCAAAGGGGTGAATTAATGGGATATTTTTTTTTTTCGCCATTTGTTTAGCATACAAATCAGCTTCATCACTATTCTTTCCAATAATTTCTACTTTTGCTCCTAATTTTTCAATAGCCTCTTTTCTATATTCTGGAACCATTGAAGACATGTATATTGTTGATTGAATGCCCAATACTTTTGAAGCATAAGCTACGCCTTTGCCATGATTGCCTGTAGAGACTGCGATGACTCCTTTGTTTTTGTCATCTTCACTTAAAGAAAGAAGTTTATTAACAGCGCCTCTTAACTTAAATGAACCAGTGATTTGAAAATTTTCTAACTTTAGTTTTACTGTTGTATTTTTTGATAAGAAATTAGAATTAATTAATGGTGTATAATTAACATAAGGTAAAATTTTCTTATGTGCATCTTGTATTTGTTGAAGTGTTATCAATTTAAACCCTATTTAATGTAATTTAAATAGTTTACCAAAACCATCAATTTTTTGATTAATATTAGATAATCTTAATGAGTCCCAAATAATAGCTTGATTACTTGAAATGATATCTGTCTTTAATTTTGACTCTAATGTTTCGATAATATCAATTACTTTTAATGCAGTACAAGAAACAAAAATACTATCAACATCTGTTAAATCAATTGAGGAAATTGTTTGCATTATACTATCATGAGTAACTTTGGCAATTTCCGAATCATAATTTAAGTTAAACGAACTAAATGATTTAATTTCAAATCCACTATCAATTAAATATTTGTAAACTTTGACATTAACATCTTTTGGATAAGGAGTAAGAACAGCAATTTTTTTATGGTTTAACAATTTAAGTGCATTGACAGCTGCTGTAATAGGTGTAGTAATTAAAGCATCAGGTTTAGCCTTGAAAATTTCAGATCTTATTCTTTTTTCACCAATTTCTATAGTACCTGAAGTACATCCATATGCTACAACTTGTATTTTTTCATTGGGTAGTATTTGGTTTGTTGTTTCTGTAAGATGATCAGCCATCCTCATATAATTTTCATGAGTTAGAGGATTTAAAAAAGGTATCCTATTAAAAAAAAGATCAACTGGTAAATTATGGCAAATTTTTCTAAAATCCTGCTCTATGGTAAAATCTGTTGATAGTGTAATTATACCAATTCTAGAAAAGTTTGTATCATGTAAATTGGCTTTAAAATTATTTTGGTTAAAACTATCCATTATTGATTTGGAAAATAATCCTCACACTCACCCTCTCTATGAACATCAGTAGTGGCACAATGTAGACTACCCCCAAATGCATAAACGTCTCTAAAAGGAACAGGAATAACATCCAATCCAAAACTTTCCATTTGTTTAATCATTTTTTCTTCAGTTGCCTCGACGCATATAGTTTTGGGATCAATTATCAAAACATTCATTGATAACCAGATTGATGAATAACACATAGGTGGTGGACTATTATGAATAGAAGGTGCTGCCTCATGAATTTCCCATTTATTATCATCAAAAATTTTTCTTTGCTCTGATGATATTTTTCTATTCGGATTAATAATTATAACTCCTGGTTTAATAGGAGTAAAACATGCATCAATGTGAGTTGGAATTAAATCACCTGGTAAATTAATTTGATGAACACGATGATTTGGATAATGTCTTCTTAACCAATCTAAGCCACTTAAATTTGATGTAAAATTGTTATGATAAAAAAGATCTTTTCCAAAGCGTAAAATTTCTGCTGCATCAAAAAGTGGTTCTTTTTCTGTCAATATCATGTCTCTATTTTCGATTTTTTTATAACGTTCTTCTTCCGTTATACCTTCAGGAAGATAATTAGACTTATACGATTGATTAGTTAATCTTGGTTTAGGTGCCGACTCCCATCTCATGTTTTTATCTGCTGAATAATATTTTTCAAGTAGTGGTCTATAAGCAAGGTACTCAAACCATCTACATCTGTAAGACATTGGCGCCTCTAGCATTTCATTACCTACAGTAAGAATAACATCTCTTGGAGGCATGCAACCAAACATACCGTCATTAGACCAATCGGGTGTCTCGATACTCTGAGAAAAGTCAATAGGTGTTGGTCTATCAACTTTTATATTTAGAGAATTTAAAATTTTAACAAAGTTTTCTAATTGTATATTTGCTTTATCAATTGATTCCTTTGAACGTGGTCCGTGAGATCCTGCCATACCACTATCTTTACTTATTTTGGGTTCAAGTGCAGGTTCCATAGGAGGTATGTTAGCATTTTCAACTGCTCCAACTATAACATGTTTTAATGGATCCCATTCATTCCAAGAATTAACTATTGTCATTATATTTTCCTTAATTTAAAACTATGCATTATAATTAAAACATATGGAATTAAATAATAAATCACTCTTCAAACAAAAATGTTTCATAAATGGGGAATGGGTTGGCAGTTCTTCAGGTGAAACTCTTGAAGTAAATAATCCAGCATCTCTTGAAATTATTGGCAACGTCCCAAAATGCTCAGTTTCAGAAACTAAAAAAGCTGTAGATGATGCAAATACTGCTTTCCAAACTTGGAAAGAAACTACTGCTAAAGAAAGATCAGTTATTCTTAAGAAATGGGGAGAGCTGATCATAGAAAATGCAGATGATTTAGCTAAAATAATGACTATTGAGCAAGGTAAACCCCTGGCTGAAGCAAAGGGCGAAATACTAATGGGTGCTTCTTATATTGAGTTCTATGCTGAAGAAGCAAAAAGAGTTTATGGTGATGTAGTTCCTGATCCAAGACCTGGAAAAAGAATTGTAATAATTAAACAGCCTGTTGGTGTTGTGGGAGCAATAACTCCATGGAACTTTCCAAATTCAATGATCACAAGAAAATGTGCAGCCGCTCTAGCAGTTGGTTGTACTACTGTAGTTAAACCAGCAAGCCAAACACCATATTCAGCATTAGCTGTAGCAGTACTTGCTAAAGAAGCTGGTTTTCCTGATGGTGTATTTAATGTGATAACTGGATCTGCAAGTGAAATTGGCAAAGAGCTAACAAGTAACCCTATTGTAAGAAAAATTTCTTTTACAGGATCTACTGAGGTTGGAAAAATACTTTTAGAGCAAAGTGCCTCAACAGTAAAAAAAGTTTCTATGGAGCTTGGTGGGCACGCACCCTTTATTGTTTTCGATGATGCAGATATGGATGAAGCTGTTGCAGGGGCACTTCAAAGTAAATTTAGAAATAGCGGTCAAACATGTATTTGTTCAAATAGAATATTTGTGCATAAAAACATTTATGATGAATTCCTAGAGAAATTTACAAATGAAGTAAGTAAAATTTCAGTGGGTAATGGACTTGAAAATGGAATTACATCTGGTCCTTTAATTGATCAATCCTCTTTAGAAAAAGTAATTGATCATGTACAGGACGCAGTAAATACAGGAGCTAAAATAGCAATTGGTGGAGATGTCCATTCGCTTGGTGGTAATTTCTATCAACCAACTGTTCTCTCGAATGTATCTACTAAGGCAAAAATAACTTTTGAAGAAACATTTGGACCCGTTGCTCCTCTATATAAATTTTCCAGTGATGATGAGGTGATTAAAATGGCTAATGACACTCCATATGGATTAGCTTCATATTTCTATTCGAGAGACATAGGAAGAATTTGGCGAGTTGCTGAAGCACTTGAATATGGAATTGTATCTATTAACAACGGACTACCAACAATTGCAGAAGTTCCTTTTGGAGGTGTAAAAGAATCAGGAATGGGAAGAGAAGGTTCCCGATATGGTCTTGATGACTATTTAACTATAAAATATATTTCAATGGGCGGTATTTAAGAAAGCCAAGCAGCCCCTCTTACACCACTTGAGTCCCCATAAACATTTTTAACAACTTTTGTTTGTAAAGTATCAGTAAAAACATATTTTTTTAGAGTATTGTTAATATTTTCATAAATAAAATCTATATTAGACATGCCACCACCCAAAACAATTACATCTGGATCAAGGATATTACACACGACAGATAACCCTCTAGCTAAATGATCAATGTATTGATTTAGTGCAAAAATACTATTTTCTTCTTTATTATGAAAGCCTTCTAATATTTGGTGTGAGTTATAATTTTTGTTGAAGCGCAAATTATAAGCCGATGAAAATCCCGGGCCAGATATATAAGTTTCTAAACAACCATTTTTGCCACAATAACATTTTTTTACATATTTTTTTTCTTCTTCAGTTCTACCTGGCAGTAATATATGACCCCACTCTCCGCTTATACTATTACGACCTCTTATAACTTTTTGATTAATACTTATACCTCCACCAACACCTGTTCCAATAATTACTCCAAAAACAACTTGATGACCCTTGCCTGCCCCATCTACTGCTTCAGAGAGTGTAAAACAATTAGCATCATTTTCTATATTAATATTCCTATTAAGAATTTTATCTAAATCTTGCTTAAATGGTTTACCATTTAACCATATAGAATTAGCATTTTTAATTAAAGCTGTATCATTTGATATTGCTCCCGGCATTCCCATGCCTACTGATTCTGCTTTACCATGTTTTTCTTCAAAATGATTTATAATGGATAGTATTCCGTTAATTGTACCATCATAACTTTTTTCAGTATTAATTCTTTTTCTATCTATTTCAGTTCCATTTGGATTTAGAAGAATACCTTCAGTTTTGGTACCTCCTACATCAATACCTATTTTCATTAATTATTATTTTTTAATAATTTTATGTAAAGTCGGGATCAAAGCAACCGCTAATGCTATTTTAAATAATTCACTAGGAATAAATGGTAAAAGACCAGCTGCTAATGCTTTTTCGAAACCAATAATATAACCAAGATACATGATACCAAATGAGAATATAACAACAGAACCAATTAATAGAGATAACGCAGCTTTAAAATATGTTTTGCTAAAACCTAAATTTGCAAAGTAACTTATAACTATTGATGCAAATAACATACCATAAAGGTATCCAGCTGTTGGCCCAACTAAATAAGCAATTCCTCCACCTGCTGCAAATACAGGAAGTCCTATAGCTCCTTGAAAAAGGTAAAATGCAACTGTGGCAAAAGATAATCTAATACTATAAGTCATTCCTATTAAGAAAATGACAAATGTCTGCATTGTCATTGGCACTGGCCAAAATGGTACTTGAACCTTAGCTGAAATCGCTAGTAAAATTGAACCAATTAAAATCAATGTTATTGTAAGAAAATTTGAATTAATATTTTCAAAATTTTTTAATTTGTTAATTAAAATTCTATCTTCGTGCATATATTTCCCTTTAATTATTGTAATTAAACTAATTTATATTTTGCTTCAAGCTTATCCCAAAAATCTTTTTCTAAATTTACATTATTTAATGCATTAATTTGCTTCAATCCTGTAGGCGAAGTTACGTTTATTTCAGTTAAATAATTTCCAATTATATCAATTCCAACAAAAAATAGATTATGTTCTTTTAGTTTTGGTCCCAAATTTTCGATAATTTCTTTATCTCTATAAACTAGGCCAGTTTTAACTGCCTTTCCACCAGCATGAAAATTTGCCTTTACATTATCTTCTTGAGGTATTCTAGCAACTGAACCATAATATTCGCCATCGAAAAAAATAATTCTCCTATCACCATGCTTTATCTCATTGATAAATTTTTGGACCATAATAGGCAAGTGTAAATATTCTTCTAATATTTTAAAATTAAAATTACTTTTATCAAATCTATGTATACCCTCTCCACCATTACCATAAAGTGGTTTAGTTATAATATCTTCTTCTTTATCTAAAAATTCTTCTATAATTTTTAAATCTTTTGTTACCAAAGTAGGCGGCATGAATTCTTTAAAATTAAATGTAAATAATTTTTCAGTAGAATTTCTAACTGCAGTTGGATTATTTACAACAATTGTTGAAGATGGAAGTAAGTCCAAAATATAAGTCGATGTGATATAATTCATATCAAAAGGAGGATCCTGTCTTAAAAAGATAAATTGAAAATCTTCCAATTTGGCAATTATTTTATTAGATTTAAAATTAAAATAATTATTTTCATCTAGGAATAACTCTAAATAATATCCAGATGCTTGAATAGTATTTTCTTTTATGAATAAATCTTTTGGATTGTAATAAAAAATATCATAACCTCTTTCTTGTGCCTCATAACCTATTAAAAAAGATGTATCGAATTCATAATCAATTTTTTCAATATTATCCATTTGGATTGCTATACTTTTTTTCATTAGAAAATTTCTTCCTCATATATTTTTTTAATATTTTTTTTCCATTCACCATTATATTTACTGGTTAATAAATCAGCCGGTGAATGACCATTTGATAGATTTTTTTCTAAATCTTTGAGATAAAATGTTTCATTATATTTTTCATTTTTTACTAAAATATTTCTGTTCTCTAAACCTGATTTTGAAATTTCAAATAATTTGTGTGCAATATCTAACAGATTACCATCTTTGAATTTTGATTGTAAACCTTCTACTGGGGCAAAGTTATTTATTAAATTTCTATCTTTTTGAGTCCAACCCTCAACAATTTCATTTGTTTTATCAATCGCTTCATCATTATATAAAATACCAATCCAAAAAGCAGGTTGAGAACATATTAAATCCCATGAACATGCGTCCATAGAACGAATTTCTAAGAATTGCTTTAATCTAACTTGAGGAAATAAAGTTGATAAGTGGTTTATCCAATCTTCAATAGTGGGTTCAATATTTAAATCTTTAGAAATATTATTTTTCATAAAATCTCTAAAAGTATAATCTGTCATATCTATATAATTATGATTTCTAATTACAAAATACATTGGCACATCAAGAGCATACTCAGCATATTTTTCAAAATTAAAATCTTTATCAAAAACAAATGGCAATAAACCTGTTCTATCTTTGTCTGTGTGATGCCAAAAATGAGATCTTAAACTCTTATATTTGGAAACTTCTTTTTGATCGAAAGGTGAATTAGCAAATATTGCAGTTGCTATACCTTCAAGATTTAACATTAATCGATACTTAGTAATCATATCTTCTTCAGAATGATAATCCAAATTTACTTGGTTTGTACATGTGCGTTTCATCATATGATGTCCAAGAGTACCAACTTTAGGCATATATTTTTTCATTATGGAATATCTTTGTTTTGGCATCCAAGGAAAATCATCAAGGGATAAACTTGGCTCAACGCCTAATCCTAATAATATAAAACCAAATTCTTCACCAATATCTTTTAATTCTTTTAAATGTCTGTTAGTTTCAGTACAGGTTTGATGGATATTTTTTAATTGTGCTCCAGATAATTCGATCTGACCGCCAGGTTCTAAAGTTATACTTTCACCAAATCTTTCTAAGGCGATTATTGTAGTATGTTCATCATCATACTTTGGTTTCCATCCCTTATCTACAAATTTTAAAAGAATTTCTTTTATACCTTTGGGTTCTTCATAAGATAATTGATGGAAACTTTCTTTTTTTAGTACGAATTTCTCGTGCTCTACTCCTATTCGTAAATCATTTTTATTTTTGATTCCTTTATAAAAGTAATCTATTAAATCATTTTTTTTCAGCATTGTTTTAAATTAGATAGTTCAAATCATATTAAAAATAAAGTTGCTAATCCAAGAAATGAAAGAAAGCCAAACACATCTGTTATTGTAGTCAAAATTACTGCAGATGCTAAAGCGGGATCAATTTTAAGCTTATCTAACACTAGTGGTATTACAATCCCTGAAAAACCAGCAATGAGCAAGTTTAGCACCATAGCAAGACCTATTATTAAACCCAAAAGCAGATTATCGAACCAATAAATAGAAATTAAAGATATTATAATAGCGAATATGATACCATTTATACCACCAATCAGAGTTTCTTTAGTTATTATTTTTATAGCATTACTAGTTGTGAGTTCTTTAACAGCAATGGCTCTAACTGCAACTGTTAAAGTTTGAGTACCAGCATTAGCACCCATAGAGGCTACTATTGGCATTAAAATAGCTAAGGCTACTACTTTTTCTATAGCAGCTTCAAACAAACCTATAACTATTGAAGCTACTACTGCTGTCATTAAATTTACAATCAACCATGAAATTCTTGATTTTGTTGTAGAAATAATTGACTCATATAAATCAGTATGATCTACACCCCCAAGCTTTAAAATATCTTCCTCTCTCTCTTCTTCTATAACCTCAACAACATCATCAACTGTAATTGATCCAATAATTTTTTTTCGATTATTGATGACAGGAGCGCTGACCAAACCGTATTTATTAAATAATAAAGCTACATCTTCCTGATCTGTATTTACATCAATTAATCTTAATTCTTTATTTGTTATTGAATTTAATTCTACTTCTCTTTTGGAACCCATTAATCTTCCTAATGGAACAACACCTTTTGCTTCTTGATTATTATTAATTAAATAAATATCATAGAAATCTTCAGGTAGTTTCACTTTATTGTTTCTCAAATAATCTATTGCTTGACCAACATTCCATGATTGATTAATGGCAACAAATTGTCTTTGCATTAATCTTCCAGCAGAATCTTCAGGATACTTTAATCCTTCTTCAACCAATGTACGTTCTTCTTTATCTAAATTTTCTAAGAATATAGTCTGATCTTTTTCTTCTAAATCTTCTGCCAAGTCCACGGCATCGTCAGTATCTAAACTTTTAGCATTGTTAGCTAATTGTTTTATATCTAAAGTTTCTATAATTTCTTCTCTAACACTATCATTTAAATAAGTTAATATTTCAGGATCAAAATTTTTATCAATTATATTCAAAAGGCTTAGTCGTAAAACAGGATCTAAATTTTGAAGAATGACTGCAATATCTGCGTTATGAATATCTTTCAAATAAGATAAAACATTATCATATTTATAATTTTCTAAATAATCAGATACTAGTTCAACAGATTTAGATGAATCCTGATCTTTTTTTATAATTATTTCTTCCATATTATTTGGTGCGGCTGAGAAGATTTGAACTTCCACAGGATAAATCCCACAGCGACCTCAACGCTGCGCGTATACCAATTCCGCCACAGCCGCATATATAGTAGTATTAAATAACAGATAGGATATTAACTATCAATAAAGTAAATTTAAGATGGAACAGATTGAAATTAAAATATCTAATAATGAAATAAATTATGAAGAAGCAATGCTGTTTATGGAATCAAGAGTTGATGATATAGGTAAAAATAAATCTCAAGAATTATTGTGGTTTCTAAATCATAACAATATTTTTACTCAAGGTACAAGTGCTTCAAAAGAAGAGGTATTAAATTCAAATATTATTGATGTTATAAAGACCAATCGTGGAGGAAAAACTACATACCATGGACCTGGTCAAAGAATTGTTTATTTTATGTTGAATTTGAATAATAAAAATAAAGATATTAGAAAGTTTATTACTATAATTGAAAGTTCTCTTATCTCTTTTTTAGCTAACTATAATATTGAAGCAAAAGCTTTTAAGGATAGGGTTGGTATTTGGGTTACTAAAAGTAATAACATTACATTTAATAAAGAAAAAAAAATTGGAGCTATTGGATTACGAATAAAAAAATGGATCACATATCATGGACTAAGCTTTAATATAAATCCTGATCTTAAATATTACAATTACATCCACTCATGTGGTTTAAAAGAATATCAAAATACATCGATGGAAGAATTAGGTATTAAATTAGAGCAATCTGAGTTTGATAATAAATTTAAAAAAATTTTTTTAGAAAAATTGTCAACTATTTAAATAATTTTTTAAATCTTTATTAATTTTTAAATTATTTTTTTTTAAAAAATTTAGAAAATAATCTGGTAAATTTAAGACAAATTCGAATTTCTTATTGTCTATTGTAAATTTTATTGCAAATGCATGTAACATTAAGCTTTCTTTTTTATATTTAGAATAAATATTATATTTATTATCTCCAACTATTGGGCACCCAAGATTTTTAGATACTATTCTAAGTTGATGAGTCTTTCCAGTTTGTGGATTAAATAATATTGAAGAAATAGTATTGTTTTTATTTATCACTTTGTAGTTGGTCACAGTAGATTCAATTTTAAGTTTTTTACTTTTAATATCTAATTTAACTTGAGAAAAGTTATGTTTAGGATTACCTTCACATAAAGCAATATAAAATTTTGTAATTTCTTTTTGCTTAAAAAGTGAGGATATTTTTTTTGCATAATCAAGATTTTTTGCAATTAAAAGTAGTCCTGATGTTTCCTTATCCAGTCTATGCACCAATCTATATTGAGAATTAATATTTTGTATTATTTGATCTATTGAAATTCTTATTTTACTTCCACCTTGTGTAGCTATTTGTGACCATTTATTTAAAACAATAAAATTATTGTTTTCAAATATTATCGATTTTTTAAATTCAGCTAAAATATCTTTAGATATTTTTATATTTTTTTTAAAAATGATCTTGTTTTTATATAGATTTTCGTGAAAATTTAATATCTTGAGTTCATCATTAATTTTAACTAGATAACTTGCTTTAGTAGTTGAATTGTTAATAAGAATATTTTTTTTTCTGATATTTTTTTCAATAAATCCTTGTGTCAAAGATGAGTATTTATATTTAAGATATTTATCTAATCTTTGGTTAGAATTTTTTAAAATTTTAATATTCTTAATCAAATCAAAACTTGTTTAATAGGGTCCCTAAATATGCAAACATTATGCATAAGAAAATTGAAACAAAAACATAAGTAAAAGAAGTAATATATTTTTTCGAATTTATTAGTTCTACAACATCATAGGAAAAGGCAGAAAAAGTTGTAAAAGATCCTAAAAAACCGATAATTAAAAAAAACTTAATAAAATTTTCAGAAAAATTATATACTACGTTTGATGTTATTAAATATCCGATTAAGAAAGAACCTATTATATTAACAGAAAAAGTCCCATAAATACTAGATACAAAAAGAGATTTGCTAAAGGTTGTTAAAAGATATCTTAGTACTGCACCTAATGCACCACCAGTGGCGACTAACATTAAGTTGAACAATATATTTAAACTGTTGGTTGTTCTTCTACTTCTTCAGTAGATTTTTTTTCAATAACTGGACCGCTGTCTTGTCCTTTGGCATTTTCATCTCTATCAACAAACTCTATTACAGCTGTTGGTGCGTTATCACCAAATCTGTTCCCAAGTTTTATAATACGAGTATATCCGCCGCTTCTATCTTTATATCTGTCAGCAAGGACATCAAATACTTTTTTTGAAATTTTTTGATCTTGTAAAATAGAAATTGCTTTTCTTCTTGATAGTAAGTCGGCTTTTTTGCCTAGGGTTATAATTTTTTCAACAAATCTTCTTAATTCTTTAGCTTTTGCTAAAGTAGTTGTGATTTGCTCGTGCTTTATAAGTGAGTTTGACATATTCATAAACATTGCTTTTCTATGTGAAGAAGTTTTATTTAATTTTTTATTTTTAATGTTATGTTTCATAATTTTTATTTATTGAAAGGATCTTCATATTTCTTAGCTAATTCATCTATATTTTCAGGTGGCCAATCAGGAACTGACATTCCTAAATTTAATTCCATTTGCTGTAGAACCTCTTTTATTTCATTTAAAGACTTCCTACCAAAATTTGGAGTTCTTAACATTTCAGATTCTGATTTTTGAACTAAATCACCTATGTAAATTATATTATCATTTTTTAAACAGTTTGCTGACCTAACTGACAATTCCAACTCTTCAACTTTTTTTAGTAAGTTAGAATTAAATGAAAGTTTCTCAACTTGAGATTGATCAGGTAATACTTCAGGCTCATCAAAATTTATAAATGGTTGTAATTGATCTTGTAAAATTCTTGCGGCCAGAGCTATAGCATCATCAGGACTTATTGCTCCATTTGTTTCCACTTCAAATATCAACTTATCAAAATCAGTTACTTGACCAACTCTACTATTTTCAACTTTATAAGAAGCTTTAACTACAGGACTGAACATAGCGTCTAATTTAACTTCTCCAATAACTTTATTTTCATCTTCTGCAACTTCAGCAGCAACGTATCCTTTTCCAGTTTCAACATTTGCTTCAATTTCAACATCCGCATTGGAATCAAGTGTCATTATTAATAAATCTGGATTCAAAATTTCCGTTTCTGAATCTGTTTCAAAGTTACCTGCTCTTAATTCACCAGAGCCAGATGATTTTAAATACATTTTTTTTAAGCCAGGAGAGTGAACTTTTACTGCAATTGACTTTAAATTAAGTAATATATCGGTTAGATCCTCTTTTACACCGGGAATAGTAGAGAACTCATGCACAACACCTTTTATCTTAACTGAAGTGATTGCAGCACCTTGCAAAGATGATAGAAGAATTCTTCTTATTGAATTTCCAAGGGTTAATCCAAATCCACGTTCAAGTGGTTCAGCTATAAGTTTTCCTAGTCTTCCATTACTTTCTTCTACATTGACTTCCATCTTTGTAGGTTTAATTAATTCACTCCAGTTTTTTTGTAACACTTAAATGCTCCTTTATTTAAACTCTTCTTCTTTTTCTTGGTCTACAACCGTTATGAGGGATAGGCGTAACATCTTTAATTGAAGTAATTACATAACCAATTGATTGCAATGACCTTAGCGCAGACTCCCTTCCAGAACCTGGGCCAGAAACCTCAACTTTAAGGTTTTTTAAACCAAACTCCTTAGCTTTATTTCCAACATCCTCTGCTGCAATTTGAGCTGCATAAGGCGTTGATTTTCTTGAACCCTTGAAACCTTTATGACCCGATGATGACCATGCTACTGTATTTCCCTTTTCATCAGTAATAGTAATTATGGTATTATTAAAAGATGAAACTATGTGCGCTACTCCAGAGGATAATTTTTTTTTAACTTTAGATTTTTTTTTATCAACCATATTATCCTTTTGTAACTTTTTTCTTGCCTGCAATGGCTACGGCTTTACCTTTTCTTGTTCTTGCGTTAGTATGAGTCCTTTGGCCTCTTACTGGAAGTTTTTTTCTATGACGCAACCCTCTGTAACAACCCAGATCGTTTAATCTTTTTATGTCAAGAGATATCTTTCTTCTTAAATCACCTTCAACAGAGTAATCTTTATCAATTAAGTCTCTTATTTTATTAATTTCTTCTTCATTGAGTTCACTTACTCTTTTAGTAACATCGATTGAGGCATTTTTACAAATATCTGAGGCAATTTTGCTACCTATCCCAAATATATATGTAAGCGCTACATTAACTTTTTTGTTTGTAGGAATATTAACACCTGATATTCTAGCCATAATGAAATCCAAAAAAAATGAATGAGGGTGAATACATGATAATTACATATTTAGTCAAGAAAAGATGTATAAAATAATGGCTGATTTTCATGATTTTTTCAAAAATTTTTTAATTTCTTTAGTAATTTGATTGATTTCAAAGGATCCATCTATTTCATAAAAAATTCCTGGTTGTTTAATTTTGTAATAATTAGAAACTTTCTCAGTAGTATTCAAATATTCTGAATATCTAGTTTCAATAACTTCTATTTTATCATCATCTCTTCTTTCCTCAGAAGATCGTTTTAATATCCTGTCTTTCAAAATCTCAAAGGTAATTTTTATATTAAAAATAAAGTCTATTTTGATTAGTGATTTATTTAAAAAATTATCTAAAAATTCTGCCTGAGCTAAAGTTCTTGGGTAACCATCAAGTATAAATCCATTTTTTTCTTCTCTAGTTAATGTAGAGGAAACTATAGTATTTAGAATATTATCAGAAACTAATTTACCTGAAGACATAATTTCTTTAAGTTTGATTGACAAAGGATCTTTTTCTAAAATCTTTTTTCTTAATATTTCTCCTGTGGAAAGATGTGATAGGTTTAGTAGGTTTGAAATTATTTTGGCTTGTGTGCCTTTACCAGCACCTGGTGGGCCAAAAAAAATTATATTATTCAATTTACCTTCTACCCTTTAGCTTGGTTTTTTTTAAAAGACCTTCATACTGATGCTGGAAAAGATGAGACTGTACTTGTGTTATAAAATCTATCATAACAACTACAACAATTAATAAAGCAGTACCTCCCAAATAAAAGGGAATAGAAGTTCTTGATAAAAGAAATTCTGGAAGTAGAGCTACAAAAGTTAAATATATTGTGCCGATAGTTGTTAATCTGATTAAAACAAATTCAATATATTTTGCAGTATTTTCACCTGGCCTAATACCAGGAATAAAACCTCCATACTTTCTTAAATTTTCTGCTTGTTCATCAGGGTTAAAAACAATTGAAGTATAGAAAAAGCCAAAGAAAATTATCATACTTGCGTATAAAGCCAAATATAAAGGCTGACCTCTGCCAAGATAACTTGATATTAGAATAAAAATATCGCTAGAGGATCCTGCACCAAAACCTGACATTGTATTAGGTAAAAGTAAAATAGAAGAAGCAAATATTACTGGAATTACTCCTGCTGTATTTATTTTTAAAGGCAAGTGAGAGCTTTGACCACCATAAATTTTATTTCCTACTTGTCTCTTTGGATATTGTACTGGAAGTCTCCTTTGTCCTTTTTCAACAAATACAATAAAGATTATGAGTAATAAAATAAGTATTAGTATACCTAAAATAAATGCAATACTTAGCTCACCTGTTCTTCCTAACTGTAAAGTACTTACAAAAGCACTTGGTAAGTTAGCAATTATACCAGCAGTAATTATCAATGAAATACCGTTACCAACACCTCTTGATGAAATTTGTTCACCTAACCACATCAAAAAAACTGTTCCTCCAACTAGTGTTATTACGGTTGTGAGTCTAAAAAATAAACCTGGCTCAAAAACAATGTTACCATATGTTGTCTGCATAGACTCTAAACCTATTGAAACACCATATCCCTGAACAGCTGCTATTAATACTGTGAAATATCTAGTAAATTGAAGTAATTGCCTTCTTCCTTTTGAACCTTGTTCCTTCAATGATTTTAAATATGGAATGGCAGATTGCATCAAAGTCATAATAATTGAAGAAGAAATATATGGCATTACACCGAGTGCAAAAATTCCCATTCTCCCTAATGCACCGCCAGAGAAAGTATCAAAAATTCCTAAGATACCTGAAGATTGTTGTTCAAAAAATTGTTGAAGAGCTAAAGGGTTAATACCAGGTATTGGCAAAAAAGTACCTAAACGAAAGACAATAAGAGCTCCTAAAGTAAAAAGCAATCTTTGCCTTAATTCAGTTGCTTTGCCTAGTGCCCCAAAGTTTAAATTATTTGCTAATCTGTCTGCAGCTGTTGCCATTTATTTTTTTGTTATTATAATTTTTCCACCTAACTTTTCTATAACCTCAATCGCTTTTTTTGAAGCTGAGGAAATTTCTAAATTAGTTGTATTCTCTAGTTTACCAATGTTAAGAAGTTTTAGACTTCCTTTAGATTTTTTGAAAATATTTTTATTAAACAAATCTTCTTCTTTTAAATTGGTAGGATCAAGTTGATATTTTTTTACAATACTATTAATCGTAGTAAAATTAATTGTTTGGGTTTTAATTTTAAAAGGGTTTTTAAATCCTCTTTTTGGTAAGCGACGATAGAGAGGCATTTGTCCGCCCTCAAATCCATTTATAGAAACTCCTGATCTAGATTTCTGTCCCTTAACACCTCTACCGGCAGTCTTTCCAAGACCTGATGATGACCCCCTACCTCTTCTTTTACTTTTTTTATTAGAAGTTGGTGTTGATTTTAGTTCATTAAATTTCATAATTAATTACTTTTTATTTGATTGATTTCATTTATTTTTTTTGATCTTTTTGAAGCAACAGATTTTGGTGACTCTGACATTTTAAATGCATTTAATGTTGCTTTTAACATATTATGAGGATTAGATGTCCCTGTAGATTTAGCTACAACATCTTTGATACCTAGAGATTCAAACAATGCTCTCATTGGACCTCCAGCTATAATACCCGTTCCAGGAGCTGCAGATCGTAATATAACTTTTCCTGCACCAAATCGCCCGACTGTATCGTGGTGAATAGTTCTATTTTCTTTTAAATGTACTCTTATCATTTTACTTTTTGCATTTTCAGTTGCTTTTCTAACAGCTTCTGGAACTTCTTTCGCTTTACCAGTACCTATTCCAACTCTACCTTTATTATCTCCAACAATCATAATAGCAGCAAAACCGAATCTCCTGCCACCCTTTACAACTTTTGCTACTCTGTTGATTGTGACTAAATGTTCAGTTAAGTCAGTTTTTTCATTTTCAAACATAATATACCTCTAAAAATTTAAACCTTCTGATCTTGCAGCTTCGGCAAGAATTTTTATTAAGCCATGATATTTGTATTTACCTCTGTCAAAAGTTACATCATTTATGCCTTTAGACATTATTTTTTTTGCAATGTTTTTGCCAATGATTTCTGCAATCTCTTTTTTTGAATTACCTTTATTTTTGATATTTTTTTCTGTTGATGATGAACTTGCCAGAGTAATACCATTTTTATCATCAATTAACTGTACATAGATATGGTTATTTGATCTAAAAACAGATAATCTATTCCTAGTAGAAATTTTCTTAATTTTAAATCTAGTTCTTTCTTTTTTATCTTTCATAGTCTATTTCTTTTTTCCTTCTTTTCTAAATATATACTCATCAATATATTTGATACCTTTACCTTTAAATGGCTCAGGTTTTCGAAAAGATCTAATTTTTGCAGCAGCAGCTCCTAATTTTTCTTTATTTATACTAGTAAGTTTGATCAAATTTTGTTTAGGGCATTCTATTTTTACATCCTGAGGAATATTGAAAAAAATATCGTGACTGAATCCAAGTTCTAATTTTAATTTTGTCCCTGAAACACTTGCTCTATAACCTGTACCATTTAATTCTAGTGTTTTACTAAAACCACTTGTTACCCCATTAATAGTGTTTGATATAATAGCCCATGTTGTTCCCCAATTAGGATCGATTCTATCTTTATTGATTGGTAGTACGTTTATTTCATCTTCACTAATGTCAACATTATAGTTGGTATTTATATTTATGTTAATTTCACCAAGCTTGCCTTTTGCAGAAAATATTCCATCTTTAAAAGAGCACTCTACGTCTTTTGAAATCTTTATGGAATTTTTTGCTATTCTGGACATTAAAATACCTCACAAAGCACTTCACCACCTACATTATTTTTTTTTGCTTGATGATCTGACATAACACCTTTTGAAGTAGAAAGAATTGATATTCCTAAACCTCCAAAGGGCCTGTTAAGTTCATTAATTTTTGAATATTTTCTTATTCCAGGCTTAGAAATTCTTTTAATTTTTTTAATTACTGGGCTTCCATTGTAATATTTTAAATCAATTTTTATAGAACTTACACCTTTTCGTTCTTCTATATCTTTAAAATCTCTAATATATCCCTCATCTTTCAATACACTTAAAACATTTATATTGAGTTTTGATTTTAAGCATAATGTTGATACTTTTTTAGCTTGGTGTGCATTCTTAATCCTAGCAAGCATATCTGAAAGTGAATCATTAAAAGCCATAATATTCTCCTACCAACTAGACTTAACAACACCTGGCAGATCACCAGTCATTGAAAGTTCTCTTAGTTTTATTCTAGATAAACCAAATTTTCTGTAGTTACCTCTTGGTCTACCAGTAATTTCACATCTATTTCTATGCCTAATAGCTGATCCATTTCTTGGGAGGTCATTCAATTTATTTTGATAAACTATTCTTTCCTCTAAAGTGATGTTTTTATCTTTTATTTTAGATTTTAGAAGCTGTCTTTTAGATTTATATTTTTTTATTAATTTAAGTCTAAATGAATTTTTTTTAATTGAACTTAACTTTGCCATTTTCCTCCTAATTTACCTGGTCTTCTTTAAAAGGCATATTAAAACTTTTTAACAACTCAAGTGCCTCATTGTTGTTTTTTCCAGAAGTACATATTGTAATATCCATTCCTCTCATTTTATCAACTTTATCAAAATTAATTTCAGGAAAAATAACATGTTCTTTTATTCCCATAGAAAAATTTCCTTTACCGTCAAAACTTTTTCTATTTAATCCTCTAAAGTCTCTTATTCTAGGAATAGCTATATTGATTAGTCTATCAAGAAATTCATACATCATTTTATTTCTAAGAGTAACTTTAACCCCTAATGGCATACCTTCTCTAATTTTAAAACCTGATATAGCCTTTTTTGATTTTGTTTTAATTGCTTTTTGTCCAGATATAAGAGTTAAGTCTTCGACTGCTTTATCTATTAATTTTGAATCATCTTTGCCATCCCCAATACCCATATTTAAAATAATTTTTTGAATCTTAGGAACTTGAAATATATTCTTTAATCCTAGTTTAGATTTTAAACTTTCTTTTATTTGATTGTTATATTCATCTAATAATCTACTCATTTAATTTCCTTACCTGTCATTTTATTAATTCTAATTTTTTTGTTATCTTCAATTTTGTACCCAATCTTAATACCTTTTTTTAATTCTGAATCATAAAATGACACATTTGAGATATGTAGAGGCATTTCTTTATCAATAATTCCACCAGGTTGATTATTATCTGGTTTTTGGTTTTTTTTAACTTTATTAATATCAGACACAATAACCTTCATTTTCTTTGTAAGCATTTTTAATATTTTTCCAGTTTTACCTTTATCTTTGCCTGCCAAAACAATTACTTCATCACCTTTTTTTAATCTAATTTTATTCATTAAAGTACCTCTGGAGCAAGACTAATAATTTTCATAAATTTTTTACTTCTCAGTTCTCTTGTTACTGGACCAAATATTCTTGTTGCAATTGGTTCCTCTTGTTTATCTAAAAGAACTGCTGCGTTTTTATCAAATCTAATTGCAGTACCATCATGCCTTTTAAAATCTTTTGAAGTTCTTACTACAACAGCTTTATAAACATCACCTTTTTTTACTTTGGCTCTAGGAATAGCATCCTTAATAGATACAACAATTATATCACCGATAGATGCTGATCTTCTTTTAGAGCCACCTAAAACTTTTATACATTGAATTTTTCTAGCACCAGAATTATCAGCCACAAAAAGATTAGATTGCATTTGTATCATGAGCTATCTCCATTATTAGATACAACTTTCCATTTTTTCAATTTGGATATAGGTTTGGTCTCTATTATTGAGACAGTATCACCAATATTAAACTCATTTTGTTCGTCATGAGCATGGTATTTTTTTGTTCGTTTAATAATTTTTTTATATAATTTATGTTTTATTCTCCTTGAAACATTTACTGTTACAGTCTTGTTACCTTTACTGGAGATTACTACACCTGATAGAATTCTTTTAGGCATTATTTTCTCCATTCATTTTAGATAATTTTGTTTTTAATCTTGCGATATCTCTTTTAGCATTTTTTATTTGTGATGTTTTTTCAAGCTGGCCAGAGGACTTTTGGAAGTTTAAGTTCAAAATCGTTTTTTTCAAACTAATTATTTCTTCCTGTAATTTATTATATTCTTTATTCATTATATATTTCTCTCAACAAATTTACATTTAATAGGTAATTTCGCAGCTGCTAATGTCATAGCTTTTCTTGCATCATTGATATTAACACCATCAACTTCAAACATAATTCTTCCTGGCTTAACTCTACAAGCCCAATATTCTATCGACCCTTTACCTTTGCCCATCCTTACTTCTGCTGGTTTTTTTGAAACAGGCACATCTGGAAATATTCTAATCCACATTCTTCCAGCTCTTTTTAAATATCTAGTAATTGCTTTTCTTGCAGCTTCGATCTGTCTTGAAGTTACTCTTTCAGGCTCAATTGCTTTTAACCCATAACTTCCATAGTTTAGGGCATAATTGCCTTTTGCACTTCCATGTATTCTGCCTTTAAATTGTTTTCTGTATTTAGTTTTCTTTGGAGATAGCATATTCATTATCTAACACTCCCTTGATCAATTTGTTTTTTTTCACTGGCATATGGATCTTTTAATAAAATTTCACCTTTGTTAATCCAGACTTTAATTCCACATATGCCGTAAGTAGTTTCTGCTTCAGCAGTGGAATAATCAATATCCCCTCTAAGTGTATGTAAAGGTACACTTCCTTCATGATATTTTTCAGTTCTTGCTATTTCTGCCCCTCCTAATCTTCCACTACAAACAACCTTTACACCTTTAGCGCCTAATCTCATTGCAGATTGAACAGCTTTTTTCATTGCTCTTCTGAAAGAAATTCTTTTTTCAAGTTGTGAAGCTATATTTTCTGCAACTAACTTTGCTTCAACTTCAGGTTTTCTAACCTCTTTGATATCTAAAAAAACTTCAAGGTTTGACATTTTTGATAAATCATTTTTTAGTGTTTCTATATCAGCACCTTTTTTTCCTATAATTATACCAGGTCTTGAACTGTAAATAGAAAGTCTTAATTTTTTTGCTGCTCTTTCGATATTAATTTTTGAAATACTTGCATTTTTTAGTTTTTTATTAACGTAGCTTTTAATTTTCAAATCTTGATGTAATAATTTTGTATATTCATTTTTTGAAAACCATCTTGAAGACCATGTTTTGTTAATGCCTAATCTAATTCCGTACGGATTTACTTTTTGTCCCATTATTTCTTCACCTTTTTTATTTGCTCTCTTTCTTCAACGATAATTGTTAATCTGCTGAAAGGTTTAATTATTGAACCAGCTCTTCCCTTCGCTCTTGGTCTCCATCTTTTCATTCTCAAGCTTTTTCCAACGAATGCCTCTTTAACAAAAAGTTTATCTATGTCCAGTTGCTTATTATTTTCAGCATTTGCTATAGCCGCATTCAATATTTTAAGAACAGATTTGGAAACTCTTTTATGTGAGAACTTCAATTGGTTAATTGCTAAACTTACCTTCATATTTACTATACTATTAGCTAATAAAGAAAGCTTAAGTGGACTTATTCTAACCATGTTGTCTTTTGCTATTGCTGTTAAATTTTGGTTCATTTTTGTTCTGCTTTTTTATCTGCTGCGGTATGACCTTTAAAACTTCTAGTTGGGGAAAATTCCCCAAGTTTATGTCCTACCATTTGTTCATTTATAGTTACAGGTACGAATTTTTGACCATTATATACACCAAATGTTAACCCTACAAATTCAGGTAATATTGTAGATCTTCTAGACCATGTTTTTAAAACTTCTTTTCTGCCTGATTGAGAGAGTTTATTGGCCTTTTTCATTAATGTAGCGTCAACAAAAGGTCCTTTCCAAATGGATCTAGTCATTATTTTTTCTTCCTTCTAATTATAAATGTATCAGTTTTTTTATTGCGTCTAGTTTTTTTTCCTTTAGTTGAAACTCCCCAAGGTGTTACTGGATCTCTACCACCTGAAGTCCTTCCTTCACCACCTCCATGAGGATGATCAACTGGATTCATAACAACACCCCTTACTTTAGGCCTGTAACCCAAATATCTTTTTCTTCCAGCTTTTCCTAATTTAATATTTTTTTGATCTGAATTTGAAACTTCACCTATAGTTGCTCTACATTTTTTATTGATATGTCTTATTTCACCAGATACTAATTTTATTTGAACATAAGGTTGTTCTTTTGAAACTATTTGAGCTGATGAGCCGGCTGATCTAACTAATTGCGCTCCTGCACCTGGTTTAAGTTCTATATTATGAATATTTGTACCTACAGGGATATTTTCAATAGGTAAACAATTACCATTTTTTATAGCAACATTATCACCTGAAATAATTTTTTCACCAATTTTGATATCTCTAGGTGCTATAATATATCTTAGATCGCCATCTTCATATTTGACTAGTGAGATAAATGCGGTTCTATTAGGATCATATTCATTTCTAATTATCTCTCCAAGTATGTTATTTTTTGATCTTTTAAAATCAATCAGTCTATATTTTCTTTTAACTCCTCCGCCCATTCTTCTCGATGTAATTCTACCCTGATTATTTCTTCCTCCAGTTGAATTAAATTTTTTTGTAAGAGTTTTATAGGATTTTTCTTTAGATAAATCTTTTTTAGAAACTAAAACAGTACCTCTGAGACCTGGAGTAATAGGTTTAAATTTGACAAGCATTATTTGATCTCCAATGATGTATCAATCGTATTACCTTCATCTAGAGTCACTATAGCTTTTTTAGTATCTTTTCTAAAACCATATTGACCCTTAAAAGTTTTACCTTTACCTAATTGAATTGATGTATTAACTTTATTGACCTTAACTTTAAAAATCATTTCAATAGCGTTCTTAATTTCATAAGCATTTGATTTCTTAGAAACAATAAACGAGTACTGATTAAACTGTTGTAAATTAGTTGACTTTTCAGTTGTTATAGGTTTTTTCACTATATCGTAAGCTCTAACCAAAGAGATATTTTTTATTTTATTTTTCATAAGAGTCTTTCTACAATTTCATTAATAGATTTTTTCTCTATAAAAATTTTATCATAAGTAATCAGATCTTTAACATTAATACCTTTTTGATTTAGAACTGATACCTTTGGTATATTAGAGGATGCTAACTTAAAATTTTTATTTATACCTTCTTGCGAATATATGAACAACGCAGATTTATAATCAAATTGCTTAATATCTTTAATTAAGTCTTTAGTTTTGAAACTATTAATTTCGAATGAATCTATTATTATAAGTTTGTCTTCAGAAATTTTAACGGATAAGGCAGTTTTAAGAGCTAGTTTTTTTTCTTTTTTGTTTAAATTAAAAGAATAATCTCTGTTTAAAGGACCCATTGCAACTGCACCGCCTCTAAAATTTGGTGGCTTATTGCTTCCCTGTCTTGCATTTCCTGTACCTTTTTGTGAGAAAGGTTTTTTACTACGACCACTAACTTCTGATCTAGATTTAGTTTTGTGTGACCCCTGTCTAGATTTAGCATTCTGATATCTAATATATTGGTGTATTAAATCTGGGAATATTTTTACGCCGAAGACTTTTACATCAAGAGTAATATCTCCAATTGATTTATTATTTAATGTAAAAATATTTTTCTTCATCATTTATTTTTTCTTTATTGAATCTTTAATGAAAACGATTGAATTTTTTTTACCAGGAACAGAACCTTTTATGACTAATAAATTATTTTCATTATCTATCTCAATTACCTTTAAATTTTGTTTAGTTATTTTTTTATTACCCATCCTGCCAGCCATTTTTTTGCCTTTAAAAACTCTTCCAGGATCTT
>CACBAT010000004.1:15000-97359 GCA_902537325.1 uncultured Alphaproteobacteria bacterium | reverse complement strand
AAAATGTAATATATAGATGGTTACCATTTGATAATCCATTATCTTTGATTTTAGTCAGAATATCTTTAAATACATTTAACATATTTTTATCTAATATTTTTTGATATTGAATCATTTATGATATTTACTTTTTTTTAGTTATAAATTATTCTATTAAAATTTATGCGTCTAGATAAAAATAATTCAGAATATAGTAAATTAGCAAAATTATTCCATTGGGGTTTTGTTTTATTATTCATTTATGGAGTAGCAAAGCAAGTTGAAGATATAAATCAACTTGAAGATACTACCTTTTTTAGATTTGAAATTATTTTTGCACTAATTTTTATTTTTTTACTTATTATTCGTGTAATTTATATGAAAACCACTCAAAAAACATCAATACCTGAAGATACTCCTAGAGCACAAAAAATATCTGCAAAAATTGTTCATAACAGTATGTATATTTTATTATTTTGTACAGCTTTATCAGGATTAGTAATAGGTTTTTTATTCTGGCTAGAATATAAAAATAGTTTTTTAATCAATATTGTTATTTGGCTTCATGAAATTATAATTAATTTATTATATTGTTTTGTAGGAATTCATATTTTAGCTGCAATTTATCATCGTTTAAAAAAAGATGGGGTCTGGAGTTCAATGGTGCCATTCATGAAGGAAAAAAAATATTAATTTAAATTTTTATAATTTTAAGGAATTTTTTTTTGTTTTAATATGTATTTGAATTATATTAACCTTTCTTTTAAATAAATTTTACGATATATAAAATTAGAGTGAAACTACTCAATTACATTTCTTTTAATAAAATATTACAATTGATCCAATATGAAAGAAGATAAATTTATAAATTTCATTGATATTGGTTGTAGATATGGCACTCATCAATATGTGAAAAAAAATATTTCTAAATTAAAATATTTTGGTATTGATGCTGATAAACAAGAGATTAATAGATTAAAAAAAAAATATAAATCTTATAAAAATATAAAACTATATAATGGTGCTTTGGCTGAACATTCTAAAGAAAAAACTTTAAATATATATAAACATAAAGGATATATTAGTACTAAAGAAATTAATAATAAAAGTTTATGGTTTGGAATTCTAAGAAAAAATGAAAAAGAAATACTTACCAGTAAAAAAATTTCTTTCATTGAATCTGAATTATTTTTTAAAAAAAATAAGATACCTTTTAAGGATATTTTAAAGCTAGATGTAGAAGGTCAAGAACTTGAAATAATAAAAGGATTTAATAAGTATATCTCAGAATTTAAAGCTATTATATTTGAAGGTCATTTTGATGAACCATATAAAAATGCAAGCAATTTCTCAAAAATTAATTTAGAACTATCAAAAAATTTTTTTATTGCTCATCTTGATTTATCAAAGTCATACTTAAGTCAGTATTTTACAAATAATATTGAAAATACTAGAATCACTCCTCTAAGTGCAGATACAATTGTCTTAAATAAAAATTATTTTAATTTAAATCTAATAAATTCAAGTTATTTAGATATTTTATATATTCTTGATCTTTATGATTTAATGTTATTTTTTCTGCAAAAAAAACCACAATTAATAAATAAATCTTTTTTCAAAAATGAAATTAATCAAAAAATTGGCAGAATATTAAATAATAAACTGAAAGAAGTCGGAGTTAATAAAAATAAAGTAAAAAATTTTTATAAAAAAATTTTTAATAAAGAATTACCTTTGAATAATAAATTTAATGAAAGTAATTTTTTTAATCCAGATTAAGAATTTATATTAAATAAATATTGTAATTTTAAATTACTTAATTTGTATTTAAAGTCTTTTAATTCAAAACTAGTTATTTTAATTTAATAAGATTATTTCTTTAACTTTTCCCATTCAGTGATCCCACCAGTTATATTCTTAACATTCTTAATACCCATATCTTTCATTGTTTTGGTTGATAAAGTTCCTTGTCCACCAACACCACAAAATACAATATATTCTTTATCAGGATTTTCTTTAAAAAATTCATTTTCTAAGGGACTACCTTCAGCTAAATAAAATTCAAGAAAAGCTCTATCCAAATGAATTGCATTTCCTATTGTCCCTTTATCAAAACTTTCTTTATCCCTAACATCAATAAATTGCACATTTGGATCATTAAGTTTTTCTTTTGCTTGCGATGCAGAAATATTTTCAATTTCATTTTTTACACTCATCAAATCTTCAAATTTTTTCATAATTTCCTTACCTTGTTTTGGGGCGTTCTGTTGCTCGGTGCGTGAACCTTTCTCAATGCAAGGACGCGTGAGCGAACACCTAAAAGTTTAAGCTTTTCCTACTGTAATTGCTTATTCTTTCTTAAAAAAGTTTATAGCACATGCTAGATTAAATATAAAATTTTTAATTAAAAAGACGCGTATAGGGTGCGTAAAATAAGAGCAAAAAAAATTAAATATAATATAACGTAGTTGAATGGATAATATTCTTAATAATTACAGAATAAAATTGGAAGAAGAGACAAAATACAAAATACCTTTATTTGATAAATTGTCTACTCATCAAGCAAAAATACTAGCTGTACTTCAAGATCCTGGGAATTCTGGAGCTGAAAAAAGTGGAACATGTTCTATTGATAATAATGATCCAACAGCATTCAAACAAAAGGAAATTTTAGAAAACCTAAATATTGATAGGAAGGATGTATTATTTTGGAATTTCTATGCATCCTATGGTTTGAGATTAAACAAATTAAAAGTTGAGCAAAAAAAATTTTGGGCAAACAAATTAAATGATTTAGTAAATTTGATGCCAAATTTAATTATTATAGTTTCCTTAGGAAATTATTCTTGGGAGGGATTCAAATATTTTCCAAATGATAAAGTTTTAAGAATATTGTTTGCCCCTCATCCATCAAAACGAAGTATGAATCTCCCAGGAAATGAAGAAAGATTAATATCAACTTGGAAAAGGGTGAAAGAAAATATTTAAAAACATCTTTTTAGACGCGTGAAGGCCCCGTGAACCAATAGCATTTTAAAAAATACTAGAGAAATGAATCTAAATTCAAGATTGTAGTGGGGCGTTCTGTTGCTCGGTGCCCCTGACCGCGCTCACCTAGAAACTAGGCAGCAAGTGCTAATCTATTATCGTTAGCGTTTATAAAATAGCCCGATAACGGTGGTACAATACCGGATAAAGTCTTTGTCTTTGAATTACCGTCAAACCTATTTCGTCCCCATATTGGTGGAGACGCCGGGTACCGCCCCCGGGTCCGAATAACTTATTGCACAAAGCATTTATTATCTTAGTTGCAAAACAACATTTTCATTATACCTTAAACTAATAATACTTGAAAGTTTTGTCTTGAAACCTAGCAATTAAAAAAAAAAATTGTTACTAATTAAAACATAAAATAAAGAAATATGATCAAAGCAATAATGGCAGTGGATGAAAAAGGGGGGATAAGTAAGGGCCAAAGTATGCCCTGGCCCAAAAATTCAATTGACTTAAAATGGTTCAAAGAAAATACTCTAAATAATGTCGTTGTAATGGGAAGGAAGACCTGGGAAGATCCTTTTATGCCTACACCTCTAAAATCAAGAATAAATGTTCTCATTACAAGTAAAGATAAAGAATTAATAGAAGGGGCAGATTATTACTTTAGTGGAAACATAAATGATCAAATTCAAAATCTTCAATCAAAATATAAAGATATGGATGTTTTTATAATTGGAGGTTCAGAAATAATAAATTTAACTTTTAAATCCATAGAACAATTTTATCTCACTAGAATCTACGGTAATTACAATTGTGAAAAATTTATAGATATTACTTCTATAGAAAATAATATGAAAATGATTAAAAAAATAAATGGAGACTCAACTTGCCATTTTGAGATTTGGAAAAGATGAAACAATACCTAGATGCTTTGAGATATTGTTATGATAATGGCTCTGATGTTGAAAGTAGAGCGGGTGGTGTTAGAAAGTCTTTTGGTTATCAAATGCACTATGATCTATCAAAAGGTTTTCCTGCAATAACGACTAAAAAACTTGCATGGAAATCTGTAGTATCAGAGTTATTGTGGTTTATCGAAGGTTCAGACGATGAGAGAAGACTTGCTGAAATTTTATACAATGATTCAAGAGAAAATTTAAAAGATAAAAAAACTATTTGGACCCAAAATGCTCAAGCAGATTACTGGAAATCACAAGCTCGGTTTGAAGGAGATGTTGGTAAAATATATGGAGTTCAATGGAGAAATTTTAATGGAGAAGATCAAGTCTTAAATCTAATTAAAGGACTCAAAGAAGATCCAAATGGAAGGCGCCATATTATTTCAGCTTGGAATCCTCCAGAGATTAAAAATATGTCATTGCCACCATGTCATGCATTTTCGCAATTTTTTATTTCTAATAATAAATTAAGTTGCCAATTATATCAAAGATCATGTGATATGTTTTTAGGAGTCCCCTTTAACATAGCTAGTTATAGTCTTTTAACTCATATGTTGGCAAGAGAGTGTAAATTAGAAGTTGGAAAATTTATTCATTCTTTAGGAGATTTTCACATTTATAAAGAACATTTTGAGCAAGTTAAAATCCAATTAGAAAGAGCGCCTAAAAAATTACCTGAGCTTCAATTCGAAACAAAAGATTTTTTTAAATACGATGTAAATGATTTTAAATTAATAAACTATCAGCATCATGAAAAAATTGATGCTCTGATGAATGTTTAATTAAGAGATTTTTTTAAGTTTTTTGCAATTGATAAAAATTTTTTTGAAATTTCACCATCTGGATCATCTATCAAAGTAGGTATTCCATTGTCTGATTGAATTCTTAAATTTTTATCAATGGGAATTTCTCCTAAAAAAGGTATTTTAGATTCTTCAGCTTCTTTTTTCACACCATCTTTTGAAAATATATAATGTTTTTGATTACAATTATCACACATGAAATAACTCATGTTTTCCACAATACCAAGAATATCAACATTAACTTTTTTAAACATATTTATTCCTTTTCTTGCATCAGTAAGAGCTACATCTTGAGGTGTAGAAATTATAATTGATCCTGAAAGTTTTGAACTTTGAGCCAAAGTAAGCTGAGCATCTCCAGTACCTGGTGGCAGATCTATTATAAGGTAATCTAGTTCACCCCATTCAACTCCATTAAACATTTGCTCTAATGCTTTCATGACCATTGGTCCTCTCCAAATTGTTGGAGCCTCAGAGTCAAGAATAAAGCCAATAGACATCAATTTTATTCCATAATTTTCTAAAGGTATAAGTTTTTTATTTTCATTCATTATAGGTTTTTTTGAAATACCCATCATCCTAGGAATACTAGGACCATAGATATCTGCATCAAGTAAGCCAATTTTAAGACCTAGTAAGTTTAATGCTGTGGCAAGATTTACCGAAAATGTTGATTTGCCAACTCCACCCTTTCCGCTGGCAATTGCTAAAATATTTTTTGCATCAATTTTAAATCTTTTATTATCATTATTATTTGTTTTAGTACTTTCCACATCGGAGTTTATAATTATATTCACAGAAAATATTCCAGAAATTTGCTCAACATTTTTTTTAAGCAATCTTGCTATATTTAGATAAAGACCTTCTTTTTGACCTTTTACAAGTAAGGAAATGTTTACATTGCCATCTTTTACTACTGCTGAAATATTTTGATTTTTAGGATCAAAACTAAGATTTGTTTCAGGATCACTAAATTTCTTAGAAAATGTATAAATTAAAGATAAAATTTCATCAGACATACTTGATTTTTCCAGATTTACTCAAATATTAGTTATTAATTAATATAATAAGTGTTAGTAGATAGAGCCAATATTATCAATAATATATGAACTGGAATAAAAATAACAACAATAATAATCCTTGGGGTTCAGGTGGGAATAACAACCCTTGGGGCTCAGGAGGATCTGGAGACGGTCCAAACAGAAGAGATTTCGAAGATTCCATTAGAAAAGCAAAAGATAGATTTGGCAATTTTAAATTTGGCGGAAGACGTAACCTTTCAATATTTATAATAGTAGCTATTTTACTTTGGTTAGCCACTGGTTTTTATAGAGTTGAGCCTGATGAGCAAGGTGTAGAACTTTTATTTGGAAGATGGAATGGTCAAACAACTGAGCCTGGATTACATTACTTTTTTCCAACTCCAATCGGTCAAACTGTTACGCCTAAAGTTGAAGTAATTAGAAAAATCAACGTTGGATTTAGAAGTGCAAGTGATCTTGGTTTTGGCTCAAATTCAAATGCAGAGCGAAAAGTAATTGAAGAAAGTTTAATGCTAACGGGTGATCAAAACATAGCAGATGTTGCATTCACAGTACTCTTTAAAATAAAAGATGCTGGAAACTTTCTTTTTAAGCTTAGAAACCCAGAACTTACCGTCAAAGATATGTCTGAAAGTGTTGTACGTGAAGTCGTTGGTCAAAGAGATCTTCAATTCTTACTTACCGAAGGTCGTCAAGAGGTAGAACAAGTTGTAAGAAATGAATTACAACTAGTTTTAGATTCCTACGAAAGTGGTGTTTTGATTCAATCAGTACAGCTTCAAAGTGTTGATCCGCCCGATCAAGTCATTGATGCTTTTGATGAAGTTCAAAGAGCAAGACAAGATAAAGAAAGATTAGTTAATGAAGCAAACACTTATTTAAATAGAATTGTACCTAATGCTCGTGGTGAAGCAGCCAAACTTGTTGAAGCAGCTACAGCATACAAAGAGCAGGTAGTTAAACAAGCAGAAGGTGTGGCACAAAACTTTATAGATGTTTACAATAGTTATAAAGATGCAAAAGAAGTTACAAAAAGAAGAATTTATCTTGAAACTTTAAGAGAAGTTTTAGAAGGTAAAAACAAAATAATTTTAGATGATACTGGAAATGGACAGGGTGTAGTTCCTTACCTACCATTGAATGAACTTAAAAAGTCAGGAAATAATTAAGATGAGATTTAATGTAAGAAATTTACTTATAGTTTTAGTTTTATTTATTCTTTTCCTTACTTTCACGGGAGCTTTTTTTATTGTAAATGAAACTAAGCAAGCTTTGGTGCTTCAATTTGGTGATCCAAGAAAAGTTGTTACAAAACCTGGCCTTCAATTTAAAATTCCATTTATTCAAGATGCTGTTTTTTTAGATTCTAGATTACTTAATCTCGATCCCCTACCTGAAGAAATGATACTTTCAGATCAAAAAAGAATTATTGTTGACTCATTCGCTAGATACAACATTGTTGATCCTCTAAAGTTTTATCAGACAGTTAGAAATGAAACTACTTTTTCGGATAGATTTGGAAGAATTATAAACGCAGCAGTTAGAGGTGTAATTGCACAATACTCTTTAACATCCCTGCTAAGTGACGAACGTATTAACATTATGAATGAAATTGAAAAACAAATTAAGGTTAATGAGAATTCTTTTGGTGTTAAAATTGTAGATATCAGAATTGGTAGAACAGATTTAACAGAACAAGTATCTAATAACGTTTATCAAAGAATGCGTTCCGAGCGTGAAAAAGAAGCTAATTTATTAAGAGCAGAAGGTGAAGAACTTTCTAAAGAAATTGTTGCATCAGCGGATAGACAACAAACAGTTATTTTAGCTGAAGCTGAAAGAACATCTTCAATACTAAGAGGTGAAGGGGATGCTGCAAAAAATAGAATACTAGGTGATGCTTATAGTCGCGATGAGGAATTTTTTGATTTCTTAAGAACAATGCAAGCTTGTAAAGATACTTTTGGGGACACAGAGATGTCAATGGTAATTGCACCTGGAGAAGTTTGTGAAAAGTTTTTTGGTGAAATAGATATCCAAAATTAATGTTTGAAATTTTACTAATAAGCATAGGTCTAGTGCTGATCATTGAAGGTATACTCTATTTTTTCTTAGCGAAAAATTTAAAGAAATATCTCGATATGCTCTCTCTTATTAATCCACAAACTGTAAAAAATATTAGTTTATTTTTTGCTCTTTTAGGACTGTGCCTTATTTATTTCACGTTCAAATATTATGACAATTAATATGAGAATTAAATTTTTATTCTTAATTTCTATTTTATTTTCGAAACCATTACTTGCTGTACCTGAGAGTTTTGCTGATTTAGTAGAACAATTATCTCCTGCAGTAGTTAGTATTGCTTCAACTACTATTGTTGAAAATAATAACCAAAATCAAATACCGCAATTTCCGGAGGGATCTCCTTTTGATGATTTTTTTAAAGAATATTTTGACCGTGATCAAAGACGATCACAGCGACCAATGACAGGACTTGGTTCAGGTTTTATAATAAGTGAAGATGGTATAGTTGTTACAAATAATCATGTAATTGAAGGAGCTGATGAAATAACTGTTATTCTAAATGATGAAACAGAGTTTACAGCCGAATTACTTGGAAGAGATCCCAAAGCAGATATAGCTGTATTGAAAATTGATCCAAAAAATAAAAAACTTATATATGTTGGTTGGGGAGACTCGGATAAAATGAGAGTTGGAGATTGGTCAATTGCAATTGGAAACCCTCTTGGGTTGGGAGGTACTGTCACAGCAGGAATTATATCTGCAATCTCAAGAGATTTAGGTAGTGGGCCATATGTCAAATTTTTACAAACAGACGCATCTATTAATCGTGGTAATTCCGGTGGACCATTATTTAATTTAGATGGAGAGGTAATAGGAATTAATACGGCGATTGTTTCGCAAACAGGTGGAAGTATTGGTTTAGGATTTGCAATACCTGCGAACAGTGCCAAAAAAATAGTTCAACAATTAAAAGATTTTGGAAAAACTAAGAGAGGTTGGTTAGGTGTACAAATTCAACCTGTTACAAAAGATTTTGCGGAAAGTCTTGGATTACCTGATCAAAAAGGTGCATTTATATCCAATGTCAATCCTAGTGGCCCCTCAAAAACCGCTGGATTAGAACCAGGCGATGTAATTTTAAAATTTAATAATATCGAAATTAAAAAGATGCCTGATCTACCAAGAGTTGTTGCAGAGTCAGATGTAGGTTCTACTGCAATATTAGAAGTTTGGAGAAAAAATAAAAAAATTCGTATTGAGGTAATATTAGGAGAATTACCTGGAGAGGTAGTTACGGAGAGAAAAACAACTACAAATATTGAAAAAAATTTAAAAATTGAATCTTTAGGAATTACTATTGAAGATCATGAAAGTGGGGTTAAAGTAATTTTAATTGATGACATTGATAGTAGTTTGCAAAATGGAGATATAATTACAGAAGTTAATAGAGAGGATATTAACAATATGAATTCATTTGCTGAATTGGTAAGATCTTTAGAAAAAACAGGTAGATCCTCATTATTACTAAAAATAATTAGAGATGATGATCAAAATTGGGTAACAATTAAATTTAAGAATAATTGAAAACTCAAATCTATTTTGTATTAGGGCCCACTGCATCAGGAAAATCAAAATTTGCTTTAAGTCTAGCTAACAAACTAAATGGCGAGATTATAAATGCTGATAGTATGCAGATTTATAATGAGTTAAGTATCTTAACTGCTAGACCAACTATAAATGATCAAAAAAAAATCAATCACCATCTTTATGGATTTGTAAAAGGTGATGTTAGATTTAATGTTCAAAAATGGTGTGATGAAGCATCAAAAAAAATTAATTATTTGGTTAATAAAAATATAACACCTATTTTAGTTGGAGGTACAGGTCTTTACATAGAATCTTTAATAAATGGAATAGTTTCAATTCCATCTATTCCAGAAAAAGTAAAAATAGAATCAGATAAAATGATTTTAAAAATTGGTAAGGAAAATTTTTTTAATTTAGTTAAAGAGCTAGACAGTGATGCAATGATTAATATTGCGCCTAACGATATTCAAAGAATAAGAAGAGTATGGGAAGTAAATTTTTTTACTAAGAAAAAATTTAGTGACTGGAAAAAAAGTAAAAATAAAAATTTTATTAATTTAAAAAATTACAAAATATTATTATTTCTTCCAGATAGAAAAGAAAACTATAGAAGAGTAGATCATAGAACACACTTAATGATAGAAGATGGTGCGATAGAGGAAGTCAAAAATTTACTTAAATTAAATTATAATAATAGCTTACCAATAATGAAAGCTCACGGAGTTCCTGAAATTCAATCATATCTTAATAACGAAGTATCAATTGAGGAATGTATTTCTAAAATACAACAAGTAACAAGAAACTATGTAAAAAGACAACATACTTGGTGGAGATCTTCAAATCTTAATATTTTTAAAAAATTTAATCAATTTCCAGATGAAATTGACTTAAAATCCATTAATTTTGAGCAAAATTGAACTAATTTATTGATTTTATTTTATCCACAGCCTATGAGCTAAAATCAATGAATAATGAAATAACAGGCGCTGAAATTGTATTAAAAAGCTTAGCTGAACAAGGCGTAGAAGTTGTATTTGGATATCCTGGTGGTGCGGTATTACCCATATACGATACTTTATTTAAACAGAATTCTATCAAGCACGTTTTAGTAAGACAAGAGGGTGGTGCGATACATGCGGCTGAAGGTTATGCTAGGTCGACTGGTAAAACTGGAGTAGTTCTTGTTACATCAGGGCCTGGTGCAACAAATGTTGTAACAGGTTTAACTGACGCAATGATGGATAGTGTGCCTATTGTATGTATAACTGGACAGGTACCTCAACACTTAATTGGCAGTGATGCATTTCAAGAATGCGACACGACAGGTATAACGAGACCTTGTACTAAACATAATTACTTAGTTAAGGATGTTAATAAATTATCTTCTGTATTTCATGAAGCATTTACCATTGCTCAAAATGGAAGACCAGGTCCTGTATTAATTGATATACCTAAAGATGTTCAATTTGCTTCAGGAACTTATGAAGAAAAAAATAAAATTATTATTCCCTCTCATAGATTGTTTGAACCAAGTCCTGATTTTGAAAAAAATAAAATTGAAGAAGCAGTAGAATTAATTTCAAAAGCTAAAAAACCAATTTTTTATATTGGTGGTGGTTGTATTAATTCTGGTCCAAAAGCTTCAAAATTAGTTAGAGAATTTATAAATATGGTTGGATCACCAGTAACAATGACATTAATGGGTCTAGGGGTTGTAGGTTCATCAGATAAAAACTCACTTGGCATGCTTGGTATGCACGGAATGTATGAAGCTAATATGGCTATGCATGAATGTGATGTCATGATTAATATCGGCGCAAGATTTGATGATAGAGTTACAGGAAGACTTGATGCTTTCTCACCTAACTCAAAGAAAATTCATATTGATATTGATGAAAGTAATATCAACAAAACAATAAACGTTGATGTTCCAATAATAGGTGATGTTAAACAAGTTGTTGAAAAAATGATTTCGGTCTGGAAAGACAAAAAATGTAAAATAGATACTGACTCATTAAAATTGTGGTGGGATAAAATAAATAAATGGAAAGAAGTAGATTGTTTAAACTACAATAATGAAGGCAAGCAGATTAAACCGCAGTATGCGGTTCAAAGACTATATGAGTTAACAAAAAATACAAAAACATTTATTACAACTGAAGTAGGTCAACATCAGATGTGGGCTGCTCAATTCTATAAATTTGAAGAGCCAAATAGATGGCTAACTTCAGGTGGTTTAGGAACTATGGGATATGGTTTTCCCGCTGCTATTGGAGCTCAGGTTGGACATCCTGATGCTTTAGTAGTCGACATAGCAGGAGACGCCTCTATACTCATGAATATTCAAGAAATGAGCACTGCTGTTCAATATAGATTGCCTGTAAAAATATTTATTTTAAACAATGAATACATGGGAATGGTTAGGCAATGGCAGGAACTTTTACATGGTGGAAGATATTCCGAAAGTTATACTGATAGTTTACCTGATTTTGTAAAGTTAGCTGAAAGTTATAAAGCTGTTGGTTTAAGAGCAAAAACAACTGATGACCTTGATAATGTTATAAATCAAATGATAGAAACAAAAAATACAGTAATTGCAGATATTTGGGTAACTAAAGAAGAGAATTGCTTTCCAATGATTCAAAGTGGATCTGCTCATAATGAAATGATGTTAAGTAAAGATCAAAAACAAGACAAAAAATCTGCCGAAAAAGGAAAAATTTTAGTTTAATGAATAAATCCGTTTACGCTTCTCCTGATCAAGTATCAGAGATCAAAAGACATATATTAACTGTATTAGTTGATAATGAACCAGGTGTTTTAGCAAGAGTTATAGGTATGTTTTCTGGAAGAGGATATAATATTGATAGTTTGAACGTAGCTGAAGTAAGTAATGATGAAAATATTTCAAGAATTACTATTGTAACTCACGGCACTTCAGAGGTTGTTAGTCAAATTGAAAAACAGTTACTTAGAATTGTTCCTGTTCACAGTGTTACAAATTTAGACCAAGAAGGTAGTTCTGTGGAAGCTGAAGTTGCTCTAGTTTATATTTATATTTCTGAAACAAATAAAAAGAAAGTTTATCAGCTTTGTGATTTATACAGAGCTAGAAAAATAGAAAATGAAAATAATACCACAATTTTTGAAATTGCTGGTGCTTCAGAAAGAGTAAATAGATTTATTAAAGAAATTAATGAAATAACAAAAGTAGAAATTGTTCGAAGTGGTCCCGTTGCAATATCATCAATTCAAAAAAATGAGGAGGAATAATAATGAGAGTATATTACGATAGAGATGCAGATTTAAACTTAATAAAGGATAAAAAAATATCAATTGTAGGATATGGAAGTCAAGGACATGCCCATGCAATGAATTTGAGAGATTCTGGAATAGAAAATGTTTCAATTGCATTAAGAGAAGGTTCAAATTCAAGAAGTAAAGCAGAGCAAGCTAATTTCAAAGTAATGACCCCTGCAGAAGCTGCAAGTTGGGCTGATGTGATTATGATGCTAACACCTGATGAACTTCAATCTGAAATTTATAAAAATGACATAGCTGAAAATATTAAAGAAGGGACAACAATTGCATTTGCTCACGGATTAAATATTCATTTTGATTTAATCAAACCTAAAGAAGGTATAGATGTAATAATGGTTGCACCTAAAGGTCCTGGTCATACAGTAAGAGCTGAATATGTGAGAGGTGCTGGAGTGCCTTGTTTAGTTGCTGTAGATAAAAATCCGTCAGGTAATGCTCTTGAAATAGGTATTGCGTATGCATCAGCAATAGGTGGAGGACGTGCTGGAATAATTGAAACAACTTTTAAAGAAGAATGTGAAACGGATCTTTTTGGAGAGCAATCTGTTTTATGTGGAGGTTTAACACATTTAATTTTGGCAGGTTATGAAACTCTAGTTGAAGCAGGATATGCACCTGAAATGGCATATTTTGAATGTCTTCATGAGGTCAAACTTATCGTTGATCTTTTATATGAAGGAGGAATGGCAAATATGAGATATTCAATCTCAAACACAGCTGAATATGGAGATTATTCAAGAGGTCCAAGACTTATTACTGATGAAACAAAAAAAGAAATGAAAAAAATTCTTTCAGAAATTCAATCTGGTCAATTTGCTAAAGAATGGATGCAAGAGCATCAGAGTGGTCAAACTAAATTTAAAGTAATGAGAAAAGAACAAGCTGAGCATCCAATTGAAGCAGTTGGAGAAAAATTGAGAACTTTGATGCCTTGGATTGCTGAAGGAAAAATGGTTGATAAATCAAAAAACTAGATGAAAGTTTAATAAAATTTTGATTAGTGTATAATTAAAGAAATGACTGAAAAAATTTATATTTTTGATACAACTCTTCGAGATGGAGAACAATCTCCAGGTGCATCAATGAATTTAGATGAAAAACTTCAAATTGCTGAAATTCTTGATTCAATGAAAGTTGATATTATTGAAGCAGGTTTTCCGATCGCTTCTAATGGAGATTTTGAAGCAGTTTCTGAAGTTAGCAAGCATATCAAAAATTCAACGATTGCCGGTTTAGCAAGAGCAAGCTTTAAAGATATTGACCGTGCTTGGGAAGCAGTACAACATGCTAAGTCTCCAAGAATTCATACTTTTATTGCTACCAGTCCTTTACATATGAAATATAAATTAAAGAAAACTGAAGAAGAAGTTTTAGAAGCTATTCAAAAAACTGTGTCTCACGCAAGAAATCTTTGTGATAATATTGAGTGGAGCTGTGAAGATGGTGGAAGGTCAGAGTTAAAATTTTTATATCAATGTATCGAGCTCGCCATCAACTCAGGTGCTTCAACTATTAATATCCCTGATACTGTTGGTTACACACTACCAGAAGAGTTTGGTAAAATTTTCAAAAATGTAAAAAATAATGTTACAAATATTGATAAAGCAATTCTTTCTACTCATACACATAATGATTTAGGTTTAGCGACAGCAAATAATGTTGCAGCTATCAAAGAAGGTGCAAGACAAGTTGAGTGTACAATTAATGGTATGGGTGAAAGAGCTGGAAACTCATCACTAGAAGAAATTGTAATGACTTTAAAAGTAAAAAAAGATCTAATGCCTTTTCATACAGATATTAAAACAGAGTCCATTATGAAAGCCTCTAGATTAGTATCATCAATAACAGGCTTTCCAGTTCAACCAAATAAAGCGATAGTTGGTGCCAATGCTTTTGCTCACGAAGCAGGAATACATCAAGATGGTATGCTCAAACATGCTGGGACCTATGAAATCATGACACCTGAGTCCATAGGGCTTAATAAATCTTCACTAGTTCTTGGAAAACACTCAGGTAAACATGCTTTTTCAGAAAAGTTAAAAGAACTTGGTTATGAAGTAGGTGATAATGCTTTAATGGAGTTATTTGGAAGATTTAAAGATTTAGCCGATAAGAAAAAAGAAATATTTGAGGAAGATTTAATTGCATTAGCAGAAGATAGAACATCGTCATATGACGAACACATTAAATTTGTATCTTTAGAAGTAAATGCTGGATCTGTTGAAAAAGCTGAAGCTAAATTAAAGATTGAAATAAACGAAAAAGTGGAAAATACTAAAATTAATGGTAACGGTCCTGTTGATGCTACATTTAATGCTATAAAAAAACTTACTAATACTGAATTTAAACTTAAACTTTATCAAGTAAATGCAATCACTGCAGGTACTGATGCACAAGGAGAGGTTACTGTCAGACTTGAAGATGATAATCTATCATCACAAGCAAAAGGAAGTGATCCTGATATAATTGTTGCATCTGCAAAAGCATACATTAATGCATTAAACAGATTGATCTTTAAAAAAACTAAATCTATTAAAGAGAATTCAGCAAGTTTAAAAATAGAAGGAGTTTAATCAATGGTTATTGATCGTTTTTTTAGTTTATTTTCTAAAGATATGGCTATTGATTTGGGTACTGCAAATACTCTTGTATATGTCAAAGGTGAAGGTGTAATTCTTAATGAGCCTTCAGTTGTCGCAACAATTGAGAATGATGGCAGAACCCAGGTTTTAGCTGTTGGAAATGAAGCTAAGCAAATGCTGGGAAGAACACCAGGGAAAATTAAAGCCATCCGCCCAATGAAAGACGGGGTAATTGCTGATTTTGATGTTGCTGAACAGATGATAAAGAGTTTTATAAAAAAAGTTCATAAAGGTAGATCGATATCAAATCCTCAAATTGTAATATGTGTGCCATCTGGTGCAACAAATGTTGAAAGAAGAGCAATTAGAGAATCTGCAGACGCAGCAGGAGCTAGAAGAGTTTATTTAATAGAAGAGCCAGTTGCAGCCGCAATAGGAGCAGGTTTACCAGTGGCTGAACCTACAGGTTCTATGGTTGTAGATATTGGTGGAGGCACATCGGAAGTAGCCGTTTTATCTCTTGGAGGAGTAGTTAATTCTACTTCGGTAAAAGCTGCTGGAGATAGATTTGATGAAGCAATAATGGAATATATGAGGACAACTCACAAACTAGCAATTGGAGAAACTACTGCCGAAAGAATGAAAAAAGATATAGGCTCTGCAAGTCCACCTGACGATGGAGATGGCAGCACAATGAGTGTTAAAGGAAGAGACCTCATTACAGGACTTCCAAAAGAGATTAGTATTTCACAAAGACAAATTGCAGAAGCTCTAGCCGAACCAGTTGCTCAAATAATTGATACAATAAAAAGAGCTTTAGAGCAAACACCAGCAGAATTATCAGCAGATATTGTTGAGAGAGGCATAATGTTAACTGGGGGTGGATCTCTTTTACATAATCTTGATAAGGTATTAAGAAGATCAACAAGTCTGCCAGTTTCAATCGCTGAGGATCCACTTTTATGTGTTGTGATGGGAACTGGTATGGCGCTTGAAGAAAAATCACGACTAAGTGATGTATTTGCCTCTGATTAAATATTAAAATGGCACCTAAGTTCCAAATAAAGGTTTTTCAATTATCAAGATTTTTAAAAAACTTTACAATTATTTCTGTAATCACACTTTCATTTCTTTTAGTCTTTTTTTCAAAAACGGATTATTATGTTATTTATGGTATAAAAAATATATCGAGTTCTGTAGTTGTTCCTGTTACAAGATTTATTTCAGCGCCTGTAAATGTCTTTTCAAATTTTGTTGACGAATATAATCAGTTTAGAAGTTTAAAATTTGAAAACAAAATTCTTCAAGAAGAAATAATACGTTTAAAAAAATGGCAAACATTAGCAATTCAAAATTCAAGAGAGAATAAAGTTTTAAAAAAATTGTTAAATGCAACTGATAATAATTTAACCTTAATCAAAACTGCGTCTCTTATTAATAGAAATGATACTATTTATAGTAAGCTGATAAACTTGAACGCTGGTCATGAAGATAAAATTGAGAAAAATATGTCAGCTATCAACGAAAGAGGATTAGTCGGCAAAGTAATTGACACAACTGCTAAAAATTCAAGAGTAATACTTTTAACTGACCCTAATTTATCTATTTCAGTAAAATCTATATCTGATGGAATTTTTTCCTTACTTACTGGCAATGGAGATGGCAAATATCTTGTAAGCTCTTTTGTGAAAGAAAATAAAATGCCAAGATTGGGAGATATTGTAGTAACAAGTGGTACAGCGCAAATTTTCCCTGTAGATTTATTAGTTGGTAAAGTTGCTAAAGTTGAAAAAAATAGATTTTTTGTTCTACCATTTGTTGATTTTGAAAATATTGATTATCTTCAAATAGTTACATCAAAATAATGGAGTTTTCCAAATTCCTTAATTCCTCTGTAAAACTAAATATTATTTTAATTATAAGTTTTTCAATTTCAGTAAATTCTTTTATTTTATTCCCAAATATTAATAATGCATTTTATGTACTTTTCCACTTAACTTTTATCTATCTAATTTTTTATCACTATCATTATTATCTTTATGTTGTTGCTTTGGTATATGGAATTTTATTTGATGTATTATTATTAAATTATATAGGAGCCCATTTAATAACTTTTTTATTTCTTCTAATCTTTTTTGTTTTACTTAAAAAATATTTAATTAGATTGTCATCCTATCAAATAATTTTCATTTATTTTATAACTTTAATAGGTTTACTTCTATTTGAACAATTTTTAGCAAATCTCATAAATGACTATAAATTTAATGGATTTTTAATTTTAAATTTCTTTTTAATTTCTTTAATTATTTTTATTCCTACTGTATTTTTGTTTAATAAATTAGATAAGTGACATGTTCTATTCAGATGATAAAAAACAATATTCAGTACTTAATAGAAGAACTTTTTTTTTATATTTATTAAAGGTATCTTTTTTTGGAATTGTAGGATGGAGACTATATGATATTCAAATAAAAAATTCTGAAAAATATAAAACTCTTTCCAAAAATAATCAAATAGACGTTGAAATTATATACCCTCTTAGAGGAAAAATTTATGATATTAATAAAAAGATTTTAGCATCTAATATTAAAGTATTTGATGTATATATAATTCCTGAAAACACAAAAAATATAAATAAATCTCTAAGCGAATTAAATCAAATTATAAAAATAGATTTTATTGATAGAAGAAAAATAATTGAACTATCTAAAAAAGTTAAAAAATTTGAAAAAATAAAAGTTTTAGAAAACATTAATTGGTATGAGCTTGAAAAAATTGAAGCAAATAAACTTAATATTGAGGGAATATTTATTTCTCAAGATTATATGAGAATTTACCAGTATAATAATACTGTTTCACATTTAATTGGTTATACGAATAAACCTAATCGAGAAGAAGTTGAATTACCATTTATTGCAAATATGCCTAATTTAGAAATAGGAAAAGATGGTATTGAAAAAAGTTTTAATCCGAATCTCATTGGTAAAGCAGGACAAAGAGAGATTGAAGTCAATTCTTATGGGAGAGTAATACGTGAAATATCTAGGCAAGATAGTCAAAAGGGCAATGATATTTATATTACTATAGATCTTAGAATTCAACAATATGCTTTGAATTTACTAAAAGAACATAAGGCAGGATCAGCGGTACTTATGGATATTAAAAATGGAAACATCTTATGTATGACTTCTACCCCATCTTATAATCCTAATAAAATTATAAAAAAACCAAATAAAGAATATTGGGATTCAATTTTAGAGAATGAGCTCTCACCACTTACTTATAGATGTATTCAAGGTTTGTATGCCCCAGGCTCAACTTTTAAAATGGTTGTTGCGATTGCCGGAATAGTGCATGGGGTAATAGACACTAATACAAAACATTTTTGTAGTGGAAAAATCGGTTTGGGTGACAGACTTTATCATTGCTGGAAAAATAATGGTCATGGATTAATGAATGTAAATGATGCAATTAAAGAATCATGTGATGTTTTTTTCTATGAAATCTCTAAAAAGATAGGCATAGATAAAATTGCAAAAGTTGCTGAAGATTTTGGTTTAGGAAAAATTTATGATATTCCCTTACCTAATCAAAAAAAAGGAATCATTCCTTCTCGTGATTGGAAAAAGAAAAAATATGATGAAAGTTGGTATCCTGGAGAGACTTTAATCTCAGCAATTGGACAGGGTTTTGTATTAACTAATCCTCTACAACTTGCTGTCATGACTTCCATTATTGCTTCTAATGGCAGAAACGTCAAACCCAATATCATCAAACAAAACAATGATAATGAATTTGAAAAATTAGAAAAATACCAAAATGCAATTAAAATTATTAAAAATTCGATGTTTAAAGTAGTTAATGACAATAAAGGTACAGCTTATAATTCAAGATCCGAGTCTACTCCTTTTGCAGGTAAGACAGGGACTTCGCAAGTTAGAAGAATAACTGTAGCTGAAAGAGAAAGTGAAGATTTTAGGAAAAAAGAGGTAGAATGGAAAAAAAGAGATCACGCTTTATTTGTTGGATATATGCCTGTTGAAAAACCTAGATATGCTGTTTCGGTTGTTATTGAACATGGAGGTTCGGGTGCGTCAACTGCAGCACCTATAGCAAGAGAAATTTTTCAATTTATAAAAAAATTAGAAACTTAATGTTAAATAAAATTCAAAATTTAAATTATTTATTGATTTTTTTAGTAATATTAATCTCATTTATTGGAGCAGCAGGTTTATATTCTGCAGCAGGAGGATTATATAGTCCTTGGGCATCAAGGCATTTAATTAGATTAGTTTTTTTTATTTTTTTAGCAATTATTCTAGCCTTAATAAATATCAAGTATATTTATCAATTTGCTTATGTCTTTTTTATTTTATCTTTGTTACTGTTGCTCTCTGTTGAATTAATTGGTGTTTTTGGTAAGGGTGCAACTAGATGGATAAATCTATTTGGTTTTAGTATCCAACCATCAGAATTAATAAAAATAACTATAATACTAGCGTTAGCAAGATTTTATCATGATTTAAAATTTGATCAAATTAAAAGAATAAAAAATTTATTTTTTCCAATTTTAATTTTGTTTTTACCTTTTGCATTGGTAGTTATTCAACCAGATCTTGGAACTGCTTTAAGTATAGCAATGCTGGGAGTTCTCGTTCTATTTGCAAGTGGAATAAGAATTTGGAAGTTTGTATTAGGATTTTTTGTTTTAATTTTATCTATTCCTTTGTCATTAAATTACTTACAACCATATCAAAAAGATAGAGTTTTCTCTTTTTTAAATCCTGAAGCAGATGCTCTTGGAAGAGGATATCAACTCATACAATCAAAAATTGCTTTAGGATCCGGTGGTTTAACCGGCAAAGGATTTTTGGAAGGCTCTCAATCTTATTTACAATATTTACCTGAAAAACAAACTGATTTTATATTTACATTAATTGGAGAAGAATTTGGTTTTATTGGTACTATGTTTATAATTTTACTATTTCTTTTATTAATATCAGTGTGTTTTTATATATCCATTAAATCAAATCATATCTTTGGTAGAATTCTTTCTATCGGAGTTGGCAGTAATTTATTTATATATGTGATAATGAACATATCTATGGTATCTGGATTAATGCCTGTTGTTGGAATTCCATTACCTTTAGTTTCTTATGGGGGATCAGCAATGCTTGCTATAATTATATCTCTAGGATTAGTTCTTAATGCAGAATTAAATGGAAATTTGAAGAAATTACATAATGCTTGAAATAAATAAGGTTAATAAATTTTTTGGAGGATTAAAAGCAGTTCATAACGCATCAATGAAAGTTGAAATGGGTTCAATTACAGGCTTAATCGGTCCAAATGGTGCAGGAAAAACAACATTATTTAATACTATTGCAGGATTATATGATCCAGATGAGGGAAATATAATTCTTAATAATGAAGATATTTCTTTTTTAAAACCTCACGAGTTATTTGCTAAAGGAGTTCTAAGAACTTTTCAAATTGCCCACGAATTTTCAACTTTAACTGTTCTTGAAAATTTAATGATGGTACCACCAAATCAATTTGGTGAAAAATTATCATATGCTTTATTAAATAATTCTAAAGTAAAACAACAAGAAGAAGAAATAAGACAAAAAGCTGTAGAAGTAATAAATTTTTTAAATTTAAGTCATTTAACTCAAGAACTTGCAGGTAACTTATCTGGCGGTCAGAAAAAACTACTTGAGTTAGGGAGAACCATGATGGTTGATCCTCAAATCGTTTTACTTGATGAAGTAGGAGCTGGAGTTAATAGAACACTTCTCAATGAAATTACGGATGCAATTTTAAGATTAAATAAAGAAAAGAATTATACTTTTTTTGTTATTGAACATGATATGGATCTTATCGAAAAAATTTGTGATCCTGTAATTGTAATGGCGGAAGGTTCAGTTTTGTTTAAAGGGAATTTTAATGAAGTGAAAAATAACGATACAGTTATAGAAGCTTATTTAGGAAAAGGTATTAATAAAAATTAGAATTCTATGAATAATTTAATTGGTAAAAATTTAACTGCTGGGTATGGAGGGGTTGATATAATTAAAGATATCAATTTAGAAGTAAATGAAGGTGAGATTGTTGTTATAGTTGGCCCAAATGGAGCAGGTAAATCAACAGCAATGAAAGCATTGCTTGGTATGTTAAGTTTAACATCAGGTTCTGTTGAATACTCAAATGAAGAAATTTCTTCAATGCTACCTCAAAACAGAATCAATTTAGGGTTGGCATTTGTTCCTCAAACAAACAATGTGTTTACTGGTATGACAGTAGAAGAAAATTTAGAAATGGGAGGATTTTTAAGAGATGATGATATTATTCATACCATTAATGATGTTTATGATCTTTTTCCTATTTTAAAAGAAAAAAGAAATCAAAGTGCAGGAGAATTATCTGGAGGTCAAAGACAACAAGTGGCTTTTGGAAGAGCACTTATGACTCAACCTAAAATTTTAATGTTAGATGAACCGACTGCAGGAGTATCACCAATAGTAATGGATGAGTTATTTTCAAGAATCATAGAAGTTCGTAAAACAGGTGTAGGTATACTAATGGTTGAACAAAATGCAAAACAAGCACTTGGTATTGCTGATAGAGGATACGTATTAGTAAATGGAAAAAATAGTAGAGAAGGTACAGGTCAAGAGTTATTAAATAATCCAGAAGTTAGAAAGTCTTTCTTAGGAGGTTAAAATGATTGATTTTCTAAATTCTATAATTGTACTTCTGAATTTTATTATAATTCCTGGCATTTCTTACGGATCTCAACTAGCACTTGGAGCACTTGGAGTTACATTCGTTTATGCCATACTTCGTTTTGCAAATTTTGCACATGGAGAAATAATGTCATTTGGAGCGATGATAACAATTTTATTTACTTGGTTTTTTCAATCACAAAATATAGGTTTAGGAATTCTGCCAACTGCCTTGTTAGCTTTACCTGTAGGAATAATAGCAACAATTATCTTATGTATTATTTCTGATAAATTTGTTTTTCAATATTACAGATATCAAAAAAGTGTTCCTGTTGTTTTAGCAATGGTTTCAATAGGGGTTATGTTTGTAATTAATGCGATAATAAGAATTATAATTGGAACAGAAACTATAAAGTTTTCTGATGGGCAGAAATTCATAATGAAAGCTAAACAGTTTAAAGTAATGACAGGTTTAAATGAAGGATTAGCATTAAAATCTTCTCAAGTTATTACGATATTAATTACTATTGTTTTGCTCACATTCACTTTTTGGTTTTTACAAAAAACAAAAACAGGAAAATCGATGAGAGCTTTTTCTGATAATGAAGATTTAGCATTATTATCTGGTATTAACCCAGACAGAGTCGTATTTATTACTTGGGCAATCGTTGGTGTATTAGCTTGTGTTGCAGGATCTCTTTACGGTTTAGATAAAAATTATAAACCTTTAATTTATTTAAACCTAGTTCTCCCAATTTTTGCATCTGCTATAGTTGGCGGCATTGGTAATCCTTTCGGTGCTGTTGTTGGCGGATATATTATTGCGTTTTCAGAAATAATGATAACCTATGCCTATAAGAAATTTTTTGTTTATCTATTGCCCGGTCCATTAGAGCCCTCAGGACTTGTTCAAATACTATCAACTGATTATAAGTTTGCCGTATCATTTAGTATATTAGTTATTGTCTTACTAATAAGACCGTCAGGTTTATTCAGGGGTAGAGTCTTATGATGAAATTTGAGAGATATGAATGGTTGGCAATCTCCATAATGTTTTCCTTATTTATTCTTGTTGGATTAATTCAAGGTTGGTCAGTTAGTTTAGTAATTTTAAACATGTGCATTATTTCAGCAATAATGACAATGGGAGTAAATATTTCTTGGGGTTATGCTGGTGTTATAAATTTTGGTGTAATGGGGTTTCTTGCTATGGGTGGACTTGCAGCAGTAATCGTATCTTACCCACCAATAACAGAATCATGGAAAGTAGGAGGTACAGGAATAGGAATTAGTTTTGTTTTGCTTGTCGTATTAGTAATTTCAGTCATGTATATTAATAAAGCTGTAAAAGAAAAAAGAAATAGATATATTTCTAATGGCATTGTTATTGTTTTTGGAATTTTAGTTATTAGATTTTTTTATTTAAATGCAACTGCTAATATTGAAGATGTTAATCCTGCAATAGCGGGTTTCTTAGGTGGTCTTGGTTTACCCATAATTTTTTCTTGGATTGTAGGTGGATTTTTTGCAGCTGGTGTCGCATTTATTATTGGCAAAGTAGCACTTGGACTTCGCTCTGATTATCTAGCAATTGTTACTTTAGGTATCTCTGAAATTGTTGTGAGTGTTTTGAAGCATGAAGAATGGCTATCAAGAGGTGTAAAAAATGTTATCGGATTAAAAAGACCAGTTCCGTATGAGATAAATTTACAAAATACTGATTGGTTTATAAGTCTTATTACGTATATTAATACATCAAAATTAAATAATATAATAGATGTTGGCGATAGAGATGAGGCTTTAAATAAACTTATTATCGAAGGCTCAAGTATATTTGTAAAACTATCTTATGCTTCTTTGTTTTTTATAGTTATGTTCATCATTTTTTATTTTGCCAACAAAGCACAATTATCACCCTGGGGTAGAATGATGAGAGCTATAAGAGATAATGAAATAGCAGCAAGCGCAATGGGTAAAGATGTTGTAAAACAACATTTAATAATATTTGTGATTGGCGCAGCAATTGTGGGAGTAGCAGGTGCTATGCTTGTCACTCTAGATGGTTTATTTACTCCTTCTGCTTATCGACCACTACGCTTTACTTTTATCATTTGGATAATGGTCATAGTTGGAGGGAGTGGAAATAATTTAGGTGCCATATTCGGCGGTTTTGTCATATGGTTTTCTTGGATTGAGGCTGCTCCACTTACAACATTCATTATTAATCAAATAACAACAGGTCTTGATTCAAATAACCCATTAAGATTACATTTATTAGATAGTGTTCCATATTTTAGATATTTATTAATGGGATCGATATTATTACTTATCTTAAGATATCGACCTAAAGGTATTATTCCAGAAAGAGTAAGACACTCATAAAAAAAACCCCGGTATTTTACCGGGGTTAATAAAAAAATTCAAAGAGTATTATAGTGCACCAACTGTAACAAATGATCCACCTCTTACTTCAACTTCTTTAAATGCACCATTTGCATCACCAAACGCATTAAATTCTACGTCTGTAGCACCTTGGTAGTCTATATCTTTACCAGCAGCTAACATTTGTAAGCCGTATGATAATTGACCAGGGTTGATGATAATGCCAGGAGCATTAGATACTTTACTAATATTATTTAAGATTGATTGCTTATCAGCAGATCCACCAGCTTGAATTGCAAGAGCAATAATAGCTGCAGCGTCATACGACTCACCTACATAAGGACCACTGGCATCTAAACCTTTGGCAGCAGCTAAGTCACTGAATTTTGCTGAACCTTTTGAAATTGCACCTGGTAAAGAACCAAATGCTCCTTCAAGATCAGATCCGATTGCATCAACAATTGATTGGCCAATCATACCATCAGACATTACGAAAGTATCAAAGGCACCAGAATCGAGAGATGCTTCAATAATCCCTAGTCCGCCACCGTCTAGATAACCAACTACTAATAAAGCGTCTCCGCCAGCGGATGCTAATACACCTACCTCTGATGAATAATCACCTTTATCTTCCTCGTGTGAGGCGACTGCAGTTACAGTTCCACCACCAGATGTAAATGCTTTTTCAAATACTTCTGCAAGACCTTTACCATAGTCATTATTAGTATAAGTAATTGCTATACTTTCAATTCCTTTACTTAACGTTAGTTTTGCAAGTACTTGACCACCTTTTGCATCAGATGGAGCAGTACGCCAAAAAGTTCCATTATCAGGAACTTTACTTAGACCTGGTGAAGTTGCAGATGGAGATACCATTAAGATACCATTTGGTACTGCAACGTTTGCATTAATCGCACCTGTTACACCTGAACAATCAGCACCCATTATTGCAGTTACGCCTTGAGCAACTAAGTTTTCAGCTGCAGCTATTCCAGCAGCAGAGTCTGCACAAGTTGAGTCACCTTCTAAAATAGTGATTGTTTCACCACCTAAAAGGTTTCCTGAGTTTGATGCTTCCTCAAAAGCCATTTTTGCACCATCTCTCATAGCAGGAGTTAAAGATTCAATTGGTCCTGTAAAACCAAGAATAATTCCTACTTTAATTTCTGCTAATGCAGCAGTCGTTACAGTCGACAAACTTACAATAACAGCTAGAAGTAATTTTTTCATATTTCCTCCAAAAAAGTATACTTTTTATATAGGCTACCTCATATACTAGTTCCAAAAATCAATCATGCAGTTTTTTCATAAAAATACCCAAGATTTTAGCCAAAAACCAAAAATTGACTTCATTTACTTCACCGGATAAAGATCAAACGTATGACAATTGGAATTTTAGGTGGAGGAGTTTGGGGTAGTGCACTTGCCCGAGTATTAAGTAATAATAAAGTTATCATTTATGCTCGAGATGAAAAAATTGTTAAATCAATAAATGAACATAAAATTAATCCAAAATTAAAATACAGTTCATTTAATGAAAATGTCACTGCTAGTACTTCTTTGAAAGAAATTAAAAATGTTAAATTTTTATTTATAACATTACCTGCACAAAACATCAGGGAGGTAATTAAGAATTCATCATTACATAATAAAAATCATCATATTATTATATGCTCTAAAGGCATTGAAATATCGTCATCAAAATTTTTAACGGATGTATTTCATGAGATGATGCCTTTTAAATCAATTAGTATTTTATCAGGCCCATCTTTTTCAAATGAAGTATCTCAAAGTTTACCAACTGCAGTAACGCTTGCAACAAAAGATAAAAAAGATTTTGATAATATTTCTAAACTTATACCCAACAAAGAGTTTAGAATTTATTATTCAAAAGATTTAATTGGAACGCAAATAGGTGGTGCGTTAAAGAATATATATGCGATAGCAGCTGGTGTTACAGAAGGATTGAATTTAGGCGAAAATGCTAAAAGTGCACTTATATCTAGATCTTTTGCAGAAATGACACGATACGCAAAAAAATTTAAAGCTGATAAAAATACATTATTTGGTTTATCTGGGCTTGGTGATCTCATTTTAACATGTAGCTCTAAAAATTCTCGTAATACACAGTTTGGTATTAAATTAGCTTCTTCAAAATATGATAATTTTTTAGATCTTTTAAAATCACAAGAAGTAACAGAGGGTTATTATACAGTTAAAGCAGTCTATAATATTTCACAGAAAAAAAATATTGATATGCCAATAATGGAGTCTGTATACAATATACTTTATAAGCAACATGATTTAAAAGAAGAACTAAGTAATTTACTAAGTAGACCAATAACAGAAGAAAAAATTTAATTCGATGACAAAGAAAACATTTTATAACTTAGATACAAGCTGGGTGAATAATACACAAATTAACTTGAGTGCTGTAGAGCGTCGAACATCTACCTTAACTAAAAGAAGAACTGTAAAAAAGGAATTTCAAGTCGCTTGGTTGTTAAAAGCTATTACTTTAATTGATCTTACTACGCTAAGTGGTGATGACACTTTTGGAAAAGTTGAAAGACTGTGTAATAAAGCCCTTAATCCGATTGATGATTATATTCTTCAGGATTTAGGAATAGAAAATAATGCAGTAAGAGTAGGAGCTGTATGTGTCTATCATCATCTAATAAAAGATTGTACAAAACTTATTCAAAACAAAATCCCAATTGCAGCAGTTTCTACGGGTTTTCCTGCAGGTTTATCATCTTACACGACTAGAAAAAAAGAAATTTCTGACTCTATTAAAGATGGTGCTGATGAAATCGATATTGTTATCAATAGAGGATATGTTCTCCAAAATAACTGGAAAAAATTATATGACGAGGTTCGCAGTTTTAAAGAGACAGCAGGTAAAACAAAAATTAAAGCTATTCTTGGTGTTGGTGATCTTGAGACTCTTCGAAATGTAGCAAAAGCATCTTTAGTTTGTATGATGGCTGGTGCCGATTTTATTAAAACATCAACAGGAAAAGAAAGTATAAATGCAAATCTTAATAATAGTCTTGTCATGTTGAGAATGATTAGAGATTTTCATACAAAAACTGGAAAAAAAATTGGTTTTAAACCTGCAGGTGGAATATCAACGGCCAAATCTGTTTTAGAATTTTTAATATTAGTAGCAGAAGAACTAGGATTTGAATGGGTTAATCCTAAATTATTGCGAATTGGTGCTTCTAGTTTATTAATTGATATAGAAAGACAACTTTATCACTACACTAGTGGCAGATATGCAAATAAAGAGAAACTTGCAATAGGATAATATGGATAAAGTTATTAAAAATTTTCAAAATATATCTTATGGGCCAGCACCAGAAGACAGCAAAGAAGTTAATAGCTGGATAAAAAATTTAAAAAATCCAAATAATCATTTTATGAATGGTAAATTTGTAAAATCGTCTAGCTCAAAAAAATTAAATATAATTAACCCTTCTACAAATAAAAAAATAGCAACATTGTCTGTTGCTTCAAAAAAAGATGTAAATGCTGCTGTTAGTGCTGCAAAAAAAGCTCATGTCAAATGGTCAAAACTTTCATCGTTTGATCGATCAAAATATTTATATGCCCTTGCTCGTCTCATACAAAAAAATTCAAGGTTTATTTCTGTTTTAGAGACCATTGATAATGGTAAGCCTATAAGAGAAACAAGAGATATAGATATTCCCCTTGTTGCTAGACATTTTTATTATCATGCCGGTTGGGCTGCTAGGAATACAAACAACTCTGATAACTCTATTGGTGTTGTAGGACAAATTATACCGTGGAACTTTCCATTATTAATGTTAGCGTGGAAAATTGCTCCTGCAATTGCTCTTGGCAATACAGTAGTCTTAAAGCCTGCAGAGTATACTTCTTTAACAGCGCTTTATTTCGCTGAACTTTGTGAAAAAGCTAAAATTCCACAAGGTGTAATTAATATTATTACGGGAGATGGTTCTACTGGTGAACATATAACATCGCATAAAGATATTAAAAAAATTGCCTTTACTGGATCAACTGAAGTTGGAAAAAAAATAATTCAAACAAATACTAATCCAGATAAAAAAATGACAATGGAACTTGGAGGCAAATCACCTTTTATTGTTTTTGAAGATGCTGATCTAGATAGCGCAGTAGAAGGTGTTGTTGACGCGATTTGGTTTAATCAAGGTCAAGTATGTTGTGCTGGATCAAGACTCTTAGTACAAGAAAGTATTGAGAAAAAATTTATCCAAAAACTTAAGAAAAGAATGGAAAAACTTCGTGTTGGTGATCCATTAGATAAGTCTATTGATATTGGCGCTATAGTTGCACCAGTCCAACTTAAAAAAATTAATTCTTTAGTAAATAAAGCACAAAAGGATGGAAATAAATTATGGCAACCTTCATGGTCATGTCCAACAAATGGTTTATTTTATCCTCCATCGTTATTTACAAATGTAACACCGTCATCTTTTATTGCTCAAGTAGAAATATTTGGACCAGTTTTAACAACAATGACATTTAGAACACCTAGTGAAGCTGTATCCATTGCTAATAATACGCCCTACGGACTTGCGGCAAGTATTTGGTCTGAAAATATTAACTTAGCTTTAGATATTGCTCCAAAAGTAAAAGCTGGAGTAATTTGGATAAATTCTACAAACTTATTTGATGCTGCGTGTGGTTTTGGGGGATACAAAGAAAGTGGTTTTGGAAGAGAAGGCGGATCAGAGGGTATTAGAGCATATTCAAAATTACCACTTCCTCTTTCTAAGTCAAAAAGAGGAAAAAAATCATCTAAAGGTAAATCATCTAATGCTATCGATAGAACACCAAAATTATATATCGGAGGGAAGCAAAAAAGACCTGATAGTGGTTATTCCTTTTCCTCTTATGATGCTCATAATAATTTTATTTGTGATGTTCCAAACGCAAATCGCAAAGATGTAAGAGATACAGTCGAGGGTGCTTCGAAAGCAGTTAGCAAATCCTCCACAAACTTTAATAGAGCTCAAATTCTTTATTACTTAGCTGAAAATTTACAAGACCGAAAAAATACCTTTTCTAGTTTACTATCATCTCTAATTGGTATTTCACAAAAAGATGCCGAAAAAGAATTTGATCAATCAATTGAAAGATTATTTTATTATGGTGCTATGGCTGATAAGTTTGAAGGATCTATTCATAATCCTCCTATAAGAGGTTTAACACTAGCCGTTAAAGAGCCAATTGGGGTTGTGGCAAATATTTTAAATGATGATTTTCCTCTTTTAAGTTTAATTACAACATTAGGAGCAAATTTTGCAGCAGGGAACGCTAGTATTATTGTTCCAGGACAAAAGACGTCTCTTTTAGCAACAGAATTATATCAACTACTTGAAACCTCTGATGTTCCAGCTGGGTATATTAACATCCTTACAACTAAACAAAATAGTTTGAATAAAATCTTAGCAGAACATGAGAATATCGATGGTATTTGGTATTTTAGTGAAAATAATAATGAGCGTCTGAAGGTTATTCAAAGCACAACTTCAAATTTAAAGAGAAGTTGGTGTCCACAATCAAAAAATCTTGATTGGTCCTCGAAAGAAGAATATTTCTTGGAAGAGTTTTTGTATCAAAGTACACAAGTAAAAAATATTTGGATCCCATACGGAGAGTGATATACTAAAAATATGTTAATTAACGTCGATCCTATTTTAAGTCCTGATATATTAAAAACACTACGAGAAATGGGTCATGGTGATAGACTTGTTATATCTGATATTAATTATCCTGCTCATTCGAACCACAATATTGTTCACCGATTAGACGGCCTTGATATGACAACTGTCATGAAAGCTGTTTTATCTGTTTTTCCATTGGATAGTTTTGTAGAATCTCCTGTTCACCGAATGGAAGTTGATAATCAACCAGATGAAATTAATGATGCTAATAAAGAAGTAATTGATGCAATTAAGGAAGTATCAGGAGATCATTGGAAAATAGGTTCATACGAAAGACAAGAATTTTATAAGCAATCAAGATCAACCTATGCATATATTACAACAAGTGAAAGAAGACCTTACTGTAATTTTATTTTAACAAAAGGTGTTATTAAACCAGATGGAACTGTTTGGATAATCGATAAATAATTATGTCGATTAGTATCCTTGGTATTTTTGTTGCTGACCTTGTTTTTTTTGGAGAAAAAATTCCTATTGAGGGAGAGACTATTCTTGGTAAAAATTTTGTTATTGGCCCTGGTGGAAAAGGATCAAACCAAGCTGTAGCTGCTGCCAAAGCTGGTGCAAAAACTTTTTTTATTTCTAAAATTGGTGATGATCAATTTGGCTCAATGGCAACTGAAATTTATAAAAATTCCGGTGTCGATTTTAGTAATGTCATTATTTCAAAAGATCATTCAACTGGAGCTGCAGGTATACTTGTAAATGAAGGAACTGGAGCTAATGCCATTAATGTTTTTCCGGGTGCAGCAGGTGCAATTACGATTGAGGATATAGATAAAGCAGAAGAGGCAATTAAAAACTCAAGTATTTTTCTTACACAACTAGAGGCACCAAAGGATGTTGTTACTTATGCATTAAAAAAAGCACATAGTTTAAATGTAAAAACAATTTTAAATCCTGCACCAGCAGCTGAAATAGATGAAACTTTATTTTCTATGATTGATTATTTTACACCAAATGAAACGGAAGCAAGTTTTTATGTTGATCACAATGTTGAAACTCATGAGGATGCAGAAAAAGCTGCAATGCAATTATTAGAAAAAGGAATTAAAAATGTCGTTATTACTCTTGGAGAAAAAGGAGCTTTTTTTGCCAACAATGAAGAAAAATTTTCTTTACCTGTAGCTAATCTTTCAAATCCAGTAGTCGACACAACCGGTGCTGGCGATGCTTTCAATGCAGGATTTGCTGCTGCTCTTACTGAAGGTCAAAATATTAAAGATGCTCTAATATTTGCTAGCGCTACAGCCGGCTTATCAACGACGAAAATAGGTACAGCAAATTCCATGCCTTCTCGAGAGGAAATTGATAAACTTCTATAATTATTGTATAATAGAATCATTATGCAATTATTTTTAGAAAGACTGATCTATTTTTGGGCTGGAATTACAGCTATTGGTCTTTTAATAGCCGTAGCTTACTGGGCAATCGCAACTATAATTTATGTGGCCTTTATCTCTCTTTTTGTTGCTATCGCAGCTACTCTTTTCTATCATTTTTATTGGTCCAAAAGAGATAATTAATAGTCTATAAATACCAATAAGGTTATTTATCAGTGTCAAAATATATATTTTACGATTTAGAAACATCGGGAAGAGGTAAGAAAGAATATCCAACTGCTTTTGGTACTACTCCAAAATGGGAGCAGATAATGCAAATTGCTGCAATAGTTACTGACTCAAAGTTTAATCAAACAAATCAAAATATGAATGAGTTCTGCAGACCTCGAACATCAGTGATTTCTCAACCAGGTGCTTTAATAACAACACTTAAAGGAATGAGAGAGGCACTTGATGCCCCACAGTCATCTTATGAACTAATGAAAAAAATTAATGAAACTTTTGACGAATGGAAAAAGGATGATCCAAGTTCTACTTTTATTGGTCATAATATAATGGAATTTGATGAATCTGTTCTCGAATACAATTTGTTTAGTCATATGTTTTATCCTTATGTGACAAGAAAGAGTAGGGGCGATACATTAAATTTAGCGAGAGGTTTATATGCTATCAACCCATCAAGTATTAAAACACCTTTAACAGAAAGAGGTAATCCTAGTTTTAAATTAGAAAAAATTGCAGAGATGAATAATTTACCAGTTGAGTTTGCTCACGATGCATTTTCAGATGTTAAGACATCAATTGCTCTTACAAAATATATTAACGAAGCTGACACAACTAATTGGGGTCAGCTTCAAATGACGATGAGTAAAGAAGATGCAATCGAATATATAAACAAAAATAAAGGATTCTGTTTTATGACAAGCTTTGGTGGAAGAATTAAACTTCAAGCTTTGTCTATGGTATGTGAGTCTCAATACAATGGTTGGTTTCATACAATTGATTTGGCACATGATCCAACACCATTACTAGAAGCTAATTCTGAAGAATTTAAAAAACTTATCAAAAAGAAAAATAGATACGTTATTACTAATCAGCATCCTATTATTCTACCAGGTAAGATTGCTTCTAATTATGAGCCTTATGATGAAATTGGTTCAGAAGTTCTAAATGAAAGAGCAAAAATAGTTTTTAAAAATAAAGATTTAGCAGACAAGTTTAAACTTATGGAAATTGATAGGCGTATTGAAAAAGAAGATGAAAAATCGCAAGATAATGTATTTCCTGAAAGTGCAGCAAATGCCTTTCTTAATTTTAAACAATCAACTGAAATAGCTAAATTTCATGAAAAAAATGATTGGAATGAAAAATATAAAATTGCTCTTTCAATTAAAGAGCCAAGAGCAAACTTTATTTTAAAAAGACTTATATTTGATGAAAGTCCAAAAACTTTATCAAAAGAAGATTTTAAAATGGTTCACCGGGAGTTACATGAAAGGTTAGTTATTAATCAGGAGAGGCCTTTTACAACGATACCAGAAGCAATGTCACAAACTGATACTGAGTTAGTTAAAATGGAAGAAAGCGATGATGAAAATAAAGCTCAAAAAATGCAAATTTTAAAAGATTACAATGTCTATTTAAATTTTATGGAGAAATATTTTTCTAATAAAAATGCTGAACCCCTTCCAAGTGGTAAAGAACTGAGCAAAATAATCTTTGGTTAATGTTTGAGCTTCAATATTTTATCATTGGCATTGTCCAAGGTTTTACTGAATTTTTGCCAATTAGTTCTTCTGGGCATTTAGTTCTTGTATCAGAATTAACGAGTTGGCAAGATCAAGGTCTTTTTACTGATGTTGCTGTTCATGTTGGAACTTTATTGGCTGTTATAATTTATTTAAGATCTCATATAACATCGTTAATTAAGAGTTTTTTCTCTTTCCAGCTTACTCAAAATGATAATTTAATTAAAATTATTATTGCAACAATACCTGCAATTATAGTGGGATTTTTTATTTTTGATTTTGTTCAATTATATTTTCGAGATATCAAAGTTGTAGCAGTGACAAGTGTCGTTTTTGCTGCTCTATTATTTATTGCAGATCATTTTAAGATGAAATTATCTTCCTGGGAGAATATGAGTTATGTTCAGGCCTTTATCATAGGTGTATTTCAGGTGCTGGCCTTTATACCTGGAGCAAGTAGAGCAGGTGTTACGATTACTGGAGCACGTTTTTTAGGATTTAATCGATCATCTGCAGCAATTTTTTCTATGCTTTTATCTATTCCGATTATTTTAGCATCCTTAGTTTTAACAAGTTTCGATTTAATGAGCAGTGCTAATGAAAATATAAATTTATATCAATCATTATTTGCAGCAATCGTTGCCTGTATTACTGCTCTAGTATCAATTAACATCATGATGCGCATAATACAAAGTTCAACCTTTAATATTTTTATTATTTATAGAGTTTTACTAGGATTTATCTTATTGTATTTTTATGCATAAAATATCTGGGGTTTTTAGCGCAGCACTAACACCCGTCAAAAAGGATTTATCAATCAACAAAGATCTCTATCTTCGTCATTGTCAATATTTAATGAGACAAGGTCATGACGGTCTTGCCATTTTTGGCACTACTGGAGAAGCAAATAGTTTTTCAGTTCAAGAAAAAAAAGATCATCTCGATTTTTTAGTATCAAATCGTATCGATCCTAATATCCTTATGCCTGGAACAGGATCTTCCTCCTTGAATGATGCAATTGATATGACCAAACATGCTGCTAGTCACAAAGTAAGAGCTGTTCTTTTACTTCCTCCCTTTTATTATAAGAATGTTACAAATGAAGGTGTCATAAATTATTATCGCAATATTATTGAAAGAGTAGGTGAGAGTGATTTACAATATGTTTTGTATCATATCCCTGAAAATTCTTACGTATCAATTGATTTTAAGATGATTGAAATCTTATTAAAACTTTATCCGAATAACGTCGTTGGATTAAAGGATTCAAGCGGAGACAGTGATAGAATGATGAAAGTTATAAAATATTTTAATGATTTTGCCGTATTTTGTGGTCATGATAGTTTAGCATTATATATATGTAAGCGAGGAGGGGCAGGAGCAATTACAGCTGGTACTAATGTATGTGGTAAATTACTCAGCTTCATATTAAAAAATCATAAAAATGAGAGTAGCATTAAAAATTTTGTAGATTTACAAAATCTACTGCAGCAAATTCGTAAAGTTATTACTTCGCATGAACCAATAAGTTTAATGAAAGCATATTTTTCAATTGTTGATAATATTCCTGATTGGAATAATGTTTTACCTCCACTTAAAAAAATTGAAGATCCTGGAAATCAAAAATTAGTATTAATATTAAAAGAATTAGTAAAAAAAATAGATCCGTTAATAGCGAATACGTGAGTTAAAATATTTTTTGGCTTGATTAGCAATTAAATTTTGAACAGGTTTTAAGAAGACAGCAAAACCAATACAATCAGTAAAGAACCCAGGAGTGATTAAAAGTAATCCTGATACTAATAAGAAAATACCTCCCTTTATTTCTTCAGTGGGCATTACACCTTGTGATAAATTTCGTTGAGCATCAAATAATAATTTTATTCCTTGTCTTCGAACAAGAAATATTCCCACTAAAGCAGTAGTTAGTATGATTGCGATAGTATTTAAAATTCCAATATTGGAACCAATTGTTATAAAAATGCTTATTTCTATTATTGGAATAATAATAAACGCTAGAAAAATCACTAACGTACTATACCAGTTTTTTCATCCTGAATGTTTTTTTCTATTTTATTCTCAAATTCTCTTAATCTTTTATAGACACTAGCAAGTTCTATAATTGTAGGCCATGCTCTGAATAAATATTGTAGTGAACCTTCTACTCTTCCAAAAGCTCTTATAATTTGTTGCATAACTCCTAGTGTCATGACACCTGCAACAATTGCTGGTGCTAAAAATATATACGCTGCAAGTACATTAGCTTGTAGATAAGCTAATCTTCCAATACTAAAATAGAGATAATACAAATAACTCTTGAAGTGTATTTCTCTAACACCTTGAAAAAGTTCTTCTAAAGATTTAGGTCTAATACTTCCATCATCTTCAGCGATAACTAGAATTTTTCTATAAGCAGCTTCTTTTTTTTGAAGATCATACTCAATGCCAACTAATCTTAGTAACCATGCTAATACAATCATTAAAATTGTACCACCGACAGCCCATATAAATGCTCCAGATACTAGACCGTACTGCCAATCACCAAACCATAAAATTGGTATACCTACTGATAAAGTCATTAAGAGGGGGAAGAACTCTATTAATACAAGAACTGACTCAATTAAGCTCGTTCCAAGACCTTCCATAATTCTACTAAACTTTATGGTATCTTCTTGAACCCTTTGACTTGCACCTTCGATAGTTCTCGCTTGATCATAAACACTATGGTACCACTCAACCATTGCAGTTCTCCATCTAAAAAGAAAATGTGAAGTTAGAAATGAAATTGCTAGTCCTAGTGCGATTGAAATAGCGGCAAGTTGAGCAAAACTGAATAAAGCACCCATATATTCTTGCATAGTTATAGCATTTGGTGTTCCAAGAGCTTTTTGTATCATGTCATAAAATTCACCAAACCATTCGTTAATCTGAACATCAATCTGAACTTGAACCCATATAGATGTAAGAATGACAACAGAGCCTACATAAGCCCATACGTACCATTTTGGTTCAGTAAAAAATTTAAACATTTTGTATATATATGTTGAAAGAGATTTTAAAAAAGAAGGTAGGTATTAATTATTTCTTCTTTTGACGCTTTTTGTTTCTTCTATATTTAGAGCCTCTTTTACGTCTACCTCTATGTTTTTTTGGATATCCCATAATGTAGATACGGTATACAAAAATAAAAAATTAAGTCAAAGACTAATAATGCCAATCTTTAGCTTCATTAAATAAAAAATCCCTAAAAACTTCAAGCCTTCTATCATTTTTAAAAGACTCAGAATAAACAAAGTATGTTTGATAAGACGGCCCTTCTAAGTTTGGTAGAACGCGTACAAGTTGAGGTTTGTCTGCAACCATGTAATCGGGTAAAGATGCTAAACCTCCACCTTTTTCAATTGCGAGTGACATCGCGTAAATACTATTCACTCTAAATTTAGGTCTTCTTTTCGTTCCTTCTTTTCCAATCTTTAAAATCCAATCAATATTAGAAACCGGAGAAGGTAATCCAGCACCAAAGCAAATTAAATCATGTTTATCTAGATCATTTACATTTCTTGGTATTCCACTTTTTTGTAAATAATCAGAAGAACCATAAATGTGGTTATGGAAATTAACAAATTTTTTAAAAATTAAATTTGCTTGTGTTGGTTTTTTTACTCTAACTGCAACATCAGCAACTCTTGCAGATAAATCAACTTCTTCATCACTCATAATTAAATTTACATCTATCTCTGGATATTGATTAGCAAATTTAGTTATTCTTGGCGTAAGCCATGCTGATCCAAAACCAACAGTTGTGCTTACGGTTAATTTTCCTACTGGTTTAGTTTTTTTATCTAATAATTTTTTTTCAAAATCAGAAATTGAAAAATTAATTTGATTTACAGTATTAAATAAATTTTCACCTTGCTCTGTTAACCTTACACCTTTTTGATGTCTTATAAACAAGGGTGTCTTTAAATCGTATTCAAGATCTTGTATTTGTCTACTAAGCGCTGATTGACTGATATTTAGTTTGGCACTTGCCTTTGAAATGCTTCTTGAGATTGCAATTTCGTAAAATGATTTTAATTTATCCCAGTCCATTATCTTAAGGAATTTATAATTTCATAATAGTTATTTTGATTTTGAGATAATAAATAAGATCCTACTGCTAACACATCAACTCCATTATCTTTACATATTTTTGCATTTTCATTATTTACTCCACCATCAACAGCTATCTCATAGTTATAATTATTATTTTTTCTAATTTCATCTAAATCTTTAATTTTTTGCACTTGATCATGCATAAATTTTTGACCACCAAAACCAGGTGTGACTGTCATAACTATTATTTGTTGCACTTTGCTAAACAAATGATCAATATCTGCAATATTTACCTTAGGGTGAATGGCTATTCCTGCTTTAATTTCAGCATCACTTATCATTTTAATAATTTCTTTTGGGTTATCATCAGCCTCAGGATGAAAAGTAATGATATCTGAGCCAGCTTCTACAAATTCATTAATATATTTCTTTACCGGCTTAATCATGAGATGCACATCTAAAATTTTAGCGGTAAGCTTTCTTAATGATTTAACTATATTTGGTCCAAAAGTAATATTGGGAACATAGTGACCATCCATGATGTCTATATGAATATAATCAGCGCCATTCTTGTCTAAAAGTTTAACTTCTTCTTCTAATTTGAGTATATCAGCTGATAATATAGATGGTGAAATTTTTATCATTTAAAAATAGATATATAATATATAAATAAACATTCATAATGAATTCTATCACAGAAAAACCTTGGGGATCATTTGAGATACTAAAGTCGGGTAAAAAATTCCTAGTAAAAAAAATTTTTGTTAAACCAGGGGGAGTTCTATCTCTTCAAAGTCATGAACATAGATCTGAGCATTGGATTGTAGCTGAAGGAGAAGCTGAAGTCACAATTGACAAAAAAGTAATTAATATAAAAGAAAATGAGAACATTTTTATTCCTAAAGGGGCAATTCATAGAATGGCTAATAGAAAAGATCGTGATTTAGTTATTATAGAAATGTGGTACGGTGATAATCTTGATGAAAATGATATTAAAAGATACGAAGATATTTATGAAAGAATTTAATGCTTATTAATACCCCTATATCACTTGGAGAACTTGTAGATAAAATATCTATATTAATTATTAAAGAGAAAAATATAACTAATGAAACTAAACTTGATCATGTCAAAAAAGAATTAGATTTTCTCCAAAAAACATTAATGAATTATGTTCAAAAAGAAGAAATAAACAATTATTTAAAAAATTTGATAAATATTAATTCTAAACTCTGGAATATTGAAGACGATATTAGAGAGTGTGAAAGAAAAAAATTATTTGATCAAACATTTATTGATCTAGCTAGAAGTGTCTATATTACCAATGATGAAAGAGCAAAAGTAAAAAATGATATAAATAAAACCTTTGGTTCTGAATTAGTCGAGGTAAAATCTTATGAGGAATATTAATTAATAAATTCTCGAAACACTTTTTGAAACAAGAGATACTAATTTTTCTTTGTAAATGTTATCTTTAAATATATCAACTGAGTCAACAGCTACATTTGAAAAGTGATTTGCTCTTGTAAGAGTATCTTCAATACATTTATATTTATTAATTATTTCTAATGCCATTTCAAAATCACCATCATTTTGGTTAAGATCAGAAATAGTTCTTTCCCAAAATTTTTTCTCTTTATCATTTGATCTTCCGTATGCTAATATTATTGGAAGAGTAATTTTACCTTCTTTAAAATCATCTCCAGTATTTTTTCCTAATATTTTTTTGTTTGAGGAATAATCAATAGCATCGTCAATTAATTGAAAAGTCATGCCAAAGTTTGTTCCAAATGATTTTAATGCATTAACCTCAGCTTCTGTACCAAGAGCACTAATTGATCCAACTTGACATGCTGCACTAAATAAAGAAGCAGTCTTTGCATTTACAACTTCAAAATAAATATTTTCATTTATTTCTAAATTTTTATCATTAACAAGTTCTAAAACTTCTCCTTCAGAAATTACAACACTAGTATCTGCTAATATTTTTAACGTTCTAGTATTTCCATATTTTGTCATTAGTTGAAAAGCTCTACTGAATAAAAAATCACCAACTAATACACTTGTTTTATTTTTCCATTTCTCGTTTGCTGTAGGTTTTCCTCGTCTTTGTTTACTTTCATCTATTACATCATCATGCAATAGTGTTGCTGTATGAATAAATTCTACTGCTGCAGATAGACCGATATGATTCATTTTATTTTCAATTTCACTAGTTTCATTTCTTGTCATATGAAAACTTGAAACAGTTAAAAGAGGTCGTAATCGTTTTCCCCCTGATAAGATAAGGTATTTTCCAACTTCATGAACTAAAGGTACATTGCTATCTAATTTATCAAGGATTATGGTATTTACGGATACCAGATCTTCCTTGCATAGATCTGTTAATTCTCTGATTTCATCTTCAAATGAAAAATCTTTTTTTCTAAGTGGAAGAACATTATCCATATTGATTAATTATTAGAATATTTTGTTTATTCATTAACTTAATTGACGCACTTAAACTTAAATTACCAAAATTACAAACAAATGCTACATAACGCTTTAAGAAAAGATTAACATTTGTTATTAGATATTATGTTTAAAAGGTTATTTTCAAAGAGTATTACAATACCGGTTTTACGTTTATCTGGTATTATATCATCACAGTCAGGCTTAACAGGCTCTGGTTTAGCAATCAACAATTTAGAAAAATTAATTGATAAGTTATTTGCTGATAAAAAATCTCCTGTTGTAGGTTTGGTCATTAATTCACCTGGAGGTTCTCCCACACAATCTTCTTTAATAGCAAAAAGGATCATTGATCTAGCAAAGGAAAAGAACAAAAAAGTTTTAGCATTCGTTGAAGATGTTGCAGCTTCTGGTGGTTATTGGTTAGCATGTGCTGCTGATGAGATATATATTGATCAAAACTCTGTTATTGGATCAATTGGTGTTATTTCACCAGGTTTTGGTTTTGTAGATCTTTTAAAAAAAGTTGGAATTGAAAGAAGAGTTTATACATCTGGCAAAAGTAAAAGTTTTCTTGACCCATTCAAAGAAGAAAAACAAGAAGACATTGATAGATTAAAAAATATTCAAGAACAAATTCATGATAATTTTATTAATTATGTAAAAGAGAGAAGAGGTTCAAAACTCGATCAGAATAAATTAGATGACATCTTTTCTGGTTTATTTTGGGTTGGTAATAAAGCTATCGATTTAGGTTTAGCAGATGGTATTGGTGCAATAAAACCAATTTTAGAAGAGAAGTTTGGAAAAAAAATTAAAATTAAAATAATCAGTCAAAAAAAATCATTTTTACAACGTAGATTTTCTTCTTCAATATTTAATTATAATGAAATTTTACATAAAATTGAAGAACGAATTATGTTTTCTAGGTTTGGTTTGTAATGAAATTTCTAGTTTTAGTTGTAATTTTAGCTTCTATTTTGTTATTTTTAAGATTTAAGAAAAAAAAACAAGACAAATTCACTAATAATAAAGTAAATAATGACTCAGTAATCGATTTAGAGAAAGATCCAAGAACGAAAGAATATAAACCAAAAGATTAAGAGTTATATGACTGCACAAACAATGGAAGAGTTAGTTTCTCTTTGCAAAAGAAGAGGCTTTCTATTTCAATCAAATGACATCTATGGTGGTATTAAGGGGTTATATGATTATGGACCAATGGGAGTCGAGTTCAAAAATAATCTTAAACAAGCTTGGTGGAAATCAATGGTATATGAACGAGATGATACCGAAGGTTTGGATGCTTCAATTTTAAGTTCTCCAGTAGTCCTAAAACATTCAGGTCATGAAGATACTTTTACTGATCCTCTGGTTGATTGTCGAGCATGTAAGTCAAGGTGGAGAGCAGATCAATTATTTGAAAATAATAAATGCCCAAATTGTAAATCAGAAGATCTTACTGAGCCAAGACCTTTTAATTTAATGTTTAAAACTGCAATTGGACCAGTAGATGATGGTTCGTCATTCGCATATTTAAGACCAGAAACGTGTCAGCAAATTTTTACTAATTTTAAAAATATATTAGATTCAACTTCCAGAACTGTTCCTTTTGGTATCGCACAAATGGGAAAAGCATTTAGAAATGAAATAACACCTCGTAATTTTATCTTTAGAGTTAGAGAGTTTGAGCAAATGGAATTAGAGTTTTTTGTTAAACCAGGTACTGATGATGAATGGCATGAATATTGGATAAATAAGAGAATAGAATGGTGGGTTAATCAAGGCATAAAAAAAGAAAATTTAAAAAAAATTGAAGTAGAAAAAAATGAACTAGCTCACTACTCTAAAAGAACTGTTGATATCAATTATGTGTTTCCTCATGGTGAAGAGGAACTAGAAGGGGTAGCCAATAGAACTGACTTTGACTTAGGTTCTCATACTAAAAATCAAAACGATTTTAAAATTACATCAGAAGTTATGAAAAACTCCTCTTCAACTACAAAATTAGCTGTTCAAGATTTAGAAGAAAAAAAATGGTATATTCCTTACGTAATTGAGCCATCAGCTGGTGTTGATAGAGGAGTTCTTGCTTTGTTAAATGAAGCTTATCGTGAAGAAAATGTAGATAAAGATAATAAAAGAATTCTTTTATCTCTAAAACCTCATCTTTCACCTATTAAAGCTGCAGTTATTCCTCTCAAAAAGAATAATGAGGAATTAGTTAATTTATCTAAAGAAATAAAATCTAATCTACAGAAATTGGGATTGGGTAGAGTTGTTTTAGAAAATTCAGGAAACATTGGTAAGAATTATAGAAGACATGATGAAATAGGTACACCAATTTGTTTAACTGTAGATTTTGAAACTCTAGAAGATAAAAGTGTTACTGTTAGGGATAGAGATACTATGAAACAGGAAAGAGTTTCAATTGAAAATTTATCTGAATATTACAAAAAATATTTTAATTAATAAAATTGTATGAAAAAAGTTAGTGATATTCATGCAATAAAAATTATTTTTTTTATAACTGCTTGTTATGTAGGTTTATGGGCTATTAGGATACCCACCATTAAGGATCAACTTCAAACTGATTATGTTGGTGTTGGATATATTATGTTATCATTTGCAATTGGTTCAATTGTTGCAATGATTTTTGCAAATGCTCTTATTCTGAAAACTTCTACAAAATCTATTTTAACATGTACCTTAATTGCCGAAGGTTGTTTGTGGTTGCCAGTACCTTTCATTCAAGAGTTATGGCTTTTTATGGTTTTCTCATTTGTTTTTGGTATGAGTTATGGTGCATTCGAAATAGCATGCAATGTTTATGCATCAAATTTAGAAGTTAGAGAAAAAAAATCAATGATGTCAGGGTTTCATGCATTTTGGAGTCTTGGAGTTTTATTTGGATCTCTAATTACAAGCTTTTTGCTAGAGTGGAATTATTCTTTTATTTTTAATATACTTTTGTATGTAATCATTCTTCTTCCTCTGAGTTTGTATTTTGTACTTTGTTTAGAGTCTCAAGTTGAAACAAAATCAGAAGACTCCAGTAAAAAAAATATATTTTTTATTTGGCCCTTACTTATTTTTTTATTAGCATTAATTGCAATGGCAAACGCTCTAACGGAAGGAAGTGTTGATGCATGGGGAGCTCTCTATATGAGAGATTTTATTCAAGTTGATGGTTTCTATATCGGCTTAGCAACTCTAAGTTTTAATATTTTTATGGTTATTGGAAGATTTAGTGGTGATTGGGTAAGAGATAAAATTGGAGTTTTTCTTTTGATTTTCTTTTTATTTTTATCGACGATTATAAGTTTAATAATTTTATCTAATTTCAGCAGTATATATGCAGCTATTATTGGTTTTTCATTATTAGGTATTGGAGCATCCTCAATTGTTCCTATCGCATATAGTTTAGCTGGAAAAATTGAGGGAATTGATAGTGGAGTAGGGATAACAATCATTTCAATTGCAGTTTACGGAACATTTATAGGGGCTCCAGCTTCATTAGGATTTATTGCAAACAACTATGGAATTAATAATATATTTGTTCCAATGCTAATAATTTTTATGATTTTAATAATTCCATTAAGTTTTTATAGAAAAAAATTTTCAGTTTAAAAAATCAAAAGATAATGAATCATTAATTACTAAATTTTGATCTTTATTTTTTATTTCATTAACAAAATTAATATTTAATGCTGCAAAAATATTTGAATTTGCTTTTGATACAATTGTACCTATTTTTTTATTATCTACTATCAACTCATCTCCCTCTAGCACATCTCCACTTTTTATTTTTAAAGCGTAAAGTTTTTTCTTGAGTAATCCACGGTATTTCATTCTTGCAGTAATTTCTTGACCCACATAGCATCCTTTATCCCAATCAATAGCATTTAAATTATCAAAATTATTTTCTAATAATAAAGATTTATTTTCTAAAATATCAAATGGTGAATAGGGTGTTGTATGATTAATTAAAATTTCATGATATTCTGTTTCATTAATTTCTTTCAATCGCTCTTTTTCAATTAAAATTTTTTTATCCGTTATAAGTTTTTTACCTAAGTTTATATTTCTAGGATCATTTAAATAAACATTATAATCACCTTCATAATCTATATTAAATAATGAATAAGAATTTAGATTTTTAATTTCTTTAATTTCTATATCAGAGCGAAGTTTATAAATTTTTAATCGTCCTAATAAATTACTATAAAATTTATCATTAGTTTCAAAAATATAGTTTTCATTTATATTGAATATAAAAAAATCTGCTAAAAATTTACCCTGAGGTGTTAATAGACATGAATAAATAATTGATCCATCGTTACATTTTTCAATGTCATTAGTAATTAAATTTTGAATAAATGATTTACTATCTTTTCCAGAAATCTCAAAAAATCTTGAATTCAGATGATGAAAAAAGTATTTATCTTTCATAATTATCTAAATATATATTGAATATATTAAAAGTGTAATATTTCTGTGAAAATTCTTGTTATTTCGTCAAATCTTATTGGAGATACAATTCTATCAACTGGAGTAATAAATTATTTTAGTCAAAAATATCCTGAAACTAAATTTACATTTGTAATTGGTCCATCTGCTAAATCAATTTTCAAAAACTTTAAATCTGTAGAAACCATAATAACTGTTTCAAAAAAAAGATACAATATGCATTGGTTAGATATAATTTCTAATTGTTATGGAAAGAAGTGGGATATAATTATTGATTTTAGAAGTTCGTTATTATCATATTTTTTAAAACATAAGCAAAAATTTATTTTTAAAAAAAAATCTAATCTAAACCATGTTCAGCAATTATCTAATTACTTTAAATTTGATTGTTCGAATTTGTTTATTGAAACAAATACAGAAGAAGAAGAAATAGTAACAGAACATCTATCTGATGATTTTAAATATTTTGTTATATTTCCAGGAGGAAATTGGAAACCAAAAATTTGGAATATTAAAAATTATAATTCACTATTAGTCAAAATTTTATCTCAAAATAAAAATATTAAATTTATTTTAGTTGGTTCAAAATTAGAAGAAGAAAATTATTTAAATGAAATAACAAAAAATATTGATAGTAATAAGATAATTAATTTATTCGGTGCATCATTGACTCAAACTGCTGCTTATATGAAAAAATCAAAATTATTTATTGGAAATGATTCAGGATTATCACATATGGCTTCAGCCACAAAATTAAAGTCTATAGTATTATTTGGCCCAACAAATGATGTAATTTACGGACCATTTATGCAAGATTCACAAGTTATAAGAACAAATGAAAGCTATGACTATTTTAAAAGTATAAATATTGATAAAACAAAGTCCTATATGGATTCTATAAGTGTAGAAAAGATTTATTATACATTACAAAAAAATAATTATTGTGAGTAAAAATATTGAAATAATTCAGCCAGATGATTGGCATGTTCACTTCAGAGAAGGTGATATGTTAGAAATGGTAACTAATTTTTCTTCTAGAATAAATAATAGATGTGTAGCAATGCCAAATACAGAAATTCCCATAACGGATACTGTTAAGGCTTCTGCTTATAAAGAGCTTTTAAATAGAGCATCTAGTAATAATTTTGAACCACTTATACCTTGTTATTTAAATGAAAATTTAGATTTAGAAGATTTTAGAAAAGGTATCCAAAATAAAGTATTCTTTGGATCTAAACTTTATCCTTCAAATGCTACTACAAACTCAAGTCATGGAGTTAGCGACATTTCAAAAATTTTTAAATTTTTGGAGATTCTAGAAGAAGAAAAAAGTCCATTACTAATACACGGTGAAAAAGTAGCCGAGAATATTGATATTTTTGATAGAGAAAAATATTTTATAGATGATGAATTAAGTATTATTAGAAAAAAATTTCCCCTTTTAAAAATTACTCTTGAGCATGTATCAACTTCATATGGAGTAAAGTATGTGAAAGAAAATCAAAATATTGCAGGAACAATTACACCACACCACATGCTTTTAACAAAAAAAGATGTATTTCATGATGACTCTATTAATCCTCATCATTTTTGTATGCCAGTAGTTAAAAACGAAACAGATTTAATAGAATTAAGAAAAGCAGCATGTCACAATAATTCTAAATTTTTTTTAGGAACAGACTCAGCTCCACATCCAATTCAAGAAAAAAAACCAGATATGTCATCTAAGCCAGGAATATTTTCCTCTCCTTGCTCAATAGAATTATATGCAGAAATATTCGATCAAGAAAATGCAATTGATAAGTTAGAGATATTTTGTTCAATTAACGGAGCAAAACATTATAGTTTTCCAATTAATGATAAAAAAATTAAATTAGAAAAAAAGGAATGGATTATGTCAGATTTATCTAGTTACAAAGATATTCAGGTTAAGAATTTTTATGCTAATAAAAAAATTAATTGGAAAGTAGTCCATTAATCTTTATAGAAATATTAATGTCATTAGGAACAAAAATTTATACTTGGTTTAAGGGCAACTTAGTTGGTAGTGATGAATTAGGGAATAAATATTACTGTAGCTTAAAAGATTTTAAAAATTTAAAAGCAAAAAGATGGGTAATTTTTAATGGCGAAATAGAAGCATCAAATATACCACCGCACTGGCATGCCTGGCTTCACAAATCGATTGATAATCCTCCACTTGACTATTCACATAAATATAAATGGCAAAAAAATCATAAACCAAATATGACTGGTACTAATGATGCATATTTCCCATCATCTCATCCGCTTTCAAAAAATTATGACCCAGAAAAAAAAGAAGAAGAATATAAATCTTGGACTCCTAATTAGAGTAACATTTTTTTTTCTACTACCATTAAATGTCTTTGCTGAGACTATTGAAAAAAAGTATGCTTCTTTTAAGTTATTAAATAAGACTACTAATAAAGTTTCTAAAAGAGATATTTTGGTAAGTTCAAAAATATCATGGGAAACTTTAATTATTGAAGTTTTGTATTGCGGTAGCAGTCCTCCAACTGAAATTCCTGAAGACTATGTTTTGATAGATGTCTACGATACTATCAATAATAAAAATACTAATGTTTATAAAGGTTGGATGATTTCTTCTTCCCCCGATGTTACTCCGTTAGAAAATCCTATTTATGATCTTTGGTTAGTTGATTGTAGTAACGATAAAACTTCTTGAAAATTATTAACTTCTTTAAAAAAACTTTCAATTTCTAAACTTTCTTTTAATTTATTTTCATAAATTAAAGTTTCTATCTCATACGCTCCAAACTGAACTAAATGAGGATTGAAAAACTGTGAATCTAAAATGGAAAAATTATTTTTTTTTAATATTGCCAATAAATAAAGTAGACAAAACTTACTTGTATTTGTCTTTAAACTAAACATGCTTTCACCAAAAAAACATGATCCTATATGTAAACCGTATAGACCACCAATTAAATTATCATCTTCATAACATTCTACACTGTGACATTTACCTATTTTATGTAATTCAATATATGTATCTAAAATAATTTCATTAATCCAAGTATCTTGGTCTTTTCTTTTAATCTCTTTGCATAACTCTATAACTTTTCCAAAATTTTGATCAATTTTAAAACTATATTTTGTTTTTTTAAACTCACTAAAAAGTTTTTTTGGATAATGAAAATTTGAAATTGGAATGATAAATCTTAATTTGGGTTTATAAAATTTTATTTCTTCAGAATACTTACTATCAGCCATCGGAAAGTAAGCTTTTTTATAAAATTCAATTAAGCTGTTTAAATCAATTATTTTACTCAATTAAATTTGACATAAAATTAATGTTGTAACTTCCTCTTTTAAACTCATCAGTTTGAATAATTTTTTGATGAAGCTGTATATTTGTATTTATTCCCATAATCACATATTCTTCTAGTGCTCGATTCATTTTTTTTAGAGCTTCTGATCTTGTCGCACCGTAGGTAATTAGCTTACCAATCATACTATCATAGTGGGATGGAATTGAGTATCCATCGTAAACGGCTGAGTCTACTCTAATACCTAGTCCTCCAGGTTGGTGGTATTGTGTTATCTTACCTGGTGATGGTATAAAACTTTCTGAATGTTCAGCATTGATTCGGCATTCAATTGAACTTCCTTTTAATTTTATATCTTTTTGTTTTATTGTAAGTTTTTCACCATTAGCAACAAGAATTTGCTCTTTCACAAGATCAATGCCAGTAACCATTTCCGTTACTGGATGTTCAACTTGTAATCTTGTATTCATTTCCATAAAATAAAATTCATTATTTTCATATAAAAATTCTAATGTTCCAACTCCTTCATATCCGATTTCTTTCATAGATTTTCTACAAAGTTCAGAAATTTTTTCTCTATTTTCATTTGTTAGAACTGAACTTGGACTTTCTTCAATAAGTTTTTGATGCTTCCTTTGAATTGAGCAATCTCTTTCTCCAAGAGTAACAACATTTCCAAATGAATCACAAAGGACTTGAATTTCAATATGTTTAGGAGATGTTAAAAATTTTTCTAAATAAACATTTTCATCATTAAATGATTTTTTTGCTTCAATTTTTGCTTCATTTATAGCTTTATTTAAATCATCTGCTTCTGTGACAATTCTCATTCCTTTTCCACCACCACCACTCGCTGCTTTTACTATAATTGGGTATTTTACTTTTTTTATAAAATCATCAATTTTATTTTTATCGCTTAAATCATTCATACCTTTTACTGTCGGCACTCCAGTTGCATCCATTATTTTTTTTGCATCGATTTTGTTACCCATCGTTTTGATATGTTCGGATTTTGGTCCAATAAATTTGATATTATGTTCTTCAATAATTTCCGCAAATCTTTGATTCTCACTTAAAAAACCATATCCAGGATGAATTGCATCTACATCAGTTAAAGTGGCAGCGGTTATAATTGCAGGTATGTTTAAATAACTTGATTGTGCTGAAGCTGGTCCGACACAAATACTTTCATCTGCCATTCTTACATGCATTGCATTTTCATCGATATCAGAGTGAATGGCTACAGTTTTTATACCTAGTTCTCTGCAGGCTCTAAGTACACGTAAAGCAATTTCACCTCTATTAGCAATAAGTATTTTTTTGAACATTATTCAAAAATAATCAGAGTATCGCCATATTCAACTGGTTGACTATTCAAAGTAACTATTTTTTTGATAACGCCAGATCTAGGAGCTTTAATTTCATTAAATGTCTTCATTGCTTCAATTAATAATAAAGTATCTCCAGCTTTAACATGTTGACCAACTTTCACATAAGGTTGCGAATTTGGATCCGCAGAAAGATAAGCAACTCCTACCATTGGAGATTTAACAATATTATCTTCATTTACAGTTTCATTTGTATTTTCAACTTCTTTAACTTCAGTATTTTTTTCAAATTTCTGAATGGAAACATTATTTCCAGTGAAGTCACTTGAGGTAATCTCAATTTCATAATCATTTTTTTTTATTTTTATTTTAGCAACACCATTTATTTTTGATTCTTTGATGATTAACTTAATATTCTCTAAATCTGTTTTATCAATTTTAGTCATACTTATTTATAAATTAATTTGCATATTGCTTCAATTCCTAGAAGATAACTATTTCCACCAAATCCACAAATTAAACCATCCACCCCTTCAGAAGTAATACTTTTTTTTCTATATTCTTCTCTTGCGTAAATATTTGAAAGATGAATTTCTATCTTGGGTTTGTCTATCGCTCTTAATGAATCTAGAATGGCAATTGATGAATGAGTAAACGCTGCTGGATTAATAATTAAACCATCAAATTTATCATTCACTTCATGGATCTTATCGATTATCTCACCTTCATTGTTAGACTGAAAAAAAATAATTTCCAATTTCTTCTCTCCACCTTTTTTTTCACAATCAGATTTAATTTTATCTAAACTGTCTTTGCCATAAATATCATCTTCTCTATTACCTAATAAATTTAGATTAGGACCATTAATAACTAAAATTTTTTTCATTCTATTTAAAATGTTTACTTAATTTTAAACCTTGGTTTTGATAATTTGATTTTATTTCTTTACCGTATACAATATTACTATTTTTGTTCAACTTTTCATATTTAATTCTAGCTATAGTTTGACCATCTTCTAATAAAAAAGGTACTTCATTTGTTTTTACTTCCAAAACTGCATATGATCCTTTAGGCATACCAAAACCAGGATCAAAAAAACCTGCATAATGTGCTCTGAAGTCTCCAATACCTGTATCATACGGTATCATTTCACCAGCTAAATTTGATGGTATCACAACCTTTTCTTTTGATCTCAAAATATAAAATTTGTTTTTTTCAATTATTAATCTTTTATTATTTTTTCTGATTATATTCCAAAAATCATTTATTTTATGAAAATTAATTTTAGAAAAATTTAGAACTGGAGTATTTTTTTTAGCCACATAAGCAATAATGTTTGATCCAGCTAGATCAACTGATAACTTTAATCCATTATCAATTTTAACATCATCTCTAGTTTGATTAGATATTTTTCGTTTTTTATTAAAGCTAATTAATTGCTTATCTGTCAAATAATTATGATTTTTATTTACAAGTCTTAATTGATTTAGGGAATTATTTTTTTTAAATAATACATCAAATGACCTAGATGTTATTTCTAAAAAAATTTCACCTTTATAATTTTTTGGAATTTTTTCGTACTCTTCTGCATAATCAACAAGTGATCTACAAAAAATATCTAATCTTCCAGTGCTACTTTTGGGGTTGCAGTGACCAAATATATTATTTTTTAAACTAAGACTTTCATTAAGTCTAACAATGTAAGTTTTGTTTTTTTTAAATATATATTCCCCATTTAAATTTATCTTTTTTATAGCTAAATCTTTTAATTTATCTCTAACCTTTGAATTATAAGATAAAAAACTTTGCTTAATTTCGTAACACTCTTCACTTAATGACAAGTCTATACTAGATGGTTGTATTTGAGTACTTTGAATATTTTCAGTTATGATAAGATTTTTATTAAGTAAACTTTTATAATCTTGGTAAACTAATGATCCGCTCATTAACTTATTTTCTGTATTATATTAACTAATTTTAATAAATCTTTGTCTTTGGTTTTCTTAAAACTTATTATTTGATTATCAAAGACTTCTTTTTTAATATTATTTATTGATAAAACAAAATTAAAGAATTTTAACCATTCATTTTTATTTAATTTTTGTGCTAATTCAATATATTTTAATAGAACATTTTTATTATTTAAATATTTGAATAAAAGAACTTTATTATTTTGAAAAATTTTCTCAGTATCATTATTTGATAAATTTTCTATTTCTGTATTTTCAAATATTCTAATCTGCGCATAATAATTATTAGGATATTTTTCTAAATTTTTTTTATAAAATTTTACAGCTTCATCTGTATATCCATAAGAAAATAATATATCTGCTTTAGTTTCTAGCATAAATTTATTTTTATTCTTCTTAATTAGTTCATTTAAATTCCTTAATGACATTTTTAGATTTCCATTTTTAGCTATTTTAATTGATTCTGCATAAGATTTAAAAGGTTCATTTAATTCATTTATTACCTCCTCATTATCACTATAACCTACAAATTTTGCTTTTATGTAGTTAAATCTTTCATTATAATTTTTATTATAATTGATTTCTTTATTATCTTTAAAGTTTTGTATTAAAAAAATTCTATCTTCAAAATATGGGTGAGTACTAATTCTCTGTTTATCTTTTGAAAAACCCTTATCTAATAATTTTTGTTCTATCGTTTCTAATAATCTTTGAATTGATTTAGAATTAGTTTTTAGTAAATTTAATGTTTTCAGTGCATATAAATCTGCTTCCATTTCTTGGTCTTTACTAAAAACAATATATTGATTTGATAAAACAGCTGTAGTTAGCATACTCCCTTGTATTAATTGAGGATTTTGAGTTAATGTTGAACCCGCAATTGTAGATAAAAGACCTATGTTATTATACTTCTTATTATCTTCTATTGTTTTTTTTCTAATCGCAATATGGTTGAGAGCTATATGACCAACTTCATGAGCTAATACAGACAACAGCGCTACATAGTCTGAGCAATAAATTATTAATCCAGAATTAATATGAATTACATTATTAATATCTACAAAAGCATTTATTTCATTACTATTATTTATTTTAAATTTTATTTTTTTATTTATTTTATTTACTTTAATTATATCTTCCAAAATCTGATTAATAAATTGGTCAGTCTCGTAGTCTAGTATTTGCGAGCTATAACCACTTTTAAAAAAAAAAATAAAAAATAAAAAAAAAACTAATATTTTTTTAAGACCACCAACCAGTTTTATCTTCATCTTCGTTTGTGCTACTCTCGATTAAATTTAAGTCCTTTTGCGTATCAGTTTTATCATCTTCTTTTACTTCTTTACTATCTAATTTCTTTTTCTTAATACTTTTTTTTGTTTTTTTAGTTTTTATTATTTTCTTTTTTTTAATTACTTTAGAAGTAATATTATTTTTTTTCTTTGTATTTGTTTTTTCAATATTATTGGACTGATGATTTTCATCAATTTCAATTAAAGGGTCATGTAAAGAATATTGTGGATCAAAATAAAAATTGATTTTTGATTCAAATTTATTTTCTAGTGAATTTATCTCAGTCTTTTTGTTGTTTAATAAATTTTCTGCTAATCCACTATTACATTTAACATTAATTATAGAATTTTTATTTTCAGAGATTTTTTCTTTAATTACCTTCAATATTTGATCAATTATTGAAGAAGAATTCAAAATTAAACCTGATCCTTTACAATAATTGCATTTTTCAAAAGATTTATCTATTAAGCTAGATCTTAATCGTTGTCTTGATAGTTCCATTAACCCAAACATGCTTATTCTTCCTATTTGAACTCTTGCTCTATCTCTTACAAGTGCAGTTTTTAAACTTTTTTCAACTTTAAAATTATTTCGATAATCATCCATATCTATGAAATCTATTACTACTAAGCCTCCGAGATCTCTTAGTCTTAGTTGTCTTGCTATCTCTACTGCAGCTTCTAAATTTGTTTTTAAAGCGGTATTTTCAATATTTCTCTCAGATGTATTTTTCCCAGAGTTAACATCTACTGCCACCAATGCTTCAGTAGTGTTGATTACAATGGAGCCACCAGATTTTAACTTTACATTTAGACTAAAAAGATCATTAATTTGTGTTTCAATGTTATTCGAAGCAAAAAGTGAGTTTTCATCAGATTTATATTGTTTTACTTTTTTTACGAATGTTGGTGCTAAATTTTTTGTAATTTTTTTAACTTTATCGTATCCATCTTTCCCTTCAACTAAAATTTTTTCTACATCTTCACTAAGCATATCTCTAATTGCTCTTTTTAAAACATTGCCTTCTTCATGAATCATTTCTGGAGCTTCTGATTTTAAAGTAATTTCTCTTATTTTATTCCATTGACTTACAAGGAATGAGAGATCTTTTGAAATTTCTTTTTTTGTCCTTCCAATTCCAGCTGTTCTTACAATTACTGACATTTTTTCTGGTATTTCAACTGATGATAAAATTTGCTTTAATTTTTTTCTTTCTTCTATATCTCCAATTTTTCTTGATATGCCATCACTATTCATACTATTTGGCATTAGGACACAATATCTTCCTGCAAATGATAAATATGTTGTTAATGCTGCTCCTTTTAAGCCTCTTTCTTCTTTATTTATCTGAACAAGTAAGACTTGTTTAGGTCTAATTACATCTTGAATTTTATATTTTCTAAAATAATTGAAATATTCTTTCTTTGGGCTTAATTTTTTATATTTTCTTTTTCTTATAGAAATAGTTTTTTCATCTGTATTTTCTTGCTCTTCTTCAGATTTAATTTCAATACTTTCGTTCTCAGGCTCATCTATCTCATTTACATTTTCTGAGTTTTGTAAATCATCTTCTTCTTCTTTATCATTTTTATCATTGTTTATTTTATCGCTGAGTTCCTTAATTTGTTGTTCATCAACAGCAGGAATCTTAAAGTAATCTGGATGTATTTCTGTAAGAGGTAAAAAACCATTTCTATTTGTTCCAAAATCAACAAATGCCGCTTGAAGAGAGGGTTCTATCCTTGTTATTTTAGCTAGATAAACATCCCCTTTAACTGCATTTTTTTTATTAGGTTCAATTTCAAAATCATCAAGTTTACCATCTTCTGTAACTGCAATTCTTGTTTCAATGTTATTTGTTGTATCAATAAGTATATTTTTTGACATAATGCCGAAACTCCGTAAAAATTTTTATATATTAAAGTCATTTTGAATATTTGTATAATATTTGCCTAATGTCACATTTTTAACTATTTCACAATGTAGTTTAAAAATATGAATAGATTGTATGGTTATATAAAATTATTGTTAATTTTTCTATGCATATTTGCATTTATTTCAATTTCAACAATTTTTTACACACTTTGGCGATACTCACCAGAATTACCATCATATGAAAGTATAGTAAATTATAAACCAAATTTATCTTCAAGAATTTATAGTTCAGATGGATTGCTATTGAAAAGTTTTTACACTGAGGAAAGAATATTTATTCCTGAAAGCAGAATACCTGAAAATATTAAATTAGCTTTTTTATCATCTGAGGACAAGAATTTTTATAGACACTATGGTGTTGATTTAATTGCAATAGTTAGAGCTCTTTTTACTAATATTCTAAATACTTATTCTGATAGAAGAGTGGTTGGGGCTTCAACAATTACACAGCAAGTTGTAAAAAATCTTTTATTAAGTAACGAATTAAGCTACTCAAGAAAAATTAAAGAAATTATTTTATCTATTAGAATTGAGAATATTTTAGATAAGAATTCTATTTTAGAATTATACTTAAATGATATTTATTTAGGATATGGCTCTTATGGAATTGGTACAGCAAGCTTAAATTATTTTAACAAATCTATTTATGATCTAGAACTTCATGAAATAGCTTTTTTAGCTGCATTACCAAAAGCTCCAAACAACTATAATCCAAAAAAGAACTATTTAAAAGCCATTGAAAGAAGAAATTGGGTAATTGATAGAATGCATCAAAATGGATTTATAAAAAAAGAAGATCTTATATATAAAAATAAACCACTTCAAATCTTCGAACGTAATGATAAAAAATTTTCAGAAGCAGATTATTTTTATGAAGAAATAAGAAAAGAACTATATTCAAAATTTGGAAAAGAAAAACTTTATTCAGATGGATTAATAATCAAGACTGCGCTTGACTCAGAAATACAAAAAAATGCAAATCTTAGTTTAATTGAAGGACTGATAGAATACGAAAAAAAACAAGGATGGCATGGTTTGATAGAAAATACTAATTTTGATAACTTTTTTAAAAATCAAAATTATTATAAAAAAATAAATCCTTTTTTTCCGAATTGGCAAACTGTTATAATTAATAAAATATATAAATCTAAAATAGAGGTATATGATAAATCTAAAGTTAAATTAATTGTCAATTTAAATAGCTCTGATAACATTTGGCTTTCTAATAAAGATTTTAATGAGGGAGATGTAATTTACATTGAAAGAAAAAATAATTCTTACATCATAAAACAGGAACCTCAAGTTAATGGTGCAATAATCGTGATGGATCCATATAATGGAGATATATTAGCTCTTTCTGGAGGATATAGTTTTCACAAAAGTGAATTTAATAGAGCCACTCAAGCTAAAAGACAGCCTGGATCAGCATTTAAACCCATTGTCTACCTAGCTGCATTGAATGAAGGTTATTCTCCTTCAACATTGATACTAGACGCACCTTATGTAGTTGATCAAGGCCCAGGTCTTCCGAAATGGAAGCCATCAAATTACACAGATGAATTTTATGGATTAACAACAATGAGAACAGGTATAGAAAAGTCTAGAAATTTAATGACTGTAAGACTTGCTAATAGAATAGGGATGGATAATATTTTAAATATGGCAAGTAAATTTAATATAAATGAAGGTTTTGATGATAAACTTTCAATGTCACTTGGTTCTGGAGTAATTACTTTAAGAGATCTAACCAATGCTTACGCAATTATTGCGAATGGAGGTAAAAAAATTGAATCTAAATTTATTACAAGTATTTATAATCGAAATGGAAATAAGATACGTGATACTAGTTTAAAAAAATGTAATGAATGTATTGTTGACTCAATTCCATCAAAAATAAAAATTCCAAATTTAGATGAAGAAGAGAACTTAGTTGTTGATCCACGTTTGGCTTATCAAATTACTTCAATGATGGAAGGTGTAATTCAAAGAGGCACAGCAAAAAGATTAAAAGATTTAAATGTCCCCATAGCTGGCAAAACTGGAACTACAAATCAAAATAAAGATGCCTGGTTTATTGGATATACTCCTGATTTAGTCATAGGTGTATATGTTGGTTATGATCAACCAAAATCTCTTGGATACAAGCAAACTGGTTCTAGTGTAGCTGTGCCTATATTTAAAAACTTTGCGAAAAAAATAAAAATTAATAAAAATAAAAAACCATTTAGAATTCCATCGGGAATAAGTTTTGTAAGAATTGACCCAAGAAATGGAATGGTATCAAATCAGGAAGGAAGTATAAGCGAACCTTTCATTTTAGGTTCAGAGCCATATTCTGGGAATGTAAATATTATAGATGGATTAGAAAATTTTAATAATAATTCCATTTCTGGAACAGGTGGTTTATTAGAGTAAGTCTTTATGGAAAATATTGATTTAATTGAAGAAAATTTAAAGAAAATAAGATCAAATTTTGATCTTATAAGGAGGGGGGTTTGACTATCATTCTCTAAAAAAAAAACTAGAAGATTTAAAGCTTAAAAGTTCAGATCCCAATATTTGGGAAAATAATGATGCAAAAAATATTTTTCAAGACATAAAATCTATTGAGAACAAAATAAGTGACTTTAATAAACTTAGTAAATTGCTAAATGAAAATGAAGAAATTTATAAATTTATTCAAAAAAACAATGATAAATCATTATTAGATGATCTAAAAAATGAAGTTGACTTGACTTTGAAATTATCTGAAAAAATTCGATATTTAAATTTACTAAATGATGAAGCTGACCACCTTAATGCATTTATAGAAATTCACGCAGGAGCTGGAGGAACTGAGAGTCAGGATTGGGCGGAGATTTTGCAAAGAATGTATCTCAGATGGGCAGAAGATCAAGATAATTGTAAAGTAAGTTTATTACAAGAAATGCGTGGTGAGGAAGCAGGAATAAAATCTTGTACACTAAAAATTGTGATGGATTACTCTTATGGTTGGTTGAAAAAAGAAAGTGGCATTCATCGACTTGTAAGACTTTCTCCATTTGATAGTAACAAAAGAAGACATACAAGTTTTGCAAGTGTTTGGGTTTATCCAGAAATAGATGATAAAATTGAAATACAAATTAAAGAAAGTGATTTGAGAGTAGACACTTATAGGGCATCTGGAGCAGGAGGACAACACGTAAATAAAACTGATAGTGCAGTAAGAATTACACACTTACCAACAAATATTGTTGTACAATGTCAGAGTGATAGATCGCAACATAAAAATAGATCTAATGCAATGAAAATGATTAAATCAAGAATCTATGAAACAGAGCTTCAAAAAAGAAAAGATAATGAGAATATAAAAAATAAAGAAAAAAAAGATATTGGATGGGGTAATCAAATAAGATCATATGTTTTACATCCTTATAAGCTAATAAAGGATTTAAGAAGTGGCTATGAAACATCTAATGTAAATGAGATTTTGGATGGTAAGATTGATAATTTTTTAGAAAATTCTTTAACTTTATAATTTAACTAAAGAATTTTTAAGATCCCTATTTTTTTCTTACCAATTGATATTTTTATTTCTTTAGAACCTAAATATTCCTTTAAAGAAAAAGTACTATTTTTATATATTTGATCGTTTACTCTAACACCATCAGATTTAATTAATCTTTTTATCTCACTTCTACTTTTAACTAAATTTAGCTTTTCTATAGCATCTAAAATTAAAAAATTTTCATTTTTTATATCTAATTCTTTTTGGGATATATTTGGTAACCTTTCATCAATAATTTTTGAACTGAAAGTATTATCTGCAATTTCTAAAGCTTCATCAGCATCATCTTTCCCTCTAACAATTTTAGTAACTTCATATGCTAATATTTTCTTTGCTTCATTTATTTCCTGATTTTTTAAAGCCGATAGTTTAACTATTTCATTGATTGGCAGCTTAGTAAATAAATATAAGAATTTAGATACATCATTATCATTAACATTTCTCCAAAATTGAAAAAAATCTAAACTAGAAATTTTATTTTTATTTAACCATATTGCCCCACTTGCTGTTTTCCCCATCTTTGATCCGTCACTATTTGTTATCAATGGTGAAGTAATGCCATATGCATCTTTCTTATTAATCTTACGAATTAAATCAACTCCACTTAAAATGTTACCCCACTGATCTGATCCTCCCATTTGCAAAATACAATTATAGTTTTTATTAAGATAAACAAAATCATATGCCTGTAAAAGCATATAATTAAATTCTAATACTGTTAATGGCTGTTCTCGGTCCAACCTACTTTTTACAGACTCAAAAGTTAGCATTCTATTTAACGTAATTTTTGATCCAAACTCTCTTAGAAAATCTATGTAATTTAATTTAGAAAGCCAATCATAATTATTTATTATTAATGCATCTTTATTGAGGTTGATAAATCTTGAAAATATTTGTTTTATATTGCCAATATTTTTATCAATTTCTTCTTTAGTTAATATTCTTCTTGTTTCATCTTTTCCTGAAGGATCACCAATTAATGTTGTACCACCTCCAATTAAGCAAATTGATTTATGTCCATAAAAATCAAGCCAGTGGAGAAGCATTAATTGTATTAAGCTCCCAACATGCAAACTATCACTAGTTATATCAAATCCAATGTAACCAGATATTTTATTTTTAGAAATTATATTATCTAAATTTATAATATCAGTATCCTGATATACAAAGCCTCTTTCTTTAATTTCATTAAGAAATTCAGATTTAAATTTCATTCCAAATTATTTTCTATCAATTGTTTGATCAATATATTCATTTATTGAGTTTTCAAATTCATCTGAAAAACTTTCATAAAAATGATCTGCACCTTTTATTGGTTTAAATTTAATGTCCACTTTTTTTTGTTGTTGAAGTTTTTCAACTAATATTTTTGTAGAATCATATGAGGCGAAATTGTCTTTATCACCATGCATAATTAAACCTGAAGATGGACATGGTGCTAAAAAACTAAAATCCCTTAAATTTGCAGGGGGTGAAATACTTACAAAGCCATTTATTTCTGGCCTTCTCATTAATAGTTGCATTGCAATCCATGCTCCAAATGAAAAACCAGCAACCCAACATATTTTTGAATTTGTGTTATACTGTTGAAGCCAATCCAGCACACATGCTGCATCACTTAATTCACCTTCGCCATCGTCATAAATTCCCTCACTTTTACCAACACCTCGAAAATTAAATCTAATCGTAGAAAATCCTGCTTTTATAAAAATTTTATACATTTTAAAAATAATTTTAGTATGCATAGTCCCACCTTTAGAGGGATCCGGGTGCAATAATATAACAATTGGTGAATCGTCTCTATTATTATGAGAATATTTAGCCTCTATTTTACCTTCTGGCCCAGGAATTAATAAGTCAACCATTTGATAAAGCTATTATTGAAGTTATATGATTTTGTAAATATAGATGTTTTAAATATATGAATTCTCTTGGTTTTGATAAGTCAGAAAAAGACACAAAAGTAGTTGTAGCAATGTCTGGCGGCGTAGATAGTTCTGTTGCTGCTGTTATGCTAAAAAAACAAGGTTATGATGTAATCGGCATTACACTAAAATTATATAACAACTCTAATATATCTAAGAGTAAATCGTGTTGTGCTGGTATTGATATTGAAGATGCTAAAAATGTCGCTCTAAAAAATGATTTCAAACATGTAGTCTTAGATTATCAAGGCAAATTTTTTGATGGAGTAATTAGTAACTTTGTCGATTCTTATGCAAATGGTGAAACTCCTTTACCCTGTGTTAAGTGTAATGAAACAGTAAAATTTTCAGATTTACTTAATGAGGCAAAAAAAATTGGAGCTGACGCTCTTGCAACAGGTCACTACGCAATAAGAAAAGGATCTCTAAATAATGCAAGTTTACATAAAGCGAAAGATTTTTCAAAAGATCAAAGTTTTTTTCTTTTTTCTACATTACAAGATCAATTGAATTATGCGAGATTTCCATTAGGCGATTATAGAAAATCAGAAATTAGACAACTAGCTAAAGAATATAAATTGAGTGTTAGCGATAAACCTGATAGCCAAGATATATGTTTTGTTACATCAGACTCTTATAGAGATCTTGTAAATAATTTAAATCCGAGTGTTAATAAAAAAGGTATAATTTATGATGTTGATAATAATATTCTTGGAACTCATGATGGTATTAGTAATTATACTATTGGTCAAAGAAAAGGTATTGGCATTAGTGGTTCAAAAGAACCTTTATACGTAATAGATATTAACAAAGATCAAAACTCAATTACTCTAGGGATAAAAGAAAAATTGAAAAAAAAAGTTATTAACTTTAAGAATATCAATTGGTTGGGAGGAAACATTTTACCTAAAGAACTTGATTGTTCAGCAAAAATAAGATCAACCCAGGAAGATTTACCAGGAATCCTTGATATAAATAGGAACTATGGAACTTTTACATTTGAAAAGGAATTAGATAATACTTCCCCTGGACAAGCTTGTGTTTTTTATAAAAATGACCAATTACTTGGTGGTGGTTGGATTACCGCTTAAAATTAAAATCAGTTCTAAATTTGCTTAATTTTTGTTGAATTAACTAGATTTTTTCAATTAATGAATTAGATGATGTAATGTGAACTCAGAAACTCTAAATACATTAGACTCTTATAGTAAAAATAAGTACAAATATGGTTTTGTAACTGACATAGATAATGAAAAGCCTAAAAAAGGGCTAAACGAAGATACTATCAAATTTATATCATTAAAAAAGAATGAACCAGATTGGATGCTGGACTGGAGATTAAAAGCATATTCAAAATGGAAAAAAATGAAAGAACCTAAATGGGCAAACCTTAGTTTTCCTGAAATTGATTATCAAGATATTTATTATTATTCAGCGCCAAAAGGTTTTGAGAAAAAACCTAAAGACCTAAGTGAAGTTGATCCTAAGCTTATAGAGACATATAACAAATTAGGTATCCCTCTAGAGGAGCAAAAAGTTCTAGCTGGTGTCGCTGTAGATGTTGTATTTGATAGTGTTTCAGTTGCTACCACTTACAAAGGTGAATTAGAAAAGCTTGGTATAATTTTTTGTTCCATCGGAGAGGCAATTCAGAAACATCCTGATCTAATAAAAAAATATTTAGGATCAGTTATACCAGCTGGAGACCATTCATTTTCCGCATTAAATTCAGCTGTGTTTACTGATGGATCATTTGTGTACATTCCAGAAGGTGTAAAGTGTCCAATGGAGCTATCAACTTATTTTAGAATTAATGCAGAAAATACTGGCCAATTTGAAAGAACCCTAATTATTGCAGATAAAGGTAGTTATGTTAGTTACCTAGAAGGCTGTACTGCTCCAAAAAGAGATGATAATCAATTACATGCTGCTAATGTAGAATTAATTGCTTTAGAGGATGCAGAAATAAAATATTCAACTGTTCAAAATTGGTATCCAGGAGATGAAGATGGCAAAGGTGGAATTTACAATTTTGTCACTAAAAGAGGTCTTTGTGCAGGTAAAAATAGTAAAATATCATGGACTCAAGTAGAAACTGGCTCTGCTATTACATGGAAATATCCTAGTTGTATTTTGAAAGGTGATAATTCAATTGGTGAATTTTACTCTGTAGCAATAACAAATAATTATCAGCAAGCTGACACAGGAACAAAAATGACTCACATAGGGAAAAACACCAAAAGTAAAATTATTTCAAAGGGTATTTCCTTAGGTAAGTCACAAAATACTTACAGAGGTGAAGTCTCATTTTTAAGAAAAGCTGACAAAGCAAGAAATTACACACAATGCGACTCTTTACTAGTAGGAAATCAATGTGGGGCACACACAGTTCCTTACATTGACTCAAAAAATAATACAGCAGTTATTGAGCACGAAGCTTCGACTTCTAAAATAAATGAAGACCAACTTTATTACTGCAGACAAAGAGGTTTAAGCCATGAAGAAGCAGTTTCATTAATAGTTAATGGTTTCTGCAAGCAAGTTTTACAAGAACTTCCAATGGAATTTGCAGTTGAAGCACAAAAACTAGTATCTATTTCTCTTGAGGGAAGTGTAGGGTAATATGTTTTTAGAAATCAAAGATCTATCTGTAAAGATTGAAAATAAAAATATTCTTAATGGACTTAACTTAAATATTAATAAAGGTGAAGTGCATGCAATAATGGGCCCAAATGGATGTGGTAAAAGCACCTTAGCAAACGTTCTAGCAGGTAAAGAGGATTACGAAATCTTAAATGGCAAAATTAATTTCAAAGATAACGATTTATTTGATTTAAATATTGAAGAAAGAGCACAAGAAGGAATGTTTCTGGCTTTTCAGTATCCAGTTGAAATACCTGGAGTAAATATCACCCCGTTTTTACATTCTGCAATTAATTCAAAAAGAAAACGTATGAACGAAGAAGAAATTGATAATTTATCATTTGCTAAGCTTTTAAAATCTAAAGCTAGTGACTTAGGTATAAATATTGATATGCTTAAACGATCAGTTAATACAGGATTTTCTGGTGGAGAAAAAAAACGTTACGAAATTTTACAAATGAGCATTCTTAATCCAGATTTAGCTATTCTAGATGAAACTGACTCAGGACTTGATATTGATGCTCTTAAAATCGTTACCGATGGGGTTAATAAACTTAAAACTAAAGATAATTCTTTTTTAATAATTACTCATTATCAAAAACTTTTGGATTATATTAAACCAGATTATGTACATGTCATGGTAAATGGTTCTATTGTCAAATCAGGAGGTTCCGAAATTGCTGATGAAATTGAAAAAGATGGATTTCAAAAATTTCAGTAATGAATATCCAAGACAATTATCAAAAAAATAGAAAAAATATTTTTTTTTCAGAAAACAAAGATATTGAAACTCATAGAGAAAAATTAATAAATATTTTTGAAAACGATAGATTTGATAAAAAAAATAATGAAAGTCTTAAAAATATTAATCTTAAAAACTTTATTGATTTTAATTATAAATATCTGATTCCTGAAGAAACATCAGTAATAAATAATACTCATGAAAATAGCTATTCAATAGTTTCTGTAAACGGTCAGTGTTCGACTTTTAAAGATGATAAAATTGAAATTACTAAAATTTTAGATGAAGATTATAATGATTTTTCTAAAAATAATACAATTGAAAAAAATGATCATTTTGTAAATCTAAATTCATTATTTTTAAATAGTGGTTTTAAGATTGTTATAAAAAGAAATAACAAAATAAAAATTAAAATATCCAACATTGTAACAGATGACGATTTAACTATTTTTCAAAAAAATAATATTATTTGCCAAGAGGGATCATCTCTTAGTCTCATTGAAGAGTATGAAAATAAAAATAATTCTACATCAAATATATTGAATGTAATTAAATTAGAAAAACATTCTCAGTTAAACCACTTTCTAATACAAGACAATTCTTCCAATCATAATTTAATAATAACAAGTCATTCTTCTTGTAAAAAAGATTCTACTTATACTCAAAAAGTATATAATTTTTCAGAAGGTTACGTAAGAAATTTTCATTATTCTGAGCTGATAGAAACCAATTCAGAAGCTGATTTACAAGGAATATTTTTTCTTAAGGATAATAACACATCAAATAATAAAACATTTGTTAAACATTTAGCTGAGGATTGTAAAAGTAATCAAGTTTATAAAGGTATTTTGAACGACCGCGCTAAAGCAACTTACTTTAGTAACACTCATGTTGATCAAGTGGCGCAAAAAACAGAGGGATATCAGCTTAGTAAAGGTATACTTCTATCTGACAGTGCGTCATATTTTTCTAAACCAGAATTAAAAATCTACGCTGACGATGTAAAATGTAGTCATGGTTCTACAATTGGGCCAATAGATGAAAATGCTATTTTTTATCTTCGTTCTAGAGGTATGAGTAAAATTGCAGCAACTAAAATATTGATATCATCATTTATTAATGAAGAATTAAGTAGTATTGATAATGAACAAATGTCTGAAATAATACAAAAGAAACTAGTAAGATACTTAAGTAAAGTGAAATGAATATCTCCGATTTAAAATCAAGATTTCCCGTATTCAAAAAAAATCCTAATCTAGTTTTTTTAGATACCGCAGCTTCAGCATTAAAAGTTGATGAAATGATTGAGGCCACCAATAATTGTTATACAAATGAATATGCAAATATTCACAGAGGTAATTATGAATTAAGTTCTAAGTTAACAAAAAAATTTGAAGATGCTCGAAAAAAAGTTGCAGATTATTTAAATACATCTGAAAACAATATTATTTTTGTTAAAAGTGCAACTGAAGGTATAAATTTAATTTCATCTTGTATGTCTAAAAGTTTTTTAGAAGATGGTGACGAAATAATCTTAAGTTATCTTGAACACCATGCTAATTTAATACCTTGGCATTTAATTGAAAAAAAGATAAAAATTATTCCTCTGGGACTAAACGAAAATAGTGAAATAAATTATGATGAATTAAATGATAAAATTAATTCAAATACTAAACTAATTACATTAACTCATATGTCAAATGTTACAGGATCAATAACGAATTTTGATATTGTAAAAGAAATTGCAAAAAAAAATAATATACCGCTACTATTGGATGGTTGTCAATTTGCACCTCACAAAAAAGTTAATCTAAAAGATTTAGATCCTGATTTTTATGTTTTTTCAGCACATAAAATGTATGGCCCTTCAGGTCTTGGTATACTGTACATGAAAGATAAGTGGATAGAGGAATTTACTCCTTACCAGGGGGGAGGGCAAATGATTCATGATGTAGATATTGATAAAAGTACCTATGCAAATGGTTACGAAAAATTTGAGGCAGGTACTCCTCCTATTGCTCCAGTTATTGGATTTTCATCATCATTAAATTTTATGAATGAAGTTGATCCAATTGTTATTTATGATCATGAAATGAAACTTCATGATTACGCTTATGAAAAACTTTCAAAATTCAATAATATAAAAATATATGGATCAAATAAAAACAAAGGCGCTATCATTTCTTTTAATATTGAAGGTATTCATAATTCTGATTTAGGTGCGATGTTAGATAAAAAAAACATAGCAATAAGAACAGGGCATCATTGTTGTCAACCGCTTATGAAACATTTTAATGTTACTGGAACTTCTAGAATTTCATTCGGAGTATATAATACAAAAGATGATGTTGATTATTTAGTAGATAGCATTCATGAAATAACAAAAATCTTACTATAAATGATGGAAGAAAAACGACTAGAAGAATTTTTACCAGATAAAAACACAAGTTATATAAAAAAATTCAATAATTCAAATATAACCACTAAAATTAATGAAGAACAAGTTATAGAGTGTATTAGGACTGTTGTTGATCCTGAAATACCAGTTAACTTATATGATTTAGGTCTAATATATGAAATTAAGATTAATGATAAGAACGATATTAAAATTAAAATGACCCTAACTAACCCAAACTGCCCTGTTGCAGGAACTATGCCCGAAAGTGTAGGAAAATCAGTTGAAAAGTTATCAAATTTAAATTCAATTGAAGTTTCTTTAGTTTGGGATCCAAAGTGGCATAAAGATTTAATGTCTGAAGAAGCAAAACTTGCTTTGGATATTTTTTAATTTAATTTATAACAATAATATGAATAACATTTTATCTATAACATCAAAGGCTACTGAACAAATAAAAAAAATAATGTCTAATGCTCCCAATGGTATGGATTCTGTTGTTATTGGAGTAGATAAGTCTGGTTGTAGTGGATATGCATATAAATTAGACTTTGGCAATTCATCTGATTTTAAAAACTTTGAAATTATTGATCAAGATGGAGCTAAAGTATTAATTGATCCTAAGGCTACTATGTTTTTATTAGGATCAATTATGGATTATAGAGAAGATAAACTTTCTTCAAGATTTGTATTTGATAACCCAAATGAAAAAAGCACATGCGGATGTGGAGAATCATTTAGTGTTTAAAAAAAAGTCTGGCGGAGTAGCTCAGTTGGTCAGAGCGCACGGCTCATATTCGTGATGTCGGGGGTTCAAATCCCTCCTCCGCTACCAAATATTATCTTAAAGCAATCTTTTAAAAAAATTTATTAAAAAAATCATTAATATAATTAAAAATAAGGACAGATTATTAAGAATATTAAAACCCAATCCGACAAATAATATATCAATATAGTTGTTAGAAATTAAAGAGGCAGAAAAAGTTAAAATTATTTCAAAAATACCTATGAAGTTCATTAGGGTTACTAAAGTGATAAGGAATGAACTTAAATATAAATAAGCTGACTCTACAAACGAACTTGGGGTATCATAAATTATTATCGCATAATAAAATGCTATACATTCAAAAAAACATTTTAAGAGTATCATAAATGATATCAATATTAATAAATTAATCCTATATTTAATTAGATTTTTAATTTTTTTTAAGTCGTCTATTACAAATGAAATAGTTTTTATACTCAATATATTTTTTTTTAAAGTTTTTATTAATTTATCTCTTAGTAGAAAAAAAATTAATAAAGCTGAGAACAAGATACTTGCAAATATTAAAAAATTTGTAAGATTTAATTCTATAAAATTTACAAATCCAAAAATTATAGAAAGAAAAAAATAACAAATTATAGAAATCAATGTAAAGATTATTTGACTCGTTGAATATTGTGCTAAAGATATATTTGATGTTAATTTAAACTTATAATATTTGAATAATAATCCTGCTCCGGGAACCAATTGATTCACTATTCCACCTTGGATAAAGGTATTTGAAATCTCTAAGAAACTGTCTTTTTTATTTGTAACTATCTCCATAATTTTAAAAAATAAAAATGCTGCAAATAGTTTTATTGAAAATATAAATAATAATAGAAAAAATACTTTTGGCTGAAAGAAAACTAATATTTGTCTTAAATCTAAATCATTAAAAAAAAAAATACTCACAATCAGCATTATTGCAAAAAATTGAAATACAAGATTTAGGTAAATTTTTTTCATTTAATTTAGCTGCTTTAATTAATGTTATATTTATGTAATTTAAACTTAATTTATTATTATGTATTTACATTACTTAAAATTGATTGGACATATATTTACATTTTAGATAATATGAATTTAACCGCGGGGTGGAGCAGCCCGGTAGCTCGTCAGGCTCATAACCTGAAGGTCGTAGGTTCAAATCCTACCTCCGCAACCAACCAATGATTCTTTTAAAAATACTATTTCTTAATTAATACCCCTAATTATCCCCAGAAATCTAAGAAAATTATTTTTTTTTATGATTTTACAAGGGTTTTTTATACTATTACAGGCATATACTCTTTTCGCATGAAAAGAACAATTCCATAATTTTTAATTAAATTACATAGGAATTGTATGCTCTTTAAAATGTTAATAAGATTATAAAGAGATACGTAGACAACAGTTCGTAAATTTATTTCACGAATGTTAATGGAATACGTATCAACAAATATTTTTTGTTAATACAAGAAGTATTCCGCTTTAACGGACGTTCCGTAATTTTTTGACTTAGGTCAAAATTACTTAACTTAAGAGTTTGATTATGGCTCAGAACGAACGCTGGCGGCATGCCTCATACATGCAATAAGCATTAGTTATTGGGGTCCACACAACAATTTCAAATTCAGATTGACCACTCAATGTGTCAGTGTGAAGGAAAGCTTAGAGGTTTTATCATGAGGCATTTGAATTGATAAATTTAGTTTTGTTTGAATTGACAAATCTTGACCAATCAATCTGTCCAACGAGCTTTTACAGATTTTATAATAAGACAAATCCCAATTTTTTTGAGAATTAATTTTTGAAAAAGCTTTTAATCTATAATTGTTTATATGTTTATGATTAAAGTTATGATGAATATCTTGAAGATTATTTTAGTTTTAAAGACATTCAATATATCACGTTCTATTGAATCAATATATTTATTGTTTTCGTTTTTAACAATAATATAACCTTGTTTCTTAAATAATTTCTCAATATTCATTAATAAATGTATTAAAAGCTTTTTTTGTATTAGTCAAAATATTAGGATATTTTTTAATCAATTTATCACAATTAATTACTCTTGGGGGTATGGGGTAACTTATTTGATAATAATTAGTGATTTTGTTTTGACTAAGTAATTTTTTTAGAGAAATTGGTTCTATAGTAGCTAAATTATATATTTCGTGAATAACTTTATATTTCTTTCTTATAAAAATTAAAAAAAGATTAAAAATATCCAAATCAAAACCAATTGCATTAAATTTTTCGTCAGGATATCCGATAGAGATTTTTTCTTTATTATTAATCTGTTTTTTTATCTTTGAAAAAAAATTATTTTTTACATTTTTAGTAAGTAATACTGGAACTCTTAAACCAAATGATTTTAATTTTATTTTCTTTATTTCTTTTTCAAATTTAAGTTTCGATAAACCATATTTATCCTCTTTTGTTTTTGGAGCGCTTTCAGTTAAAATACTATTTGAAAATTTATCATATACTGAGGTTGAAGATAAATAAAAAAGAAATAAGTTATCTGAAATTATTTTTAGTTCTTTAATAAGCAATATTGGTGAGTAACAATTAATTTTATAAAAACTATTTTTAAAATTTTGTTTGGATGGTACTAAAGCTGCCGCATGAAAAATAAAAATATTACAATTATTACAAATTTTTTTAAGTTTTGATAAATTCATTTTCTTATTATAATCCAATTTTATATTATGTATTTTAATTAAATTATCCAAACTATAATTAAATAAATTTTTTGACTTTGTTATTAGAATAACTTCACTGAATTTTGTTACTTTTTTTACTTTAAATATGTATTCAAATAAAGATTGAGAAATTTTCGCATTTGCTCCACTTATAATTAATATATTTTTTTTCATTTGTTATTTAATTTTTAAAAATTAAAGTAATAATATCTAAATTTTAAAATTTATTTTAATATATTTTTATTTATTTTAGAATGTTCTATATTATTTAATATAAAATTTAAAAATTAATTTGATATTCTTCACCTGGTACAGGATTATCAGTTCCACCGGCTTTTATTATTTCTGACATAATCAAAGCTTGATTTATACAATCATCAATATCAACTGCATAAGTATAAGTGCCGGCTCTTCCAATAGAATAAGAATTTTTAGGCATTAAATCAAGATACTTTTTAGCTTTTAATATTTCAGACTTGAAGGGAAGGGGATAATGTTTACCAGCATTTAAAGAAGGAATTTCTAAACCTAGAAGAGAAGATTTTGATTTATACTTTGTGAATTTTTTATATTCAACAATTCTCGTGAATTGCTCTTCATTTGCATAATATAAAAAAAATACATTTTCTGGAAAAATATGTTCAGTAGGGATAACAATCTTATGAAATATTCGACCTATATAGGGTAGTTCCCCATAACATTGGTTGAATAAAATATCAGGAGAAATAGTATTAATAATTAAATCAAATTTATAAGATTCTCCTTTAATCTTTACTCTTTTATTTTCAATATCATAATCCTCAATTTTTGTTGAAAGTAATATCTCTGCATCTTTTGTTGCAAATGGAAAATATTTATTATAGCCTTCAATATCAACTGGATATGCAGAAATAGCACTGTCCCATGCAGCTCTCGGACCATCTTTGAGGGCAACTCCTTTTGGTGACCAATTAAATGTATCAATATCTTTGCAATCTTCAACTAACCACATTTTTTTGTTATATTTATCAATCATTTTTTTAAATAAAGTTTTACCTACTGATGCAATCCAGTACTCTTCTAAGTTCTTTGCTTCAGATATTTTATTTTTATTTTGTTTTTTCATTTCCTCGTTAATAATATTAAAGTCGGGCATAGTTTTTACGTCTTGCATATTAATAGGATAAGCATAAAAAGATTGATCGGGTTCAACATATGTTAAAAATTCATGTTCAGAACATAATCTCATAGGAATAATATTATTTAAATACTCAAAGAGATGCTCCTTTTGAGTAAGAAAATGTCGCGGCCCAAAAGTATAAGGATGACCACCATAAAAATTAGTTTTTACTCCAGCTCCAAGGAAAGGTGCAGCTTCGACTATAGTAGTATTCCATCCACCTATGTTTTCTAATTGATGTGCAGCTGCACATCCAGCAAAACCACCACCTATTATTAGAGCTTTTTTCATATATTAAGTTTTATAAATTTAGTTATAGTATAATATGTAGAAATTGGTTTATACTTATATTTTTGATTTGCATAGGTATTTTCAATTAAAAAACTGTTTCTTTCATTTTTTAAAATTTTTATTTTTGACTTACTTTTTACATTAGCTTTCATTAAATCTACAACATCTATAATTCTTACAGGATTTGATGAACCAACTATTAAAATATCATGTTTTTTAAAATTGATTTTAATTAATTGAAAAATAAATTTAGATAGCTCTTCAACATCAATACAATTATTAAATAGAGAATTAGGATTAAATATTTTAATCTGTTTAGATAAGCTTATATTTTTGTATAATTTAGAAATAAAATTTTTTTTTGACCCTTTTCCTATAATACCAGGTAATCTTATCGAAATAGATTTAAATTTGTTTCTTTTTTCTTGAATTGATTTTTCGCATATTAATTTTGATAAACCATATAATTTTGGATTAATTATTTCTGAATTTATTTTAAGTTTTTTATTATTTATATCACCGTATACTGAAATTGATGACAGAAAAATAAATTTTTTTACTTTGTTTAAATTAGCAAAATCTACTAAATTTTGTGTTGCAAGTATATTATTTTTATAAAATTTAAAAAAATTTCGACCTTTATCTGATCCTGCGCAATGAATAATTGCGTGGATATTTATTTCTTTGTTAAGTTTTATTTTTTTAGACAAATCACAAATAACATAGTTTTTTATATGTATATTTTTTTTTTTAATTAAACATATTATATTGTATTTTTTTTTATCAAAAAGTTTGTATATGTTGTAACCAACAAAGCCGTTTGCACCTGTTAAAAGTATATTTTTTTTCATTCTTCTTATTTACTAAATCTTGTTTATATTAATTTAAACAAATATTATTTATTCATTTTAATGAGAATTCTCCCGGCTTTACCGCTTCTAAAAAGTTTAATCGCATAATTAATACGATCTAGTGAAAACTCATGAGTTATAAGTTTACTTAAATCAATTTTTTTGTGTAAAATTAATCTTATATAATTTGGTATGTCACTATCTGGATTAATAGACCCTCCATGAGAACCTGTAAGAACTTTTTCAAAATGCAGCGGCAAAGAATATATTTTTATTTTATTTTTTGGCACACCTACAAGAATTGTTTTTCCTTCATCTGAAGTTAGATCATATGCTAATTCTATAACTTGAGATTTTCCAGTTGTTTCGATAACATATTTTGGTTTTGACCCTGACAATATCTCAAATATTTTTTTCTTTAAAGTTTTTGGCTCAAATTTTACTGTATGAGTTAATCCATGTTTTAATCCTAACTTTAATTTAGAGCTATGTAAATCTACACCTATTATTGGATAAGATGAAACTAGTGAGGAAGCTTGAGCAATATTTAACCCAACACCTCCAATACCTAAAATTAATACTGATTCTCCAATCTTAATATTTGCATCATTATTTACAACTCCAAAGGCTGTTGTTAGTGAGCAACCAAACAATGTTGCCAGTTTTAAACTAAAATTATCTGGTATTTTTGTCACTCTATTTTCTGAAATAATTGCCTTTTCATTAAAAGTAGTTACCCAGCCAGCATTTATAACTTTATCACCTAGGTAATATTTTGGTGTTTCACTTTGTATCCCGGATCCTTTTTGCCAATGCAATATAACCTTATCGCCTTTTTTTACTTTTTTAACTCCTTCACCGATTTTTTCTACTATACCAGAACCTTCATGACCAAGTAAATGTGGTAGAAATTTATCTTTTCCTTTAACAGCATCAATTTCATTAATTTGTGCTCCACAAATACCACTATATTTAATATTTACCAATACTTGACCAAAACTTAGATTACTTGGCAATGATATATTTTTTATTTCTAAAGGAGATTTTGATTTAACTAGTATTGCAGCTTTCATAATTTCTATTCAAAATAAATAAATTCATAATCCCCATTATAACCAAAGAATTTATAAAGCCAAATCCATTCATCTTTATCAAAAAAGGACTCACAAGTTAAAGCCCAACATTGAAGATTAAACAATTCTTTTTCATTTCTATAACTTTCAAGCATTAAATAACCATTTTTTCCAACTCTATCTATCTCAGATAAACTAATTTTTAATTCTGGTAATCTTAAATTATGCAAACATCCAAGAGAAATAACTAAATCAAATTCATCATTCTTAAATGGAAATTTATCTTTAGCATCGTGAATAAAAAGGTTTTTTCTAACAGTATCTTTAGCGCAATCAATTCCGTGCGTAGATATGTCAAAACCTGCAATTTTTATTTTGGGTATGAGCAGTTTTATTTCATGTAATAAGAAACCTTTACCACAACCAACATCTAGTATTGAGGATTTAGAATTTAGATTATATTTTTCTATTAGTTTTTCTGCTACGGGTTTCCATCTACCTGGTATGTATCTATAACCACCGTAACCATATCTTCTGTCTCCATCCCAATAATCAGCTTCATATTTCTTTGCAATTTGCATGCAATTTATTTTATCATCAATCATTCTATCAAGATACTTTCTATTTGTAGCTTGATGTAGTGGAGTAACTATATTTAACAATTTTCCCATTTTTTTTAAATACACAATTTAATTATTATAATGATTTTAAACTTATAAAACATGGTCCTATAGATTTATAGCAATGTTTTGTAGTTTTTATTACTTCTCTTTCATTTTTTGGATAAAATGATTTAATATTCTTAAATAAACCCATCATTTTTTTTGCATTTATTTCTTTATGTGTTGGTCCAAGAGTTGGATAATCCGCATAACCTACTAATTTAACATTTGCTTTTTGTTGATCTATATCTAATTTTATTTGCTCAAATGGTCTTTCTATTAAAAAAGGAGTTATTGTATAAACCCATGGTTTCAATCCCTCTAAAGCAAGTCCAGCAGCTACACCTATAATACTTTGCTCACATATTCCTAAATTTAAAAATCTATCTGGAAATTCAGATCTAAAATCATCAAAAACTCTATAGCCTATGTCTCCAACTATAAGGTAAATATTTTTATCTTTATTAGCAAGATTTCTTATTTCTTTTCCAAAACAAATTCTCATATTTATTTTAAGTATTTTTTTGCTATTTTATACTCAGTTTCTCTTATTTTTTTTGCATGCCATATCGGATCATTTTCAAAGCTTTTAACACCTTTACCTTTAATTGTATTAAAAATAATTGCTGTTGTTTTCTTTAAATTATTAAGATTTATTTTTTTTTTCATTTCAGTAAACGAATGTCCATTTTTGATATTTATTGTATCAATATTAAAAGCATTAAATTTTTTGATTAAGTTGTCTAAAGGTAACCCATCATTAAGAGAGGTAAGAGCTTGAATTTTATTATAATCAACTAAAATGATCAAATTATTTAGTTTAAATTTATTTGCAATTAGCAAAGACTCCCAAGTAGTACCTTCTTGACATTCACCATCTGATATTAAAACAAACACTTTGTTTTTTTTATTTTTTATTTTATTTGCTAGAGCATATCCAATTGAAATTGGTAAACCATGACCTAAACTACCTGTCGTACAAAAAATATTATTTTTTTTATCTATTTCTAAATGAGTTTTAAACTTTGGCTTATATTTTAAATCATGTAAAATCAGCAAATAAGGAATTGATGCATGGGATTTGCTTAAAATAAATTTATCACTTTTTTTTAATAATACATAGAAAACATAAATATTTATTTCTATCATTGAAAAACTTCCACCTAAATGCGCTTCACCCATTGAGTAAAATTTTTCCAAAGTTTGTTTTCTGAGCTTTAAAGCTTTATTTTTTAATATCTTTGACAAAATTAAATTCTCCAAAATCTATATAACCTTTTAAGTTAATTTTTTTTAATATTTTAACATATTTATTTATCAATATGTTCTTATTTAAATTTATTAATTTATTAGATTTATAATTATAATTTTTATAATTATTATTCAATTTATTATTTTCAATAATTTCCTTCCTTATAATTATAAGAATCCACCGAAATAAATAGTAAGGAAAAAATAAATTTAATCTTTTATCAAAGTCTCTAATCTCGTTAAAGTTTCTTTTTATATTTTTTATCCATTTAACTATTTGAGAATAATTTAAATTATTCTTAGGGTGTATTATAAAGTCAGACACAATTTTTATTGGATCATCCCATCCAAAGTACTCAAAATCTAAAAAAATTAAACTATCATTTTTTTTAATGGTATTATGAAAACCAATATCAGAAGGGCTTAAAATAAAATTAACTCTACTTGATTTTTTCATTAAATTATTTTTAGTAACCTGCATTACTTTCCAAATGTTATTAAGCTCAAATATTAATTTATTTGATTTGTTTTGTTTTAAATTTTTATCAATTAATAATTTTCTATTAGTTATTTCTAATTTTAAATCTGATAAATTTGTTGAAACCTCGGAAGCTAAGTTGAATTTCCTGGATGATCGATTTTTTTCGCTCAACAACTTTAAATTTTTTATAAAAATAATTATATCATTTAAGTCATTATTTGATGGTTTTTTGATCTTCTTACCATCAACATATTGAAATATGCCAATGTTTAATTCATTATTGATTTCTATCACTTTTGGTGTTTTAATTTTTTTTTGTAAAGAAAGAAATTTCAGTGCTTTAAATTCATTTTTCAATCTTTCTCTTTTATCAAAAATTAATGATGGATAAATTTTAACTAAAAATTTTTTTTTATTCATTAATTCTAATTTATAATTTTTACTATTCCCAGAATCTTCAATCAATGATATTTTTCTGAAATTGTTTTTATGAAAAAAATATGTTAGATAAAAAAGATCTTTTTGTTTTATATCATCATAAAAGAAATTGATAATCTCTGCCCAATTAGAAAAAGAAATCAAGTTTTTTTCTCTTTTTTTACTATAAAATATTTTTTTTGTTTCTTTTGGAAATTTATTGTGATTGAGAACTTCTTTTAAATCGTCGATAAAATAATCACATTTAAACTTATTTATAATATTTATCTTTTCAACTCTAGTATTAGCAAAAAAAATATTATCTTTTTTTAAACCAGTAACATTATTTAAAATATTTTTATTTTTTAACCATTTTAAAGCGCTTAGTCTTAAAGGTATTTTTTTATCATCAAAATGTCCATATTCAGTTTTATGACTAATAATATAAATTTTAATATTTCTTGATTTAGAAATTAATAGAAACCTAAGAAAATCTTCATTTAGATATGCTTTATTAATATATTTACCATAGGCTAAACCTTGGATTTTCATCCAAAGTTTTTGCCCATTTTTTTTTCTTAGTATTTCTGATTTGATTTCTGTTTTAGTAATATTTGAGTTATTGTTTTTTTTAATATTTAGAAATTTCTTTGCAATATAGTTAAAGCAATGGTCATAATTTGATATAGTATTGTCAAAATCTATGCCGATTTTCATTAAGTAAGATCTATTTCTTTCATTAATTTTATATTATAATAAGTTGATTTATCAAAAGTATTTTCCAATAATTTATTTTCAAAAGCGAATAACAAAGTTTCTATAGATTCATTAATAGAATACTTAGGTTTAAAATTTAATTTTTTTTCTATTTTACTAGAGTTGATATGATAAGATCTATAATCGTCAGATTGTTTAGTTTCGATTACAACATCATTTCCTATAATATTTTTGACCATAAGTCCCAATTCAGATACGGTATTATTTTCATAACCAGCATTAAATACTTCGTTATTAATAAGTGTATCTGGAGCATTTATGAGACAAATATATGCTTCTACCATATCTTTAATATTTATATTTGGTCTTAGTTGATTGCCTCCAAAAACAATTATTTTTTTATTAAAATAAGCATGATTTGTTAATATATTAACTACAACATCCAGCCTTTGTCTTTTTGAATACCCACATACAGTCGCTGGTCTAAGAGTTACAGTAGTAAAATCTTTAGAGCTATATTTTGATAATATTTTTTCACATTCAGCTTTATATTTTGAATAATCTGTAAGAGGTTCTAAATATATATCTTCTGTTACATTCTTTTCTTTTTTTATCCCATAAACTGATGAAGAAGAAGCATATATAAATCTTTTGATTTTATTTTTTTTTGAAATTTGAACTAATGGTTCAAATGAATCAAAATTAATTGATTTGCCTAAACTCGGATTTAACTCAAAACTTGGATCATTAGAAATACAAGCTAAATGTATTACAATGTCATGATTAATCATTGACGCTTCAATTAATTTTTCATTCCTTATATCTCCTTTGATTAGATTTAATTTTGGATTATCGGTAAAAAAATTTCCATATAGAAATAAATCATAAACTGTGACTGAGTAGCCTAGCTCAAGCAATTTTTCTGTTAAAGATGTCCCAACATAACCTGCACCTCCGGTTATGAATATTTTTAAATTATTTTTCATTTTAAGTATTTGAACCAAAGTTTAGTTTCTTTCTTTATTTTTTTTGGCGTCCATATTGGTGCATTATTCCAATATGCTATATTATCAAGTAAGATTTCAATTCCTTTTTCTATATTTACTTTAGGTTTCCAATTTAGATTTTTTTTAATTTTTGAAATATCAGCAAATGTTTGAAAAGGCTCGCCAGGTCTTTTAGGTATATAAATATATTTAGAGTCTAATAGTTTAACTATTTTGTTTATAGATATAGACTTTCCACTTCCAACATTTAAAATTAAATTTTTTTTAGAAATTGTTGCGGCTTTAACTAAAGCTTCAACTACATCAGATACGTATGTAAAATCTCTTTTTTGTTTTCCATTGCCAACAACAGTTAAAGGTTTCTTTGACAATTTTTGAGCTAAAAAAACACCAAAGACCGCGCCATATGTACCAGAGGTTCGGGATCTTGTTCCGTATACATTAAATAACCTCATAGACATGAAGGGAATGTTATAGATTTTTGAATAATGCATAATAATTTTTTCACCAATTAATTTTGAAAATGCGTAAGGGTATTGCGGGTCTGATAGAGAGTTTTCTGGTGTAGGATAAGTTTTTGGAATACCATAACAAGATGATGATGCTGAATAAACAAATTTTTTAATTCTAGAATTTTTATAATGATTAACTAAATTTTGTGTTCCTAATACATTTGACAAAAAATATTTTTGAGGATTTTCTATACTAGGCACAATATCAGCTAATGCAGCTAAATGAAAAATATAATAAAAATTTTTATCCAGATTTTTATAAGTTTTTATATCTGCAAGATCAGATTTAATAAAATTAATTTTTTTAAATAGCAAACCTAGATTTTCAATTCTGCCTGTACTTAAATTATCAATAACTGTAACTTTAGCTTTTTTTTTGACTAAATACTCTACCAAATGTGAGCCAATAAAACCACAGCCTCCTGTAACAAGAATTTTTTTATTTTTAAGTTCCATTTTTATAAAAATTATTTTTAAAATTATAGATATTTATTAATACTTTTACTAGTGACTATCATAAGTGATATATTATCAAATAATAAGTTTTTTTAAAAAAAAATTATTTATTAAAAGTTCATTTAATTTTTTTGAATATATTTATATTTAATTAATTGCTTATTTAGTATTTTTAATTAAGGTATATTTTTTTCATATCGCGGGATGGAGCAGCCCGGTAGCTCGTCAGGCTCATAACCTGAAGGTCGTAGGTTCAAATCCTACTCCCGCAACCAAAAAATAATGAGTGATTCTAGTCAATTAAGATAAAAATATATTTTATGCTTAAATATCCACAGAATTCCTTGTTTTTTTTTATTTTTTATGATTTGACAAGGAATTTTTATACTATTATAGGCATATTCTCTTTTCTTTATGAAAAGTACAATCCTCTGCAATTTTAATCTAAATAGTAGGGTTTTGTATGCTCTTTAGTAAGTTAATAAGATTATAAAGAGATACGTAGACAACAATTCGTAATTTAAATTTTACGAATGTTAATTGGAATACGTATCAACAAATATTTTTTGTTAATACAAGAAGTATTCCGCTTTAACGGACGTTCCGTAATTTTTGACTTAGGTCAAATTACTCAACTTAAGAGTTTGATTATGGCTCAGAACGAACGCTGGCGGCATGCCTCATACATGCAAGTCGAACGAGATCTTCGGATCTAGTGGCGCACGGGTGAGTAACATGTGGGAATCTACCTGAAGGTTCGGAATAACTGCGGGAAACTGTAGCTAATACCGGATGTGTCTGCAAAGAGAAAGATTTATCGCCTTCAGATGAGCCCGCACTAGATTAGCTAGTTGGTGAGGTAATTGCTCCACCAAGGCTACGATCTATAGCTGATTTGAGAGGATGATCAGCCACACTGGGACTGAGACACGGCCCAGACTCCTACGGGAGGCAGCAGTAGGGAATATTGGACAATGGGGGAAACCCTGATCCAGCAATGCCGCGTGAGTGAAGAAGGCCTTAGGGTTGTAAAACTCTTTCATCAATGATGATAATGACATTAATTGAAGAAGAAGCTCCGGCTAACTTCGTGCCAGCAGCCGCGGTAATACGAAGGGGGCTAGCGTTGTTCGGAATCACTGGGCGTAAAGCGTATGTAGGCGGATCAAAAAGTTAGATGTGAAATCCCTGGGCTCAACCTAGGAACTGCATTTAAAACTAGTGATCTAGAATTTGGTAAGGGTTAGTAGAATTTCCAGTGTAGAGGTGAAATTCGTAGATATTGGAAAGAATACCAGAAGCGAAGGCGACTAACTAGGCCATTTTTGACGCTGAGATACGAAAGCGTGGGTAGCAAACAGGATTAGATACCCTGGTAGTCCACGCAGTAAACGATGAGTGCTAGTCGCTGGTACATTAGTATCAGTGTCGTAGCTAACGCATTAAGCACTCCGCCTGGGAAGTACGGTCGCAAGATTAAAACTCAAATAAATTGACGGGGGCCCGCACAAGCGGTGGAGCATGTGGTTTAATTCGAAGCAACGCGAAGAACCTTACCAGACCTTGACATGGTATGTTTGAATTACAGAATCGTAATTCTTCAGTTCGGCTGGCATACACACAGGTGCTGCATGGCTGTCGTCAGCTCGTGTCGTGAGATGTTGGGTTAAGTCCCGCAACGAGCGCAACCCTCATTTTTAGTTGCCATCAGGTAATGCTGGGCACTCTAGAAAAACTGCCGGTGATAAGCTGGAGGAAGGCGGGGATGACGTCAAGTCCTCATGGCCCTTACGGTCTGGGCTACACACGTGCTACAATGGTGGTGACAGAGGGCAGCAATATCGCAAGATAAAGCTAATCCCAAAAAACCATCTCAGTTCGGATTGGACTCTGCAACTCGAGTCCATGAAGTTGGAATCGCTAGTAATCGTAGATCAGCGTGCTACGGTGAATACGTTCTCGGGCCTTGTACACACCGCCCGTCACGCCATGGGAGTTGGTTTTACCTTAAGCCGGTGCGCTAACCGCAAGGAAGCAGCCGTCCACGGTAGGGTCAGCGACTGGGGCGAAGTCGTAACAAGGTAACCGTAGGGGAACCTGCGGTTGGATCACCTCCTTTCTAAGGATATCGATAATTAGTTCGCTAATTATCCGGATTGTTGTCTATGTATCTCTTTAAATATTAGCTAGTACTGGGTGCTTATTTAATTATATTGGGCTGGTAGCTCAGTTGGTTAGAGCGCGCGCTTGATAAGCGTGAGGTCGGAAGTTCAAGTCTTCCTCGGCCCACCAATAAAAGGGGGATTAGCTCAGCTGGGAGAGCGCCTGATTTGCATTCAGGAGGTCAGCGGTTCGATCCCGCTATCCTCCACCACAATCTAATATACATCTTATTTTTTCTTTAAATTGTTAATATGAAAATAAATAACTGATCAAAATAAATTTTTTATTTGATTAAAATACGTACAAAATTTTTCTCTGTACGTAATTGCAATCAAGCGCAAAAGGGCATTTAGTGGATGCCTTGGCATCAAGAGTCGATGAAGGACGTGGCAGGCTGCGAAAAGTTAAGGGGAGTTGTCAACACACTTTGATCCTTAAATATCCGAATGGGGAAACCCAACTCTTATGAGTTACTTATTAGTGAATTCATAGCTAATAAGGGTAAACCTAGCGAATTGAAATATCTTAGTAGCTAGAGGAAAAGAAATCAATTCTGTTAGTAGTGACGAGCGAACGCGGAACAGGCCAGTAATAAAATTATAATAACTAGAACACTCTGGAAAGTTTGACCATAGTGGGTGATAGTCCCGTATAGGTAAAAAATAGTTTTATTTTCGAGTAGGGCGGAACACGTGAAATTTTGTCTGAATATGGGGAGACCACTTCCCAAGCCTAAATACTCCTTGATGACCGATAGTGAACTAGTACCGTGAGGGAAAGGTGAAAAGCACCCCGATAGGGGGAATGAAATAGTATCTGAAACCGAATGCCTACAAGCAGTCAGAGCTTCCTTGAGAAGTGATGGCATACCTTTTGTATAATGGGTCAGCGACTTAGTCTGTGCAGCAAGCTTAAGCCATTAGGTGTAGGCGTAGGGAAACCAAGTCTTAATAGGGCGTTAGTTGTACGGATTAGACTCGAAGCGGGATGAGCTTAATATGAGCAGGTTGAAGATGCAGTAACATGCATCGGAGGACCGAACCAGGAAACGTTGAAATGTTTTTGGATGACTTGTGTTAAGGGGTGAAAGGCCAACCAAATTCCGCTATAGCTAGTTCTCCGCGAAAACTATTTAGGTAGTGCGTTGTGCGAATGATATCGGGGGTAAAGCACTGGATGGGCTAGGGGGAAGCGATTCCTACCAAACCTAACCAAACTCTGAATACCGATACTCTATACACAGCAGACAGACTATAGGTGCTAAGGTCTATAGTCGAGAGGGAAACAGCCCAGATCACCAGTTAAGGCCCCAAAATAATGGCTAAGTGGGAAAGTATGTAGAAAGACCAAGACAGGCAGGAGGTTGGCTTAGAAGCAGCCATCCTTTAAAGATAGCGTAACAGCTCACTGTTCTAATTAAGTTTTTCCGCGACGAAGATGTACCGGGGCTAAAGCCATTTGCCGAAACTGTGACTTTATAGATATTGCGATATTTATAAGGGGTAGCGGAGCGTTCTGTAAGCCGTTGAAGATATTTTGAAAAAAATATTGGAGGTATCAGAAGTGCGAATGCTGACATGAGTAGCGATAAAGAGTGTGAGAGACACTCTCGCCGAAATCCTAAGGTTTCCTGCGTAAAGTTAATCTGCGCAGGGTTAGTCGACCCCTAAGGCGAGGCAGAAATGCGTAGTCGATGGGAAACAGGTTAATATTCCTGTACCTTTTGAGAGTTGACGGATCATGTAAATAGTATGTTCTTATTGGATTGAATGTGCTGTGAAATGGTTCCTGGAAATAGCCTCAAAATATAGATCGTACCTAAACCGACACAGGTAGGAAGGTAGAGTATACCAAGGCGCTTGAGAGAATGATGTTGAAGGAACTCGGCAAAATGCTCTTGTAACTTCGGAATAAGAGAGACCAATTTTTAGGCAACTATTTATTGGTGGCACAGAATAGGGAGAAGCGACTGTTTATCAAAAACACAGGTCTCTGCTAAGTCGTAAGACGATGTATAGGGACTGACGCCTGCCCGGTGCCGGAAGGTTAAATGGTGGAGTGCAAGCTCTAAAATGAAGCCCCGGTGAACGGCGGCCGTAACTATAACGGTCCTAAGGTAGCGAAATTCCTTGTCAGGTAAGTTCTGACCCGCATGAATGGCGTAACGATTTCTCCGCTGTCTCCAACATCAACTCAGCGAAATTGAATTCTCCGTGAAGATGCGGAGTACGTGTAGTTAGACGGAAAGACCCCGTGCACCTTTACTATAGCTTTACAGTGGTATTAGAAAATTGATGTGTAGGCTAGGTGGTAGACTTTGAAGCTAAGGCGCTAGCTTTAGTGGAGTCAACAGATGAAACACCACCCTTTAATTTTTTGATATCTAACCAACTTTCATTATCTGGAAGTGGGACCCTGTATGGTGGGTAGTTTGACTGGGGCGGTCGCCTCCCAAAGAGTAACGGAGGCGCGCGATGGTAGGCTCAGGCT
>CACBAT010000004.1:0-12500 GCA_902537325.1 uncultured Alphaproteobacteria bacterium | reverse complement strand
TTGTATAATAAAATTAAAATAGATGATGGAGATTGAATTAGAATTTTTAAAGAATAGAAAAACTTATTTATTAACATTATTTTTACTTTTAAAGGTATGCTACTTAGCATAATAATATGTGAATACAATAATTATGATCAGCTCAGATTCTAACAAGATATTATTAAATTTTTTATTTCTTTTTAACATTTTAGTTATTCCCTTTTATCTAACAGGCCCCTTTCTTCCAGATCTTTGCGTAAGCTTGTCCGGCTTATTTTTTTTAGTTTATGTAATTAAAAATAAAGAGTTTAATTATTTTAATAATTTTTATACAAAAATTTTTTTAATTTTTTATGTCTATATTTTGTTTAGATCTTTATTTTCACAAAATATCCATTTGTCTCTTGAAAGTTCTTTATTTTATTTTAGATTTTTATTTTTTACACTCTCGACATATCTTTGTTTACTAAAAATTGAAAGCTTCAAAAAATATTTTTTTATTACACTGTTTGCAACTTTTTTATTTTTGTTATTTGATGGTTTTTTCCAACTATTTAATGGAACAAATATATTTGGTATAGAAAGAGAGGTTCCTAATAGGATCAGTGGAGTTTTTGGAGAGGAACTTGTGATGGGTAGTTTTCTCTCAAGAACACTACCAATGATTATAGCTTTTATTTTATTTTTTAAAATAAAAGATTCATTTAAAAGTTTTACGATATTATTCATATTAGGAATAAGTTTTGTATTAATATTTGTTACAGGAGAAAGAGCTGCTCTATTTAATTTTATCTTTTTTATTTTTCTATTTCTTTTGATTATCCAGGGTTTTAGATATCTCAAATTATTTATACTATTTTTAGGCCCATTAGTTGTCTTATTAACTATTTATCTAAATCCTATTTTCTATGAAAGAATGATAAAAAAATCATTTGAACAAATGGGAATTTTTTCTGAAACAAAATACTTAATTTCAAAATATCATCAGCCTTTATATGAGGCTTCATATAAAATGTTTTTAGACAATAAAATTTTTGGACATGGGCCAAAACTATTTAGACAATTATGCTCTGAAGAACAGTATATAGCTGAATACAGCTGCAATACTCATCCTCATAATACCTATTTGCAATTATTAGCAGAAACTGGGATTGTAGGTTTTTTATTTGTATCATTTGTATTTTTTTTACTTATTTACATATTCTTTAAAAAATTGATTAATAATATTAGAAAAAAAAATCTAACTAATAATATAAATATTGAAAATGAAAAATTTACCTTAATTTCTTTAATTATAATAAATTTATGGCCATTAGTACCAACTGGTTCTTTCTTTAATAATTGGCTTTCAATTTTATATTTTTTGCCAATAGGATTTCTTTTGTATAATATGAAGTTGCTTCATCATGAATGACAATATTACTTTATATAAACTTTTAATCATATATTTTAGATATAAATATTTATATTTTATTATCTTTATTGTAATTTTAATCATAAATACTATTCTCTATTTTACATCATCAAATTATTTAGAATATAAATTTAATATTAATTTTGATGAAAATAATATCATTGAGAAATTCAATTTTTACAACACACAGATAGATAATGAAAAATACTATTTAAAATTTTTAACGAAATTTTATGATCAAGATTCTATTATTGCTGAATTATCTAAATTTTATAATGTCTTATTTTTAAAAAAAAGCTGTGATTTAAATAATTCAACTACATTTAATGTACTTACAAATAATAGAAAATCAAATTTTGAAAAATTAATTAATCATAACATAACAAATTCATTAAGAAATAATAAAAATTTAAAATACCATAACATTATTATAAACGACAATAGTTTATTTTCCAAAAAAGCCACAATCTCAATAAAAACAAGAAAAAGTAACATTGAAAATAATAAACTTTTCGATAAAGATTATTTTAAAGCAACAATTGTAAATGATTTTCAAACATTATTAAATAATTGTAAAAAAAATATTTTATCAATTATCGGAAAACAAAAAAAATTATTTGAATCTTACTATAATGATTTAGAAATAATTTCATATTCTGCAAATATTTACATATTTAATTATGATAAAAATAAATTAGATTTTATGAAGGAAGATGTAGAGAATATAATTAAATATTATGGTACAATATTATCAAAAATATCAACATATAATAATGAGATCAATTTAAGATCTTATATATCAAATCTAAAGTTAATAAAAGTTAGTAAAACATTGCCTTTCAATTTTTATTTAATCTTTTCTTTAGTATTATTTTTTTTAATTACCTTCCCGTTATCTATATTTTTATATAATAAAAAAAATTAGAATACGTATTTTTTTATACTTTCTAATATTTCTTCTGAATTCAATGATTTTACAATATAATTTTTTCTGCTTTTGAAGAAATTGAAATGATATTTTTCTTTTTTTTCTATTTTGGCTATTTTTTTTCCATCTATAAATAGATTCTTGTAAACTATCTTTACATTACCTAGCTTTTGACCAAAAGGAAAGCCATTTAAAATCAAAGAATTTTTATTATAAAGAGCGAAGAATTGTCCACCGCCATGTTCACCGATATAATAATCACAGAATAATGGCGCTAAAGCATTAAAGAAATCTTTTGTAACCCCGATACTTTTATATGAAACTAAATTTTTTTTTATTTTGATATCTACTTTATCATATATTTCTGAATAACTTTCACCAACAAGAAAAATTAAATAATTTTTACTAATTATATATTTAATACTACTCTGATAATCATCAAAATCACTACCATTTCTAATTAGTGTTTCATAATCAGAAGCCTGTCTTTTTCGCATGTAAAGACATAAAGTTTTTTTACCTTTACTGAAATTTTTAAAAATACCTGAAAATTTTTCTATATCAATAGCTTTCTTGTATCTTGCCACCAACTCAAAATATGTGTAGTTTATTTTATTTGGTTTATCTAAATTTAATGGTCCATTAAAATATTTTGGAATTAATTCTTTATCATAAAATTCTTCAGTGTAAAATTTTTTGCAATCAGAATTTAAAAATTTTATTATTGTATTTAAAAGTATTAGTACTGGTTTTATACTTTGTCTTTCAACTTCACCTATTATAAACGTAAAATTAAAAATTTTAATTCTTATATTTATTTTTAATATAATAAAATCAATATTAAGTAATGTTGGCAGGTATTGATTATGTCTATAACTTTCAAATAATTGTATATAAAGAGTTTCTTTAGAAATTAACCTTATAACATCTTGAAGAATAAATGAATGACCAAAACCACCCCCATCTTGTATTAATATTGTTTTTGCTTTTACAATCTTTTGAAAATTAATAATTAATATAAATAAATTTATACATACAAATGGAATTGAAGAAATTAATTTAACAAATTTTCTCATAACTCTATTTATTTTTTAAATTTATTTTAATGGCCTTATTTAATGTCTCTTCTGTTCCAATATCTATAAGTGGTTTTAAAGTTTTATAAGTGTAAATATCCTTGTATATAATTGGAATAATATCATTACAAAAATCATTTAAATTTTTATTTAAATTCAATATTTTATAAATTTTTTTTAAATAATTTTTAGAGATAATCATTATTGCTGAATTTGCTAAATTAGAAAAAGGTTTATCAGGCTTTTCTTCATATCGAGTAATAATTTTAGATCGATTAGTTTTAATTATCCCACAAGATTTTGGATTAGATGAAGTAAATGTCATCATTGTAACTTTGCTCTTTCTTGGTCTATTTCTATGTTTTTTTATCAAAATATTTAAATCTTCTTCACTATAATTATCACAATGAATAAACATCAAATCTGAGTTTTTTAATTTATTAAAGTTTTTCCTTAAAGTTCCCGCAGTGCCCAATAATTTTTTTTCATTTAGTAATTTAATATTTGATTTGTAATTTTTTAATTTTACAAATTTTTCTACTTTTTCAGATTTATAGTGAGTATTAATATAAATATTTTTAATGCCAGAATTAATTAATTTCTTAACCCACATATCCAGTAAAGGCTGTCCGTTAATTTCTAATAAGCACTTAGGTATGTTTTTAGTTATTTTACCTAATCTTTTTCCATATCCTCCCGCTAATATTAGCGCATTCATTTAACAATATCTGATAAAATTTTTGATCTATCAATAGGTACATTGCCAAAATTTTCGACTTGATAAGCTGCAAATATTGATCCTATTAGAGAAGCTTCCCAGATATTTAAACTTTTTGCTAATGATAGTGCTGTACCACACAAAAAAGAGTCTCCTGCACCTGATGTATCTTGAGGGTTTTTATTTAATGCTGGAAGTTTATCTGTATAGAAATCTTTCTTTTTTCTTTGTTTCGGAGAATGGATTATTATTCCATTTTTATTTAGTTTTATAACTAAATTTTCACTATTAGTCTTTTTAATTACTTTTTCTGCAATTTCAATCAGTCCATCATCTGAATTTTTTAGAGAAATTCTAGCTTCTCTCTCAGTAGCAGAAATTAAATCAATATTTTTAAATTTAAGTATATCACCTAATTGTGATGAAGATTGACTGTCTACACAAACTGGAACTTTATTATTATTACATAAACTAATAGTTTTATCTATAAGAGTATAATTTAAGCAACCATAATTGAAGTCAGAAATTATAAGAACATCTATTTTTTTTATTATTTTTTTGATTTCATTATATATTTTTTTCTCTAAATCAGATGGTAGGGAATATCTATTGAGTTCTGAAACTTTAAGCAAACAACTATTGTCACTTATATATTTTTTTTTATAATTATTAGTAAATTCATTCTGAGTAAATATTCTTCCCTTTATTTTATATTCTTTTAATTTGTCTTTAATAAATCTTAATGAATTATCATCATTTCCAATACTGTATAACCACGTATTTTTTGTGAATGAAGAACAGTGAGCTGATACGATTCCCGCTCCCCCTAAAAATTTTGTTTTTTGGTTAGGTGAGACTACAATGGTGGGACTCTCTTGAGACATTCCTATTGGATCACATGAAATAACCTCATCTATAATTATATCTCCTAAAACAAGAACGTTTAGTTTTTTAAAATCTTCAATATTGTTTATTATTTTTCTTTTATTTATTTTATGAATATCTAAGTAACGTTTAGGAATATTATTTATATGATTATGAGAATAGAAATTTTCATTTAAGTTATTAAAAGTTGACACTCCTGAAGAAAAAATTAATTTTGCTCCAATTTTCTTAATAATACTATATTCCTTATTTTCAAGTTTTTCATGTTCTTTACCCTTTACAACAATCTTAGGTTTAATTTTTTTAATGAATTTAACTATATCTTCATTTACTATTATTGCTTTATTCACAAGTTTTAAATTTTTGACTGCATCCAACCTATGTTTTTGTGATAAAATTTTTTCATTATTTATCATTTTGTCGGAAAATATTCCTACGATCAAATTATCACCCAGATTTTTTGCAAATCTTAATAATCTCAAATGCCCAGGATGAATTATATTAAAATTACCATACACTAAAACTTTTGTATTTTTCATATATTTTTAAATTTACTTTTTAAAATTTTTCTTGAAATTACTAATTCTTTTATTTCATAAGAAATTAATTTTTCCTCAAATTCATTTATTGTTTTACAAAAAAAATTTTCTAGTACAAAATGTACAGAATTATTTTTATTTTTTAATATTTTAAAAAATGTTTTTAATTTATTTTTTTTCGGCATCATTAATAAAGAATACATAACAATTCCATCATTTTTTTTTAGAAAATTTAAACTAGTAAACAATTGCATATAGCAATTTTTATATTTATGTTCTAGTTGAGGTAATTTATAGGTAGCTTCAAATTTGACTGAATACTCTCTTAGACAACTATTCTGAGCAGGTACTGGCATTACAAATCCTCCAAAAGGTCTTGAACTTGTATATCCTACCAATTTCATCAAAATTTTATATTATTATACTTATATTTAAGTCCCCATTTTGTAACAGGACTAATTTTTAGAGGTTTATAAAAAGACCCAGAGGATCTTTCTGTAGGAAAATCTTCAAGTTCTGGTGCAAATATTGATTTAAACCTGCAATTAATGGAAAGTCTAGTTTTTTTTGTACGATTAATAATATTCCCATGAAATAAGGATGAACTAAATATTAAAATTTCACCTTTTTTTACATTTAAAAATTTAGCATGTTTTTTATACTTGTTATAAAGCTTATCCATTCCTTTAAACTCAAATTTATTTAAATCTTGATAAATGAGTTTTGATACCTTTTTATCAAATATGTACATACTATTTGACTCAAATGCATCTGCTAATGGTGTCCAAACAACAACTTCATATTCAGATTGACCGCTCAAAGTGTCAGAATGCAATCCTAAAGAAGATGTAGTATCTTTAGGCATTTGAATAGATAAATTTAACTTTGTTTGGATTGATATATCTAAACCAATAAGTGAATACAATGCCTTTTCACATTGTTTAAAATATAAATTTTCCCAATTTCTTATTTGATTAAGTTTTTTAAAACAATTTAATCTATATTTATTGATATCTTTATAATCAAAATTTAAATGAATTTTATCAAGATCTTTATTTGATTTGAATATGTTTTGAACAGTTTTGCAAAGTAAATCTAGGCTTTCTTTTGATTCATTTTTAACAATCAAAAAACCTTCATTTTCAAAATTTTTTTTAATATTCATTTAGATATTTTATAAAAGCTTTTTTTGTTGAAGTTAATATTTTTGGAAACTTATGCATTATTTTGTTTAAAACTACAAGTCTTGGAGGTATATTATATTGAATTTCATCAAATTTATTAATATCTATCGATTTGAGAAGATATCTTAAAGATTTTGGTTGTGTTGTTCCAATATTGTAAACCTCATGACTATATTTTATATAATCATTTTTAACAAAAATATTAAAAATTTTAAATATATCTTGATCTAGAGCTATTGCATTGAAATCATTATTTGGGAATGCAATTTTAATTTTTTTACCTTTTTTAATATCTTCTTTAATCTTAGACATAAAATTATTTTTCACATTCAAAGTAAGTAAGGCTGGTATTCTTAAACCAATTGAATTAACTGACAGTTTTTTTATACTTTTCTCAAATAAAAATTTTGAAATTCCATAATAATCATTTTTTGTTTTTTTGGATGATTCTATCATTTTTGATTTACTAAATTTATCATAAACTGAAACACTTGATAGATATAAAACATTTATTTTTCTTTTGTTTCTTAATAATAGTTTCAAAAATTTAATAGGGTTTATTTGATTGACTAATTTAAAATCCTTATTTAATTTTGCTTTTGAAGGCACTAATGCAGCAGAATGAAAAATATCAATTTCTAAAATATTTTTTTTGATATTATGAAGATTACTATTTTTACTAAGGTTATTACCAAACCATTGTAAGTCTAAATTGTACACTGTATACTTTTTTTTTAATAATTTTTCAATTAATAAATTGCCTTTATAGCCTGATCCTCCTGTAACTAAAATATTTTTACTCATAATTTATTATTAATGATTTTTTTCTACAATATATACTTTTATATTAATATTTTTACTTTAAAAACAATCAAATTAATTTAGTTTCATTAATGTTGATTGTTGTTAAAAGAGTTTATAAGAAAATCCAATGAAAAAAAAATTTTTAGTAACAGGTGGGTCTGGTTTTATTGGTTCTGCTATTGTTAATATGCTTTTAAAAAATAACTATATTGTTTTCAATTTGGATAATGAATTTAGAGAAAAAAAATATCTAAAAACTAAACATAAAAACTTAAAAAATATTAAATGCGATATTAGAGATTATAAAAAAATTGAAAAATATTTTAAAAATATCGATACCGTATTTCATTTGGCATTTATTAATGGAACAAATTTTTTTTATGAAAAACCAGATCTTGTATTAGATGTTGGTGTTAAAGGAATGATTAACGTTATGGATGCTTGCAAAAAACATAAGGTTAAAAATTTTTTTTTAGCTTCTAGTTCAGAAGTTTATCAAAATCCTATTAAAGTACCAACTGATGAAAACGTTCCCTTAGTTATACCTGATCCAAATAATCCAAGATTCTCATATGGTGCTGGAAAAATAATTTCAGAAATTATTTTACTTAATTCAAATATTTTTAAAAAATCTATTATTTTTAGACCACATAATGTTTACGGCCCTGATATGGGTTATAATCACGTAATTCCTGAAATAATTCAAAAATTATCAAAATCAAAAAATAATATAAAAATTCAAGGTAAAGGCGATCACACAAGAGCATTTTGTTATATAGATGATTTTGTAAAAGGTGTTGAGTTGTTAATCTTTAAAGGAACTAATAAAAATATTTATAATATTGGTACATCGAGAGAAATTAAAATTATAGATTTAGTTCAAAAATTAATTGTACTAAGCAACAAAAATATAAAGATAATAAAAACAAATAAAAAATTAGGTGATACACCAAGAAGATGTCCAGATTTGAAAAAAATATCTAAGTTAGGTTATAAGCCTAAAGTAAGCTTAGATATGGGTTTAAAAAAAACATACAAATGGTATATTAATTAAAATCTAATATAATATGTCTTTTAAAAAATTAGATATCTGTGGCATTTCTGGTTCAAAAAAATTAAAATCAATTATTTCACTTGGATTAATTCCTGGTGGTAATTCTATATCTCCAATAAATGGAAAACCAGCAAATCAATATTTTTTTCCTACTGAATTATTCTATTCCAAAAAATCAAAACTTGTTCAATTGGGTATTGAGGTTGATAAAAACTTACTTTATCCAAAAAATTATCCTTATAAAACTAGTACTACAAAGTCTCTTATTAATAATTTTAAAAACTTATATAAAGAAATTTCAGATCTATTTAAAATTAATAAAAAAGACTTAATTTTAGATATAGGATCTAATGATGGTACGCTATTAGGAAATTTCAAAACCAAATGTAGGGTGCTTGGCGTCACCCCAGAAAATATTGGCAAGATTGCCATAAAAAATAATATTCCTACAATTTTAGATTTTTTTAGCCCAACTTTAGCTAAAAAAATTAAAAAAAAATATGGAAAGGCAAAATTTATTACTGCTACTAATGTTTTTGCACATATGGATAATATATCTGATATATTAAAAGCTATTTGTGTTTTGCTTGATAAAAAAGGTATACTTATAATAGAGTTTCACTATTTAGTTTCGTTAATAAATAAACTTCAATATGATTCAATATATGCTGAGCACTACAGATATTATAGTATTTCTAGTTTGAAATATTTATTTGATAAATTTGAATTAGAAATAATATATGTAAAGAAAATCAATACTCACGGTGGTTCTTTAAGAGTTTATGCTGCAAGAAAAGGATCATACAAAAGAATAAATTCATTTTCTAACCTTATTAAGTATGAAAAAGAAATTTTTTTTAAAAAGAATATTTTTAATTTCAAAGAAAGAGTAATTAAGAGCAAGTTTCAATTTTATAAATTACTCCAATCAATTAAAAAAAGAAAAATTTATGGAATTTCTGCACCTTCAAGAGCTACTACTTTAATTAACTATTTAGGTTTGAACAGAGATATATTAGAATGTATACTAGAGATAGATGGTTCTAAAAAAATAGGACATTATTTGCCAGGTACAGATATACCTATATATAATGAGAAAAAACTATATAAAGATCAACCTACATATGCTTTATTATTAGCATGGCATATAAAAGATGAATTAATTAAAAATCTAAGAAAAAAAGGCTACAAAGGAAAATTTATAATTCCATTACCTCGGCCAATGATTCTAAATTAATTTTCAATCCATCTTTCAAAATTTTTATGTAAATTTTTCTTTTTCAAAACTTTTTTATTATTAATATAATCTAAAGATCCATCAAAAATCCATTTCAAAGTAAAAATTAAATATATACTTTTAAATTTTCTAAAATCCCAAGAAATATCATGAGCCCATGGTTTTGGTACTTCCTTAAATGTATTTAAGTAGTATTCGGCAGTTGGTAATAATTTTTTATTACGATTATTCATTGTATTTATTTCATTTCTCCCCATTATTTTATATTTATTTAAACCACTTTTCGTTCCTATTACGTTAATCCAAATTAAAATATTTCTGACAAATTTAGCAATAAAAAAATTAGTATTACTTTGTTTTCGACTAGATACTGGCCATGGAGTATAATGATACCAAGGATTAAATAAATTATAAGATCTATAATTTAATTCATGATAAAATTTATCATTTTTATGTTCATTTTTAAAATAAAAATTCAAACTTTTTAGTTTTTTTAAATCATAAATCCCAATATCACTACAAGATGAAAAATTATTTAAATATAAATTAAATTTTTCATTGTACTCATATTTTTTTTGATAATTTATTTCAAAACCTTTATGAAAATGGCATGACAAATGTATACAAAATTTATTTTTAAAGATTTTAATTGCTTTTTCTATTTCATCTTGATAAATTTTTCTTACAAATTGCATATCATCTTGTATAAAGTATAAATAATCAAAATTATTTTTAATAGACAATTCTAAAGCTTGGTTCATTTTTAAATATAAATTACCTAAACCAGACTTACTTTTAATAAAATTAGTATTAGTATGAAGCTTGATATTATATTTTTCCATCAAGACTCTAATTTTTGATAATTCTAATTTATTAGTACTATTGTCAAAAACATTTATTTCATATTCAATTTTATCATAGGGAAAATTATTTAAAAATGACTCAAGAAGGTTCTCTAAATAATCAGATCTATCTTTAGATATAATTGCTATATAGAACTTCATCAATGGTATTATATAAAATTTATTTATTCTCTTTAAATTTAAAATTACTCTTAATTTATAATATCAAATTACAGAATATTTTTAATTTTAAATAATAATATATTATTAATAGAAGTATAAGTCTTTTAATAAGAATTTAATTCGTTAATGTTAATTATTTTATCTGATATTGATAAGGTGTCTTTATCATGAGAGACCATTAAAATAGTAGAATAATTTTTTAACCCTTTAATAGTTTGTAATATTTCTTTTTCAGTTTTGTTATCTAAAGCATTAGTTGATTCATCAAAAATAATAATTTTTGCATTTCTATAGAGCGCTCTTGCTATTCCTATTCTTTGTTTTTGTCCACCAGATAAATTATTTCCTCTTTCTAAAATTCTAAAATTTAAGTTTTCTAAATCTGTCAAATTGGGATTATGCATATTAACTAATTTTAAAATATTCAATATCTTTTTCTCATTGATTTTATTATCATGTATTCCCAAAGCAATATTTTCTTTTAATGTTGCATCCATTAAAATTACATCTTGTGGTACAAAACTTATATCATCATTCCAATTTTTAGAATATTTTATGTCTTTACCATCACTAATAATTCTTCCATTATAGTCATCCAAAATACCTAATAGTATATTCACTAAAGTCGATTTACCACTGCCACTTTCTCCCATTATTCCTACAATTTCAGATTTTTTTATTTCAAAATTAATTTTACTTAAAGTTTTAGTATCTTTATTTGAGTATTTAAAGCTTAAATTTTGAATTAAAATATTATTTTCAAATTTAGTATTATATATTTTATTTTTATTTTTATTAACATTATTAATTTCTTTTAGAATATTACTTAATAATTCCGTAGCTGGTAATGCAAATCTTATACTTTGAAAACATGATAAAATTCTATTAGCTGAAGGCATTAATCTAAATGCAGCAGCAGTAAATAATCCTACAATTGGAATCATTTCACTATTAGCCACACCTACTTGATTAAGATAAATTAATAGTAAACTTAATGCAATAACTGCTAATAGTTCTGACCATAATCTTGGAAGGCTATTTAATAAATTCTGCCATTTTGCAATATTAGCTGTAATAGTATTAGGAATTAAAAATTTATTATAAAAAAAATCTTCTTTGTTATATAACTTTATTTCTTTAAATAATGAAAAACTTTGCTGAAGTTGTTTAATTTTTTCACCTTCATATAATTGTCTTTTTTTACCCCAAGATAATAAAAAATTTTTTGTGCAGAAATAAAATAGATAACTAAATACTACTAAAAAGCTAATTGTATATAATGAACCTTTAGGTTCTACTAAAAAAATTAAAATTACTATCCCTATAACAATAACAAATTCTGTTGTTAATTGTAATAGTGATAATAAAGCACTTATGAATTGGCTTATTTCTGCAGTAGTATTTTGAATTATTTTACTTGTATTAATTTGCATTATTTTGGCATAATTTGAATTTAAGTAAGTAGAGTATATTTTTGCAGCAGTTTCTGCTTGTATTGAATACAAAGTTTTAAATTGGAAATAAAGTTGAAAAGTTAAAAATAAATTTTTGATTAAGAAAAATAATGGAAGTAAAATAAAAAAAAAAATTTTTTGATTAGATAAATCTATATTAAAAGAATTAAACACAAATGAGTGAAATTTATTAAACTCCA
>CACBAT010000003.1 GCA_902537325.1 uncultured Alphaproteobacteria bacterium | reverse complement strand
ACAAAGCAAAATGCTCATTTTCACTATCTTTATCTAGAAAGTTTAATATAGATTTACCTTTAACCTCTTTAGGAAGATTGTGACCATGCATTGTCATAAATGTTGGCATCAAATCAATATTTTGAGTTACAACATTTCTTTGCTCGCCAGAATATTGTTTGTATTCCGGGTGATAAAAATAAAAAGGTAGCTGGAATAATTACCTTTTGCCTCTTATAATGATTAATGATGAATCTCTTTACTCATGGCCGATGGGTATAATGGTTTTTAGAGGTGAGTACTTTACTGATTGGGGTAAAATATTAGCTTATGTTTCATTAACCCTAGTTCCAGCAGTAGTTTTCTTTTTTGCTTTACAAAAATATATTGTTGCAGGTTTAACAGGTGGAGCAGTTAAGGAATAGTTTTATGAAAGTAGGAATTATTGGGTGTGGTAATATTGCTGATATTTATTTCAGTAACTCCAAGAAGTACTTTAATAATTTTCAAATAGTTGCATGTGCTGATATTAAAAATGAAGCTGCAAAAAACTATGCAGAAAAATATGGAGTAGAACAATTATCAGTAGATCAGATATTATCTAATATAGAAATTGAGTTAATTATAAACTTAACAATACCAGATGTTCATTTTGAAGTTTCAAAATCAATTCTTGAAGCTGGAAAACATTCTTATTCAGAAAAACCACTTTCTATAAAATTTGAACATGGTGAAGAGTTAGTAAATTTAGGTAATTCAAAAGGTCTACATGTGGGCTGTGCCCCAGATACATTTCTTGGTGCTGGTATACAGGAAGCAAAAAAAATTATTGATCAAAATGAAATAGGTAAAATAAATCTTGGTAGTATTTCAATGGGTGTAGCTGGACATGAAATTTGGCATCCAAATCCAGATTTTTATTACAAATATGGTGGCGGTCCAATTCTTGATATGGGACCATACTATTTTACAGCACTAGTAAATTTACTCGGTCCTGCGAAAAATGTTTTTACGCAATCAAGAACAGTTTATCAAAAAAGAGTTATTGGTAGTGGTGATAGACAAGGTCAAGAAATAGAAGTTGAAATCCCAACAACATTAGTTTCACAAATAGAATTTCAGAACGGTGCATTAATTGATTCATTTTTTTCTTTTGATATTTGGAAACATAGTAAAAATCACATTGAGTTATATGGTGATAAGGGTTCAATAAATATTCCTGATCCAAATATGTTTGGTGGTGATATTCTAGTTTGCAAATCAAAAAATGGACCTTGGGAAAATCTTGATACCAAGAATAACAATTTAGGTAAAATAAATATTAAAAATAAATCTGAAAAAGCAAATGAGTCAGCGGGTATTGCGAACTATAGAGGTATTGGTGTGAGCGAAACAGTTGATTCAATAAAAAATAATCGTTTAAATAGATGTAGTGGAGAATTAAGTCTTCATGTTTTAGATATACTAGATAGTATCATTAAATCATCAAAAGAAAATAAGAAAATACAACTTAGAAGTTCTATTAAAAATTTAAATTACTTCTCAGAAGATGAGATTAGTAATTTACTAAAGTGAAAGGAATAAAATGAAAAAAGCTTTAATAGTTTATGGAGGTTGGCCAGGACATGAGCCAGAGAAATGTACTGAAATAATTAAAGGCATGTTAGAGCCTGAAGGATATGAGGTTAGGGCAGAATATCAAACTTCTGCATTTGCAGAAGACTATGTTCATGAAATGGATCTGCTCATTCCTATAGTGACGATGGCCTTTCATTTTGATCCAAGAGGAGAAATAAAAAAAACTGCTGTTAATAATGTTATTAAAGCTGTTCACAACGGATGTGGTCTTGCTGGTCATCATGGCGGAATGTGTGATGCATTTAGACAATCAATTGATTGGCAATTCTTAACAGGCGGTCAATGGGTAAGCCACCCAAATGGTATTCATGATTATAAAGTAAATATAACAAAAAAAGATGATCCAATCATGGAAGGCATCGAAGATTTTGATTATCATTCAGAGCAATATTATATGCATGTTGATCCATTAAATGAAGTTTTGGCAACGACAACTTTTAAAGGTAATGAAGTTTGGAAGCTTGAACAAGAACCTGGTTCATCAAGTGGCGACGCTTATACAACAGAATGGTTAAAGGGTGTAGAAATGCCAGTTGCTTGGAAAAGACGAATTGGGAAAGGTAAAATTTTTTATATTTCTCTTGGTCATTTTGCACATGAATTAAACCATCCACAAATGAATAAAATTTATAAACGTGGTTTACTTTGGGCATCAAGATAGAGTAATATTATATAGGAAATCATATGACAGAATATTTTAGTAAAATACCAGAGATTAAATTTGAAGGCGAAGAAAGTACAAATCCATTTGCTTTTAAGTTTTATGATGAAAACAAGAAAGTTTTAGGCAAGTCTATGAAAGAGCATTTAAGGTTTGCTACTTGTTATTGGCATACATTTACTTGGCCTGGCCTTGATCCATTTGGTGGTCAAACATTTGATAGACCTTGGATGCAAGCAGGTGATGAAATGAAAATGGCTGAAATGAAACTTGACGCTGCATTTGATTTTTTCACTAAAATAAAAACACCCTTTTTCTGCTTTCACGATAGAGATATTTCTCCTGAAGGATCAAATTATGCTGAGACACAAAAAAATTTTTTTCATATTATAGATTTAATGGAACAAAAAATTAATGACTCAGGAATGAAATTACTGTGGGGAACAGCAAATGCTTTTTCTCATAAAAGATATATGAGTGGAGCTTCGACCAATCCAGACCCAGAAGTTTTTGCATATAAAGCTGCACAAGTAAAAGATTGCATGGATGCAACGATGAAATTGGGCGGTCAAAACTATGTTCTTTGGGGTGGAAGAGAAGGATACGAAACTATTCTTAATACTGACATGACTAAGGAAACAGCTAATCTTCAAAGATTTCTCGAATTAGTCGTAAATTATAAACACAAGATAGGATTTAAAGGTCAAATTTTATTGGAACCAAAACCTCATGAACCAACTAAACATCAATATGACTTTGATTCTGCAACTTGCTTAGCGTTTTTACGAAAGGCAGGTTTAGAAAATGAGATTAAACTAAATGTTGAAGTTAATCATGCAACTTTATCTGGTCATAATTTTGAACATGAAATTGCTTACGCAACTTCAAACAGCGCCTTAGGAAGCATTGATATTAATAGAGGTGATACTTTAATAGGTTGGGATACGGATCAATTCCCAAATAATCCTGCAGACTTAATTATGTCCTTTTATTTTATTTTTAAGAATGGCGGCTTAGGCCAAGGAGGCATGAACTTTGATGCAAAAATAAGAAGACAATCTATCGATGCTGAAGATTTATTTCATGCTCATATTGGAGGCATGGATGTTTGTGCAAAAACACTTATTGCTGTTGAAAAACTGATGAATGATAATGTTATTCCTAAGTTTATTGAAGATAGATATGAAGACTGGAATAAAAATTTGGGTCAGTTTATTCATAATAAAGATACTGGATTAGATGATATAAATAAAAAAGTAATCGATGATAATATTGAACCAGAACCTCGTTCAGGAAGACAAGAATATCTGGAAAATATCTTAAATAAATATTTGTAGTTACTAGCCATAAGTTTCTATACTAATTGATTTATAAATATTATGAAAATTTATAAATTAGATACAGCATCAGATTTTGAAAAATTAGACCTTTGTCTCGCAATAGGTAATTTTGATGGAATACATAAAGGGCATCAAGAAATAATAAATAAAATTAAGGAGATTGCATCAAACAATAATTTATTATCTTCTATAATGAGTTTTAATCCTCATCCTCGTATTTACTTTAATCAAATTAATGAGCCTTTTAATATTTATACTCAAAATGATAAAATAAATTTTCTTGAACGATTAGGTCTAGACATATTCATAGATTTTTCTTTTGATAACAATCTATCAATATTATCAGCTGATGATTTTGTAACTAAAATTCTAATTGATAAATTAAACATTAAATACTTAGTTATAGGTACTGACTTTAAGTTTGGAAAAGACAGAAAAGGTAATTTTAAAACATTAGAAAAGTACGCTGAAAAAAATAATTTTAATATTTATTTAATTGAACCTATTATGCTTGCTGACAAATCTGATAAATATTCATCTTCAATAATTCGATCACAAATAAAAGAAGGTTATGTGGAAGATGTTACAGAGTCTTTAGGTAGGCCCTGGCATATGCATGGAACAATAATTGAAGGTGATAAAAGAGCTAGAGAAATCAATTTTCCGACTGCTAATATGACACCAGATGAACAAATATTACCAAAAAGAGGTGTTTACTGTGTTGAAGTGCTATTAGAAGGCAAAAAATACAAAGGTGTTTCAAATTTTGGTTTAAGACCAACAGTCGATGGAAGCAAACTACTTCTAGAGACACATATGTTTAATTTTAGTGAAGAAATATATGGTAAAGAATTGACTGTTGAATTCCTTACATTTATTAGGTCTGAACAAAAATTTAATAATTTTGAAGAATTAACTAAGCAAATCAACAAAGATATAAATACAGCTAAAGAATATCATCTACTATAATGGAATATAAAGATACAATTTTTCTTCCCAAAACATCTTTTGAAATGAGAGCTAACCTTCCCTCAAAAGAACCTGCAATAATAGAGGAGTGGGATAAAGAAAATATTTTTAAAAAGCTAAGAGATAAATCTAAAGGTAGAGAAAAATTTGTTCTTCATGATGGCCCACCATATGCAAATGGACATATTCATATGGGGACAGCTCTTAATAAAATTTTAAAAGATGTCATTGTGCGAACTCAACAAATGGCTGGTAAAGACTCTATCTATGTTCCTGGATGGGATTGTCACGGCTTACCAATTGAATGGAAAATAGAAGAAGAATATAGAAAAAAAGGAAAGAACAAGGATGATGTTCCAACCGTTCAATTTAGAAATGAGTGTAGAGAGTTTGCAGAAAAATGGATCGAGATACAAAAAAAAGAATTTAGACGACTTGGCGTTGAAGGGGATTGGGAAAATCCATATCTAACAATGTCAAATCAAGCAGAAGCACAAATTGTTCGAGAGCTTGGAAAATTTTTACTTGATGAAAGTTTGTATAAAGGAGCAAAACCAGTTCTCTGGTCAGTAGTTGAAAAGACAGCTCTAGCTGATGCTGAGGTTGAATATGAAGATCATACGTCTAACACTATATATGTTAAATTTTTAATTAAAAATTCTACTGATAAAGATTTAATTGATTCAAATATTGTTATTTGGACAACAACGCCTTGGACTATTCCAGGCAATAGAGCTTTGGCTTATGGTAAAGAGTTAGATTATTCTCTTATTGTTGTTGAGGAATTAGAAGAGGATAGTTTAGTTAAAAAAAATGATAAATTAATATTTGCTTCAGAACTTTTAGAAAGTGTAACTAAAGAAATTGGTATTAAAAAATTTAGCACAATAAAGAAATTTAAAGGAGATAATTTATCTTCTTGTGAATGTGAGCATCCATTTAAAGAATTGGGATATGATTTTATTGTAAAACCATTTCATGGGGATTTTGTAAACTTAGAACAGGGAACAGGAGTGGTTCACATTGCCCCTGGACATGGAGATGACGACTATGTTTTAGGGATAGAAAATAATGTTGATATAATCCAGACAGTTCAAGATGATGGTAAATATAATCAACATGCTGTTGGTTTTGAAGGTGAGCATATTTATAAAGTAGATCATAAAATTGCAGATAAGTTAGAAGAATTTTCAAAATTATTATTTAAAGGAACGCTTCGTCATAGCTATCCACATTCATGGAGGTCTAAAGCCCCTCTTATTTATAGAAATACTCCACAATGGTTCATTTCCATGGAAAAAAATAACCTAAGAGACATTGCTCTTAAATCAATTGATGAAACTATTTTTTATCCTCCTCAAGGCCAAACAAGGCTTAGATCAATGATTGAAACTAGACCAGATTGGTGTGTATCTAGACAAAGAGTGTGGGGTGTACCTTTACCATTATTTGTAAATAAAAAAACGGGTCAACCATTAAGAGATGAAAATATTATCAATAGAATAGCTGACATATATGAAAAAGAAGGAAGCAATACGTGGTTTACTGAAGATCCACAAAGGTTTTTAGGGGCTGAATATTCACTTGAAGATTATGAACAGGTTAAAGATGTAGTTGAAGTATGGTTTGACAGTGGTTCTACACACGCTTTTTGTCTAGAACAAAGAGAAGATTTGAAATGGCCTGCATCGATGTACTTAGAAGGAAGTGATCAACACAGAGGATGGTTTCATTCATCACTTTTAGAGTCTTCTGGCACAAGAGGTAAAGCGCCTTATGAAAGTGTTCTGACACACGGGTTTGTTGTTGATGGAAGAGGACGTAAAATGTCTAAATCTTTAGGTAATGTTATTTCTCCAGATGATATATTAAAAAAATATGGAGTAGATATTTTAAGATTGTGGGTTGTCGCATCTGATTATTATGATGATCTGAAGCTTGATAATGCTATCCTCCAATCACAAGCTGAGTCTTATAGAAGAATAAGAAATACCTTTCGTTTTTTAATTGGCAATTTAAGTGATTTTACTGAAGAAGAAACTATTGATGGGAGTGAGTTTCCAGAGTTAGAAAAATATCTTTTACATCGATTGTGGGAAGTTGATCAAGTTGTTCAAAAATGTGTATCAACATTTAACTTTCACTTAATGTTTACAACACTTTTAAACTTTTGTTCAAGTGATCTTTCAGCTTTTTATTTTGATATTAGAAAAGACACTATATATTGTGATAGCAAAGAGTCCGTTCAAAGAAGATCTACTAGAACTCTATTAAATATAATTTTTAATCATTTAGTAAGATGGTTTGCTCCATCTATTTCCTTTACTTCTGAAGAAGCCTGGAAAGCTATGGGAAATAAAGAAAGTATACACCTACAAGATTTTTTACAATGTAAAAATGAATATGAGGATAATCAATTAAATGAAAAATGGAGTTTAATTAAAAATATTAGAAAAGTTGCTACTGGAGCAATTGAAAAAATTAGAGAAGAAAAAATTATTCGCTCAAGTCTTGAGGCACACATAGATATTTTTGTTTCTGCGGAAAGTTATAAAAAACTAGAGAAAGTAATGTTTGATGAAATTACAATTACTTCATCATTTTCTTTGTATGTTATTGACGAAAAATCCAAAGGTTTTTCTATTGAAGATATTTCTGATGTTATCGTAAAGGCTTCAAAGGTAAATGGAGAAAAGTGTCAAAGATGTTGGAAATATGAGGCAAAGTTAATAAATGATGAAGTTTGTAACAGGTGTAATACTGTAATATTTAAGTGATTAAAACATCAGTATTTATTTTTTTGATTTTATTAGATTTATTAACAAAATTTTTTATTCAGAATAATTTATTTTTAAATCAATCAATACAAATCAATGAATATTTTGATTTAGTTTATGTTCAGAACTTTGGTGTTTCTTTTGGTTTATTCTCTGGTTATGTTTCTCATTGGATATTAATACTTATAGCCTTAATAGTTGTTATATTAATTTTTTATTTATTTATTAAATCAGATAAACAACTAGAAAAACTGGCTTATTTCTTTGTTATAATTGGGGCTTTATCAAATATCATTGATAGATTGATAAATAGTTATGTTGTTGATTTTATCTTACTACATTATGAAAATTTTTATTGGCCAGCATTTAATCTAGCAGATATCTATATTACAATTGGAATTATCATGTTAATAATGAGTTTTTTTATAAAATCAAAAACAGTAAAATGAAAAAAGTTATTTTTGTAATAATCATTTCCTCAATTTTTCTATCTTCTTGTAATACTATAAGAAGTAGTGCCGGTGTAGAAAGAAAAGTAATAGATGAATATAATGTAGTTGAAAATCCTCCATTAGTAATTCCACCAAATTTTAATTTACTACCACCTGATCAAATTGAATCAAAAGATATTGATGATACCGATACTGAGCTTGCAAAGGAAATTCTCTTTGGTCTGGATGAAGAAAGTGATGAAACACCTTCTGAAAATTCTGTTATCGACAATATTTTAAAAGAAACTGAAGCAGATCAAGTAGATAATAGTATCAGGGAGGATCTTGATGGAAACTCAGAAGATGAAATAAGCCAAGATAATACAGATGTTAAAAGTGAAAATATAGAAGAGCCAAAAAAGAAGAAAAGATTTTTCTTTTTCAACAGTAAAGAAGAAAATGAAGATGACGAAGAAAGCGAACCTAAAAAGAAAAAAAGATTTTTCTTCTTTTAATTTTATAAATGGAAATAAAATACTTTAATTCAAATTTTGACAAAATCACTCAAAATAAAGATACTGATCAAAGTATAACTAATTTAATAGAAAAACTTCCTTCTCTGAATATTGTTTCAGATAAAAATTTATTAGAAGAAACCATAAAAATTTCAAAACAATTTAAAGAGAAAAAAGAAAAAATAATTGTATTTGGTACAGGAGGTTCAAATTTAGGAGCTAGAGCATTAAATAATATTATTTCCAATAATAAAATTATCTTAGAATTTTATGATAATGTTGATCCTATTAATTTTGAAAAAAATTTTCAAAATATTAATTTTGAGCTAACTGGTTTCTTGGTTATTTCAAAATCGGGTACTACACCAGAGACATTATCTCAATTTTCATGTCTCTATCAAAAGGCAATAGAAGCTAACAAAGTTGAAGAATTCTTTTCAAATACTCTAATCATAACTGAATTTAAAGAATCAGCACTTTTTAAAATTGCAAAAGATAATAATTGTTTATTATTAGAGCATCATAAAGATGTTGGTGGCAGATATTCTATATTTACCAATGTTGGTATAGTTCCTGCAATCATTTCTGGATTAAATATAGATGCACTTTTTGGTGGAGCATCTGAAGTAATTAATAATATTGATTATTACAAACCGTACGATCTTGGAAGATATTTAACTCAAAAAGAAAATGTAAAATTTACTAATAATGTTTTAATGACATATTCTGATTCACTTTATTTTTTTGGAAAATGGTATCTGCAACTTTGGGCAGAAAGTATTGGAAAAAATAATAAAGGTATTACAGCAAGTCATTCAGTAGGGACCACTGATCAGCATAGTCAATTACAACTGTATTTAGATGGACCAAAAGATAAATATTTCACCTTTATCACTACAGATCATTCAAATAAGGGCATAAAAATTAATAATAATATGTTTGAAAATACCGATATTGACTATTTTAAAGATAAAACAATGGGAGATCTAATGGAAGCTGAACAGCGCGCAACCATTGAAACTTTTAAATTAAATAATTTTAGTTTTAGAGAAATCTATATTCCTAAAATAGATGAACAAAACTTAGGTAAATTATTATCGTTTAGTATAATAGAAACAATTGCCTCCTGTATGTATTTAGATGTTGATCCTTTTGATCAACCTGCTGTTGAACAAGGTAAAAAACTAACTAAAACTTATTTAAGATAATTTAAAAATATAAATTATTGTTTTACCGTAAGTCTTTTTTTGAAGCAGATTTAAATTTTCTGGAATTACAATATTATCTTTCACACTCGTTTCTAAACCAATCACGGTAGTATTTTTAATGTTACTTGATAAATTTTCTAAAAGATTTGTTAAATTATATTTTGCATATGGTGGATCAATATAAACAACTGATATATTTTGAAATTCTATTTCTAATTTAGAATGAATAAGGTCTTCTTCATAAATTTTAAATTGATCATTTTTACAAATACTTAAACAATTTTTTTTTAAAATTTTAAGTACTTCAATATTATTCTCAAAAAAAATTACTTCACTCATGCCTCTTGAAATTGCTTCTAAACCCATTGTGCCAATTCCTGCAAAAAGATCTAAAAAAATTTTATTTTTATATAATTCGATAGAATTTTTGATTGCATAACTTTCAATAATTGAAAAAAAAGCTTCTCTTTTTAGAGAAGAAGTTGGTCTTACAAAATCATTAATACTAGCTAATTTTTTTTGCTTAAACTTTCCTCCAGTAATCCGTATCATTTACTAATTGAATTTAATTTTTGAAATTGCCCTTCTTTAAGTCTTCCAAGCTTATAAGGGCCATATCCAATTCTTATTAATTTAACTATATTCCATGAAAAATAATTACAAATATTTCTAATTTCTCTATTTTTTCCTTCTTTAAGTTTAAAAATTAACCAATTATGATTTTTTATTTTTTTTTCAAAGGCAATTTTAATTTTTTTATAATTTATTTCTTTAATTGTAATGCCTTTATTTATTTTTTGTAAATCATTACTTTGTACATTGCTATTTATACAAACTCTATAGATCCTCTCAATGTTTGAAGACGGATGTTCTAAATATCTTGAATAATCACCATTATTAGTTAGTAAGATCAATCCTTCACTCATATAATCTAATCTTCCAACGCTTATTAATTGACCGACATTTTTTGGTAATAAATCAAAAATTTTTTTTCTACCTAAATTATCTTTTGTACTACAAATATATTTAATTGGTTTGTATAACTTCCATACTTCAACTTTATTTGCTTTTTTAACAATTTTATTATTAACTTTAATTATATCTAAATTACTTACTTTATGACTTGGATGAAGGCATACTTGATTATTAATTTTAATTTTTTTTTCTACAATTAATTTTTCTGCATCTCTTCGTGAACAAATTCCAGCACTTGATAGATATTTTGAAATTCTAATATTCACTTTGTTTTACTAATAAAATTTTTAATTATTTTTATATCATATTTTGTTATTAAAAATTCAGGATGCCATTGTAAGCCAAGACACCATTTGTGTTTTTTATGCTCTATACCTTCAATAACACCATCATTTGCTGCACACGAAACATTTAAGTCCTTACCTACTTTTTTTATTGACTGATGATGTGCACTATTAACATTTATTTTTTGAGCACCACATATCTTATGTAGTTGAGTATTTTTCGAAATATTAACACTATGACTAGTTTGATTTCTTGGATTCACTTGTTCATGGTTTATCGGATTTCTTTTTAAATCTTGAATTAATGTTCCACCACATGCAACATTGATAAGTTGTGCACCACCACAAATTCCTAATATAGGTTTGTTGTATTTAAAAAATTTATTGAAAATATTTAATTCAAAATTTGTTCTCTTATTTTTAATATTTTTAGATTGAGTATTACTTGTTTTATATAATTTAGGATGAATATCAAAATCTCCCCCAGTAATAATTAAACCATCAATTAAATGACAAAAATCATCAATATATTTTTTTTCATGTAACAAAGGAAATGGAATAGCATTAAATTTTGTTAAGGAAGTTAAGTAATTTTCCCTTAACGCATACCATGGAAATTTTGAGTATGTTTTCTTTTTTTCACTATCAAGAGTTATTCCAATAATTGGTTTTTTCATTATAATTCAACTATAATGTACAACATAAGTGTGTTCCAGAATGAACGTTGATTTTTTTATGAAAGAAGCAATTATTGAAGCAAACAAAGCTTATAATTTAAATGAGGTTCCAGTTGGAGGAATACTTGTTGATAATACAACGAACAAGATTGTGGCCAGAAGCTACAACACAATAAATAAAAATAAAAATGCTATCAAACATTGTGAATTAAATCTTATTCAAGAAACTTGCGAAAGACTAAAACTTAAATATTTAGAAAATATGACATTATTTGTTACCTTGGAACCATGCACAATGTGCGCTAGTGCAATAGGTGAAGTACATATTAAAGATCTATATTTTGGGGCGTATGATGAAAAAAATGGAGGAATTGAAAAACTCCGAGTTGCTTTTCAAAGAGAAAATATATTTATGCCAAATATTTATGGTGGCATTATGGAAAAAGAATGTAGTAATTTATTAAAAAAATTTTTTAAATATAAGTATGATAGATAAAATAAATATACCAGAATTTGAAGTTTCAGAATTTAATCAAGCATTTAAAGAAGTAATTGAGTCAAATTTTAATTATGTAAGAATTAAAGGAGAAATTTCTGAGGTAAAAACCGCTACAAGAGGGCAAATTTATCTAACACTTAAAGATGAGAATTCTATTTTAAGTGGAGTGATCTGGGATCAGAAAAAAAAATATTTAGATATAAATCCAGAAATAGGACTAGAAATAATAGCAACAGGGAGAATTACAACTTGGTCTCGCTATAAAACTACTTACCAAATAGATATTGATAAAATCGAAATTGCAGGAGAGGGAGCACTTCTAAAACTTATTGAAGAAAGAAAAAAAAGACTGCAAAAAAAAGGTTATTTTGATGAAGATAAAAAAATCTCATTACCTTTTTTGCCTGAGAGATTAGGTATTATTACCTCTCCAACTGGCTCTGTAGTACATGACATAATTAATAGAGTGAATGATCGTTTTCCAATGCCTTTAGATATATGGCCTGTTTCTGTACAGGGTGTCGACGCGGCAGATAGTATTATAAATGCTATCGAAGGTTTCAATAAATTTAAATCTAGCAAACCAGATATTCTTATTATTGCTAGAGGTGGAGGTAGTACTGAAGACTTAATGGCATTTAATGATGAACATCTTGCAACAAGTGTTTTTGAATCAAAAATACCAATTATTTCAGCAATAGGCCATGAAACAGATACAACAATAATTGATTTAGTATCAGATTTGAGAGCGTCTACACCAACTGCAGCAGCTGAAAAAGCTACTCCAGTAAAATATGAATTGATAGAAAAAATTAAAAATTTACAACTTAGATTAAACACCAAAGTTAATTCACAAATTCAGTCCAAAAAGGAAAATTATGATTACTTAAATAAGTTTCTTAAATCCCCAAGCTCAATAGTTAATAATTACAAGGAGAAGCTTTTAGATGATTTTAAAAATTTAACATTATCAATTGAAAACAAATTTAGCATATCTAAATTGAACCTAATAAATTTAGGCAAATCTCTAATTTCTCCAGACTCATTATTAAGTTTAAAACAAACAAAGATTGATAATCTTTCAAAAAATCTTAATTTAAATATTGCCAATAACTACAAAGATAATCTTGAAAAATATAAAGCAAATATCAGACTCCTTAATTCAAATTCTATCTCTTCAAATCTTAAAAAGGGATATTCAGTTTTGATGAATAATACGAAAATTGTTAAGACTACAAAAAAAATTGCTCCTAATGATCAATTATCTGTTAAGCTTGTTGATGGTACAATTGATATTAAGGTAAAAAAAATTAACTAAACCTTTTGTGTTGCCAGAACCATTGAGAGGGTTCTGATTTAATCCACTCTTCTATTTTGAGATGTATCGTTTCCATCATTTGATTATCACTGATATTTACATCATTGTGATAAAAAGGCTCAAGAAAGGTTAGCTCAATTTTTCCATTATCAATTCTTTTATTTTTAATTGGGATTATTGGTAATTTATATTTTCTTGCTAGTTTTAAAAAACCTGTTTGTGTTTTAACTTTTTGTTTAAAAAATAAAACTTCTTCACCAGAAGAATCTTTCTGATCAATTACTACCAAGATTGATAAAGAGTTTCTTATAGCCTCAGTAATATCTTTTGCACTTTTTTTTCCTTTTGGAGTATAAAAACTCTTAGACGATACAAGCGAGTTTGTTCTAATTTTTAATAATAATTTATCTATAAAATGATTATTAATATGTCTATATACTGCACCTAGATTTATACCAATTCTATCTAAACTAGGTACAACAACTTCCCAATTAGACTGATGAATACATATAAATATGCCTTGTGAATTATTTTTAATTAAATTTTCAATATTTTCAATTTTTTTGTACTTTATTTTTTTCTTATCAAATAAATAGTTTAAACTTGGGAGTTCAGAAATTGTCCTTCCTAGATTCTCCCAACTCTTTTTAACTATACTTTTAACTTCTTTTTCTTTCATATTGGGAAATACATATTTACAATTTTTAATTGCAGTCTTGTTTGCACCAGATAATTCACCAAAAGTACTAAACATAAATGAAGCAAATTTAGACGATAAATTCAGTGGCAAAAGTTTAAATAAAAAAAATATTAAAAAAACTATAATATATTCAAAAAAATAAATTATATCTTTCATATTGCTAAATCATTTATTTTATTCTCTAAAATGTTACTTAATATTTCTGTAAGAAGATTTTCATCTTCAAATTTAATTTCTCCATTTAAAGTACTTACTAAAGATCGATAGGATTTCGGAATTCTTACAAAATCTTTTTTTGTAGTTACTAATACTGATTTTGTAAGATTGGCATTTTCTGCTAAATTTAACATATCATTTTCATCAAAAATATGATGATCAGGGTAGCTGATTTTTTTTTCTAAAATAGCACCTTGTTCAGAAAGTGAATTGTAAAATTTCTCAGGATAAGCGATACCTGCAAAAGCTGTCACTTTTTGATTTTTATATATTTTATTATCTATACTTATTTGAAATTTAGCATGAATAATAGGGACAGTGCTTGGAATTTTATCTTTTACATCTTGAGATATTTCTCCAATTACGATTACAAGATTTGCTCTGGAAATACCTCTTGATATACTTTCTCTAAGTGGACCAGACGGGATTACTCTTTTATTTCCAAAACCCTGTTCTCCATTAATTACAATAATTGAAAAATCTTTTTGTAGAGCTGGATTTTGAAAACCATCATCCATAATTATACAATCAGCACCTTTTTCTTTAGCTAAAATAAAGGATTTATTTCTATTTTGACCAATCCAAGTAGGCGCAACTTCAGCTAGTAATAAAGATTCGTCACCCACACTTTTTGCAGAGTGCCATTCTTTAACAAGAATATTAGATGTTTCAACACCACCATATCCTCTTGAAACAAAGTGAGGATTATATCCATTAAGTTTTAATAAATTTCCAATTTTTAAAGCAACTGGTGTTTTACCAGCACCTCCCACCACTATATTGCCAATACAAATTACAGGAATTCCAGAAAAAGTTTTTCTGCTAACAAAATTTCTTATTTTTGTTCCAAATCTAAATAGTAATGAGAGTGGATATAAGGAATTCGATAAGTATGTGTCATTTTTTTTATACCAAAATTTAGGAGCTTTAAGCATTTTAATTAATGTACTTTTCGATGTCTTTAAAAAGTTTTTCTTTCTCAAAGAAAGATCTATTTGAAAACTCAAGTGCATTTGCTTGAATTTTTTTTATTTTTAAATTATTATTTAGTAATTCTTTCATCTTTCTATCAATATCTTCAAACTTATTTACCATTATACATGAATTCGCTTTTACCATATCTTCATAAATATTAGTCCAATTATCAACATAATTACCGCTAATAATGACACATCCATAACTTGCAGGCTCTACAGGATTATGTCCACCAATATTTTTTAAAAAAGAACCACCTAAAATAACTAAATCACTAATTTTAAAATACTGATCTAATTTTCCGAAACTATCAATTATTACGATATTATTTTCTTCAATTTCTTTTTTAGATTCTAAAGAAATATTAAATCCTTCTTTATTTAATTCTTGCTTAATTATACCAATTCTTTCTGGATGCCTAGGTGCAAGATAAATTTTTAAATTAAATTCATGAATTGTTTTTTTAATACATTTAATTATCTCTTTTTCTTCATTAGAATGAGTACTTGCAATCATGATTGTATTTGATTGATCTTTATTTATTGAAGAATTATTTTTATCCTTAGCTAATTTTAAATTTCCAACATAGTCAATTTGTAAGTTTGTTAATTCTTGAATTCTTTTTTTGTCATCTTTGCTTTGTGCAAAAATTTTACTAAAACTCTTTAATGAACTTCTGTAGAAATTTTTTGTTCTACTCCATTTTTTAAAAGAAGTTGGAGAAATTCTTGCATTTAAATATAAACAATTGATATTTTTAACTCTAATTTTATTAAGCATATTTGGCCAAATATCTGACTCTATCCATAGTATCAGATCTGGTTTCCAAAAGTTTAAAAATCTTGCGCACCACAGAGACACATCAAATGGAATGTACTGATGGATAATTTTATTTTTATAAAACTCCTTAATATATTCTGCTGAAGATTTTGTTGTTGTAGTAACTAAAATATCAAATACTTTATGATATCGTTCTATAATTAAATCTGAAGATTTAAACTCGCCAATACTTGCTGCATGTATCCATAAAATTTTTTTCTCACTATTTTTTTTTACTGTTGGCTTCCCAAACCTTTCAACAAATCGTAGCCTATCCTCCTTTTTTTTATAGATACGAATAAAAATATTAAAAATAATTACTGGTATGAGAAGAGTACTGAGTATTTGATATATTCTAAGCATTTAGATTTTTTTCTGCTGATTCCATGCAATCATTAATTTTTCCTTCCAAGAAATTCTTATATTTATCTAAATCATCATCTTTAGTAGAAGAAGGAATAGTAATTGGCTCACCCCAGACAAATCTACATTTCGAAAATGGATATGTTATTAAAAATGAGTCCCAAGATTTAAGTTTAAGATTTTTATTAGAAGCAAACCCAAGTGGTATAATTGGGACTTGAGAATGAATTGCAATTTTTATAATTCCTTCTGAGACTTTCTTATTTGGTCCTCTTGGTCCATCAGGAGTAATACCAATATAATTTCTATCTTTCAAAATTTTAAATACTTTCCTTAATGACGGTGATTTATTTTTTGACATTATAGAAACATTTTTTAAATTAAAATGACCTGCAATATATGCACCAAATCGACCATCACTATGGCTAGATGCTAACATATTTAACACAGTTTTACTTTTCCATACATGTCCTATCATCATCAATTGACCATGCCAAAATGCTAAAATAAATGGTTTATTCTCTCTCCACAATTTTTCTGGTAACTCAGAGTTTATAATCTGTATTTTAGAAGTGTAACATACGAATAAGATATATAGGTAACCTATAAATGCCAAAATTTTTTGAGATATAGAAAATTTAAAAATTTTTTTTTTAAAACTCATTTTCCAATTGTTCTCTAAGTTGTAATTTTTTATAAATAGATGACTTTGAAATTAACTCTTCATGCTTTCCCTGACTTTCAATTTTGCCTTTATCTAAAACGTAGATAATGTCTGCATCTTCTATTGTGCTTAATCTATGTGCAATTATTAGTTTGGTTTTATTATTCATCAGACTATTTATTGTTTCATGAATTTTATTTTCAGTTATGTTATCTAAAGAAGATGTAGCTTCATCCATAATTAAAAGTGGTGCATCTTTAATTAGAGCTCTGGCAATAGCAATTCTTTGTCGTTGTCCACCTGATAATTTTATGCCGTTTTCTCCAATAACAGTGTGTAGTTTTTGATCCAATTCTTCTGAAAAACTATCTACCCCAGCATTTTTAGCTACTAAATTAATCTCTTCGTCAGTTGCTTCAATGTTTCCATATTTAATATTATTAAATATACTCTCATTAAATAAAATTGTTTCTTGAGTAACTATTGAAACACTATTTCTTACATCTGTTAGATCTAGTTCTTTTATATCTTTAGAATTAATTAATATAGAGCCTGAATAATTATCATATAATCGCAAAATTATATTTGCTATAGTTGATTTACCAGATCCAGATAAGCCAACTAATGCAACTTTTTTTCCTTTTGGTATTCTTAAACTTATTTTATCAAGTACTGTATTATCGTTATATGCAAATGAAACGTCTTTAAAAACAATATCTCCATCTAGGTCTATGGTTTTTTTTGGAGAAATATTTTCCATATTTTTTTCACTTGTATCTAAAAGTTTAAAAATTCTCTCAGCTCCAGCTAGTCCTTCTTGGACACTAATGTTTAGATTGCCAAGTGCCTTTACCGGTTGATAAGCTAGAAGAAGACTTACTAAAAAACTCATAAATTGACCTGTTGTCATACTTTCATTTAAGACAAAAACACCCCCAGCATAAATTGAGAGTGCTACAGCTAAACTTCCAATGAATTCCATCAAAGGGCTTAAGCGATTGCTAATAAAAGCAGATTTTGTAAAATATTTTTGAATGAAACTAATTGTTTCAAAAGCTCTTTGTTTTTCATAATTTTCTCTGGAGTATGCTTTTACTTGTCTAATACCTTTAATGCTCTCAGCTAATACATTAGAAAAAACTGCAATTTCGTTTTGGATAGTGTAAGTAATTTTTCTTATACTCTTTCCAATTTTTCTTATGGGCCAGATTGCTAAAGGGAATGCAAAAAAAGCAAAAAGAGTTAGAGTCCAACTTTGGTAAAACATATTACCTAGTAAAAAAATAATAACTAAAACATCTTTTATAATTCCTGTTACAGATTTAACTATTGCAAGTCTTAAGTAGTAAGTATCATTTATAAGTCTTGAAATTAAATTACCTGACTTAGAGTCATTATAAAATTTCATATTCAAATACATAAGTTTTTCAAACATCTGAGTTTGAAGTTTTGCAATAATAGAATGTGCAACTTTACTCATTTGATAAGAGTGAGTATATGTCGCCAATCCTTTACAGAGGGTCACTATAATAATTGCAATTGGAATTAAAAATAACATTTCTTTATTCCCTTTGATTAAAACTTCATCAAGTGCAGGTCTTACTAACCAAGCATGTAAACCTGTTGCTGCTGCTGAGATAACCATCATCAATAAAGCTAATATTATTTTGAGTTTATGACTCATTAAATAATCAAAAACTATTCTTGAAGTAACTGACTGTTTTTTATCTGAAGACATTAAAAAGTATGTAAAAGTAAAAATAACATAATTGCAAAAATATTATTTTGTCTGAAATAATAATTTGAACTTAATGGTGATGTTATATCCCATTTCTGAATTGCTATATACGTACAAATTGCGATAGTGGCTATAATAATTGAACTAAGTAAAAAATTTGAGGAATTCCATACAAAATAAGACAATATAATTAAGATAATAAGATAGCATGTTTGAACAAATCTTTTACCATTTTTATCAAAATAAACTGCAGTAGATTTGATTTTATTTAAAACATCATCTGACCTATCTTGGTAGGCATAAATCGTATCATATGCACACGTCCAAAAAATACATAAAAAATACAATAAAAGAAAATCAAATGTAATCCCTGTATTAAATTGCATTGAAACTATTAGCACACCCCAACTAAAAATAATTCCAAGGATTAATTGTGGGAAGAAAGTTATTCTTTTCATAAAAGGATATAAAATAATAAATGGCACACTTAACAAACCTAATACAATTGATTTAAAATTAAACTCGAGAAGAACAAAAAAACTAATTACCAATAATATTATTAATAATAATATCGCTTCAGTAATAGAAATCTTTTTTGATGCTAAAGGTCTAAATTTAGTACGTGTAACTTTTTGATCAAAATCAATATCAATAATGTCATTAATTATACAACCCGCACTTCTCATTAAAAAAGAACCAATTAAAAAAAGTATATACCAAAATAATAGTTTAGAAGTTTCTGTTTTTAGTAACGCTAAACCAAACCAGCAAGGCCACATTAATAGAAGGAAGCCAATAGGTTTGTTAAGTCTGATTAACTCGCAGTAATCAAATATTTTTTTTACAACTAAGTTATCCCACATATATGAATATAATGTTATAATTCTAAACTATTGTAATGAAAATGTCTAAAACACGATTATTTGTATCAAAAAAATTATCAGCCAATACTTTAATTTATATAAAAAATAAGCAGCACCACTTTCTGAAAAATGTTCTTAGAATCAAAAAAGAAGATAACATAAATTTATTTGATGGTTTGACAGGTGAATGGCTATCTAAAGTAATTTCTATCAATAGAGATAACATTGTTTTACAAATACAAAACAAATTGAGAGATATTCCTGAAGAATCTGATTTATGGCTAATATTTGCTCCAATCAAATCTTATAGAATGAATATCACCATTCAAAAAGCTACCGAGCTTGGCATCTCTAGATTTATTCCAATTTTGACAGAATATACAAATCAATCAAAAATAAATTTTAAAAACTTTGAATTAAATATGATTGAAGCATCAGAACAATCTGAGAGATTGTCAATTCCGACTTTAGAAAAAACAATTAAACTAGATGATTTAGTTGACAATTTTCCATCTGATAGAGGGTTAGTATTTTGTGACGAAGGAAATGAAAATTTACCAACTATTTACAATGCATTAGTTAATGAAACAAAAAAATACAAAAAATGGTCTGTCATTATTGGACCTGAAGGTGGTTTTTCTGAAAAGGAACGAAGAACCATCTCTTCTTTGTCTTCATGTATATCCGTTTCTTTAGGAAAAAGAATTCTACGATCAGACACTGCAACTACAGCTGCAATTTTTTCTATTCAATCGGTTATTGAATAAATCATAATGAGCGACAACCTGTCCTAGAATTTTGCCTCTAAATCACTGGTTAATTTACTGAATAATTTATTTATTAGTGTATACAATAACTAATTAAGATGCGCATTTTATCCTTTATTACTGCTACATTTATGACTTACGCTTCTTCAGCAAATGGCATTTCTGATTGGCAGTTAGGTTTTCAAACACCTGCAAGTGACGTTATGAGAAATGTTTATGATCTTCATAATTTCGTATTAATTATGATGACTGCAATCACGATATTTGTTCTGTTTCTAATCTTTTACGTTGTATTTAGATTTAGAAGAAAAGTAAATCCAGTTGCTTCTAAAACCACTCATAACACATTTATAGAAATACTCTGGACTGGGATTCCAGTAATAATATTAATTTTTATGGCCATCCCATCATTTAAACTAGTATATCAGCAAGATGTAATACCTGAAACAGATATGACAATTAAAGTCATAGGCCATCAGTGGTACTGGGAGTATCAATACCCAGAACATGATGACATTTCTTTTGAGAGTTACTTGACACCTGATGAAGAATTAGAACCAGGTGACATAAGATTATTAACAGTAGATAACCACCTAGTTTTACCAGCAAATAAAAATATTCACGTATTAGTTACTGCTGGTGATGTGCTTCATAGTTTTGCTATGCCTTCATTAGGTGTAAAAAAAGACGCGGTTCCTGGAAGACTTAATGAAACATGGTTCAATATAGATGAGCCAGGAATATATAGAGGTCAATGTTCCGAATTATGTGGAACAGGTCATGGGTACATGCCCATTGTTATAGAAGCACTTAATGAAAAAGATTTTAATAATTGGATAATTGAACAAAAAAGTAAGTTAGCATTAGTAAACAAAATAACCACTAAAGAGAATACAATAGAATAGGAGAAAAATGAGTTACGCAGATTCAGCAAGTCACGACCATCATGATCATAAACCAGGTTTTATAAAAAGATGGTTTTTTTCTACCAACCATAAAGATATTGGAACTCTATATATAATATTCGCCATACTAGCTGGGTTAGTTGGAGGTTTCTTTTCATTGTTAATGAGAGCTGAATTAGCTGCCCCAGGCTTAGATGTTGTTGCTGATGGTCAAGTTTGGAATGTAATTATCACTGCTCATGGTTTGTTAATGGTATTTTTTGTTGTAATGCCTGCATTAATAGGTGGCTTTGGAAACTGGTTTGTCCCATTAATGATTGGAGCGCCTGATATGGCTTTCCCAAGAATGAATAACTTTAGTTTTTGGATACTTGTTCCTGCTCTAGTTTTATTAGTTGTTTCAGCAACAATAGGAACTGGCGCTGGTACGGGGTGGACAATTTATCCTCCACTCTCAAATAAACTCGGACACGCAGGACCCTCTGTTGATATGGCAATTTTTGCTCTCCATTTAGCAGGTGCTTCCTCAATCTTAGGTGCAGTTAATTTTATAACAACAATACTTAATATGAGAACTCCTGGAATGACTCTTCATAAGATGCCTCTTTTTGTATGGGCTATGTTGATTACAGCATTCTTGCTTTTATTAGCTGTCCCTGTTTTAGCTGGAGCAATTACAATGCTTCTAACTGATAGAAACTTTGGTACAACATTTTTTAATCCTGCCGGTGGTGGAGATCCAGTTCTTTTCCAACACTTATTTTGGTTCTTTGGTCATCCAGAAGTTTACATCATGATATTACCAGCTTTTGGAATTGTAAGTCAGGTCATCTCTACTTTCTCAAGAAAACCAGTATTTGGATACCTAGGAATGGTTTATGCTATGATATCTATAGGATTTATAGGCTTTATTGTTTGGGCTCACCATATGTTCACAGTTGGTATGAGCGCAGATCTAAGAGCATATTTTATGCTAGCTACAATTATTATTGCTGTTCCAACTGGTATAAAAATCTTTAGTTGGATAGCAACTATGTGGGGTGGATCACTTACATTTGAAACTCCAATGTTATTTGCAATTGGATTTGTTTTCTTATTTACACTCGGAGGAGTAACAGGAGTTATTCTGGCCAATGCTGGAATAGACACTGTAATGCATGATACGTATTATGTTGTTGCACACTTCCATTATGTTCTGAGTATGGGAGCTATGTTTGGAATCTTTGCAGGTATATACTATTGGTTTGGTAAAATGTCTGGAAGAAAGTATAATGAATTTTTAGGCAAACTACATTTTTGGTTATTTTTTATTGGGGTAAATGTAACATTTTTCCCTCAACATTTCTTAGGACTTGCTGGTATGCCTCGAAGAATTCCAGATTATCCAGACGCTTATGCAGGATGGAATCTTGTATCAACTTACGGTTCTTACATATCTTTTGCTGCTACGTTGATATTTCTTTTTGCAATTGTGTATGCTTTATTTTTTGGAAAGAAAGAAGTCGCAAACCCGTGGGGAGAGGGAGCTGATACTCTTGAATGGACACTTTCTTCACCTCCACCATTCCATCAGTTTGAGACTTTACCTAAATTCAAAGGATAATTTACGTGGATGCTAAATCCTTAGAAGCTGGTTATAGCAATAATTTTCTTTTAAGAAAATTTAAAGGTTATTATGAACTAATGAAACCAAGAGTTATGTCCTTGGTTATTTTTACTGCGTTTGTTGGAATGTTTTTGGCACCTGGGCAGATAACATTTCTAAATAGTTTGCTCGTAATATTTGCTATTGCGTTGGGAGCTGGTTCTTCAGCAGCAATAAATATGTGGTTCGATGAAGATATAGATAAAACTATGGAAAGAACAAAACTAAGACCAATTCCGCTTGGAGTAGTTTCTAAAAATGAAGCCTTAGTTGTAGGGATATTAACAGGGACTATTTCTTTAATTTTGATGCAATGGTTCTCGAACTCGTTAGCAACTAGTTTACTTCTTTTTACAATTCTCTTTTATGTATTTATCTATACATTTTGGCTTAAAAGAACAACTTCATTAAATATAGTTATTGGAGGAGCAGCAGGAGCAATTCCTCCAATTATTGGATGGACTGCAGTTATTCCTGAATTAAATTTCTTACCAATTAGTTTATTTGTAATTATATTTTTTTGGACCCCACCTCATTTTTGGGCCCTATCCGTATATAGATATAATGATTATAAAAATGCCAATGTGCCTATGTTACCAAATGTAAGCAGTATTGAAGATACAAAAAAACAGATTGTTTATTATGCTTTAATATTAATTTTATCGAGTTATCTTCCATACTTAGATAGCAATGTTGGAATAATATACTTAACTATAGTTACTATATTAAATTTATTATTATTTAATAGCTCTTTAAAGTTAAAAAAATCTAGAGAAAAAAAATCAATACCAAATTCTGAAGGCTTAAAATTTTTTGCTATTTCAATTCTTTATTTATTCAGTTTATTTTCAGCATTATTGATTGATCATGTGGTACTAAGATGAAAAATAGAAGAAGAAAAAATATTATCACTTTAATTATTCTACTTTGTATTGTCGCATTCTTTTATTTGTGGACTTTATTTAAGGCTAATATTTTTGGAGTATAATGACAAACACTAGAACAGCTTTAGGACTATCTTTAATTGTTTTAACAATGATAACCTTAGTTGCTTTTTCGGTACCTTTATATGACTTATTTTGTCGTGTTACTGGTTATGGTGGTAAGACAAGTACATCTGAGTTCCTTTCATCATCAATTTTAGAAAGAGATATTAATCTTAAATTTAATGCTGATGTTAATGATAGTATAAACTGGACATTCACCGCACCAGAAAATATTAAATTTAAGGTTGGTGAAAATAAACTTGTTAACTATAAAGCTACAAATCAATCTGACGTTGAAACAATTGGAACTGCGACATTTAATGTTTTACCAGAAAAGGTTGGTCCGTATTTTATTAAAACACAGTGTTTTTGTTTTGAAAAGCAGGCTTTAAAACCTGGTGAAACAGTTGAAATGCCAGTTGTGTTTTATATAGACCCTTCAATTAATCAAGATCCAACAATGAAAGATGTCGAAGAGATAACATTGTCATATACCTTTTTTAAATATATAGAATAACCAATGGCTAATAAATCAACAACAGGGCAGAAACATCCATATCACTTAGTTGACCCAAGCCCACTTCCATTTTTATCATCAATAGCTGGTCTAGCAATGGCTGCCGGTCTTGTATTTTATATGCATTATGGAACTTCTTGGCTTCTTATCCTTGGTACAATTGGTTTGTTAACTATTATGTTTTTATGGTGGAGAGACGTAATTAAAGAGTCAACTTTTCAAAAGGTTCATACACCTGTTGTGGAACTGGGACTAAGATATGGAATGGCGCTTTTTATTGCATCAGAGGTAATGTTCTTTGTTGCTTTTTTCTGGGCTTTCTTTGATGCAAGTTTAACACCTAAATTACCTATAGAAGAATTCTCTGAAACTTTTGATAGTAATGGTGCTGTTGGAATTTGGCCACCAGAAGGCATCAAAACATTTGATCCTCTTGATGTTCCTTTTTTAAATACATTAATATTATTAATGTCAGGTACTACTTGTACATGGGCTCACCATGCTGTTAGAGAAGGTCATAGAGATCAAGCCATTCAGGCATTATGGTGTACTGTTGGTCTCGGAATTTTCTTCTCATTTATGCAGGGTGTAGAATATTACGAAGCAGCTCATCATTATTTTAGTTTTACTGATGGAATATATCCGTCAGTATTTTATATGGCTACTGGTTTTCATGGATTTCATGTAATGGTTGGAACAGCATTTCTAGCTGTTTGTTTGTATCGTGTTTATAAAAATCATTTTACTCCAGATAGACATTTTGGATTAGAGGCTGCAGCATGGTACTGGCACTTTGTTGATGTTGTTTGGCTGTTCTTGTTTGTCTGCGTTTATGTTTGGGGTGCATAAATTAAAAACTTTCCCATAAAATTTTTTTTATTTAGTTTATTTTGTATTGCGCTGACAATATTTTTAGGAATTTGGCAATTGCAAAGACTGGAATGGAAAGAAAAAATTATTGCCGAATTTAATGAACTAAAGGATCAAAAACCACTTTCACTTTCAATGGGAAAAATGAAGTATCCAAATATTGATGAGTTTACTAAAGTTATCACTTTGGGAACTGTTAACAGAAGTAAAAAAATTTTTTTTCCTGCTAAAACATTGAATGGGATTTCTGGTGTTAGAATAGCTAGTTTATTGTCAGATAATCATGGTAATAATTATTTAATTGATGAAGGTTGGTTTGAGCAAAGCAGATATGATTATTTTAAAGACAATAATGAAATAATAAATGCTGAAATTCTAGGATACATCCGATACCCAACTCAAAAAAGGATGTTTACTCCCGAGAATTCTATCTCTTCAAATGAATGGTATTATTATGATTTGGAGCAAATTCAAACTTTCTTAAATGTTAAGATAAATCAGAAGTTTTTCATTAAAAATATGAGTAATTACGCAGAGAATTTCTTAATACCATCATCTCAAAATCATAATTTTTCAAATAATCATTTGCAGTATGCAATTACATGGTTTTTGATGAGTTTTTCTTTTTTGATTATTTTTATAATTTATTTATTTAGGAAGAAAAAATGAAAACATATTTAAAACTTAAAGAGATCTTTAATGAAGCTTCACTGACATCAGATATTGCAGGTATTTTACACTGGGATATGGCAACAATGATGCCTAGCAGTTCAAGAGATCAAAGATCAGATCAATTAGCCTATTTATCAAAACTTAGTCATAGTAAAATTTCATCTTCTGAAGTCGGTGATTTAATTGAAGATTCTAAGAATCTTAATCTAAGTAACAGCGATCAGAAAAACTTAAATGAAATGGATAGAGAATATAAATTAGCTTCTGCTATTCCAACGGAACTTGTAGAAAAAATTTCAAAATCTTCAGCTAAATGTGAAGGTGTTTGGCAAGAAGCAAGGGAAAAGTCAGATTTTAATTTAGTAAAAAAAGATTTAGAAGAACTTATAAATTTAACAAAAGAAGAAGCAAATATTTTAGGGGAAACTTTTCAAGTTTCTCCTTATGAAGCACTAATAAATAAATTTGAACCTTCTTTAGAAGAAAATAAAATATCTGAAGTATTTGATGATTTACAAAAATTTCTCACACCACTTATTGATAAAATAATTGATAAGCAAAAAAAAGAAGAAACATTTCAATTTGAAACAAGTATTGATGAAGAAATGCAGAAAAATATTTCTGAATATATAATGAAACAAATAGGTTTTGATTTTACAAGAGGAAGACTTGATAAAAGCGTTCACCCTTTTTGTGGAGGATCTACAAATGATGTTAGAATTACAACAAGATATAATAATGAAAATCCATTTTCATCTTTAGATGGTGTTATGCATGAAACTGGACATGCATTATATGAGCTAAACCTACCAAAAGATTGGATACATCAGCCAGCAGGCAAATCTAGAGGGATGGCCATGCATGAAAGTCAATCACTATTAATTGAAATGCAAATCACTAGATCTTTAGCTTTTAAAAAATTTTTATCTAATACTTTAAATAAAAAATTTAATATTAAAGATAAAGCTACAAACCCAGATAATCTTTACAAATTAGGTACTCGAGTAAATAAATCTTTTATAAGAGTTGAGTCGGATGAAGTAACCTATCCCTTGCATATTATTTTAAGATTTAATTTAGAAAGAAAAATTTTTAACAATGAAATAAATATTGCAGACATCCCAGATGCTTGGAATGATGAATTTAATAGATTATTTAATTTATCGATAAGTAAAGACACTGATGGTTGTTTACAAGATATTCATTGGTTTGCTGGATTATTTGGATACTTTCCAACATATTCATTAGGAGCACTCACTGCTGCTCAATTTGCGTCTCAATTGAGAACTGATCAAAAGCAATTAGATAATGAAATAGAAAATGGTGAATTTTCAAATTTAGTAAATTGGCTTAAAAAAAATATCCATGAAAAAGCTAGTTTTTTTTCAACTAATGAGGTTTTAGAACAGGTTACAAAGTCGACTTTAAATGCTAAATATTTCAAAGAATATATTACTAATCGCTATCTTTAATGAAATATTTAAGTACAAGAGATGATTCTCTAAGCAGATCATTTAACGATATTCTTTATCAAGGATTATCGAGAGATGGAGGTCTCTATTTACCCCAAAGCTGGCCCAAAATAGACTTACTAAGTTTAAAAAATAAATCATACGAAGAAGTGGCATGTGAAATTATTTTTCCTTATGTAAATGAAAATATAGAAAAATTAGATTTACAAAAAATTTTAAATGAAACCTATTCAAATTTTAATCATGAAAAAATAGCTCCATTAGTAGAATTAGAAAATAATAAATTTTTATTAGAATTAATTTATGGGCCTACTTATGCTTTTAAAGATTACGCCTTACAATTTCTTGGTAACCTATTTTCTACAAGTTTAGAGATTTCTCCAAAAAAAATTACTGTTTTAGGGGCAACTTCTGGTGATACTGGGTCAGCTGCCATTCATTCTTTCAAATCAAAAAAAGATATAAATGTATTTATTCTACATCCTCATAAAAAAGTATCACCTATTCAACAAAAACAAATGACTACAGTAATTGATAACAATATTTTTAATATTGCTGTAGATGGTAATTTTGATGATTGTCAAAAAATTGTCAAAGAACTATTTGTAGATGATGAAATACAAGAGTCTACTTCTTTAACTGCAGTAAACTCTATAAACTGGGCACGATTAATTGCCCAAGTAGTTTATTATTTTTGGTCTTATTTACAAACTGATAAGTATCAAATAAATTTTATTGTTCCTTCGGGAAATTTTGGTAATATCTTTTCTGCCTTTGTTGCTAAACAAATGGGATTACCTATTGGTCATTTACATATTGCAACTAATTCTAATGATATCTTGAAGTCCATAGTAGACACTGGAGAAATGAAAAAAAAATCAGTTTCTCAAACATATAGCCCTAGTATGGATATACAAGTTTCAAGTAATTTTGAGAGACAAATTTTTGAAAGCCTAAATAGAGATAGCAAAAAAGTAAATGAAGTATTTGAAAGCTTTTCATTAAAAGGTTTTTATCAATTTGATGACTCTGTTTTAGCTAAGTTTCAGCAAATATATAAGGCTTCCTCAATTGATGATAGACAGACTCTGGAAACAATTAAATTTGTATATGAAAAATATAATTATATTGCTGATCCACATACTGCAACAGGACTAAAAGTATTATTAGATAAAAAAGATAATGAAGCATGGGTATCTTTGGTTTGTGCACATCCTGCAAAATTTGGCAAAGCTGTGAATAAAGCAATCAATAAAGAAATTGATATACCAAAAGAATTGAGCAATCTCTTTGATAAAGAAGAAAAGATGACTATATTACCCAATAGTACTATGGATGTAAAAAACTTCATCTTGGAAAAAATAAGCAATGCATAAAATTACAACACTAGAAAACGGATTAAGAATAGTAACTCAAAATATGCCAGGGTTGGAAACAGTATCAATGGGTATATGGAATTTTGTTGGTGGAAGAGATGAAACAAAAGATATAAATGGTGTTGCGCACCTCTTAGAGCATATGGCTTTTAAGGGCACATCAACTAAAAATGCTCTTCAAATTGCCGAAACAATTGAAAATGTTGGTGGAGATATAAATGCCTATACTTCAAAGGAAATAACAGCTTATTATGTAAAACTCTTAGCTGATGATCTACATTATGGAATAGATATTTTGACAGATATTTTGCAAAATTCTACATTTGCTGAAGATGAACTTAATCGAGAAAGAGGAGTCATAATTCAAGAAATTGGCATGTACCTTGATACACCTGATGATATGATTTTTGATTATTGGCAAGAAAAAGCATACCCGGACCAGCCAATGGGACGTTCCATATTGGGTAAAACTGATATTATTAAAAATATTTCAAGAGACGAAGTTAAAGACTTCATGATGAATCATTATAATCCAAAAAAAATGATTATAAGTGCAGCTGGAAAAATTGACCATGATCAATTTGTAGAATCAATTAAAAAATCATGCACTAACTTACCAACTGGATTATCTACTGAAAGACAAAAAGCTGATTACAAATCTGGAGAATACAGAGAAGATAAAAAATTAGAACAGATTCACTTACTACTTGGTTTTGAAGGTATAGATTATCACCATGATGATTACTATTCTTTATTGGTTTATTCTTCTTTATTAGGTGGAGGTATGTCATCAAGATTGTTTCAAGAGATAAGAGAGAAACGTGGTCTTGTATATGGAATTTCCTCTTTTAGTTCATCTTATACTGACACGGGTGTTTTTGGTATTTATTGTGGAACAGGTGAAAATCAAATCCAAGAGCTCATACCTGTTTTATGTGATCAATTAAATGAAAGTCCCAATTCAATTACAGAAAAAGAAATAAATAGAGGTAAAGCTCAATTGAAAGCAAGCTTAATGATGGGGAGAGAAAGTGCATTTAGAAGATGTGAGAGTGCTGCTAGACAACTTCTGGTCTTTAATAGAATAATTGAACCCACTGAAACTATTAAAAATATAGATAAGGTTTCTAAAGAGACAGTTCAAAAGATTGCTAATGAAATTGTAAAAGGGCCAATAACTATATCAAGTATCGGACCGTTATCTAAACTTGAAAATATTGATAAAATACAAAATCGTATTAATTAAACTCTTCAAAAATTTTAAAACATTATTTTATTTTTATATCCTCTTTAATTGAATGATTAAGCTCTCCATCTTCAGATGATAAATTCATAGACACTTTTATGGATTCACCTGTTTTGATACTTCCTTCGGAAAATTTTTTTCGTATGTAATTTTCTATTTCACGTTGCGAGCTAATACCAACTTGTTTAAGAAATTTTCTAATCTCTAGATTTAAATTATCTTCATCCATGATTTACTATAAATTATTTTGATAGATTCATTCAATAATGTTATTAATTTTATATGGAAATTGCTTCTTTTAAAACTAAACTCGGTTGGATTACGATAAAAAAAAAGGGTGGCAACATCTTATCACTGAGTTTTGGAAAAACAAATGAAACGAATGATGTAATTAATATTAAGAATCAGATTAATTTATATGCCTCTGGAAAACTTAAAAATTTTAAGATTAACTATTCTTTTGAAGGGTCCCCTTTGCAAAAAAAAATTTGGAAAGAATTATCTAAAATTAAATATGGTAAAGTTTCAACATATGGAGAAATAGCAAAAAAAGTTGGTACGTCTCCAAGATATGTAGGTAATGTTTGTGGACAAAATAAACTTTTGCTTATTATTCCCTGTCACCGCATAATTCGTAGTGATGGTAAACTTGGAGGATTTTCTGGAAGAGGGGGGATCAAGTTAAAAAAAAGATTACTCAACTTAGAAAAAAGTGTCTCATAAAATAATTATTCTTCAACATACGCCCTTAGTAACACCTGGGTACTTTACAGAGTTAATGAATGAAGACTTAGTTGAAACAACTATTATTCGATTGGATAAAGGAGAAAAGATTCCTGTTAATCTTGATATATATGATGGAATGATATGTTTAGGTGGACCAATGGATACTTGGATGGAAGAACAATATCCGTGGATGATTGATGAAAAAAATAAGATAAAAGAATTTGTTCTAAATAATCAAAAACCATATCTCGGAATCTGTTTAGGTTGTCAATTTTTAGGAGAAATTCTTGGCGGTAAAGTAATTAAATCTAATCCTCCAGAAATCGGGGTTCTAAATATTAATATTTTAGATAATAAAAAAAAGGATCAACTTTTTAAAAATTTTGATAATCAGATTAAAGCATTACAATGGCATAGTTACGAGGTAAGTGAACTAAATAGTTCTGATGTTACAATTTTAGGTTCATCAGATATTACAAAATTTCAAATTTTTAAGTATAAAAACCATGCTTATGGCATTCAATTTCACATGGAAGTAGATGAAAACACAATAATTAAATGGTCCAAAGTTCCTGAATTAAAAAATGCTTTAGAAAAATATTTAGGCAAAAACTCGATTGATGAACTGGATAAATTGCTTAGAAATAATATTCAAGAAATGAACTATAATACTAAAAAATTATACGAAAATTTTAAAAATTTAATGACTACCTAACTGTTTCGTGTTTAAATAATTATGGAGATTTAATATGAAAAAAATAAAAGGCCCAGCAATATTTCTTGCCCAGTTTGTAAGTGATGATGAACCTTTCAACTCATTAGAGTCAATATCAAAATGGGCTTCTAATTTAGGATATAAAGGCGTACAGATACCGTCATGGGATTCAAGATTAATTGATTTAAAAAAAGCTTCTGAAAGTAAAGATTATTGTGATGATATAAAAGGAATTCTTGAAAATAATAATTTACAACTGACAGAGTTATCTACTCATCTTCAAGGTCAGCTTGTTGCTGTTCATCCTGCGTATAATATTCCTTTTGATGGATTTGCAGATGAAAAAGTAAGAGGTAATCCAAGTAAAAGAAAAGAATGGGCCATTGATCAATTAATGCAAGCAGCAGTTGCTTCAAAGAACTTTGGACTAAATGCACATGCAACTTTTTCTGGTGCACTAGCATGGCCATATTTATATCCATGGCCTCAAAGACCAGAAGGTTTAGTAGATGAAGCTTTTAATGAACTTGCAAAAAGATGGAAACCAATTTTAAATAAATTCGACGAAGCTGGGGTAGATCTATGTTATGAAATCCATCCTGGTGAAGATCTCCATGATGGAATTACATTTGAAATGTTTTTAGAAAAGGTTGGTAATCATCCAAGATGTAATATGCTTTATGATCCAAGTCATTTTATTCTTCAGCATTTAAATTATTTGGATCATATTGATATCTATCATAACAAATTAAAAATGTTTCATGTAAAAGATGCTGAATTAAATCCAAGTGGGAAGCAAGGTGTATACGGAGGTTTTCAATCATGGATTAATAGAGCCGGCAGATTCAGATCATTAGGAGATGGTCAGGTTGACTTTAAATCTATTTTTTCAAAATTATCTGGTTATAATTTTGATGGCTGGGCAGTTTTAGAATGGGAATGTTGTATAAAAAGCCCTCAACAAGGAGCAGAAGAGGGTGCTAAATTTATAAAAGAGCATATCATCGATGTAACTGAAAAAGCTTTTGATGATTTTGCTGATTCAGGAATGGATGAAGAAACTAATAAAAAACTTTTAGGTATTTAGGAGAAAATTTAAATGACAAAAAGATTAAAACTAGGAATGATAGGTGGCGGCCAAGGAGCATTTATAGGAGCTGTACATCGTTTATGTGCAAGAATGGACGATAAGTATGAATTTGTTGCTGGTTGCTTATCTTCAACTCCAGAAAAAGCAGCTAAATCTGCTAAAGAAATTGGCCTTGATCCCTCAAGAAGTTATCCTGATTTTAAAACTATGGCTGAGGAAGAATCTAAAAGAGATGATGGAATTGATGTAGTCTCTATTGTAACGCCAAATCACATGCATGCTGCACCAGCAATAGAATTTCTAAATAAAAATATTCATGTCATTTGTGATAAACCAATGACCTCTACAATGGAAGACGCACATAAATTAGTTGATGCAGTTTCTAAATCTGATGCTCATTTTTTCTTAACTCATAATTATTCTGGCTATCCAGTCGTAAGAGGTATGAGATCACTTATTGAAAATGGAGCACTTGGAAAAATAAGAATTGTTAAAGGATCTTATTTGCAAGGATGGCTCGGATCAAAAGAGGAAGATTCCGGTTCAAATAAACAAGCAGAATGGAGAACAGATCCCTCAAGAAGTGGAGCTGCAGGAGGTGTGGGTGATATTGGGAGTCACACTATGCATTTATTAGAATTTATTACTCAATTAAAATTACAATCAGTTAGTGCAGATCTTACAACTTTTGTTGAGGGAAGAAAATTAGATGATGATGCTTCGATAATGATAAGATTAAATAATGGAGCTAAGGGTTCATTATCTATTTCTCAAGTTGCGACAGGAGAAGAAAATAATTTTACTGTAGCTATTTATGGAGACAAGGGAGCATTAAAATGGAGTCAAGAAAATCCAAATTATGCAACCTTTAGTCAAGTAGGAGAGGCAAGCCAGATAATAACGAGAGGTGGTTCTATCAAAGTTGAGGGAACTGAAGCTAACGTGCGAATCCCTGCTGGTCACCCAGAAGGTTATCTTGAAGCATTTGCACAAATTTATTCAGATGCTGCCGATGTCATACAAAATAAGGAAAATAAGGAAGAACTATTAAAGATACTTCCAAATATTGATGATGGTTTACACATTATGAAATTTATCAATGCAAGTGTAGAGTCTAGTAATAATGATTCTGCTTGGACTGATTTATCAACAATAAAATAGCTAATATTCCCTGCAAAACATGGAAATATTACTATATGCGTTTTTTGCATATTAATATTAACGATTATAATCTTACTAAAAATTAATATTAAACTAAATCAATATTCACGTTCATTACCCTTTTGGGTGACGGAAGTAGACGAAAGTCGAAGGAACGCATGCAAAGTTATTAAATCGTTCAATTTGCCTAAGGTAAATCGGAAGTAGGTTAAAACCGAAGGAACGCGGATCTTATTATTTAATTTCCATAGCTAAGCATGAAAAGTAACGCATGACTCAATGTGAGCCATGTACTGTGAAATTTATAATGGAGGATTAATGTTAAAAAAATCTATATATTTCATTAGCATTCTTGCCGTCTTTATGCTCTTTAGTTCATATGCAAGAGCCGAAGTTGATGGTGAAGTGCAATACATTTTAAATACATTCCTATTTCTTGTATCTGGGTTCTTAGTCATGTGGATGGCAGCAGGATTTGCAATGCTTGAATCAGGACTTGTTACGTCTAAAAGTGTAGCAACAATTGCTGCAAAAAATATAGGCTTATATTCAATAGCTGGCTTAATGTTCTGGTTAGTTGGATACAATATGGCATATGGCATCCCGGCAGGTGGTTTTATCGGATCTCCACTTCCTTGGAGTGATGGTAGCGCTCTTGATACAGGTTATTCAGATGGTTCTGACTGGTTCTTTCAGATGGTATTTTGTGCAACAACATGCTCAATTGTATCTGGAACACTAGCTGAAAGAATTAAAATTTGGCCATTCTTTATTTTTTGTGCTTTATTAACTGGTTTCATTTATCCAATCGAAATGGGTTGGCAGTGGGGTGGAGGATACTTAGCGGAAGCTGGTTTCTCAGATTTTGCTGGTTCAACTCTAGTACATAGTGCAGGAGCAGCAGCAGCACTCGCTGGTGCAATTTTATTAGGTCCAAGATTAGGAAGATTTACTGATAGTGGTGAAGCAGCTCCAATGGAACCTTTTGCAAATTCTTCAATACCTCTTGCCACTCTTGGTGTATTTATCCTGTGGCTTGGATGGTTCGGATTTAATGGTGGATCACAACTTGCAATGGGTACATTTGATGATGTTACAGCAGTAGCAACAATATATATTAATACTAACTTAGCAGCTGGTGCAGGTGTAATGGCTTGTGCAGTAATTTCAAGACTAGTAACTGGTAAAACAGATGTTGTTATGATGCTTAACGGAGCATTAGGTGGTTTAGTAGCAATTACTGCAGAACCTTTAGCTCCTTCTCCATTCTTAGCAGTGATCATTGGTGCTATTGGTGGATTAATTGTCTTCTATGGAACAAGACTTTTAATTTCCTTTAAAATTGATGATGTTGTTGGAGCAATTCCTGTACACGGTTTTGCCGGAATTTTCGGAACATTAGTAGTTCCAATTTCAAACAGCGCAGCAAGTTTTGGAGCTCAACTTTACGGAATAGTGGCAATTAACGTCTTCGTTTTTGTTGTATCATTTATCATTTGGTACATTATGAAAATGTTATTTGGTATTAGAATCAGTGAAGAAGCTGAAAAACTTGGTACTGATAAATCTGAAGTAGGTGTTATGGCTTACAGCATCAGAGACTAATGAATTTAGTGATTAGCACATCAACTCCTTATAGTTGGTCACTAAAAAATGGGAGAGCATTTGCTCTCCCAAACTCTTAAACATTAGTGAGGGGGTCAAATGACTGAAACAGAAATTATTAAAGAAAAAAAAAGAAACATATATTCAAGCTTTTATTCAGAAGATTACGTTTCAAAATTTTTATTTAAATCAATTTTGCATCACGTTATTTGTCTAGAGATCTATGAAAACAATAGATTAAATGGAATTTCATTTGAAACAATTTGCGCAAATATACCTAAGTCAATTGGTTCTAGATCTTCTATTCAATCAATTTTAAACGAAGCCTTGGAAAAAAATATATTTGTAAAAGAACAAAGTAAATCTGACAAACGAATTAAGAATTACTACTTAAGTAATAATTTTCTTGATATGATTAATGGTTGGTTAAAAAAAGAAGGCACATTTTTTAATAAAATTAGCTTAGAAAATTAATTTTATTTAATAATTAATTTTAATACTATTTATTGATACTTTCTGAATTATAGTTATAAGTCAAATCACGTTCATCACTCTTTTAGAGTGACGGAAGTAGACGAAAGTCGAAGGAACGCATGCAAAGTTATAAAATCGTTCAATTTGCAGCTTGCAAATCGGAAGTAGGTATACCCGAAGGAACGCGGATCTTAGTAATTAATTTCCATAGCTAAGCATGATGCAATGCATAACTTAAGGTTAGTTATGTCTATAATTTTATATGGAGTTAATAATGTATAAAAAATTTTTTAGTCTTTTTACAATTCTCTCTTTTATTTTGTTGCTAAGTTCTTCTGTGAGAGCAGAGGTTGATGCAGAAGTAGCATATATATTTAACACATTTTCTTTTTTAGTTTGTGGTTTCTTAGTCATGTGGATGGCTGCAGGATTTCTATTTTTAGAATCAGGCCTTGTTACCACTAGAAGTGTATCAACTATTGCTGCTAAAAATATTGGAAAATTCGCAATAGTTTCAATTGTTTTCTATTTAATTGGATACAATCTCGGATACTCTGTCCCTGAAGGAGGCTATATTGGTACACCATCCATATGGACTGATAATACTTCTATGGAAACAGGTTACTCAGATGCTTCGGATTGGTTTTTTCAAGCTTTATTTGTTTGTGCTACTGTGTCTATTGTATCAGGTGCTGTAGCAGAGCGAATAAAAATTTGGCCCTTCTTTACATTTGCAGCAGTACTTGGAGGAGTAATTTATCCAATTCAAATGGGTTGGGAATGGGGTGGAGGATGGCTAGACGCCCTAGGATTTGCAGATTTTGCTGGCTCGACATTAGTTCACGCTTGTGGTGGTTCTGCAGCTTTAGCAGGAGTAATTCTTTTAGGTCCAAGACTTGGAAGATTTAGTGCAAGTGGAGAACCAGCTAATATGGCTCCATTTGCTCCATCATCCATTCCCTTAGTTACATTAGGAACATTTATTTTATGGATGGGGTGGTATGGCTTTAATGGTGGATCCCAACTTGCATTAGGTTCTTATGAAGATGCAACTGCAATGTCAAAAATTTTCATGAATACTCAACTTGCAGCTTGTGGTGGATGTATGGCTGGTGCCGCAATAACAAGATTGATTGGTGGCAAAACTGATATTGTTATGATGCTAAATGGAGCTCTTGCAGGTTTAGTTTCAATAACAGCTGAACCATTGATGCCTAGTCCATTGCTTGCAATTGGAATTGGAGCAGTTGGTGGAGTAATAATGTATTATGGAACTAACTTCTTAAACTCATTAAAACTAGATGATGTTGTTGGTGCAATACCCGTACATATGTTTGCAGGTATTTGGGGAACATTAGTTGTTCCTCTAACTAATCCTGATGCATCATACTCAATTCAATTACTGGGCGTTGCTTCAGTGTGTATCTTTGTTTTTGTTTTCTCATATATTGTAATATATCTAATTAAAAATATTATGGGATTAAGAATTAGTGAAGAAGCCGAAAAACTTGGTACTGATAAAGCCGAGGTTGGAGTAGTAGCTTATTCAATTAGAGACTAATACTTAAAAAAAAATTAAGAGAGGTAATCTTACCTCTCTTAGAAATAAAGGAGATAAAATATGAAGACAGCTTTTATGATTAATGGAAAGAAGCATATTTTAAAATATGAAAGAAAAATGCCTGAAAAAGAGGTAATAAAAATGAAATCATTTGTTACCAATAAAGGTGTTAAACTTGCAAAAACTACAAAGTTTAAAATAAAAAAAGTTTTAGAAAAAGATAAGGAAAGGATTTTTGATATTATTCTATAATTAACAACTACCTGAAAATATTGAAAGTTTACTTGCATCTATTCCTAACAAATTAAATGCATCATTCCATTTATTGTTAACTTTTTCATCAAAAATAAAATCACTATTTGTTTTTAGCGTCATCCAACTATTTGACGCTAATTCCTTTTCAATTTGTCCTGGACCCCATCCCGCATATCCAAGAGCTAGAATACTATTCTTTGGGCCATTACCTTTAGAAAGGTCTTCAAAAAATTCTGAAGTACTAGTTAATGCCACCCCTTTATCTATTGTTAGGGTTTCTTTTTGAATAACTTCGTCAGAATGTAAAACAAACCCCCTGCCACTTTCAACAGGACCACCATAGCGAATGTATAGTTTCTTATCTTCTAGAGGTTTGTCTATACCTAGTTGTTCAAGTAAATCAGGGTAAAGATCATAATCAATTTTTTTGTTGATTATTATACCCATAGCCCCATCTTTTGAGTGAGCACACATATAAATAACCGTTTTTTCAAATCTATCATCTTCTAAAGAAGGCATTGAAATTAAGAACTGACCAGTTAAATTCATATAGTATATATATTCGAGTTAATTTATATTTTTCAATATTGTATTGATTTATTTTATATGGACAAGGTAATTAAAGTTATAAATCTGTTAAAAATTGTAATAATTTTTACTCTTGGACTATTTAGCACAGCTGGATACTCTTTATCTTCAGATTGGGCAATTAGTGAAAAATCAAAAGTTAGATTAATTTCACCAATGACTGCTTCAAATAATAATAATCAATTAATTTTAGCATTAGAATATGAACTAGAAGAAGAATGGAAAACATATTGGAAATCTCCTGGAGGAGGAGGTTTTCCTCAAAAAATTATATGGAACAATTCATCAAATGTGAAAGATATTAAAATATTATGGCCAGAACCAATAGAATTTGAAATACTAGGTTTAAAATCAATTGGATATAAAGATAAAGTTGTATTCCCTTTGATTGTAGATATTAAAGATAATCAAAAACAAACAAATTTAAATTTAAATATTAATTATTTAGTTTGTAGAGATATTTGCATTCCAGGTAATGTGGATATATTTTTAGACTTACCATCTGGAGATGGTGAATACACAGATTATTTTTTTGAAATTGAAAAAGTTTTATCTACTACATTAAATAATAATATAGATTTTACACCTATTTCTAATTTCTCATTTAATGCTATTCAAAATAATAATGACGTTATTTTTGATATAGAAATATCAACTAGTTCTTTTTTTGATGATCCAAAAATTTTTATCCACACACCATTTGGATTGCCAGTTGTAGAATCAATAAATAATTATTCCCTTGATTTTCAAAAATTAAAAACCTCTTTTAATTATAGATTAGATCAATTTTATGAAAAAAAGTTTCCAATTGAAATATTTTTTTACGATAATAATCACAGTTTTAAAGTTGAAAAAAATGTAGAAATTGAAAATGTAGATAAAAATATTTCTACAAACAATAGTCTTTTATACTTACTCCTAATTTCACTATTAGGTGGGTTTATTTTAAATCTTATGCCATGTGTATTTCCAGTGTTATCTTTAAAATTATTATCAGTAATTAATACTGAAGATAAAAAGATAAAAAGTAGTTTTTTTATAACTGTATTAGGTATTATTACTTCTTTTCTAATACTTGGTTCATTTTTTGCTATTCTTAAACAAATCAATATTTCAATATCTTGGGGTATGCAATTTCAAGAACCTTATTTTTTAATGTTTATTTTAATTATTATATCAATGTTCTTCTTGAACACTCTTGGTCTTTTCCAAATAAATTTACCAAGTTATTTATTTTCATCAAAAATTTTAAATTCAGGAAAAAATTTTTATACAAAGAATTTTTTTAATGGTTTTTTTGCTACACTACTTGCTACACCATGTTCTGCACCTTATTTAGGAACAGCTGTAACTGCTGCTTTTACTCAATCAACAACCTATCTATTTTTAATATTCTTTTTTATGGGTATAGGAATGAGCTTACCTTATTTGATTATAGCTTTTTTTCCAGGTCTGATTTCCTTCTTACCTCGATCTGGAAAATGGATGATTTATTTTAAATATTTTTTATCTATTTTATTATTCATAACAATTGTTTGGCTTTTAAGTATATTAAATAATTATTTCAATTATTTTTTTATAGTTACATTTACTGTTTTATTGATCTTAATATCAGCAATTTTAAAATTTAGAATCTATCAAACTCCCTTAATTATTTCTTTAATAATTATTTTCTTTTTAACTCCGTATTTAAATTCTTTTCAAAAAATTAATGAAGAAAATTATAAAAGTAATAATTGGTTAGATTTTAATTCCAAAAGTATTCCTGAAATAATAGCTAATAATGAAATTGTTTTTTTAGATATAACTGCAGATTGGTGCATTACCTGTAAGTTTAATAAAATTAATGTTTTAAATTCAAAAACAGTTTCAGATTTTTTTGTTTCACAAGAGGTGATATTGATAAAAGCTGATTGGACACAACCAAATGAAAAAATAAATAAATTTTTAAAAAAATACAATAAATTTGGTATACCTTTTAATGCATTTTATTCTTCAAAGTTTCCTGAAGGCATAGTAATGAATGAAATATTAACTGAGAAACAAATATTTGAAACATATAATAAAGTTAAATGATAAACATGAATATTGATGATTTTAAAGTGCCTATTATTACAAAAGGTGTTTCATCAGTATCTTCATTAAAAAAAGAATTTATAAATAAAAAAATTATCTTATTTGGTGTGCCAGGAGCATTTACACCAACTTGTTCAGAGAAACATCTTCCAGGTTATATAAAATTATATAATTCATTTATAAATAAAAAAATTGATGGCATTTACTGTCTATCTGTAAATGATGAGCATGTGATGAAATCTTGGTTATTGAGTTATACAAACGGAGAAATAATCAATGGAATTGCGGATGGAAATGCTGAGATTACAAAATATTTTGACTTGATATCTGACAAGACAAAAAATTATATGGGTTTTAGGTGTCGAAGGTTTGCCATGATCATTGAGAATAATATGATTATAAACAAGTTTATTGAAAATGATGGTGAATACCGTGTTAGTTCAGCTGAATATATTTTAGAACAAATCCAATGAATAAAATTAATTTAGAAAATAGAGTAGCAATTGTAACGGGTGGAGCGCAAGGCTTTGGGTTAGCAATTACAAAAAGATTTATAGAATCAGGTGCAAGAGTTCTAATATGGGATAAAGATACAGAATATTTAAATAAAGTTGATCTAAAAAATACTCAAAAAATTGAAGTTGATGTTTCAAACTATAAAAGTGTAGAGAATGCATTTGCTGAAAGTGTTACACATGAAAACAAAATTGATATTTTAATAAATAATGCAGGAATAGCTGGACCAAATTTTAAGACATGGGATTATCCACTTGAGGAATGGCAAAAAGTTATAGACATAGATCTAACCGGAGTATTTTATTGCTGTAAAACTATAGTTCCTCATTTTATCAAAAATAATTATGGACGTATCGTTAATATTTCCTCGATAGCTGGTAAGGAAGGTAATCCTAATGCAATGCCTTATAGTGCAGCAAAAGCCGGAGTTATTGCACTTACTAAATCTTTAGGAAAAGAATTAGCTGAAAATAACATTTCAGTTAATTGTGTTACCCCTGCACCTGCTAAGACGCGTATTTTTGATCAAATTACACAAGAACATATTGATTATATGTTATCAAAAATTCCAAGAAATAGATTTGTGTTAGTAGAAGAATTAGCTTCTTTAGTTGCATGGATGTCTTCTGAAGAAAATTCTTATACCACTGGATCAACTTTTGACTTGAGTGGAGGTAGAGCTACTTATTAATTTTTTCTTCTTTGTATTAGAGCGTAGACTGTTACGGCTACTGTAATCATAAGTCCGTTAATAAATTTTACATAAAAACCAGATAAGCCTAAAGCAACTATTCCTGATTCTAATGATCCAATAATTAATACTCCAATAAAAGTTCCAAAAATAGTACCTTTACCACCAAAGACTGAAGTGCCACCAACAAAGACGGCTGCTAGTGTTGTTAACATCAAACCCTCACCTTGTGTAGGCCAGAAATATAACATTTCATACATTGTAAAAATTCCTGCTAATGCAGAGAAAAATCCTAGTTGAACAAAAGCAATAATTTTTACATTATCAACGTTAATTCCCATCATTTGAGCGCTTGCTTTGTTATCGCCTACAAAGTGGATATGATTTCCAAATTTATGGTATCGATAAACCCATTGCATCAATCCAGTTAATACAATGAACCAAATAAATTGCATTGGAATTTTTCCAAATAATTTTTCAACAAATATCATATGATGCCATGTTCCATCTGCTACATCGACGATTGCAATACCGCTACCTTGAGAAATTACATTAACTAATCCACGCCAAAAAAATAATGTACCTATAGTGGCAACTATTGAAGGTATACCAATTTTAGTAACAAGTAATCCATTTACTAATCCAGCAAACATTCCAAGTGAAGTTGCCAAAATAAATGCTATAAAAAAGTTACCATCAGTCGATGTCATTATAATTCCAAATATGAGAGATGTAATTCCAACTATAGATGGAAATGATAAATCAATTTCACCAAGTGTAACAACAAATGTTGCTGATATAGCAATAATTCCAAAAAAAGGCATTGATTGCATAAAAGCTCTATAAATAGGAAATCTTGTAAATACATGTGGAGCACCAAGAAAATAAATTAGGAATAGTACTACAGCAATTATAGTAATACTAATTTCAAGTTTGTGAGTTTTTACAAAATAACTATTTAATAAATTATTCATTTAATCTTCCACTTTTATTTTTCCTGATTCATGAAGTTGAATCATTTTTTGAACAAGTTCTTCTCTTGAAATATCTTCTTTATTAAATTCCCCAACAACCTCACCTCTATCTAAAATAATAAATCTATCTGCAGCTCCATATACGTGTATAATATTATGATCGATAAATATTGCAGATTTGTTTTCATTCTTTAAACCTTTTACAAAATTAAGAACTTTTTCTGTTTCTTGAATCGATAATCCCATTGTTGGTTCATCTAATACGATTAAATCAGAATTAAAATACAATGATCTACCAAAAGCTACACCTTGTTTTTCACCACCAGAAAGTCCCATTACTTGAGAGTCAACTGTTATAGCTTTTGAAGTAAAGCCTATATAGTCGCGTAAAATTTTTTCTGCTTCTTTTCTTTGTTTTTTTATATCCAAAAAACCAAATGAATTTGTAATCTCTCTTCCTGCAAAGATATTTCTGTATAATTCTTGCTGATCACATAATGCTCTTTCTTGATACACTGCTTCAATCCCCATTTTTCTTGATTGAGCAACTGATTTAATTTGTACTTCTTTTTCTTTAAAAAAAACTTTTCCCGAGTTTGGACTATGAACTCCAGTTATAACTTTAATAAGTGTAGATTTTCCAGCTCCATTATCACCGATTAAAGCTACTACTTCACCTTTGTTTATTTTGATATTTACATCTTTTAAAACTTTTACATTTCCAAAGTTTTTGTAAATATTTTGTAATTTTAAGAGTTCTTCAGCCATAAAAATAAACCTGCCTTATAAAATAAGGCAGGCTATAATATTTAATTTATCTGATTTGTACTGCTGCTAATGGAGCAACAGCATCAACGTTATCAGCTGTAACAAATGCAGCACCAGTATCCATTGCTAATCCAGCCATTCCATATTTTGTACTTAGGAATAACTGAACAATTGGCATATATCCTTGGATAAATGGTTGTTGATCAATTACAACGTCAATGTATCCAGAATTAATTCCGTCAACAATTGGAGCTGATAAATCAAATCCAGCACCACATACTTCTTCAGTACCATGACCTGCGGCCTTCATATATGTTGGTAAACTCGCAGTTAATCCACCATGATCTGTAATAGCCATTTTGATATCAGGATTTGCACTATAAGTAGCAACGTACATAGGAGTTCCTTGAGATGCATCTGAGTTTACATTATCAGGAATTTCTTGATAAACTACTTCAACACCTGCTGCTTCAACACCAGCTATTGCACCTTTAGTTCTTTCTCCTCTGTTTGGCATACTTGCAAGACCCCAGATAAAAGCTTTATCTCCTGCTTGTAGACCACAAACTTCAACAGCTTTTTTACCTAGATTAAATCCAGCATCGAATAGATCTGCACCTGCATAACCAAATCCTTCAGTTTTATATTCTGATTCAAGATCAGGAAGAGGTGTATTCATAGTAGTAATTACTATACCCATTTCTCTAGCTTCTTGAATGATAGGTCTCATAGCAGCATCTCCTGGAAAACCATAGATTGCAATTCCATCAGGCTGTAAAGCAACAGCTTCTTTAAATTGTTTAATCATGATTTCTGAGTTCCACTGTGACCAGTAGTAATCTACTTCACAACCAGTGTGTTCAGCAGCAGCTACTGCACCATTATAAACGATAGTTCCAAATGGTCCACCTTCAGGACCACCTGGGAAAAATATAAATTTCTTATCACAGCTGTAATCATTTTTTGCTACTGCTGAAGTAGATGCAAAAGCAAAAAATAAAGCAATGACAGCAAAGATTTTTTTCATAATTCCTCCAAATAATTTATGCATTAATTTATAAGTAAATAAATCAATAATACAATTAAATTAAAGTATTAAAGATCTTATTACAAATTAAATCCCTCTTTCTTTTGATAGATAAAATAGTCGCACTTATTTACCAATTTAAAGCAATTTTTATATTTATATGATTATCAAAAAGTGCTATTTTTTCATTATGGATGTTGATTTAGGTAAATGGTATCGAGCAAATATAGATAAAAAAGAATTCAAGCAGTTATGCAAGAAATCTGATTGGCAGGGTTTCAAGCATATGATTATTTATTTTTCATCTCTGTTTCTTTTTGGATATCTTGCGTATGTCACTTGGGGCACTTGGTGGTCATTATTATTTTTTATAATATACGGAAATATTTGGGGATGCAGCGATGCTATATGGCATGAAACTGGTCACAGAACTGCTTTTAAATCTAAATTCTGGAATGATTTCTTTTATTATATTGCTAGTTTCATGGATAATTTTGAACCTATCAGATGGAGATATTCTCACTATCATCATCATACTTACACTCAATTTAATGATCCTGTAGATTTTGAAATACACGTAAAAAAACCAACTGATTTAATTGTTTTTTTCTCACATTACATTCCATTCTCTGGTTTTATTTTCTTTAAAAATTCTCTTCAATGGGAAACTATAAAACATGCATTTGGTGTAACCACTGACATAATGAAAGTTTGTATTCCGGAAAATGAAAGATGGAAATGTAGATTATCTGCGTGGAGTCATCTTTCTATTTGGATAATTAGTATAGCTTCTTCAGTTTACTTTCAAAGTTGGCTTCCAGTTCTATATGTTTTATTGCCTAATTTTTATGGAAAGACCCTTGTTATGCTTATGGGTCTTACTCAACACGCAGGACTTAGAGAAGATATAAGAGACCATAGGTATACAACTAGAACAGTATATTTAAATCCAGTTTTGAGTTTTTTATATTGGCATATGGAATATCATGTTGAGCACCATATGTTCCCTCAAGTTCCCTCACATAACTTACCTAAGCTGCATGCTATGATTAAAGATCAATTACCACCTGCCAGAAAAGGTCTTCTTGGGGCTTATAAAGAAATTATTCCAGCACTCATAAAACAAGCAAAAAATCCTGACTATCAAATTCCATTATCTGTTCCAAGCAACGCTTAGACTGAGTGAAAAATAACATTATAATTTTAGGTGGTGGTCAAGCCGGAGTCTATGCTGCTAGAGAGATCAGACAAAATGATTCAAAATCAAATATTAAAATTTTAGGTGAAGAAAATTTATTACCATACGAAAGACCTCCTTTATCTAAAGATTTTTTGCTAGATAAAAAAAAAGAAGAAGATCTTTGTTTTCATTCTAGCGACGTATTAAAAAATGAAAATATAGAATTTGAAAATATATCAATTACTAAAGTTGATTTTGAAAATAAAAAACTTTTTACAAAAAATGATGATGTTTACATTTATGATAGTCTGCTTATTTCAACAGGTTCTGAAAATAAAAAACTTACTTTAGATAATAATTTAAAGAATGATATTTATTATCTAAGAAATTTAGAAGAAGCCAAAAAAATTAAAGAATTAGTTTCAAATAAAAATAAAATAACAATTATTGGCGGTGGTTTCATTGGCTTAGAAATTGCCTCATCTTTATCTCAGCTTCAAAAGAAAGTAATTGTTATTGAAATAGGTAATCAACTTATGGGAAGAATTATACCTAAGCAAATTGCTGATTTAGTTCAAAACACTCATATAGAACATGGAAATGAAATAATATTAACTAAACAGATAGAAAAAATAACTAAAAAAAATGGCGATTATGAAATTTTATTAAATGATAATTCTTTAATAGAAACAGATTTTATAATTGCAGGTATAGGCTCAACACCGACTGTAAAGTTATTTGAAAATACAAATTTAAAGCTTGATAATGGTATAGTTACTAATCAATTTTGTGAAACTTCTATTAAAGATGTTTATGCAGCAGGTGACGTATCTAATTTTTATCATCCATTATATGAAAGAAATATGCGACTTGAGTCTTATCAACATGCACAAAATCATGGAATATGTGCTGGTAAAAATATTGCCGGAGTAAAAACAGAATATATTTCAATTCCTTGGATGTGGTCTGATCAATTTAATTTGAATCTTCAATTGACTGGTATTTGTAATGATTATGATGAAATCATTGAAAGAGGTAATGATATTAATAATGGTGTAATTTATTTTTTTCTAAAAAATAAAATAATAAGAGGTGCATGTGGTCTAGGAATTGCAGGAAAAATTGGTCGCGACATTAGAATTACTTCTAAATTAAGTGAAAAAAATACCATTGTAGATAAACAAATTCTCTCAGACCAAAATCAAAAATTAAATAAACTCATACAAAAATAATATTTTGATTATTTTATATTTATTTTCATAAAATAGATATTATATACAATTTATGTCTGAGGAAAATTGGATTGAAGTAGGGTCTACAGATAGTATTGAAGAAGAGGATCTCATAAGATTTGACCATCAAGATAAAACTTTTTGTGTGTATAAGCTAACAGATGGTTTTTATGCTACTGATGGAATTTGTACACACGAGGCGGTACACCTTGAAGATGGTTTGGTTATGGATGATGAAATTGAATGTCCAATGCACCAAGGAATTTTTAATATTAAATCTGGTGAAGCCTTAAGTCCCCCAGCGTGTGAGGATTTAAAAACATACCCAGTTAAAGTTGATAATAACAAAATTTTCATTAAGATAGATTAACTATTTTTTTGGAGGTTTTATGAGTAGAAAAAAACTTACAGTTTACGATTATTTGCAATGCAAAGGTAAAAGACAACTAAGTGTTATGTTTGTACATAATGCTGACGAAGCTGCAGCAGCTGAAGAGGCTGGCATTGACATGATTTGTACTTCTCATGATGCACCACAATTTGGTATTTACAATTCTTTTGATGAGCTTAAGCGAATTCGCGAGGCTGCACCAACTTGCTTTATGCAATCTGGAGGGGCAGTAAGAGTAGCTTCTGAATACGAAGCAATGAAACTATCACACAAGTATTTAGACATTGGCGCAGATGTTATCTATGGTGGTAATTGGAGTTACAAATGGATTAGAGCATTAAGAGATGAGTATGTTCCAATTAATAGTCATGTTGGATTAGTTCCAGGAAATGCTACTTGGATTGGAGGATTTGTTGCACAAGGTAAAACTGCTGATAAAGCCATTAGAATTTTAGAACATACTCTTGAGTTACAAGAAGCGGGGGCTGTCGGAGTTGAACTCGAAGTAGTTCCTCCAAAAGTTGCAGAAGTTATTACAAAAAAAGTTGATATCATGACTCTCTCAATGGGAAGTGGTTCTGGATGTGATGGGCAATATTTATTTGCTAATGATGTACTCGGATATACCCAAGGAAAAATTCCAAGACATGCGCGAATTTATAGAGATTTTAAAAAAGAATTTGCAAAATTACAAGCTGAAAGAGTAAGTGCATTCAAAGAGTTTCACGATGATACGGTAAACAAAAAATTTAATGATCCTAAAATCACAGTTAACATTGATGAAAGTGAATTTGAAAAATTTTTAAAGCTTTCAGAAAAATTTTGATTAATGTTTGCGGGCGAAGTTGATTTAAAAACTTGGTATAAACCAAAAATTGATAAGAAAACTTTAAAGGAACTTTCTAAGAGATCTGATACAAAAGGTTTATTAGATATATCCATATTTATTGTTGCTCTAATATTAAGTGGATATCTGTGTATTCTAAGTTGGGGTACTTTATGGTCAATACCTGCTCTTTTGCTTTATGGAAATATTTTCTATTGTAAAATCATAAGCATTCAACATGAAACAAATCACGAAACATATTTTAAAACAAGAGCGTTAAATAAACTTTTTTATCATATAACTTCTTTACTCGGTGGTTTTGAAGCAGTAAGATGGAAGTGGAGTCATTTTCATCATCATACTTACACTATATTTACACATGAAGAGGTGTACGATTACGAAAATAATAGTCCGAAACCAACAGAGCCTATTAGATTTCTTTTAAATTTTTTACCTCTTGGTCCAATAATTAATATTCAAAAAATTAGACATTTTACACATTTTGAAATTATTAAACATTCATTTGGGATAATTACTCCTGTTGTAAAAGTTACAGTACCTGAAAAGGAGATAAAAAAAATTATTAATAGTTCAAGATTATATTTAAGTTTTTGGTTGCTCGTAATTTTATGTTCAGTTTTGTTACAATCATGGCTACCAATCATAATGATAATTTTACCTCCATTTTATGGTAATACTATATTAATGATATGCGGCATGACTCAACATGCTGGACTAGCTGATAATATTAAAGATCATAGAAAAAGTACAAGAACCGTTATTATGAATCCTTTTTTTAGTTTTTTGTATTCAAACATGGAGTATCATATTGAGCATCACATTTTTCCAAAAATCCCATGCCATAATTTAAAAAAATTTCACAAAATAGTTAAAAATCAAATGCCAGAACCTCATAATGGAATAATTTCTGCTTATAGATCAATAATCCCAGCAATATTTAAGCAATCTAAAGATAAAAATTATTTTATTGATGTGAAGGTTCCAGATACGACAATTTAGTCTCTTTTTTTTTACTCAAAATATACTATAACGAATCATGGGAAATAAACTAAATGATAATGATTTTGGTACAAGAGATAAAAGAGGCCATTGGAAACCTTTTGGCACAATTAGTATTAACCCACCTAAAGATATATTTTTTAACCCGATAAAATTTTTAAAGTATTTTTTTAAATTTCCTGGAATTTTTTTTCCATGGACTTTTGTTTTCGCTGCAATAACAGTTGCTACATATCTTTTTTTGACTCCTTCTTTAGAGACAATGAAGACTTTTGAAATAGGATGGATATCCTATATATTTTTCAGAAATGCAGTTATTATTTTACTTTGGACAGGCTTCTTTCATTTAAGACTGAAGACACAAGGAACTTCATTTAAATATAACCCACGACCTCTAGAAAAAAATAACTCAACTTTTTTATTTAATGATCAGACTAAAGATAACCTATTCTATACTTTTTGTAGTGCTATTCCATTATGGACAGCTTATGAAGTAATTACATTTTGGGCATTTGCAAACCAAATAATCCCATATGTAAGCTGGGAGGCGTATCCAATATATTGTTGTTTTATGTTCTTTCTTGTTCCATTTATAAGAGACGCACATTTTTACTTAACTCATAGACTATTGCACTGGGCACCTCTTTATAAAATTGCACATAAAGTGCACCACCGTAATACAAATACAGGTGCTTGGTCAGGTATGTCTATGCATCCAATAGAGCATATACTCTATTTTTCAGGTATCTTAGTTCATTGGATAATCCCTTCACATCCTCTTGTTGCGATGTATCATGTATTTCATGCTGGTTTAGCACCTACACCTGGACATACAGGATATGAAAAAATGACCTTCAAAAATGGTGTATCAATTCCAACAGGTGATTATATGCATTATATTCATCATAAATATTTTGAATGTAATTACTCAGGTGGAAATACTAGTTTCTTAGATAAATTAATGGGCACGTTCCATGATGGATCTGAAGAAGCTACTAAGGAAGTAATGGCTCGTATCAAAGATAAAGCCCATTACCTCTAAACTTATCTTCATAAATATTAATTTTTATTATATTGATCTAAAATATGAGTAAGGTCGAATTATATAAAGATGTAAAAAATAGTTTAGGAGAAGGCATCACTTGGTCTTCCATTGATCAAAATTTACTTTGGGTAGATATTAAACCAAAATCAGTTTTATTCAGAATTAATTTAGATAACGAAAAATTAGAAACTTTTGATTTTCCTGATTTTGTAACAGCGACGTCAATAATCTCAAAGAATGAAATTGCTTTAGTCTCAAATAATGGAGTAAATAAATTTAACTTTCAATCTAAAAAATATGAAAGAATAATTAATGTTGAAGATGATATTCTAACAAATAGATCTAATGATGGTGCATCAGATGCTAAAGGTAGGCTTTGGTTTGGGACGATGCAAAATAATTTTAATCAAGATGGAAGTGCAAAATCTTTAAATGCTAAATCTGGTAGTTTATATTGTCTATCTAATAATAAGGTTAATATTGTTGAAACAAATCTTGGTATACCTAATACATTTGTTTGGAGTCCAGATAACACAAAATTTTATTTTGCCGATACAACTGAGGGATCATTACTAGAATACAAGTTTAACCTAGATGAAGGTAGTTTGTCAGACAAAAAAAACTTCTTCAATTTTGATAGAGGTGCTCCAGATGGATCAACTATTGATAGTGATGGATTTATTTGGAATTGTCGTTGGGGTGGATCATGTGTTGTGAAAATTGATCCAAAAGGCAGGGTTGATCAAATTTACGAGCTACCTGTTGAAAATGTAACAAATTGTGTATTTGGCGGCAATGATCTTAAAACTCTATTTATTACTACTGCTAATAACTCAGGTAAAAATAAATATGATGGCAGCCTATTTGCATTAAATGTTACTACTCCTGGTATTGAAGATAATAAATTTAAAATTTGATTTTTTACTTTAATTGGATAAAACTTTTTTTATGAATAAAAAAAATAAATATAGATCTTCTAATTGGTATAATTCTAAATCACATCGAAGAGATACATTTATTCATAGAGGCTGGATGAGAAATCAAGGTCATCCAAACCATTTATTTGACGGCCGTCCTGTAATTGGTATTTGTAATACTTGGTCGGAATTAACACCATGTAATGGACATTTCAGAGAAATTGCTGAGTCTGTTAAAAAAGGTGTTTATGAGGCAGGAGGCTTTCCTTTAGAATTTCCAGTTTTTTCAGCAAGTGAATCCAATTTACGACCAACAGCTATGTTGTTTAGAAATTTAGCAAGTATGGACGTTGAAGAAGCAATAAGGGGCAATCCTATTGATGGAGTAGTACTACTAATGGGTTGTGATAAAACCACTCCTTCATTGATGATGGGAGCTGCAAGTGTTGATCTTCCTACAATTGGTGTCTCTGGTGGCCCAATGCTTAATGGACATCATCAAGGGGAAACAATAGGTTCTGGAACAGGAGTTTGGAAACTGGATGCAGATTTAAATGCGGGCATAATAACTGAAGAAGATTTTATTAATGCTGAAATCTCAATGAGCCGTTCAAAAGGAAACTGTATGACAATGGGAACTGCATCAACAATGGGTTCAATGGTAGAAGCATTAGGAATGTCACTTCCTGGAAATGCTGCAATACCTGCAGTAGATTCAAGAAGATATGCTTTAGCGCACATGTCTGGAAAAAGAATTGTTGAAATGGTCAAGGAAGATATAACAATGTCAAAAATTGTTACAAAAAAATCATTTGAAAATGCTATTAAAGTAAATGGAGCAATAGGTGGATCTACAAATGCAGTTATCCATTTAGCTGCAATTGCTGGTCGAATGGAAATTGATTTAGATTTAGATGATTGGAATAAATTTGGGGATGGCATTCCAACATTAGTAAATCTACAGCCTTCAGGGAAATACTTAATGGAAGATTTTTATTATGCAGGTGGCGTTCCTGTAGTTATAAAAAGATTGATGGAAAAAAAATTACTAGATGAAAATTCAATAACTGTTAATGGAAAAACAATAGCTGAGAATAATATAAATGCTAAATGTTGGAACAATGATGTTATAAAAGAATTCGAAAATCCATTAACAAAAAATGGAGGAATTAAAATTCTTAGAGGCAATATCGCTCCAAATGGTGCAATTATTAAACCATCAGCAGCATCACCAGAACTAATGAAACATACTGGAAAAGCTGTAGTTTTTGAAAGCGTAGAAGAGTTTCATGAAAAGATTGATGATCCTAATTTAGATGTTGATGAAAATTCAATATTAGTTTTAAAAAATTGTGGACCAAAGGGTTATCCTGGTATGGCTGAAGTTGGGAATATGCGCCTCCCACAAAAAGTTCTTAAGAAGGGTGTGAGAGATATGATTAGAATATCTGATGCTAGAATGAGTGGAACAGCATATGGTACCGTAATACTCCATACAGCTCCAGAAGCCGCAGTTAAAGGTCCTTTAGCAGCAGTTCAAAATGGTGATGAAATAGAAGTAGATGTTAATAATGGCACTATGAATTTAAAAGTTGATGATGAAACAATAAAAATACGTCTAGAAAATTATTCACCAATCGTTCCAGAAATTACAGGTGGTTATCAAAAAATGTATGTAGAGCATGTTATGCAAGCTGATAAAGGAGCAGACTTGGACTTTCTTATTGGAAAAAGAGGTGCTGAAGTCAAAAGACATAGTCATTAATTAGTTTTTTATAAATCAAAAATTTTACCAGGATTCAAAATATTATTTGGATCAAAGCTCTTTTTTATTGATTTCATTAATGAAATATTATCAGGATGTTGTTTCAATAAATATTCTTTTTTTTGAAGACCAATTCCATGTTCACCAGTAATAGTTCCGTCCATTTCTAATGCTTTTTCGATTAGTTTATTACTAAACGCTCTAATATATTTGTATTGATTTTCTTTACTTGGGTCGTAGACAACAGAAACATGAAAATTTCCATCACCAACATGACCAACCATTGGCGCCTTTAATCCTGTGTCTTGAAGTTCCGTTTCTGCAAATTTAATACATTCGACAATGTTTGAAATAGGCACACAAACATCAGTGACATATACCCGAATATTATCACCTTCAGCTTTTACTGAATAATATACATTATGTCTTGCTTTCCAGATTTTGTTCCTTTCTTCAGTATTTGCTGCCCATTTAAATTCACTACCATCATTATTTTTTGAAATTTCTTCTACTACGTCAATTGATTCTTTATTTGAAAGCTCACTACCATGAAATTCATAGAATAATGTTGGTAAACTCTCTAAATTTTCTAATTTTGAATATTTAATACTTATATCCATTTGATCTTTATTTAATAATTCTACTCTTGCAATTGGGACTCCATACTGAATAATTTCTTGAGCAGTTAAAACTGCTGAGTCTAGGTCAGGGAATTGGCAAACAGCACTCATAATACTTTCAGGTATAGGTGACAACCTTAGATGAACTTCAGTAATTATCCCAAGTGTTCCTTCTGAACCAACAAAAAGGTTTGTTAAATTGTATCCTGCGGAAGTTTTTTTTGCCCTACTTCCTGTTTTAATTATATCGCCATTTGCCATTACGACAGTTAAACCAAGCACACTAGTTCGCATCGTTCCATATCTTACTGCCATTGTTCCTGAAGCAGAACAAGCTGCCATACCTCCAAGAGAAGCATTTGCACCTGGATCTATTGGGAAAAAAACTCCTTTATCTTTTAAAGTTTCATTTAGTTGTTCACGTGATACATTTGCTTGTACACGACAATCAAAGTCTGCCTCATTAATAGAAATAACTTTGTTGAAATTTTCCATTGAAATTGTAAAACCTTCATCATTTCCAACAACATGACCTTCTAAAGATGTTCCAGTACCATAGGCAGTTACTGGTACTTTAAATTCATTACAAATTTTTAAAATTTTTGAGAGTTCTTCGTTGCTTTTTGGAAACAAAACTGCCCTAGGCAGAACAGGATCATAGGCATCTTCACCTTTTGCATGATTATTTCTTACACTTTCTGAAAATGATATTCTTTCTTGTAAAATATCTTTTAAATTGTCTAATAATCCTCTATCCATTAATTAATAATATTAATTATTCAATAAAAGTAAATGAATACCACTCCATTAGAATTAGAAAATATATATGATTTAGCATATAAAGCACTTTCAGCCCATGGGTGTGATCATTTCAATGCTGATTCTGTAGCTACTACAGTTTCACATGCTGAAAGAGATGGAAGTGTTTCTCATGGATTATTTCGAATTCCTGGTTATGTTGCTTCTCTAAAAAGTAAAAAAGTAAATGGAGTTTCCCGACCTTCTAATACTTATCTTACACAAAATGCAATTCGCGTTGAAGGTGATTATGGGTTTGCTCCTGTAGGAATAAAAGTTGGTTTACCTGAATTGATAAAAACGACAAATAAACATGGAGTTGGAGTTTTAACTATAACTAATACTCATCACTTTGCGGCATTATGGCATGAAACCGAAGCATTAGCTGAAAATAATTTAATTGGAATTGCATGTACTGCTTATAAGCCAAGTGTAGCACCAGCCGGTGCAAAAAAACCATTATTTGGAACTAATCCAATATCATTTGCTTGGCCAAGAAAAAATAAAACTCCTGTAGTTTACGATATGGCAACTTCAACAATGGCGATGGGAGAAGTTCAGGTTGCAGCACGTGATGGTCACAAAGTTCCATTTGGAACAGGCTTAAATAAAGATGGAGAAAAAACTGATAATCCATCTGAAATTGCAAATGGAGGAGTCCTTCTAACATTTGGTGACTACAAAGGTTCTGCAATAGCAATGATGATTGAGTTATTAGCTGCTGGTTTAGTTGGAGATTTATTTAGTTTTGAAGCTAAAGAAGAAGATAATAATGATGGAGGCCCTGCAAGAGGAGGTGAATTTATAATGGCTTTATCCCCTGAACTTATAGCAGGAAAAAATTGGAACGAACATGCTGAGAAATTTTTTGAACAAATGACATCTTTAGATGGTGTGCGTTTACCTGGACAACGAAGACATACAAATAGGCAAGATAAAGGTCCAAGACAAATCAATTCAGAACTAATAGAAAAAATAAAGAGTCTTATCTAATCCAGTTATGGATAATATTAAATTAGATTTTCAAAAACACATTGATGCTGGCAGATGTAACGGAGCTGAATGGATAATAAATCATAAAAATAATATTTATCATGAAGTAATTGGTTATAAAGATTTGGAGTTAAAAAATAAGCTTAATAAAAATTCATATTATAGAATTTGGTCAATGACTAAGCCAATTATTGGTTTTGCAGCAATGCAATTAATTGATAAAAATTTCTTATCTCTTGATGATACTATAGATAAACATTTATCTGATTTTAAAAATTTAAAAAAACTTAGCAGTATTGAGAGTAACTTAAAAAATACAACTTTTCTAGAAAACAAACCTACTGTTAGACAACTTTTACAACATACAGCAGGCTTTACATATAACAGTTGTGATAATTTTTTAGCTAAAGAATATGAGGATAGAAGTTTATTTCATTCTGCATCTTCAAGTTTGGAGGAAGAGATTAGTAAAATTTCTGAATTACCTCTTTTATATGAACCTGGTTCAAAGTGGCATTATTCTATATCTATAGATGTTTTAGCGAGAATTATAGAAGTTGTAACAAAAGATAAAATCTTTGATGTTTTAAACGAAAATATTTTTTTACCTTTAGAAATGAATGATACAAATTTTTATATTGATGAAAATAGTAATAAACAGTTAGTTGAAACATTTGAATACAATACTGATAAATTAAAACTAACAAATTTAAATTTCGATAAAAGAAAATTAATTTTATATGGGTATCCAACAAATAATAAAAATTATTCCAGAGGAGGCCATGGTTTATTTTCTACAGCTGAAGATTATGAAAAATTTGCTACCATGCTTATCAATGGTAAAAATAAAAATGGAAAAGAGCTTATTAACACTCAAAGTCTAGAATTAATGAGAAATAATTCTTTAAATAAAGAGTTACTTCCAATTGAAATTACTTCAATTAATACAAATAAAGATGAAGATTATGAAAATGATTTAGATGGGTATGGTTGGGGTTTAGGATTTAGAGTTTTAATGAATAATACCGCTCAAAATAAGTTTGGTCCACTTGGAGAATTTGGATGGTCAGGATACGCCGCTACTTATTTTTTAACAGATCCAAAAAATAATTTATCAGCTGTTTTAATGATGCAAATCTTAGATGCTGATAGGAATATAAAAAAAGATTTTTACAATAATATCTTTAAAAATCTTTAATGAGCTTTAAATCAAACCCCTATACTTATGGAATAGTTTTAACCCTTTTAACTTATTTATCTTTTGGTATTTTAGATACAATTCAAAAAACAGCAGTTCAATATCATTCTGTTTTTGTATTATTATTTGTTAAATTTACTTTTTGTTTTATCTTTTCTTTTTTTATTGCAAAAAAAAATAAAGTTAAAAAATTTTATCTTTCAAACAATTACAAGATACAAATAACTAGATGTATTTTATCTGTATGTGAATCTTGTTTTTTTGTCTTATCTTTTAGGTATTTAGCTTTAGCTGATGCTCATACAATAGGTTCTCTAGCCCCTGTTTTAGTTTTAGTTTTTTCCTATTTTATTTTAAAAGAAAAAATAAATATAGCTACTTGGTTAGCAATTGGTGTTAGTTTTTGTGGAGTTATTCTAATCATGCGACCTGGATTAACTATTTTTAATCCATATCTAATTATTCCATTATGTGCTGCTTTTTTCTATTCACTATTTCAAATAGCAACAAGATTAAATGCTAAGTATGATGATAATGAAACCATGTTATTCTACAATGGTCTTATAGGTGCTATCATTACATTTGTACTATCACTTTTTTTCTGGCAACCCCTACATTCATTTTCTTTTATCTTTTTTATTTTTTTGGGTATCTTTTTTTGTACTGGGCTATTTTTACAAATTAAGGCATTGAGTATTACACCAGCAAGTATTTTAGCACCTTATAATTATACTATAATTGTTTGGGGAATAATTTTTGGTTTATTAGTATATGGAGAAGTCCCAGATATATTTACGATTATAGGAGCAATCATTATTGTTTCATCAGGAATATTTATATTTAGATATTCTTACAAGTAGTTTTAATTTCTTTGTATCAATTAAAAAATTAATGTTATAAATTTACTATATGTTTATTGGAATTGATCTTGGAACTTCATCAATCAAAATGATTTTAATAGATCAAAATCAAAGCATCCTTGCATCTGCTAACTCAAGTCTTACTGTACAATCCCCTAAAGATGGTTTTAGTGAACAAAATCCACAAGAATGGATTGACTCAACAATGGAATGCTTGGAAGCTTTAAAGTCAAAAAAACCAAAAGAATTTTCACAAACTATTTCAATAGGAATATCCGGTCATATGCATGGAGCTACGTTAATAGATAAGGATGGAAAGGTTATTAGGCCATGTATTCTCTGGAATGATACAAGATCATATCAAGAGTGTGAAGAATTTGAAAAACAAAATTTTGATGTACGATCAATTTCAGGAAATATTACTATGCCTGGTTTTACTGCACCAAAAATAAATTGGATAAAAAATAATGAAATAGATAATTTCAAAAAAATTTTTAAAGTTTTACTTCCTAAAGATTATTTACGATTTGTTCTTACTGGTGAATTTTTTTCTGAAATGTCGGATGCATCTGGAACATTATGGCTAGATATCCAAAAAAGAAAATGGTCCAATCAACTTTTATCTTGCTCATTTTTAGAAGAAAAACACATGCCAAATCTAGTGGAAGGCAATGAGCAGACAGGATTTTTAAAAAAAGATTTAAAAGAGAAATTTAATTTTAATAATAATGTTAAAGTTGTGGGTGGAGCAGGTGATAATGCTGCCGCTGCAACTGGTATGGGTATAACAAATAAAAATCAATCATTTATATCTCTTGGTACTTCGGGTGTTTTTTTTACTCCCACTGAAAATTTTTTAAGTAATACTGGTGATGCAGTGCATTCTTTTTGTCATTGTTTACCAAATAAATGGCACCTAATGTCTGTTATGTTAAGTGCAAGTAATTGTTTAGATTGGATTTGTGCTATTACCAATACTTCAATTGCTGATACACTTAATAATGTAGAGCAATTTTATAATGATAAAAATTCTATAAAAAATTCATCATATTTTTTACCTTATCTCTCTGGAGAAAGAACCCCACATAATGATCCGCATATTAGAGGTTCAATCCATTCTATAAAAACAACTACAAATGCAACAGATTTACAGTATGCAGTAATTGAAGGTGTTAGTTTTGGAATATTAGATGGAGTAAATTCTATTTTGAAAGTTAATAATAACTTTGATAAAATATTTATGGTTGGAGGTGGTTCAAAAAGTTCATTTTGGATTGAATTGCTTGCAGTACTTTTAAATAGAAAGTTAAGTGTTTGTGAACAAAGCGAATTTGGTGCCGCACTTGGCGTTGCAAGATTAGCTATGTATCAGGATGCTACAATTGATAATAAAGAAAATATTATTAGTGAAATAAAAATCAGTAAAACTTATGAACCTAGAGAAGATAACATTGATCTTTTATTACAAAGGTATTCAATTTGGAAAGATTTATATAACAGTAATAATAAAATTGCTAAAAATTTTAATTTTTAGTAAATATATTTAAAAGAAAACTATTCTTTAAAAAGAAAAATATTTGCCTTTATCTTTATTATATCTTTGAGGATTGTTGTGTTTTTCCAATTACCAGTACCTATCTTAAAGTCATTTCTAGAAAAAGATATTTCACTTTTTATCTGAACAAACTCACTGGCCAATTTTATTATTTCAATATCAATAGGAATAGTTTGACTTTTATCCTTTATTGTTAACTCACCTTTCAAATTAATTTTATTGTCTTCGTAATTAAATTTAAAATTATTTGTATCAATAAGACCTAAAGGATATTTTTTAGCATCAAAAAAAACTTCACTAAGCACTAAATCTTTGTAACGTTTGTAATTTATATCTAAACTGTCAATTCTAACATTTATAAGAGCTTTATTATTATTTTGATTTGACAAATCTAAGGAAACAAAACCATCATATTCATTAAATTTACCAATTACATTATTTGCAAACAAAACTGGAACTTCAAATTCTATACTAGAAATATTTTTATCAATAATCCATAAATCATTAGCTATACTCTGCTTACAATATAGAAATATAAAAAATAAACTAAATATAACTTTCAATATATTTTCTTGCTAGTTCATCAGCTTTCTCATTAAATTCGAAACCAGCGTGTCCTTTAACCCATTTCCAAGTTACATTATGTTTATTAATTAGATTATCTAATTGCATCCATAATTCTTTATTTTTCACTATTTTTTTTGTTGATGTTTTCCATCCATTTTTTTTCCAATTTGTAATCCATAATTCAATACCATCCTTTACATATTTGCTATCGGTATAAATGATTAATTCTTTATTTATCTCAAAATATTCCAGTGCTTTTATTGCCGCTGTAAGCTCCATTTTATTATTAGTTGTGTGTTGATCACCACCATTTAATAATATTTCTTTATTATTATCTAATATCACGACACCCCATCCACCAATACCAGGATTCCCAGAACATGCGCCATCTGTATAAATATTAATCATTATTCAAAAATATCATTTTGTTGATGCCATCTTAAAATATTCAAATATTCAAATGGATCTTTTTTAACAACTACTGCATCAGGTGGATGAAAAATATAATCATGCACTCTCGTACATAATATTCTAACAGCTGCAGCTCTTAATAAAATATTTAACGATTTCTTTTCAAGATCACTTAATTCTCTCAACTTTTGATATTCCCCTAGAATTATCAAGCAATTCTCTTTGTTAAAGTATTGTCCATTTTCACTAAAACACCAATCATTAATAACTATGGCTAAATCGTAAATATAAAAATAATAACATGCAAAATAGAAATCTATTACTCCAGAAATTTTTTCATTTTTAAAAAAAATATTATCTCTAAACAAATCAGCATGTATGACTCCACAAGGAAGATTTGTTGGCCAATAATTTTCTAAATAGTCTATTTCATTTTTTAACAAATACATTGTTTCATTAAACTTTTCGGATTTATTATTAAGGCACTTTTTGTAAATTTCTTTCCAATCCTGTAGATCTAAACTGTTAGGTCTTTTTTCATCAAAATTTATGGTAAGATTATGTAAATCAGCAACCATCTTTCCAACTTCTCTACACATTTCAGAGTTAGGTTTTTCAATACTTTTACCTTCCAGAAAAGATATTATTATAGCTGTTTTATTTTTTATTCTTTTTAAAATTTTTCCATTTTTATCTGAGATAGATTTTGGACATTTAAAATTATTTTTATTTAAAAAGTTTTTTAAATTTATAAAAAAAGGTAATTCTTGCTGAGTTACTCTTTTTTCAAAAATTGTTAAAATATATGGTTGATTATTACATAAAATTTTAAAATTTGAGTTCTCTATCCCATCTACAATTTCTTCAAAGCTATCTAAATTTCCAATTGAGTACTCAGAAATAAAGTTTTCAATATCTTCTTTAAGTAATTTAGTAAAGACAGCCATCTTCTATACGTTTAGTTTTTGTGGCACTTTAAAAAAAACATCTTCTTTTTGGTAAGATCCTTCATTTATATGTATTTCAAAATTTCTTTTCAAATTATCAAGAAGTTTTTTAACAAGTACTTCTGGCGATGATGCACTTGCTGTTATTCCTATATTTTCAGATTCTTGAAATATATTTAAATTTAAGGAATCTACATCTTCTACTAAAATAGCTTTTTTTGATCCATAATTTTTTGCTACTTCAACTAATCTAAGGGAATTTGATGAGTTACTTGCACCAATTACTAAAAAATAATCACATTGTTTCGCAATCTTTTTGACCGCTTCTTGTCTATTTGTTGTAGCATAACAAATATCATTTTTTTTTGGTTCTATAACATTACTAAAATGTAATTTTATCTCTCTTATTATATCTTTCGTATCATCAACTGATAGTGTTGTCTGAGTAACATATGCAATCTCATCATTTTGGTTTAAAGGTAATTTTTTTACATCTTCAACTTTTTCTACTAAATGAATTTTTTTATCTGTTTGGCCCATAGTTCCAATGACTTCAGGATGATTTCTATGACCAATTAAAATTACTGGCAGATTTTTTTTATCAAAATTTTCAACTTCTTTATGGATTTTACTAACAAGAGGACATGTTGCATCATAATATACTAAATTTAAACTTAATGCTTCCTCTGGGATTGCTTTTGGAACACCATGTGCAGAAAAGATAACTGGCCTACTTCTATCTTCAATCTCATTTAATTCTTCTACAAAAATAGCTCCCTGTGATTTGAGGTTTTCAACAACAAATTTATTATGCACTATTTCGTGACGAACATAAACAGGCGCTCCATATTTTTTTAGAGCACCCTTTACCATTTCTATAGCCCTATCTACACCTGCACAAAATCCTCGAGGTCCTGCAAGAAATATATTAAGTTTTTTTGTCATCCAAATTTGTTACCATTAATTTTGGTTACATAATAATACTATAGATTTTGAAAATCTTTTAATATTAAATTATTAATATTGTAAGTAGATTTTGGAATAACTAAATCTACTACTAGTTCTTTAGAACAGAGTTAAATTCAGTAATTGATTCTTCAATTAAAGCAGATTTTTTATCCTTACTTAGATTTTGAAGTAGAATATTTCTAGTAGCCTCTATTGCAACACTTGAAATATAACTTTTGATAGAATTATTGGTATCTCTAACTAATTGTTCAATTTTATTTTCTGCCAATATTTTTCTTTTTTCAATTTGATCAGTTAATTTAGTGGCGGATATATCTTTCAATTCAGCAATTCTTTTCTCAGATTCTAACTTTAGATTTTGTATTTCTTTCTCTACTTTAGATTCTCTCTCCCTAAGTTCATCCAAAGCTTTTTGAGCCTCGTTTTTTAAATTTTCAACTTCATCTATTTTATTTTTTATATCTTTTATTTGTGCATCTAAACTAGATGTAAGAATTTTTCGTACTGGATTAAAAATAGCTGCAATAAATAATATAAAAGATACCGCTACCCAAAATTGAGGATCAGAGAACATTAATTAAAATTACCTTTATGTGTTTCAATAACTTTATTAAGTTCATTGTCTGACAATTCAATATCTGTAATTTTTCCAACAGTCAGTTTTGTAATATTAATTATTTCATTGTTAATATTTTTCATTTGATCATCTTTACTTTTTAAAATTTCTTTTTCTGCATCAGAAACTTTTTTTTCTAAATCTATATCAAGTGAAGAAAGTTGAGAAGAAACATCTTCTTGTAAAGCATTGATTGTTTCTTTAATTTTCTCATCTGTTTCTAGCTTGGCCTTATTGATTTGATCATTAATTTTTTTTTCAATTTCCATTGCTTGTTCTTGAAGCTCTTTTGCTGAAGATAAATTTTCATCTATTTTATTTTGTCTTTTCTCTAAAACTGTAGCTATTCTTGGAAGTGATACCCTCCATAAAAATACAAATAAAAAAATAAAAAATACAGCTAACCAAAAGAGCTGTGAAACAAAAAACTCTGGATTTAATTGAGGCATTAATTAATTATTGAGTTTTATCCAAACAAAATAACTAACGCAATAACTAGCGCGAAAAGTGCAATCGCTTCAACTAATGCGAAACCTAACATTGTCATTGTAAAAACTTCACCTCTTGCTGCCGGATTTCTTCCAACTGCTTGAATAAAAGATGAGAAAATATTCCCAATTCCAATACCTGATCCAATAACACCGATAACGGCTAAACCCGCTCCGATTACTTTTGCTGCTTCAATTTCCATAAGTCCTCCTATTTTAAATTAATGTAAATGATAAGCATCGTTAATATATAAACACGTCAGTATTGCAAACACATATGCTTGCAAAAAAGCAATTAAAATTTCTAATCCTGTTAAAGCTACAATGAAAGCTAAAGGAAAAACTCCTGTAAAAAATGGCATGGAAACAACAAAGCCTGCAAACACTTTTAGTAGTGTGTGACCAGCCAGCATGTTAGCAAATAATCTAACTGATAAACTTATAGGTCTTGATAAATAAGAAATTACCTCAATGGGAATAAGCAGTGGATGCATGTAAAACGGCACACCTGGTATATAGAAGAAAGTAAAAAATTTAATACCATGGTTAATAAATCCAAGAATAGTTACACCAATAAATACAACTGCTGCTAATGCAAATGTAACAATGATGTGACTCGTGAAAGTAAATTGATATGGTATCATTCCAACCATATTTCCAATTAGTACAAACATGAATAAAGAGAAAACAAATGGGAAATATTTTTTTCCATTATCTCCAACTGTATCAGATAGTAACTGAGCAATAAAATTATACATCAGCTCTGAGATAAGCTGCATCCTAGAAGGGATAATTGATCTCGTGTTCACTGTTAAAGTTAAAAATAGAGTAATCACTAAAACAGTAATTAGCATTGCAAAAGATGAATTTGTGAAAGAAATGTCATAACCACCAAGTTCAATATTAGATATTGGATCTATTTCGAACTGTTTTAGAGGACTATCTTTTGCGGCCATAATTGATATTGAATATTAAAATTACCTTTGCTTTTCAATGCGACGCATTACACGATAAACGTTCAAAAATCCAGCTAATGCCCCAAATATGAAGAAAATAATTAAGCCTATTGGTTTAGTATTAAAGTAATTATCCACAATAAGCCCAATTCCAACTCCAACAACTAGTGCAGCTATAATTTCTGTACTAATTTTAAAACCAAATCCTGCACCACTTTCTTTTTTTTTAATATTTGGTTCTTTATTTTGATTATCTAAATCATCAATTTTTTTACCTAATTCTTCTAAATTTTTATTTTTATAATTCATTTGTAGCGTCTTGTTCTTTTATCTCAATTGCTTTTTCAAGATCAACGGAAACTAATTGTGATACACCTTTCTCAGGCATAGTAACACCAAATAATCTATTTACTCTTGCCATTGTCATTCTATGGTGAGTTATTACTAAGAATTTTGTTGAAGAAGTTTTAGCTATTTCCTCCACTAATGAACAAAATCTATCAACATTAGTATCATCTAATGGAGCGTCAACCTCATCAAGTACACAAATTGGAGCTGGGTTTGATAAAAATACAGCAAATAATAATGATAAGGCTGTAAGAGCTTGCTCACCTCCAGAAAGTAAATTTAGATTTTGTAATTTTTTTCCAGGAGGACTAGCAAATATTTCTAAACCAGCTTGAAGAGGATCTGACTCATCTGTAAACTTTAGATAAGCCTTTCCACCACCAAATAACCTGGTAAATAACTTTTGAAAATTTTCATTTACTATTCCATATGCAGCAAGTAAGCGTTGTCTACCTTCTGTATTAAGTGAGTCAATTGCTTCTCTTAGTTTTGCAATTGCACTTAAAAGGTCGCTTTGATCTTTCTTTATCGTATTAACTTTTTCTTCTAAATCTTTTGACTCTTGTTCTGCGAGAAGATTAACACCACCTAAACGTTCTTGCTCTCCAATTAGTCTTTCTAACTTTTTTTCTAAATAATCAGTCTCGCCTAAAACTTTATTTGGATTGATTTCACCAATATTGTAAAGTTCTTCTAGATCTACACTCAATCTTTCTTTTACTTGAGTAGATAATAATTTAATTGCTTCATTAATTGTATTAATTTGACCTTCAGTTCTAATTCTCTCTTCTCTCAATTCATTTAATTTAATTTCTTCTAGTTTTAATTTCTTATTGATTTCATTAGAATTTTGCTCAGTTTGACGAAGTTGCTCAGCTATTTGCTCGTAAGAATTTTTATTTTCATCAATCAATTTTTGTATTTTTAATTTTTCACTTGATACATCTTCAGGAACGGATTGGAGATTTGATAATTCACCAATTAATGAACTTTGCCTTGAATTTAACTCTTCTATTCTTTGATTTGCTTTTGCAGAAATATCATTCCATTGTTTTTCTTCTGCACTTAATTGCTTTATTCTTCTATTTTTTAGTTGCTCTAATATAGCTTTAGTAGAATTATTTTGTTTACCTTTAGATACATATCCATCCCATCTCCAAATTTCTCCTAGTTTGCTAACTAATATTTGTCCTGGTTTTAAGTTTTTTTGAACTTCTAAAATATTTTCTTTATTTTCTATTAATCCAACAAATTCTAACTTCTTTTTCAAATTATCTGGAGCTTTGATTAGAGAAGAAAATTTTGTAATTTCTGGATTAAAGGAAGAATCTTCCACATCCAATTTTCTCCAAAAAATACTTTGTTCTTCATCGATAGATGCAATTAACTCATCTGAAAAAACTGCAGCAATTGCTTGTTCAAGACCATCTTCAAAGTCTAGATAATCAATTATTGGATTATTATTTTTTTTATTAGTATCATTTTCAGTATTTAAATCATCATCAGTTTGAATAAAAAGATCACCTTGTTGTTTTAACAGAATTGATTTTTCTTCCTGTACTCTTTCAAGATTCTGTTTTGCATCTTCGAATAAAAACTTTTCTCTATCAATATCATTTTTAATTTGCTCTATACGAACTTTTGTTTCATCCACTGCAATATTTGCTCTTTCAATTTCTTTTTCTTGATTTTCTAAACTAATTGAATATTTCTGCAGCTCAGCTGCAATCTTACTTTCCTGGAGCCTAAGGTTTGGAAGACTTTCTTGAACTTTTTCAAATTCAACATTTATTTGTGCTACAACTTGTGTTTGATCATTGACAGCATTTGTTTCAGACTGAATTTTTTCATTGGCATTTTTTAATTTATCTTTTTCATCAATCCATTTCTTATAAAATAATCTTGCCCTTGCTTTAGTAATATCTTTTTGAATGTATTTGTATCTTTCAGCTTGTTTAGATTGTTTCTTTAATATTGTAAGTTGTTCATCTTGTGCTTTTAATACGTCCTTTACACGCTCTAAATTATTTTCAGTAGCATTTAATCGTAATTCAGCTTCGTGTCGTCTTGAGTGAAGACCAGTAATTCCTGCAGCTTCTTCCAGTAATGTCCTTCTTTGTTCAGGTTTAGCTGCGATAATAGCTCCAACCCTACCTTGACTAACCATCGATGTTGAACGAGCACCTGTTGCTGCATCAGCAAATAGCAATTGTACATCCTTTAATCGCACCTCCTTGCCATTAACTCTATATTCTGAGCCTTCACCTCGCCAAATTCTTCTAGTTACTTCAATGGTATCATTTTCATTGAAAATACTTGGTGCTTTTCTTGCTTTATTATCTAAATCTATAGTAACCTCGGCAATATCCCATGCTGGTCTATCATCTGTTCCATTAAAGATTACATCGTCTAATTCACTTCCTCTCATTTGTTTAGGAGAAAGTTCACCCATAACAAACCTAAAAGCCTCTACAAGATTCGATTTACCACATCCGTTTGGACCAACAATACCTGTTAAGCCATTTTCAATCAAAATTTCTGTGGGTTCAACAAAAGACTTAAAGCCTTTGACCTTAAGGGTCCGAAAATTAATCATCAACTATTGTGATAATATTTTATCGATGATTTGTCTAAACTCTTTTATGTTTTTATTCCCGGAATATAAAACTCCATTAACAATGAATGACGGAGTGGAGCCTATTTTATATTCTCTTTGCGCTTCCATTACACCCTCAAGTAATTGATTCTCTAAATCCACATTACTTAAACATGCATCAAAATCTTCTTGTTGCATACCGCCACTTTGCATAATTTTGTATAATTCAGATCTTGTTTTTGAATGATCTCTATTAACCCAATTATTTTGAAGCTTATAAAGGCCATTCATATAATCATATCTTACTTCATCTGGCACACATCTTAAAATCATACTTCCAGCAAGAGCTGGATAATTAAAGGGAAAGTCACGAAAAATAAACTTAACTTTACCAGTATCAATAAACTCTTTTTTTAATTCTGCTAGAGTATCATTATGAAAATCTGCACAGTGACTACAAGACATTGAAGCATATTCTATAATTGTGATTGGAGCATTTTCTTCTCCAATATAAAAATCATTATCTTTAACATCTAGTATTGAATTTTCAGCTGCTTTGGCATTAATAAAAAGTAGTGATAGTATAATAGAAGTTAATAAAATTCTAATTTTCATCATTTGTCCTCAGTTGTAATTTTATTACCTAAATTTAATAGCGATTTTTTCAAATCTGAATTTTGAAATTCTTTAACGTTTTCTTCAACAAATCTTATGTCATCTTTGTTTATTTGTTTTTTCTTACTTTGTTTCATATACGTATGTTTAGGTATGTAATTTTGATGAATTCTCAAGTCCATTATAGCTTTATAGCCAAAATAAGTATTAATTTTTTCAATTATAGTGTCCTTAAAGTGTTGAAACTCAATGGCTGCGGCCGGTGCAACACTCACATTTAGATAATTTTTATATACCGTCTCACCTAAATCATTTTCAAAATCACGCACCCTTGAAACATTTAACGGCTCTGAATATTCTTTAAAATAACTACCAGCAATTTCAGGCCATTTGGAGTTAATTACAAATTCTGTACGATTATATTTAGAGGAAAATTTTCTATTTACCTTCCTCAGAGTATCGCCAATAGATTGTGGAACAAATGTTCTTTTTTGTTTTAAATTTTTTTTGTCCATATGCATAAATAATTTATAGTACCTAAATATGAAAGCAATATGTTTAAACATGAAACACAAGTAATAAAGTTTTTACTTCAATGGTATTCTATGAATGCCAGAAAACTACCATGGCGGAAGAAAAATAATCTAAATTTACCTCATCCATACTTTGTGTTTGTAAGTGAGTATATGCTTCAACAAACAACAGTAAATACCGTAAAAAATAAATTTAATGAATTTATTTTAAAATGGCCTTCACTAAATAAATTAGCGCAAACTTCAGAGCCAAATATCTTGAAATTCTGGTCAGGTCTTGGTTATTATTCAAGAGCGAGAAATTTATTAAAGTCTGCAAAAATAATTAAAAATAATTTTAAAAATAAAATACCAGAAACTTATGATGAACTCATCCAACTTCCTGGTATTGGAGATTACACTGCAAAAGCAATTCTTGGAATTGGATATAATAAATCAGTCATGCCACTTGATGCTAATATTGAGAGAATTTTGGTTAGGTTACATGCTATCGATAAACCAATTAATAAAGTAAAAAATAAACTTAAAGATTTGGGAAATAAATTCATCTCAGATAAATATTCTTCAAACTTAATTCAGTCTTTTATGGATTACGGATCAGAGATCTGCCTTCCACGAAACCCTAAATGTAATATTTGTGGAATTAATAAATTTTGCCAATCATATAAAAAGAATTTACAGCAAAAAATTCCTTTTAAACAAAAAAAGAAAAGTAATAAGCCAGTAAAGTACACAAGAGCTTACGTAATTGTGAATGAAAAGAATGAAATCCTAGTACGAAGTAGACCAAATAAAGGAATGTTGGCCTCTATGCTTGAAGTACCAAATGATGTCTGGGTTAAAAATAAAAAATTGCTAACTACTGATGAAGACATACAAAAAATAAAAACAAAATTACAATCTAAAGGTTCATTTGAATATTCATTTAGTCATTTTGATTTAGAAACAGAAATTTTTTATGGAAATGTTAAAAAAGCGAAATTAACAAAAAGTAATTGGATAAAGAAATCATCTTATTCTAGTTCTAGAATGCCAACTGTTATGAAAAAAATAGTAGATATAGCAGTATAATTTATGCAAAGAATTTTTTTGCGTTCATAAAAATTTTATACCCATCACCGAATTTTTTAGAAGTATTGTTTTGCCAATTAGGAACATGATAATGATAAAATGCTCTTTCTGGGTGAGGCATCATTGCAAGAACATTCCCATTTTGATTTGTTAACGCAGCTATATCATCTTTAGATCCATTAGGATTAAAGGGAAACTGACCTTTTGCTAATTTTTTATGGTTATTAATGTATTGTAAGCCAATAAGGTTATTAGCTTTGATACTTTTAAGTAGATTAATAGGTATCATGAATTGCCCCTCTTGATGGGCGACAGGCAAGTTCAAGATACTAATATTTTTTAGCCATGGTGATTTATTATTATTTACTTTTACATCAACCCATCGACACTCATAGCTCCCAGATTTATTTTCAATCATTGCAACTTCTGGATCTTTTTTATTTAGGCTTGGAACTAACCCAAGATTAATTAATATCTGGCATCCATTACAAATGCCTATAATTAATTTATCTTTTAATGAAAAATCTATTAGCTGATCATACAAATTCGTCAGAATTTTTTTCGCCATTGCATTTCCTGAACCTGTATCATCACCATACGAAAAACCACCAGGTATAGCGAATACTTGATAGTTATTAAGTTGTTTAGGATTTTGTATTAGATCATTAATATGAACAATTTTTCCTTTAAAGCCTACTACTTCAAATGCATGTAGTGTTTCATTTTCACAATTAATACCGTAACCTGATAAGACTAATACGTTCATAACCCTTTAATATTTTGTTTGTATGACTTAGCAAAATCTGAAATTTTACCTCTAATAATTTTTTTGTTATCTTTAAACTTAACTACATCTGAGCCCGTACATTTGCCAATAATTGTATAATCAGAACCTTTAAATACTTTTTTAAAATTGGCTAACTTATTTTTTTTTATGGAAACAAGAATTCTACTTTGTGATTCAGAAAATAAAAATTGGTCAACTGAGATTTTATTTTTTAGTTTTAAATCAATGGTTAAACCTTTCTTTGAAGCAATTGCCATCTTTGTAACTGCAATTCCAATTCCACCCAAATCTATTCCAATTGCAGAATTTATAATTCCTAGTTTATTAGCTTTTTCAAAATTTCTATATGTGCGAAGTGCATCCTTGCTATATACAACTGGATTTTTTGATTTTTCATAACCTATAATTTTGGAATAAACACTATCCTGTAATTCATTACGGGTATTTCCTAAAACTAAAAGTATATCACCATCATCGGATGTCATTTTTGTTAAGTGTGAAATTTTATCTACCACTCCAATAGAAGAAATCAGCAATGTTGGAGGTATTGAAATTTTTACTGATTTTCCAGTTTTATCAAAACCTTTAAAATCATTAAACATACTATCTTTTCCTGAAATAAAAGGTGTTTGGTAAGCAACTGCATAATCATAACAAGCTTTTGCTGCTTCTTTCAATTGATATAAGCGATCAGGTTCATCTGAGCTGCACCAACAAAAGTTATCAAGAATTGCAATTTTTTTTGAGTTGGCACCACTTACAATTAAATTTTTATATGCTGTATCAATAGAGCACCCAGCCATATCATAAGGATTTGTTTCGGCGTACTGAGGATATGCAGCTTGAGAAAGAGCTATTGATTTTTCATCATCAAATAGAGGTTTAATAGCAGTAGCATTTCCAAAAACTCTACCTTCGCCTTGTAATGGTTTTATAATAGAGGTAGCTTGTACTTCGTGATCATATTGCGTGGCAATAAATTCTTTTGATACAATATTTGGACTAGAGAGAAGTTTATGTAGCTTATCTATCAAAGAACTTTTCTTAATTATTTTTTTCTTTTCTTTTTTAATTTTTGGAAAAGATGTTTTTAAATTTAATTTTGGATAACCTTCATGAAGAAATTCCATATCTAAATTGAGAATTTCAGTTTTATTGTATTTTACTATGGCTTTATCTTTTTTAATAAACTTACCAATTATTGTTGCTTCCACACCTCTTGCATTAAATCTCTTTATAACTTTTTTTACGTTCGCTGGAGGTACTGCTAGTGTCATTCTTTCTTGCGATTCAGAAACCCAAATTTCCCAAGGATATAATCCATTATATTTAAGAGGAACTTTTTCAAGATTAACTATAAAACCGCCACTTTCTTTTGCCATTTCTCCAATTGATGATGATAATCCTCCAGCTCCATTATCTGTTATGCTCGAGTAAAGATTTTCATCACGCAATTCTCTAATGATGACATCAGACATTTTCTTTTGTGTTATTGGATCACCAATTTGTACGGCAGAAACTGGACTATTAGGATCTAATTCCTCTGAAGAAAATGTTGCACCGTGAATACCATCTTTTCCCACTCTACCTCCAGCCATTAGTATAATATCTCCTGGATTAGCTTTCTTCTTATGTGATAATTTCCCTTTAATTTTTTTTGGAATAATCCCAACTGTTCCACAAAACACAAGAGGCTTTCCTGCAAACCGGTCATCAAAATACACATTACCTTGAGGAGTAGGAATACCTGAACAATTTCCTCCAACTCTAACACCACTGATAATACCCTTCGCAATAAAGTTTGCTGGAAGCATTGGATCCTTATTTTTTTGACGATACAATTGATATTTCTTATTCGGGTCTGCCAAATAATATGCATACGTATTCGCTATAGGTTTTGCTCCTTTCCCAAATCCAAGACAATCCCTATTAACACCAACAATTCCAGTGATTGCACCACCAAATGGATCTAAAGCTGAAGGTGTATTATGTGTTTCAACTTTATGACAAATAATCCATTCTTTATTAAATTCTATTCCACCAGCATTATCCGTAAAAAGAGAAACACAAAAATTATCTTTTCTTAATTGAATAATTTTTTCAGTAGCGCCTTTAATATATTTTTTAAATATACCTTCTTGAATATCATCAATTTTAGCTGAAAATATTTTGTGTTTACAGTGTTCGGACCACGTCTGAGCTAATGTTTCAATTTCTACATCTGTTGGTTTACGTTTTATAGTGGAAAAATAATTTCTTATGGTTTTTAAAGATTCTAGATCTAAGCCAAGTGTTCCTCTTCTAGATTTATCATTTTCTTCAATACCAAGTTTACCAATGAGGCTGAGATTATAATCAGAAATATCTAAATTAATTTCTTTTTTACTATATTTTTTTTTCGGTAATTTTACCCTTTCTATTTTAAACTGATTTTTTTTAAAATTATTTAAATATTGTTTAAATGGATAAATCTTTATTGTTTGAATTAAGGGATTTGCTTCATTTTTAGATATTTTGGTAATATCTTCTTTTCTTCCTTTTATTAAAATAATTTTTGTTGAACCAAGTTCAAAGCTTTTAAAACTACTTTTAAGATTATCATTGATTATTTCTTTTACAGTTGTAGCTATATTGTCAGTTACACCAGGTAAAAATTTTATTTCTACAACCCAGTTGAAATTACTATAACTAGATAAAACCTTATTTACATTTTTTTTAGTTAATATTGTTTGAGAAACGTCATTAGAAATAAGTTTACTTATTTTAGTAAACTTTTGATCATCAAGATTTCTCGAAAAGAAATATCCATCTATAATTTTGATGGATTTATTATTATGTTCTTTTTGTAGTGAACTTTCTTTCCCTGTCTTCTCAATGGAGAGAATTTGAATTGTATTTGTCATTATGAGTACGAATCAACTTAATTTACTATATTAATAGTTTACTCGTTAACGATTCGTTTAAAACTAATTGAATATGACAACATATAAAGAAGCAGGTGTTGATATAGAAAATACAGATGCCCTTGTTGAAGATATTTCTAAACTAAGCAAATCAACTAATAGAAACGGAAATTTTGATAAAATTGGCGGATTTGGTGGTATTTTTGATCTTAAAAATTGTGGATATGAAGATCCTTTATTGGTCTCTGGTACAGATGGCATAGGGACAAAAATATTACTAGGGATTGAAACTGACATTTTAGATGGTTTGGGTCATGATCTCGTTGGTATGTGCCTTAATGATATTCTTTGCCACGGTGCAGAGCCATTATTTTTTTTAGATTACTATGCTTCTTCCAAGATTGATAAAAATTCTTTTTTAAAAATTATGAAAAGCATCACTGAAGCTTGTAAGATAAATAATTGCTCTCTTATTGGTGGTGAAACAGCAGAGATGCCTGGGCTCTATAAAAAAGATGATTTTGATTTTGCTGGATTTTGTGTTGGTGCAGTGGAGAGAAAAAAAATTTTACCTAAAAGAAATCTCATGAAAGAAGATGATCTTTTATATGGGATTAGATCTTCGGGTTTTCACTCAAATGGATATTCTCTCATTAGAAAGGTTTTAAAAGATAAAAATATAGATCTACAAAAAAAAACAGAATTTAAATCATCCTACGAAACAAATGCAGCAGCCTTAATGGCTCCAACAAAATTATATTTTCCTTTTTTAAAAAATATTTTAACAACAAATCTTATCAATGGTATTTCGCATATAACAGGCGGAGGTATTGTTGGTAATGCACCAAGAATGCTATCTGAAAATTTATCAGCAAGGATTGATAAAAAATTTATTTGTGATGAAGAAATTTTTCAATGGTTTCAAAGTTTAGCTAACATTTCAGAAGAAGAAATGTTGAAGACCTTTAATTGTGGATTAGGTTTGATAATGACTATTTCAAAAAATAATTACAAAGAATTTGAACAATTAATAAAAGACGAAAATTTAGATATTTTTGAAATTGGGAAAATAGAAGTTAACAAATCATCAAGGTGCACAATTAGTTGAAAAAATTACAAGTTGCTATTTTCATATCGGGAAGAGGTTCCAATTTAGAATCACTAATACAATCATCATTGAAAAAACAAAGTTTAGTAGAGGTTCAATTAGTAGTCTCTAATAACTCCAAAGCAAAAGGTTTAACTATTGCCAAAAAAAATAAAATTCCATTCATACATTTTATTCCAAGAAAAAATTTCGAAAACAAAGTCATGAAGTATCTAAAAAATATAGATATCATTTGTTTAGCTGGTTTTATGCAAGTTTTAGACTCAAAATTTGTCATTCAGTGGCGATCGCGACTAATCAATATTCATCCATCTTATCTTCCAGCTTTCAAAGGCTTAAATGCTCAAGATCAGGCCATAAAGGCTAAAGCGAGCTATTCTGGTTGTAGTGTTCATTACGTAAGCGCTAAAATTGACTCTGGAAAGATTATATTGCAAAAAAAAGTAAAGATTTTGAAGAAAGATAATACCGAATCACTCTCAAAGAAAATATTGATAGAAGAGCATAAAGTTTATCCAAGAGCATTACAGATGGTTGCAAAAACACTTTTAACAAGACAACAGTAAGATGAAAAATTGGCAAAATTTCCTAAAAAAATTCGAGGTAAGGCAATCTCATGTTCCCAGATTTAATGAGGAGTGTGGTGTTTTTGGAATAAGTGGAACCAAAGATGCTGCTGCCTTAACAGCTCTTGGTTTGCATGCGTTGCAACATCGTGGTCAAGAAGGTTGTGGAATTGTAAGCTATGATGGCAACTCCTATCACTCAGAAAGAAAATTTGGATTGGTTGGTGATAATTTTACAAAGAAACACTCATTAGAAAAGTTAAAGGGAAAAATTGCAATTGGACATAATCGTTATTCAACCACGGGTGGTGAAACAATAAGGAATATACAACCTTTTTATGCTGACCTTCATGGTGGAGCTATTAGTATTGCTCATAATGGTAATTTAACTAATGCACTCCTTTTAAGAGAGCAAATGGTACGCGAAGGTGCAATATTTCAAACAACATCAGATACCGAAACAATTGTTCAACTTGTAGCTCGTTCAAAAAAGAAAGATATTTTAAATAAAATTATTGATGCTTTAATGCAAATTCAAGGTGGTTATGCTTTATCAATTATTGCTAATGGTACGTTGATTGGCGCAAGAGATCCATTAGGTATTCGACCACTTGTTTTAGGTAAATTTAAAAATGCATTTATCCTTGCCTCTGAAACTTGCGCGCTAGACATTATAGGTGCAAAATTTATCCGTGAAATTGAAAATGGAGAAGTTGTAGTTATTAACGATAATAAAGTTGAAAGTCGAAGACCTTTTCCAAAAAAACAAATCAAACCATGTGTATTTGAATATATTTATTTTTCGCGGCCAGATAGTATTTTAAAAAATAAAACCGCCTATGAATATAGAAAAAATTTAGGTACATACTTAGCAAAAGAAACTGATATAAAACCTGATGTAGTCGTACCAGTTCCAGATTCTGGTGTTCCTGCTGCCCTTGGTTTTAGTCAAAAGTCTGGTATTCCTTTTGAGTTAGGATTAATACGAAATCATTATGTGGGTAGGACATTTATTGAGCCAACTCAGCAAATTAGAAGTTTAGGTGTAAAGTTAAAATTAAATCCTAACCAAAGTTCTATTAAAAAAAAGAAAGTTGTTTTAATTGACGACTCATTGGTTCGAGGAACAACATCCACTAAGATAATAAAAATGCTTTATGATTTTGGAGCAAAAGAAGTCCATATGCGTATTGCTTCACCTGCAATTAAATATCCTGATTTTTATGGAGTCGATACTCCTACCCAAGAAGAATTATTGGCTGCAAACAAAAATTTAGAGGAAATGTGTAAATATATTGGAGCTAAATCATTAAAATTTTTATCATTAGATGGTCTGTATCAAGCTCTTGGTTATGATGAGAGAGATAATGATAATCCTCAATTTACTGATCATTATTTTACAGGAGAGTATCCAGTTAGACCTTTAGATTACTTGAATGACGAAAGCTTAAAAAAACTTTCATTCTTAAGTCTTGCTTCAAATAATTAATTAATGAATTATTTTTTTTCATGAACGTTCTTGTCATTGGTAATGGTGGAAGAGAGCACGCATTATGTTATGGCATAAAACAATCTCCTAATTGTTCTAATTTATATTGTATTCCTGGAAGTGATAGTATCAGTGAGACTGCTTCTTCGATTATCATAGATGTTGATGATCATGATGCTATTCTTCAATTTTGTCTAGAAAATAAAATTGATCTCGTGGTAATAGGTCCAGAACTACCTTTAACTAAAGGATTATCCAACCTTTTAATGAACAATTCTATTTTAGTTTTTGGCCCTGATCAAATGGGAGCTGAACTAGAAAAATCAAAAAAGTTTACAAAAGATATTTGTAAAAAATTACATATAGCAACAGCTGCTTATGACGTATTTGACAACTATGATGATGCCTTCATTTTTTGTCAAAACCAATCCTATCCTCTTGTTATTAAAGCTGATGGTTTAGCGGCAGGAAAAGGAGTTATTATTTGTCAAACAATGGAAGATGCAAAAGATGCACTGATTAAATGTTTTAAAGATAATTCTTTTGGTGATGCTGGTTCAGTTGTTGTTATTGAAGAATTTTTAGTTGGTGAAGAGGTAAGCCTATTTTCACTTGTTGATAAAAATGGATTTGTGTTGCCACTTACAACAGCACAAGATCATAAAAAAATCTTAGAAGGAGAAAAAGGGTTAAATACTGGTGGTATGGGAGCCTACACACCTGTTCCTTCTATTTCGTCAAATAAAATGAATGAATTATCCAAAACATTTGTTGAACCTATCGTTCAACATCTTGCTGAACAAGGCATCAAGTATCAAGGAATGTTTTATGCAGGATTAATTCTAACAGATAAGGGTCCAAATTTACTCGAAATTAATGTTCGTTTCGGCGATCCGGAAACACAAGCAATTATTCCACTATTAGAAACAGATTTATTAGAACTCCTTCATGCTTCAGCGATAGGCACCTTAAATGAAATAAAAAAAATTAAGTGGAAAAATGATTACGCCATGACAGTAGTAATGGCTGCTCATGGTTATCCTGAGGATTATAAAAAATTAACACCAATTAATAATTTGGAAAATCTTAATTTAACAACAGATGACTATCTATTTCATGCAGGAACAATGCTTAAAGAAAAAAAATGGCTTTCTAATGGTGGGCGTGTATTAAATATCTCTAATACGGGTAAGGATTTAAAAACTATTAGAGAAAATATTCACAATATAATCAAACAAATTAATTGGGATGAGGGATATTATCGAAAAGATATTGGTTGGAGATATATTGATGAGTAATTCTTTTTTAGTTGAAGGAAAAACAAAAATTATTGAAAAAACAAATGATCAAAATATCATTCGAATTGTAACAAAAGATTTTTTAACAGGTGGGGATGCAGCGAAGAAAGAGGAAATTAAAGATATTGGAATACAAAAGACAAAACAAACAAGTAATGTGTTTAGTATGCTAAGCAAGGCAGGTATTGCAACATCATTTATTGAACAAGATTCACCAAATAGTCTTTTAAGTTACAACTGCAATATGCTTCCTTTAGAATTTGTAGTTAGACGCTATGCATGGGGAAGTTATTTAAGTAGAAACACTCAATTTGAAAAAGATAAAAGCAATCCTCATCAATTTGAAAACTTAGTTTGGGAAATATTTCATAAACAAGCGGTTGTTATCCCTCCACATGTTGCAGAACCTGTTCAAATGGATGAGAGTGAAGCGAGAAGACAATTTTTAAAAGATGGAAAATGGGAAGAGGGTGTATTTACGGATCCTTTTGTTAAAACTGGAGAAGAATGGGAGTTATTTTCTGCCAAACAACCTATAACAAGCAAAAGCTTGATAAAAACCAAAAAATTATTGTCTGATCAAGAATTAGAAATAGCTATTAATAAAATTATTCTTCCAAGTTTTGAGCTTATTGAAGACAAATGGAAAACTATTAAAACAATTGATGGTCCTATACATTTAGTTGATATTAAGTTTGAGCTTGGTTTTAAAGTATCGGATAATTCGTTAGTTTTATCTGATGTCGTTGATAATGATAGTTGGCGAATATGGCCTGGAGGAGATCCAACTAAACAATTAGATAAACAATCTTTTCGTGAAGGAGAAGATTTAGTAAATGTCGCCAATAAATATCAACTGGTAACAAAGTTAACTGATCAATTTAATTAAAGTTAATAATTTATTTTTCTATAATCGTTAAATGACCCATTTTTCTTTTTTGCTTAATTTCTGTTTTTAAATAATCATAAAAAAATTCGTTATCCTTAAATGTTTTATTTCGGTAAAGTGATATCTCATCACCAATTAAATTAATCATTTTGGCATTATATAATTTTTTTGTTTCTATCTTTTCTAAGCCGCATACTGCTCGTACATGATTTTCAAATTGACTAATATTATGAGAGTTCATTGTCAAATGCCCAGAATTATGAACACGAGGAGCAATTTCGTTAGCATATAAATTATCATCAGTATCAATAAAAAATTCTACACATAACGTTCCAATATAATCTAGTTTTTCTACAACGTGTTTTGCCCACTCAATTGATTTTGTTCGTATATCATCAGAAATATCACTAGGTATTGTTGAATATTTTAAAATTTGTTCTTCATGAACATTCTCGATAGGGTCATAGATCTCATAACTATTTTGATCATAACGAGTAATGACGACTGAAATTTCTTTTTTAAGATGAATGAGTTTTTCTAATATGTATTCTTTTGTAAAATCAATTTCGTCCGTAATATCATCTACAGTATGTAATTTATATTGACCTTTGCCATCGTATCCTAATGTTGTTGTTTTTAACAAACCAGGAAGCAAGTCTACATTTTCACTCAAATCCTTTTCATTTTTAACAGTTACATATTTTGTTGTTGTTATATTATTATCATTGAGAAATTTTTTTTCTGTTTCCCGGTGTTGAATGAGTCGATTAATTTCTGGTTTAGGTAAAACTTGTTTCTTTTCATTAATCTTTTTTAGTATTGCAAAGGGAATATTTTCAAATTCATATGTAACAAGATCAACTGCATTAATAAAATTATTTATTGCTGTATCATCATCATACTGACCAAAAATAAATTTAGTCGCAAAGTGTTTCCCGGGCGCATCAGGATCATCACTTAATATGACGGTTTGTATATCTATTTTTTTTGCTGCATCTGCTAAAAGACTTCCTAATTGTCCACCACCGATAATACCAAGTGTGGGTGTATTCATGACTTATGGTTTTTGTTTAACAGCTTTTGATTGTTTACTTCGATAATTTTTTAAATTTTTCTTAGTTTCTTTATCCGTAAGAGCAATAATGGAAGCTGCATATAAACCAGCATTCATTGCTCCATCTTCACCAATTGCAACACTACCAACAGGAATACCTTTTGGCATTTGTACTATAGATAACAAACTATCCAATCCCTTTAATTTACGACTTTCCACTGGTACACCGATCACAGGTATAGTTGTTAATGATGCAATCATCCCTGGTAAATGTGCAGAGCCTCCTGCGCCGGCAATAATGACAGAAAAATTATTATCTTCCGCTGCTTTGGCAAATTTAAACATTCTCTCTGGTGTACGGTGTGCAGAAACAATTTTCGTTTCAAACTTTACTTTCAGTAATCTTAAAATTTTTTCACAATTTTTCATGGTAGCATAATCAGACTTACTTCCCATCACAATTGCTACCTTATGTTTTGTTGATGCTGAGGCCATTTTTGTTTTATTGTATCAATTCAATGATGATTCGATACATTATTACATAATGACATCGTGGACATTACTTTCGCGGGCTCCTGCTTTAGAAATAAACACTAATTTACAATTGCCTTGCATTTTCTTAATCGTTTTATGACCAGTGTACCCCATAGAAGATCTTAAGCCACCAACAAGTTGATACGCTACATCTTCTATTTTACCTTTATATGGAACCATCCCTTCCACACCTTCTGCCACTAATTTTTTGGCATTCTTTGTTTCTTCTTGGGAGTATCGATCAAAAGACCCTTTTTGCATTGCTCCTACTGAACCCATACCTCTATAGGATTTAAATTTTTTACCTTTAATCGTTAATAATTTTCCTGGTGATTCTTCAGTGCCAGCAAATAAAGACCCTATCATACATGCACTTGCACCGCCTGCTATAGCTTTTGCAATATCACCTGATGTTTTTATTCCTCCATCTGCAATCACAGGAATTTTAAATTTTTTGGCAACTTGAAATGTTTCCATTACAGCGGAGAGTTGAGGAATACCAACACCAGTTATAACCCTAGTTGTACAAATAGATCCTGGCCCAATACCTACTTTAATAGCATCTACACCAGCACTAATTAAATCTGATGCAGCTTTTTTTGTAGCAATGTTTCCAACTATGAGAGGTGTTTTCTTTAAAACTTTTTTTGCTTTTTCAATAAATTGTAAAGTCGTTTTCGTATGTGCATGAGCAACATCAATAAAGACTATATCAACACCAAATTTTAATAATTCTAATAGTCGTAAGTACGCATTATTTTCAACACCAATTGCAGCCCCCACCGCAATCTGTCCATTAGAATTAATTACAGCATTTTGAAATTTTTTAGCGTTCACTTTAAAGCTATGAACTTTTTTTACTTCGCTTGCTTGTTTATCAATTGGCATATTACGGTGAATAACACCTAGACCACCATGTAGTGCGAGATTGATTGCCATTTTATTCTCTGTCACGGTATCCATAGCAGCGGAGAGTATGGGAATATGTAATTTGACTTTTCCAATGGTAATCGATGTATCTACATCTTTTGGTTTGATCTCTGAATACGCTGGTGAGAGCAGAACATCATCAAAAGTAACGGAATAATTGGTATTTATCTGGTAGGCCATTTCCAACAATATTTATTTTGTTTCGATTTGTAAAATAAATAGTTCAAATAATACTTTTTGAACCCCTATGTCTTAAATTTTATATTCAAAGTTCTGCGTTGTAGGGTTAATCTTAATTAATCTGGCACCATTACGAATATGATAGTGTGTAGCAACTGGAGTTAAAGGCGAAATAGTAATGATGCTTTCAAATTGCTCTTTTGATTTAATATATTTTTGTAATTCTTTCATAATTTTTTTCCCTGCCCCTTTTTTAAAAGACCATAACGTATAGGCAATTGGAATGGTTGCTTGATCTTCTTCAACACTCATTAAATCCATTTCTTTAATGGTTGCAGGTATTTCATTTGTAAAGGCAAAGCAGGCAATACCTTCAATATCATCTTTATATTTGAGGCCAAATATTTTTCTTCCTTTTGAGGTACGAAAGTCATTATCCAGTTCAGGGCGTACTGGATCATCAGACGGATTAACACCATCTAGTTCAACTAGCTCAGTTTTTTTGATCCAGCTAAAGAAATCAAACTCGTATTTGTATCTGCCAATTTTCATTTAAATTAATTGGAGTTTTATAAGATTTAGGAAATAAAGATAGTGAATTATATTCTTTTTAATTTATTTGCCAAATACTTTAGTATCAAATTTCACCAATATATTATTTGAAAAAATAATTAGAATTTTATAAAATTATAATTGATCGTGCTCCCAAATAAAGGAGTTAAAAAAATGAGTCCGCCAACACAATAAGGGTGGTGTCCACAACCAAAGCCAAACAAGCAATTTAAGCAGACCTTTTTTTAAAAGGCCTCGCATTAGGTGATGAGCCGAATTTATAAAACCCCCACATATGGGGGTTTTTTTATTCTTACTACTTGAACAAATTATAAAAAACCTCAAAACGACTAACTAATAAAAATTCTATTCTTAAAATGTCGTCAAAATCATCCATTCAAAATATTTTTAAATTATCTATCCCGATTTTCTTCGCAAATTTAGTCGTTCCTTTTGTAGCTATAGTTGATACAGGTTTAATGGGCAATCTTGATAATGCAAGTTACTTGGTTGCTACCAGTATTGCAGCAAGTATCTTCTCCATTCTTTTTGGCAGTTTTGGTTTTTTACGTTCAGGAACGGTAGGTATGATATCACAGGCAGATGGATCCAATGATTATGAAGAAATTATAAATATTTTTTTACGTAATATTGCTTTTGTTATAATTATTTCCCTCTTATTAATTATTCTTCAAACATACATATATAATATTTCCTTATCTATTTTTGAGTTATCACAGGAAACAAAACTTTATTTTAACGATTATTTTACTTTTCGTATTTATTCTTCTTTTGGCGAGCTTACAATTTTTGTAATTACAGGATTGTTTATTGGTTTACAAAAAACTAAAACATCCAGTCTCATTGTAGGATTTTATTCTCTTGCAAATATAATTTTAAGTTTAGTTTTTGTTTTATTTTTTAATTTAAATGTTTTAGGTGTTGCCTTAGGCACACTTGTAGCTTCAACACTGACAACAATAATCTTTTTATTTTATACATTCTATGCTTTAAGCAAGATGACCAAATTAGAATTTAATTCAAAAAAAATTTTTAATCTTAGTAAAGTAAAAAATATTTTTAATATTAATCTTAATATATTTATCCGATCTCTTCTTCTTGCTTTTGCCTTTTTATATTTTACCTATCTTAGTAATTCTATCAGCGAAGAAACAGTAGCGGCAAATACCATTTTGCTTAATTTTATTATGTTATCCGCTTATGTTCTTGATGCCTATGCCTTTTCTACCGAAGGTATCGTTGGATACTCTATTGGATCAAAAAACCGACAGTTATTAAATGATGTGATAAAAAATTCCTTTATCTTAAGCATGGCAACAGGATTAATAATTTGTGCCATCTTTTTCTTGAGCAAAAATTATTACATTATTACAATGACAGACTTACCAAATATACGAGAGATCAGCTTTTCTTATTCTTACTGGATTATTATTATTCCTTTTGCGGCTTCTTTTTGTTTTCAATTTGATGGTATCTTTGTTGGAGCCTCGCAAACAACTGAACTGCGTAATGCGATGATCGTCTCTGTCGCCATCTATATTGTTGTCTCTTTCTTTTTAATAGCAAGTTTTGGGAATACAGGCTTATGGCTATCACTTTGCATTTTCTTTATTGCAAGAGCGTTGACCCTTTTCTCTTATATGGGCAGGATTTATCAACGAATAAGCTAAGACTAGAGCAACATAATGCAATAATTTTTATTTTTCTTTAAATACTGTTAAAATTTAATTGTAAATATTTACTAAATTTGATCTACACTAAATTTTAATTAAGGTTGGTCAAAACCCTTATAAAAAAAAGGCCTCGTAAAAATATTATGAGAGTCTTTATTACTTTAATTATAACCATTTTTTATTCCTGCTTTGTATTGGCTGAGCTGCCAAGTGGTAGTGCAACTATTGCAGGTGATATTACTATTACCTCCAATGATCAGTCGATGACGATACAGCAACAATCGGATCAAGCCATTATTGAATGGAATAGTTTTAATATCGGAGAAAATAATACCGTTACCTTTAATCAATCATCATCAAGTTCTAGTGCACTTAATAGAGTTATCTCCGGCAATCCTACCACACTGGCAGGATCTTTGAATGCGAATGGTAAGGTATATGTTGTCAATGAAAACGGTGTCTATTTTACACCAACATCTACAATTAATGCGCATTCTTTTGCTGCCTCCACGCTTGCTCTCTCCAATGATAATTTTCTCAATAATATTTTTTCTTTTACCTCATCTAATCAATCATCCCTTCAATCAATTATTAATAAAGGATCGATTACGACATTAGATGGAGGCTTTACTGCTCTACTTGGTGGTGCGATCGACAATGAGGGCACCATTAATGCGAACCTTGGAAAAGTAGGTCTTGGTGCAGGAAAAGAAATGACGTTGGATTTAAGCGGGGATAAATTTTTACAAGTAGCAGTGCCAATAGATGCGGCAACAACATTACTTGATCATGAAGGTGATACTCTTCATACTTTAATCAGTCATAGTGGCTCATCAAAGGGAAACACTATAGAGTTAGATGTTGGAACAGCTAAAAATATTTTATCTAATGCAATCAATATTCCTGGCTCGTTGATTGCAAATAAAGCTGAACAACAAAAGGGGAAAATTATTTTATCAGGAAGTGGAACTATTAAAATTGATGGATCTCTCAAAGCAACGTCAACAGGGGACATTAATATTACCAGTGATACTCTTTCTCTTGGTGGAACAATAGATGTATCAGATGATTTACCGGGGAGCATTACAATTACCAGTAAAGGAGAACTTAGTGTTTCTGGATCTATTATAGCTGACTCTCAAAACAATACTGGTGGTACAATAGAACTTACATCACCGTCTATCATGCAAATGGATACAAGTCTTATTTCCGCTAATGGCACAAATGGAGGATCAATAGCATTATCAGGTAATACGATTATTTCCTCAGGTACACTATCATCAAATGGGAGTACGGCTAAGGGTGGTCGCATTGATATAGAAGGAACAAATTCTATTCGACTTCTATCATCAGATATTACTGCCTCAGGCTCACAACAAGGAGGGCTTGTGCGCATAGGAGGTGCCTTTCAAGGAGGATATGATCTCACTAGAACAAAAGAACAAGAAGAAACATTTGTAACAAGGTGGGGAAATGTACCAACAATGGAAAATGTTAACACACTTTTTATTAATGATGGATCAACCCTCAATATTGAATCAGATCAAACACCTGGCACACTGATTTTGTGGAGTGATCAAGAGACAACCATGTTAGGGCATATTAATGCAATGGGACTTCAAGGAGGTTCAGTAGAAATTTCATCAAAAGATACTCTTCGTTATTTAGGTTTACAAAATATCAACATGGTAGAGGGTGGTCATCTTCTTCTTGATCCAAAAAATATTACCATCAGTGATACTGCTGGATCACAAAGTTGGTCTTTACAAGGCGTGATCGGTTTTGATTATACCGGCAGTAAGGACTTTGATTTTACTAATACTATTGCTGCTGATTCTTTTCAGGCAGCAACTATGTCAAACGGCGCCAATCGAGGTTATGGAGCTGGTGTCTCTATAAGTGGTAATGGAAAAAATTTAGCTTTAGTAGCAAGAGAAGATGTTAATGATGCTCATTTTGACTCTGATCTTGGTAGAATCTTACTTTTTACTTTTGATGACACAAATTTTAGTAATGCAACATTAAGAGGACAATTTGTTTATAATGCAAGTGGTAGCAATAATCTCGATACTGGAGGTGATAAAATACGTCATGTTGCCCTTGATCAAGATGGTGATCGATTAGTTTACACTGTTGATGGCATTAGAAACTTGAATGGTTATATAAGCGGGGATATTAATGGTACGGCAGTTGATAGTCAACATAGAGCTTTTGCAAGAACTATAAAATTTGATGATACAAATTTTACTAACCCTCAACGTGTTGGGGTAATTGGTGCTTTTACAGGTATGGCAGGATATGGGAATAGTCCACCAGTATTATCAAATGATCTTGATCTGTACGCTGATAATATTAATATAGGCTATCCTAAATATTCTCCAGATGTTGAACTTAATGCAGATGGTTCACGAATGGCATTAAGTTATATGGATTACGATCAGGGTGGTGACGCAATACACTTAATTTCTTTTAGTGATACAAATTTCTCTTCTCCATCTCTTACAGGAAGAATAGGTGCAGATTACACAGGAGCTAAAGATTTAGATTTGTCCTCTGATGCAGCAATTAGTCAAAATCGTATATTAAGCAGCCAAGTTGGTTTTGGATGGGATATAGAATTATCAAGTGATGCAACAAAATTGGTAGCACTTTATAATTCTAAAAATGAATCTTCTTCCATGGGTAGACATAAAAGTATTCATCTTTTTACTTTCTCTGATGGTAATTTCTCCAATCCAACTTATGTAGGCGCAATTACATCTGATGATGATATTAGTACAAGTTATCAAACTGGTAGTAAAACAGATACTGGGTATACATATAATAATAATAAAATATTAGAGGATTTTGATTGGGGGCAGTACGGTGAATATGGTTGTTACGCTTATTCATGTTCTCATGCTACGATTGGAAGAATAAAAAGCAGCCCTCGCCTTGTCATGGGATCATCCATTCATCAGATTAAAATAGCTTTAAGTGGTGATGGTACTCGTTTAGTTGTTAGTGGTCGTGGATATGATGATGATAGTGGACTGTATCTAATAGGTTTTTCAGATTCTAATTTTGGCAACCCTGAAGTAAAACAAATAATAAATCCAGGTATTTTTAAAACATCAGATAGTACTTATCAAGATCAATACGTAGGAGGATCTATGTCTATGGATGATACTGGTAAACTGTTAGTTATAGGCACACCTGGAGATAATGGTTTTAATAATGATGCTGCTACTAATTTTGATAATAATGATTATGGTGCTGCACTTTTACTGAAAGAAAATATTTTATCAGGTGGGTATTCGTATACGGACTCGTCAAGCGATGATGTGATTATTAATACAACAGAATTAAAAAATCTTCTTGATGCAAATGTGAATGTGACGTTGCAAGCAAATAGTGATATTACTGTTAACTCAGCCATTACAACAACTGGCACAGGAACCTTAAGTCTGCATGCTGGACGTGATGTTGATATTAATAAGTCGATTAGTACTTCTGGTAATTTAGCTATTATTGCGAGTGACACATCAAGTAATAATGTAGTGAGTGCCCAGCGTGATAGTGGAACTGGTGATATTTTAGCAGCCTATGAAAGTGATGGGACGACAGCGATTAGTTTAACGGCGAGTGATTTGGATATTACACTTAATAATGGAAGCGGCGTTACAAATGCTAGTATGGGGGATATTGAACTTGCCACTATTACCGCTACTACAGGAACAATACAATCAGCAAACTTTAGTGCGTCAGGAGCTGGCGTTAGTGATAAAACCTATGATGGTAATACCTCGGCGACTGTTTCCAATACTGGTTCTGTTTCAGGATTAACGTTAGTTGGTAGTGATCTATCAGTGGTGAATACAGCAAGTTTTACATCGTCATCTGCTGGATCTGCAAAAGATGCAACAGTGGATTATGATCTTAGTGGCTATTTAAGTAGTGCTATGGATGTAACAGATACAAGCAGCACTGCTATTACCGAGAGTGTCACCGCTGCAATCACTGAAGCTAGCTCTAGCAGTTCATCAAGTAGCAATTCAAATAATTCTTCAGAAGGTAATAATATTGCCGCAGTGACTAGTAGAGATCAAAGAGATATTGTGGAAAATATGATTGGAGATATTAATAAAATTGTTCCTTTTGTATCTGTGGACGCTATCGTTGGTTCAACCATATCTCTTCAATTAGCAAGAGAAAGTAACATACAATCTGCTCCAAATACTGAAGGGTTAGGTATTCAAAGTCTATAAACACTAATGAGGGTCTTAATTACTTTAATTACTACTTTTTCTTCCTGTTATTTATGGGCTGAACTGCCAAGTGGTAACACAACGATTACAGGTGATATTTCAATTAGCTCTGATACTCAAACGATGACCATCGACCAACAATCAAACCAGGCTATTATTGAATGGAATAGTTTTAATATCGGAGAAAATAATACTGTTACCTTTCAACAACCTTCATCAAGTTCTAGTACCCTTAATAGAGTTATTTCTGGCAATCCTACCACACTGGCAGGCGCATTAAATGCGAATGGTAAAGTTTTTGTGGTGAATGAAAACGGTGTCTATTTTACACCAACTGCAACAATCAATGCTCATTCGTTTGCTGCATCAACGCTGGCTTTATCCAATGATAATTTTCTTAATAATATTTTTTCTTTTAGTTCTTCAAATCAATCATCCCTTCAATCAATTATTAATAAGGGATCGATCACGACATTAGATGGAGGCTTTACTGCTCTACTAGGCGGAGCGATCAATAATGAAGGGACCATTAATGCCAACCTTGGAAAACTTGGTCTTGGCGTGGGAAAAGAAATTACCTTAGACTTAAGCGGAGATAAATTTTTACAAGTAGCGGTGCCAATAGAATTGGCCACGACTATTCTTGATGACGAAAATAACGATGTTAAAGCTCTCATTCAACATGCTGGATCTTCTAATGCTCACACTATAGATATTGATATTGGATCAGCTAAAACAGCATTAAACAACGCCGTGTTCATTCCTGGTAATCTTGTTGCCACAACAGCTTCACAAGAAAATGGTGTTATTACTCTTGGAGGAAGTACGGCGCCTATTAATGTTTTAGGAAACATGACTGCAAAGGAAGGTCTCGTTAATATTGATGCGGGTTTAATCTCTTTTACTGGAAAGGTAGATGTATCAGGTGAAGACTCAGGTAATACTAACTTTGCATCGATAGGTAATATCTATCTTGATGGATCCATTGATGCATCATCAACAGTGGCACAAGGAGGTAATATTACTCTTTCGTCATCAAATAAAATTATACAAACATCGAATAGCACTTTAGATGCCTCTGGAACAGAAGGAGGAGACATAAATATTAGTGCAAAAAATTTTGAAACATCAGGAAATCTTATAGCTGCAGGTTTGAATGGTGTGGGAGGACGACTTGATATTGAAGCAAGCAGTAAAGCAACCCTTTATACATCAAACCTTGATGCGAGTGGTACTAGTAGAGGTGGTTTAGTAAGAATTGGTGGTGCGTTTCAAGGAAGTAATGATCTAACACGGACAACAGCACAAGAAGAAACATTTATTAATCGTTGGGGAATTCTTCCAAGTATGAAAAATGCACAATTTGTTTTTATAAACAAAGGCGCTATCATTGACGTTGCTTCTAGTAATGGTGATGCAGGCACAGCAATCATTTGGAGTGATCAAGAAACAACGATGCTGGGAAAAATTCTTGCAACAGGAACAATAGGCGGGTCAGTTGAAATATCATCAAAGGATACACTTCGTCATATTGGACTAAATGATATTTTAATTAGTGCTGGTGGTCATTTACTTTTAGATCCTAAAAATATTACTATCGGGGATGTTGGCACCTCAAAAAATTGGACATATCAATCAATAATAGATAGTTCTGCTAATAGTGCAGTCGACTTGACTAGTTTTAATATAAAATGCTGCACCAGCAATGGTGATCAATTTGGAACGTCCGGTGTAAGATTAAGCGGAGATGGAACAAAACTTGGTGTACTTTCACGGCTTGACGATGGCTATAATGATAGTAGCAATAATTATCCAGCTCTTTATTTATTTCAGTTTAGTGACACAAACTTTTCCAATCCAACTCTTAGAGGTATTATAGGTAAAGGTTATGATGCTTTATCAGGTACTCATCCTGGCAGTTTAGATTTTGAATTTCCATCAAATGATCCTTATCCGGTTCAGTTTGATTTAGATTATGATGGTGATCGTCTGGTATTAGGAGCACCAATACATAACGCCCCCGGTAAAGCGGGTTCTGTCTATACTATTAAATTTGACGATACTAATTTTACTAATCCAACCATTGTTGGGCATATCTCCGAAACTCCTAATGCAGCCTACAGTCAAAATTTACAACTATTAGATTTATTTAACCAGGGATTTGGAGGTGGGATCGCTCTTAATTCTGATGGATCAAGAATGGCAGTAGCAGTGCTTGAAGGTATTCATTTAATTTCATTTAGTGATACAAATTTTACATCTCCCACAATAACAAGGGTACTCTGGGCTGAGAGTTCAAGTACACCATATTCATATAATTCTACTTTCCCCATAACGAGTATTAATTACCATACATTAGGTAATAATATACCATATAATTTGAATTTAACCGATGATGCCACAGCTCTTTCGTTTACAGGTTCTGAAAATAATATAGTTACTTTCTCAGATAATAATTTTTCTAATCCTTCACTTGCTCTTCAATTTGCACATGATTGCTCATCGTGTACTGGTAATAATAATATTAGCTTCGATGCCCCTGCTGGCGCAAATCGTGGCGTTCGTGCTCATGCGTTAAGTGGAGACGGACGCACTCTTTTAATATCATCTAACACATCAGATGATTATATAATTAAAGCGTACGGTTTTAGTGATACAAGTTTTTCAAACCCAACATTAATTTCCTCATTTTATGCTTTGAATGGTGCAGGAGTACAAAAAATGGCTTTAAGTTCTGATGGTTCCAACCTTGCTTTAGGATATGGAGGTGGAGGTAGTGTAGAATTATTGACGTCATCTAATTATCTTGATGGTACAGCCTATACTGAAGATTCCAGTAGTGATATTACAATTAGTGTGGATGCGCTTGAAGCTCTTCTTGATACCAATGTGAATGTGACACTTCAAGCGAACACCGATATTATAATTAACGCGCCCATTACAACAACTGGCACAGGAACATTAAGTCTGCATGCTGGACGTGATGTTGATATTAATAAGTCAATTAGTACTTCTGGCAATTTAGCAATTATTGCCAGTGACACGAGTGCTAATAATGTCGTGAGTGCGCAGCGTGATAGCGGAACCGGTGATATCTTAGCAGCCTATGAAAGTGATGGAACAACATCTATAAGTTTATCGGCAAGTGATTTAGATATAACACTTAATAACGGCAGTGGTGTGAGTAATGCCAGTATGGGGAACATTGAACTTGCCACTATTACCGCTACTACAGGAACACTGCAATCAGCTAACTTTAGTGGTTCGGGAGCAGCTGTCAGTGATAAAGCGCACGATGGCACAACGTCAGCAACAGTTGCTACAACAGGATCTGTTTCAGGATTAACGTTAGTTGGTAGTGACTTAGCACTTGTAAATACAGCCACATTCACATCAGCAACTATTGGTGCAGCAAAAGATGCAACAGTGGACTATGATCTCAGTGGCTATTTAAGTAGCACGATGGATGTGACAGATACAAGTAGTACTGCTATTACCGAGAGTGTCACAGCAGCTATAACTGGGACAAGTTCGAGCAGTTCTTCAATCGAAAATAATAATTTAGAAGTGACCAGTAATGATCAAACAGAAATTGTGGAAAACATGATTGGAGACATTAACAAAATTGTTCCTTTCGTATCTGTAGACGCTATAGTTGGCTCAAATATGTCCCTTCAATTAGCAAGAGAAGCCAACATACAATCTGCTCCAAATACTGAAGGTTTAGGTTTTCAAAGTCTATAAGCATTTATGAAAAATGCTTTTATTTTTCTTCTCACTTTTCTCTTTCTAGAAACACAATTCGTCTACGCTTCCTCTCTTCCAAGCGGGGAAAATATTATCTCCGGGGATATTTCTGTCAGTTCATCACAAAATTCCATGACGATTACCCAGTCTTCCGAACAATCAATTATTGAATGGACGAGTTTTGATATTGGGGCACAAAATAGTGTAACCTTTAATCAACCTTCTATTAATGCAAGTGCTTTAAATAGAGTTGTCTCTGGAAATCCAACAACGCTTGCTGGTGTATTAAATGCCAATGGTAAAGTTTTTGTGGTGAATGAAAACGGTGTCTACTTTACACCCACGTCAACAATCAATGCGCATTCCTTTGCTGCCTCCACGCTGGCTTTATCCAATGATGATTTTCTCAATAATAGATTTTTATTTAAAGCAGATAATGTAAATAATATTTTTTCTTCTATTATTCATAAAGGTTCAATTACAACTTTGGATGGAGGTTTTACTGCTCTCTTAGGTGGTGCCATTGATAATGAAGGTACGGTTAATGCGAACCTTGGTAAAATTGGAATAGGGGCTGGAAAAGAAATTACGTTAGACTTGAGTGGTGATAAATTTTTACAAGTAAGCGTTCCATTTAGTGAAGCGATAACGTTACTCGATCAAAATGCAGAAGAATTAAATACCATTATCAATCATGCAGGAACATCAACGGCAAATAGAATAGACATTGATGTTGGCGCTGCTAAAAATGTTGTTCAGCGCGCTGTCAATATTCCAGGTAATCTTGTTGCAACTACGGCCTCACAAAAAAATGGCGTCATTACCCTTGGGGGTGCAGGTGATATCGTCGTTGCAGGAAATTTAACAGCCAAAGAAAATGGTAAAATTAACGTAGAAGGTAATTTTTTATCTTTTGGTGGTAAAGTTGATGTGTCAGGTGCAAATGAAGGAACAATAAGTTTTAATAGTACAGGTGAAATATCTTTAGGTGGAACTCTAAATGCTTCTTCCTCTACTAATGCTGGTGGTAAAATTGATATTCAATCTGATTATAAAATTATTCAAAGTCATGGCAGTGAAATTAATACATCAGGAAATACTAAGGGTGGTAATATTCTAGTATCAGCACCAAACATTATGTCTTCAGGCTCTATGTCTTCAAAAGGCAGTCAACAAGGCGGTTTCATTGATATAGAGTCTGAAGGTTACATTCGTTTATTATCTACTGATATTAATGTAGCAGGTAATACCCATGGAGGGTTAGTTCGTATTGGGGGAGAATTTCAGGGTAATAATAATTTAACAAGAACTACCCAGCAACAAGATGTTTTTATTGATAGGTGGGGTGAAAGACGATCACTTGTTAACGCAAAAACTATTTTAATATCAGATGGATCGAATATTGATATTTCCTCTTCTAATGGCGATGCAGGTACAGCAATCATTTGGAGTGATCAAGAAACGACTATGCTTGGTAATATTGATGCAACAGGCATAACAGGAGGTGCTGTTGAAATTTCCTCCAAAGACACATTACGACATGTTGGATTATCAAATGTCAATATATCAGAGGGTGGTCAATTATTACTTGATCCAAAAAATATTACTGTTGGAACGGGTGTAACGTCTCAAAACTGGATTCATTTGGGCTTAATTGGAAAGGACTATGCCCCTACATCAACAAACGATGTAGGGGAGTCTAATCTAACTAAGGTTGAAAATTTTGGAAGTGCTATAGCAATCAGTGATGATGCTACTTTAATGGCTGTAGGTGCTAGAAATGGTAAATCAAATAATAATAAAAGAACTGGAGTGGTATATTTGTACCAATTTGATGATGGAAATTATACTAATGCAACACTGATAGGTCGTATTGGAAAAGGATACACTGGAGGAAAAAATGTAGATAATTCATTTCTTCAAAAGGATGACAAGTTTGGTCGCTCTGTATCTTTTAATAGTACAGGGACTAGATTGGCAGTTGGAGCAACAGGTGATGATGCAAAAAATGATGGCACAACAGAAGCTGGTGCGGTTTATCTAATAAGCTTTGATGATACTTCTTACTCAGGTGGTGAAATTACTGGAATAATAGGAGGTGGTTATACAGAATCTAAGGATGTGAATTTATTTCGACAGGGAATTGTTAAAAAAGGTAATACTTTAAGTGATTATGATTTATTTGGTTCAAGTGTAGCATTAGACGGTGATGCAGATGTTCTGGCTGTTGGATTAAAAGGTGATGATGGTTTTGAAGAACATGTTAATAATTATCAAAAAGATAGAGTTGGCGGAGTATTTATAATTGCTTTTGATGATACAGATTTTTCTGGAGGTAAAGTTGTATCACGAATTGGCAATGGTTATCAAAATTTAAGCACTAACAGTGATTGTGCGAAAACTAACAAGTGTGCTGTAATCGCAAATGATTTTGATACGAATAGCGATACTGATTTAACCCCCAAAAAAAACGATGAATTAGGTTCAGCAGTTTCTTTTAATCACGATGGTTCTCTGCTTGCTATTGGATCTTGGCGAGATAATGGTAAAAATAATAATCAAGGTAACTCAGGTGCTGTACGATTATTTAAGTTTATGAATAGTGGAAGCCTTGTTTCTGCTGCAACAGGTATACCAACCTATATTGGATCTATAGGAAAAGATTATGATTATCTTGATGCAAGTGACTCAAGTGTTCATGCAGTAACTTTGGCTAATGGAGATCGATTTGGAAACTCTGTTGCCTTTGATAAAGATGCTGATCGATTAGCTGTTGGCTACTGGGATCAATCTAACCCTGGTGGTAACAACCCTAAATCAGGAGCTGTAAATTTATATACGCTAACCGACAACCTTGCTTCTGCAACCTACGTTGGAACAATCGGAAACCGTTATACAGGAACAAAAGATATAGATGTGGAAAGTTCATTATCTAATAATGATCAATTTGGTGAAGGTGTAGCCTTGAATGAAACAGGTAGTCGCCTTGTAATGTCATCAATGTATGCAGATGGGAATGGAGGGTCATTAGGTAGAAGTGGTGAAGTTATGCTCATTAGATTTAATGATGATGAATTTACAGGTGGAAGTTTGTACGGAAAAATTGGATATGGTTATGGAAGTGCGGGAAGTAGTTCTCTAGATATTGATCTTGATGATGATGATAGATTTGGTCAAGGAACTGCCTTAGACAGTGATGGTAATAGAATGGCCATAGTTGCTGCTAGAGTTGATGGAGCAGATGATAGCGCAACAGATACTGGTGCTGTTTTTTTATTTACCTTCGATGATGGCACAGCATTTAAAAATCCAACACACGTAGGGACAATTGGAAAAGGTTACACTGGAACTTATAGTTTAGACTTAGATGATTTAACAGCTGGTGATTATATTTGGAGAACCGCCTTAGATGGTGATGGGGATAGATTAGTTTTATCACAACTTGATGCAACATCAGGCGGGGTTGATAGTGGTTCAGTGTATACAATAAAATTTGATGATACAAATTTTACTAATCCAACACACGTAGGAACAATTGGACATACTTATAATTCATCTAGTTATGATTTATCAATTGGTACTCTTGGTTCTGGTGATAGTTTTACTTCATTATCTTTGACTGATGATGGATCACGTCTTGCAGTTGGAGCAATGAAAGATGATGGAGCAAATGGAGGTCATAGTAATGCTGGAGCAGTTTACTTAATCACATTTGATCAAACAACAAATAGTGATGGAAACCCATCAACTGATTTTAATAACCCAACTCATGTTGGAACAATAGGAATAGATTATGCCCCTACAAATACTTTAACAAAGAGTTTGGACTTGGGTGATAACGGACTTAATATATTAAGCAATAATGATCAATTTGGAATAGGGCTTGGTTTAACAGCAGATGGAAAAATCTTAGCAGTAAGTTCACCTAAAGATGATGGAAAAAATACAACAAATGATGCTGATGATAATTATGGAGCGGTACACTTGTTTACTTTTAGTGACTCAGATTTTACTGGTGCCACATATGCAGCTTCCATAGGGAATAATTACACTGGAGGTAAAAATTATGATACTTCAGCATCTGGTGAAACACCAATAACTGGTTGGGGGGCGGCTACAGTTGCTGTTGATGGTGATGGTAATAGAATAGCAATAGGGGATTTTGCTGAAGATGATATTTATTTATTTGGTTTTGAAGATACCTCTCTAACTGGTGCAAGTTTACAATATACTATTGGTTTTGGTAAAACAGGTACGAATGAACTTGATACTTCTACGGCAACATTAGCAGATGCTGACCAATTTCCAAATTATATTGCTCTAGATGATACTGGTACCTTAATGGTTGCAGGAAGTGCTAAAGGTGATGGTGCAAGCGATGCGGGTGATAATACTGGCGATATATCTTTATGGTCAGATACAATTATCCGAGGTAATACGTCTTATACAGATTATGCAAGTGATGATATCGTAATTAATAAAACAGAATTAGAAGAATTTCTGAATAACGGTGTTGATGTTACTCTTCAAGCTAATACTGACATCACTATTAGTTCTGCCATTACTGTCACTGGTACGGGTAGTCTCAACCTTCATGCAGGAAGAGATGTAAACATTAATAGCAATATTAACACCGCATCTAATTTAGAAATTATTGCAAGTGATTCAAATGATAATAGTGTTTCTGATAGCGATAGAGATGCGGGAGCAGGTGATGTAGTAGCTAGTTCAGTAAGTTTGACGGCTGAAGATCTCAATATACAACTTTTAGATGGAGGCACATTAACAAATGCTAGCATGGGAAATATTGATCTTTCAACTGTTACGGCTACAACTGGATCTTTAATGTCAGCTAACTTTACAGTATCAGGTGCTTCGGCAAATGATAAAACATATGATGGAACTACGACGGCCACTACAAGTGGTGGCACTATATCGGGTTTAAACTTAACAGGTTCTGATCTTTCTATTAGTTCTTCTGGTAGTTTTGCAGATGCAGATGTTGGTAATGATAAAGATGTTACAATATATTATGAATTATCTGGTTTTACATCAAGTCCAATTACAATAAATGAAAATTCTGGAGCATTAGAAGCAATACCAACAGCAAATATTTTAGCTGGGGCTTCGACACCACCTCTTCCAGGTGTAGCACCAGATGAAGAAAAAGAAAAAATTGTTGTACAGGAAAAAATTAATAAAGATGTTTTCGATGACGTATCTCGAATAATTTCTTTTATTTCTGTTGATGGTGCGTCTAACGCTGCTTTAATTAAAAATGAATTCATTACGTCTTTTCCTCAGGTAGACGCAATTAGTATCCAAAGGCTATAAATGCGATACTTTTTATCTTTTATCTTTTTTATTTCTACATCATTTGTGACGTATCCTGTTTTTACTAATACTGGCAATTACATTGTTTATGAAACAGGTTTAGTTATTCCACCTGGTGCAGAAAATATTTCATTTAATTTTGTTGGTATTGAAATTGAAAATGAAATTGAAGAAATGATAGAGCTTCGTAAAAATTTGTTTAGCTCAAAAATTTTTAAAACAATAACGTTAAAAGATTTTTATAATTTATTGATTGCATTAGAACAATTGTATGTTTTAAATGGATATTTTTTAACGCGTTTTATTGTTCCACCTCAAACGATCGAACAAAATACTAAGGTAAAAGCCATTGTTTTTCCTGGTAAAATTGAATCAATAGATTACTCACAACTAGATAAACGTATTTCTAAACCAATAAAAAAATATTTTGAAAAACTTGTTGGTATCAAAGGTTTGGAATATCCCGTCATTGAAAAATCGATCATTAAATCACGAGAATTACCAGGTGTTGAATTAGAAACTACGATTAAGGCTGGAGAGGAGGCTGGAACTTCTTCATTGCAATTGAACGCTGAACATAAATTAGTAAATGGTTATTTTACTTACTCAAATGGATTATCAGAAACAGCAGGAAAAGATCAGTTCACTTCTTACTTAAGTTTTAACAGTCCTTTTGGTTACGGTGAAAATATTTATGCAGCTTACGTTTTAGATCCTGAAAATAGTGTTAATGTTCCAATAGATGATACAGAAATAATTAAACGGACTGATTTTCGAGAAGCCTATCTTGTTGGTGGTAAAGTACCAATTCTTGCATCAGACTTTTCTGTATTTGGCGCTGTTAATGAATCTTATTCGGAACCCAACGGACTAGAAAAAAAAGGGGAATTCAAACAAATCAACTTTGGTCTTGAATATCAAATAAAAAATACAAGGCTTATAAAAAATAATCTTTCATTAGATTGGCAATGGATTAAAGAAAGAGAATATTCAATACTACCTAACATCACAGAAGATAACTTTTACGATGAGTACAATGCTCTAGAGTTAAAATATACAACCACTAACTTATCTTTCTTAGATTCTTTTTCGCTTAAAGGTAGCTCAGCTTTAAAGTTTGGCACTCCCATCTATACAAATAAAACATCAGATACAAAAACATTATCCCGTGTTGGTTCCACGTTAAATTTTATAAAATGGAATAGTGATATTAATTTGAATAGGCAGATATTTAGAGATTATTTATTGAACACACGTTTTGTTTTTCAAAAACTTGTAAGCGATAGAGGTTTAATTAATTCAGAACAAATAAATATAACAGGACCAGGCCAAATGTCTGGTTATGAATCAGGTAATATGTCTGGTGATCAAGGCTTCTTTCTGCGAACAGATTTGAGCAGACCCCTTTATCCTTTTTTAGAAGGGGAAGAAGATAAAAGGGAAGAGTCTATACGTATTGAGCCGTATATCCATCTTGGTGTTGGTGCTACCTACTATAAACGACCAGCCTCAGGTGAGTTCAGCCGAACAGAAGTGGCAAGTGGAGGGTACGGTGTTAAATTAAAAATTCCTCTTAATTCAAATAGTCTTGATATTAGTTTTGAAGTAGCAGAAGCGGATAAAAGTGTTGAGGGAACTACTTCTAGACCAGTGTATTTACTCAATGCCACATTTTCTTTCTAAAAATTTATGATAAAAACATCTCACATAATGAAAATATTTACGATAATTATCCTCAAGATCATATTTTTTTACTCAACCTTTGTAAGCGCAGAAGTAAAAATTGCAGCCCTTTACGCAGAAAGTGGTCCTGTTAGTGAAATTGCTGAAGCAATTGCGGAAGCAAAAAGAGTTGCTGTAGAAACAATTAATGCGGACGGTATTGGTATAGTAGGAAGAGGTCTTATATCAATTGATACTATTGATACAGGATGCGATCCTACAAAAACAGAAGATAGTTTAAATGCCTATTTAAAAAATAATGATCCAGAAATCCTTTTAGGACCGACGTGTTCAACAAGTGCTGTTAAAGTTATTGAACAAGCAACTATACCAGACAATATTTTAACAATCTCTTCTTCTGCTAGTTACCCGTTACTTTCAACAATTGAAGATAATGATTTATTTTTTAGAACTATTCCTTCTGATATTCAGCAATCAACATCCATTGCTAATTATCTACTATCTAAAAATATAAGAGAAATAATTCTTCTCTACGGTGATGATAACTATAATTCTACACTCGCTCAAAATTTTTTAAAAGTTTTCACCGAACAAGAAGGTATAGTGTTATTTAATACTTTGCTAACTGATAAAACACTGATCAATCAAAACTTCATTAATACATTTGTTGATATTGCTATAGATAATAATCAACCAGGATTAGTCATGTTCCTTCACGGAAATGAACGAACAGTTAATTTACTAGAACAATTTGTTAATACTGTTTTGACCAGATTACAAGAACTGGAAACTTCAGGTATTTTTAAACATCATTATGGTTCTGATAGTATGTTAACGAATGAAGTTAAAGATTTAATCTATTCCTATATTCCAATCCAGTTAAATAAAAATACAACTATTGTTGCCCAAGCAACTTCACAAAGTTCAGAAGAATTCCAAACTTACGCAAATATAATGTTGAATGCAGGTGTTGATCCTAATTCTCCTTATTCTGCTATAAGTTTTGATACAATGATGTTAGCAGCTTTGGCACTACAGCATCAGGCACAAAATAATATTGCAAAGGAAGATTTATCAAAAAGTTTAGTTAGTGTTGCTAACCCACCAGGAATTAAAATGGGACCTGGAAGTTGGGAAGCCGCTAGAGCTTTACTACTTCGCGGTGTTGAAATTAATTATGAGGGTGTTTCTGGATCGCTAGATTTTGATATTAACGGCGATGTGGAAGGTATGTATTCTTTAAACCAAGTCACAGATGATAATCTTTGGTCAGTTGAGCGTTTAGAAAAACTTCACCCTTTTGAGCCTAGAATTATTATAGATTAATTTAGTTTATCTTTACGGTAATTAGATCGTATTTCATCTAGAAGGATAGATTTGGATTTGTCTTTCACATGCCAAAAATCCCATCCATTGCAACTTGGTAGTCCTTGTATTTTTGCTCCCATTTGATGAATAGAACCTGTTAAATCTTTTATTTTAAGTGTTCCATCAATACTAACCGTTGCTTTAAAGCGTTCTTTTTTATCTGTTAATACGGCACCTGGTGGAATAATTCCTTGTTCGACCAATTCACCAAAAGGAACTTTTGGTAATTCTTTTCTACTTTTGGCAATAGTGACAACATCTTCTTTTAATACTTTGGTTTTCTTTAATCGTTCTTTTGAAAGTTTTACGTAATCTTTATCTTTTTCGATGCCAATAAAGTTACGCTGTAATTTTTTGGCAACAACAGCAGTTGTTCCACTTCCAGAAAAAGGATCAAGAACAAGATCACCCTTATTTGTTGATGCTAGTAGAATTCGGTAGAGTAGAGCTTCTGGTTTTTGTGTTGGGTGTGATCGTTGATTGTTATCTTTACGCAATCTTTCTTTGCCTGAACAAATAGGAATATACCAGTCACTACGCATTTGTTTTCCTTCATTTAGTTCTTTGAGATTTTGATAGTTAAATGTGTATTTTGCTTCTCTTGATGTTGTGCACCATAACAGTGTTTCATGCGCATTTGTAAAACGTGTACCACGAAAGTTTGGCATGGGATTTGTTTTATGCCAAATAATATCATTTAAGATCCATAAGCCTTCATCTTGGATTGTAGAACCTACACGTAAAATATTGTGATAACTTCCTATCACCCAAAGCGCTCCACCTTTTTTTAGAACACGTTTACATTCACTAAGCCATGCAGTGGTAAATTGATCATATTCTTTATATGTGTTAAATTTATCCCAATCTTGTGTAACAGCTTCGACGGTTGTTTGATCAGGTCTGTATAATGTATCCTTTAATTGAAGATTATAGGGCGGATCAGCAAAAATAAGATCAACCGAATGATCTTTTAATTTTTTCATTTCCTTAATGGAATCACCTAGGATAATTTGATTTTTCTTCATAATTGATAAAAAGAATCTTTAAGCAGATATGGAATCAGGTCAATTGAGTTATCAACAAGGAGAATCTTTAGGTAGGGATAACCTTCAAATTTGGCTAAAAACATAAAAAAAGGGGTCCGTAGACCCCTGGAATAGTTCATCAAATGGGAGGAATGATGAAACTTAATTTCTATTTAGTCTTTGTCGCATCTTTTTGAAGCATAATAAAATGATATTTGGTATGCATTATTTGCATGAATAATTTTGGGTAATTTATTTTTTTAATAAAGATTTAATTGGTTCAAATGATTTTCGGTGAAATTGAGTTACACCGTGTTTGTGTATTGCATCAATATGTTTTTTAGTTCCATAGCCTGCATTTTTTTTCCAATCATAAAATGTAAACTTACTATCAAGTATACTCATCAGTCGATCACGGTGAACTTTTGCAATAATAGATGCACTTGCGATCGATAAAGATTTTTTATCTCCGCCTATTATAGATTTTTCATTTTGATAATTTAATGAAAAGTTTCCATCAATTATAAGATTTGGATTTTTAAAATTAAATTTATCTATTACTCTTTTCATCGATAATTTTGTTGCTTCCAAAATATTAATTGTATCTATTTCTTCTACACTTGCATACCCTAAATAATATTGAAGCTTTTTTTCTTTTTGTAATTTTTTAAAAAATAAGAATAATTTTTCTCTTTGTTTTGCTGTATGTTTCTTTGAGTCAGTAATGGGTATTTCTGATTCTAAATCATCATAATCAGAAAAATAACATCCACAACTCACCACTGGGCCTGCTAATGGACCTCTACCTACTTCATCTAAACCAATTACAGGTCCATTAATTGATTTCTCTATAGAAAAATCAGTCACTATTTTTCATTTAATCTTGGCATGATTTCAACAAAATTACAGGGCTTATGTCTAATGTCTAATTGATATTGTAAAATTTCATCCCAGCCATCTTTGCATGCACCTGTTGATCCAGGTAAACAAAAAACATACGTACTATTTATTAAGGCTGCAACTGCTCGTGATTGAATTGCCGATGTACCAATTTTTTCAAAACTAACTTGGCGAAATAATTCACCAAATCCATCGATATGTTTACTAGCAATAGCTTTTACAGCTTCTGGTGTTGTATCTCTTCCTGTTAGACCAGTCCCACCAGTTGTAATAATGCAATCAATGTCTTCTTCTTTTGACATTGTATCTAAGGTATCTTTTATTTGAGAAACATCATCTGGGATAATTGTCCGTTTAATCATTGTATGACCAGCATTAGTAATGCGCTTTTCTAATGTATCTCCAGATGTATCGTTTTCTTTAGTTCTCGAATCTGAAATTGTAATAACCGCAATATTTATCGGAACAAAATCTAGAGAAGTATCAATTGGCATAACCTATTAATAAAGCGGATCATTTCCATTTGCTAGCATTTTTAGGGAACGCATTTCTTTATTATTTTTATTTTGGTAAATCCAATATTTTGTTAAGATCTTTTCTATGAACCACCGTGTTTCTCTTGATGGAATACTTTCCATAAAAAAGAGTGAGTCTTCCATATAATTTGTTTCATTTTTCCATTTTTGTAAATTTCCTGGACCACCATTATATGCTGCTGCAAGAAATATAAGATTTCTTGAAACCTGCTCTAGATCTAGAAGATACGTTAAATATTCTTGTCCAACTTCTAAATTTATCTCTGGGTTTTTAAGAATATTACTATTACTTCTTTTTACATCTTTACTTTTGGTGATAAATTTTGCCGTTGAAGGTAATACTTGCATTAACCCTATGGCACCATCTTTACTTTTTGCTTTTATGTTGAACATAGATTCTTGATGCATAAAGGCGTGTAGTAATTCTTTTTCTAATTTGAAACCATCTCGTGGCTTCCAAACACTAGTTGGGTAATAGAGGTAAGTAGGAACATCCATACCGAAATTCTCTAGCTTATTAACAATTTTTAATTGTGTATAGGCTAGATCAAAATTTTCAGCAATTTGAATAGACTCTTTTGCTATTGCTCTATTTAAAATAGAATTGATATGAACAATTTCCTTTTCTAATTCATCGGCAAATCCAACCTGTATTAGTGTCTGTATTCTTTTTCCTGCTGGTATGTTTAAAATTGTACTATTATTTTTATTTAGATCAGTATGTTCCACCCATTTTATTTTTTCATCTACACCTAAAATTTCTAATGCAAGCATTCCATAAAAACTATTTGGATTATTTGATGCTCTTTTTAACCAAAAATTAATATCATCATAACGACCAAGTTTTGCATATGATCTAGCTGTCCAAAAACTTCCTGACGTTTGATGCCACGCATCATCTTTTAAACTAATCGAAAAGAGAGAAAAATATTTTGCAGCATCTTCATATTTTTCTAGTCTCCAAGAAGATAAACCAGCAGTCCAAGCTGCATAAGGAACATATCTAGCAGAATTTACAAGAGCTTCAGAGGCGTATTGGATTGCCAAGTCATTTTTATTTGCTAAGAAATATCCTTTGGCGATTAATTCTTTTTGTTGATCTATCTCAACTTGATCTAATAATAGATCTACATCTCTTTGATTTAATAATTGTACTGCACCTGTCGGCCATCCTTTGTTAACTCTTGATTTAATTCCGTTAATTAATTTTCTTTTTTCAGCTCTTTGATTGTTAGAAAGTTTTTTAGAACTTTTATATTTACTAGTCTTTTTACTGGTTACCTGTTCTGACTCTATTCCAATTGGAATGGTAGGTTTCGTCGGGCTTTTATAACCCTCTGGCATTCTTCGAATAGCTAGTTTATAAATTTGTTTTGCTTGTGGGTGGTCATTATATTTTTTTAGCCAATAATATAGTTCTAAATACTTTGATCGATAACAATTTGGGTGCAAAAACTTTTGCGCATAAATGTGTCCTAGTAAAGATTTATTTTTAATTTTTAAAATAAAATTGTTTGCACTTTTCCATTTGCATATTTCTTGAAACTTATATGCTTGTTGATAGTTATATACATCCTCTTCATTAAGCACCTTTGATGAGAATATATTATCGTATTTGGTGACTATATCTTGCTGGTAAGCATAGATTTGTTTTGAAAAAATTACAAAGAATATAAAAAAACAAAAAATTAAAAATTTTTTATGATACATTTTCCAATTTTTCTTGTAGCATTTGTAAATCTTCCCAAGAGTGCTTTTTATACTGAGGAGATCGAAGTAAAAAAGCAGGATGATAGGAAGCTATTGTAGGAATTGATCCGTCTAAATTCAGTGATTTGTATTCATGCCATTTACCTCTCAGTTTTCCAAGGGCTAGAGGTGTTGATAAAATTGCTTTTGCTGCAACACCTCCTAATAGGAAGATAAATTTCGGTTTAACAATATCAATTTGTCTTTGTAAAAATGGCAAAAATTCTAAAATTTCTTCATCATTAGGAGTTCTATTATCAGGCGGACGCCAATTAACAACATTAGTAATATAGACGTCTTCTCTTTGTAACTTAATTGCTAAAAGCATTTTATTTAATAGTTGCCCAGCTCTTCCAACAAATGGAATACCTTGCTGATCCTCATCTCTTCCTGGAGCCTCACCAATTAACATAACTTTTGCATTTAAATTTCCATCATAGACAACTAAATTTTTTGCAGTTTTTTGAAGATTAGATTTGTGATCTTTAAGGTCTTTAATCACATCATCAATTTTCTTTTTTTTATCCCCAGTATTGATATTGGGATCAGGTAATTCAGATTTTTTCTCATTTTCAAACCAGTTTCTTGGAGAATCTTGAAGAAAATAGTTTACTCCAGAATTAACTATGAATTCTAAATTTTTTTTATTTGATTGATTCATGCAAAATTACAATTATCTATTCATAGTGCAACTCTAGTATATTTAAAATGATTAATTTGATTAAAAAATGGTTTTTTATTTGTCTTCTTGTCTCAT
>CACBAT010000002.1 GCA_902537325.1 uncultured Alphaproteobacteria bacterium | reverse complement strand
TAAAAACTAGACTTTTCAATTTTATTACAAATTAGTGTAAATTTTTCTTGAATTAATCTTAAAAACTAATATTTGAAAAAAAATGGCAGTACCTAAAAGAAAAACAAGCGTTTCTAAAAGAAATATGAGAAGATCTCATGATTCTTTGAATAATATTAATATTATTTTAGACAAAGAATCTGGAGAACCAAGACTTTCTCATAGGATTGATCTATCAACTGGTATGTATAAAGGTAGAATTATTCTAAAAAAGAAAACAAAAGAAAACAATTAAAAAAATGTCTGATAGGCAAGTTGTAATTGCCATAGATGCAATGGGTGGAGAAAACAGCCCTTATAAAGTTTTAAAAGGAGCTGAAATATTCTTAAAAAAAGAAAAAAATACAAAAGTTGTTTTTTTTGGAGAAGAAAAATTAATTTATCAAAACATAAAAGAAAATAATCTAAATATTTTTAATTACGAAGTTATAAATACAGAAGATGTAATTTTTGATGAAGATAACGTAAATACTATTTTGAGATCAAAAAAAAATAGTAGTATTTATAGAGGACTGGAATTTGCAAAAAATAATCCAAATTCAGGATTTGTTTCATCTGGAAGTACAGCAGCAATTATGGTTCTTTCTAGATTACATATGGGAATGATTGAAGGTATAGATAGGCCTGCAATTTGCTCTCTTATACCTAATAAAAAAAATTACTCATTAATGTTAGATTTAGGAGCAAATGTCATTGTTAGTGGCTCTAATTTATTTCAATTTGCTGTTATGGGTTTTTGCTACTATTCAATAATAAATAGAAATTCAAAACCTAAAATAGGCATACTAAATATTGGAACTGAAAATAATAAAGGTTTGGAGTTTCTTCAAGAGGCATCAGATCTAATTCTCTCAAGTTTTTTAAATGAATACTTCATTGGATTTATAGAGCCAAATAAAATTACTTCAGGTGATTGTGATATAATTATCTCTGATGGTTACACTGGCAACATTATGTTAAAATCTGCAGAAGGTATTTCAAATTTTATTGTATCAAATTTGAAGGATATATTTAATAAATCTATAATAAATAAATTTTCATATAAATTAATTGAAAAAGATTTAAATAAATTTAAAGATCAAGTTAATCCTGATATTTACAATGGAGCCACCTTGATTGGTTTAAATGGTATTTCTGTTAAAAGTCATGGAAATGCAAATCCACTTGCATTTAGTTATGCATTGAAACAGTGTCATAATTTTATTAAAAAAGATCTTAATAAAAAAATAATTAAATCTATACAAAATATATAATGGACAAACATAATATTTCCAGAGATATAATTGCAGAAGCAATCAAAAGTGAATTTGGATTTAATAGAAAATTATGCTTAGATATTGTTAATGATATTATTGAAATTATAATAGAAGGACTTCAATTAGATCAAAAAGTAAAAATACATAACTTTGGCACATTTAAACTTAATAATAAAAGAAGTAGAATTGGTAGAAATCCAAAAACTAAAGAAGAATATAATATTTCTAGTAGAAATGTTATTACTTTTAAGGCAAGTAAAATTTTATTAAAAAATATTAATCAAATTAATGATTAGTAAAAAATACTTAAATATATCTGAGGTCTCTAAATTACTACAAATAGAAGAGCATAAAATAAGGTACTGGGACTCTTTAGACCCAAAGACAAAAAAATCTAGAATTGAGGGTATTTCAACTAGAAGCAAAGGTGGCACAAGATATTTTAATAAAGAGAATGTTAAAAAGTTACAAAAACTCAAAAGGATTCTTTATGATGGAGGTAATCATAATTATTCAATTAAATTAGCAGACAAAATATTGTCTAAAAAAAATAAATTACATATTTTAAATGAGAAAAATATAGATAAAAATGACAATCACAATAATGCTGAAAAATTAGAACAGATTCTTAATAAAATGAGAATATTGTTGAAAAATGAAAATATAAAATAAATTAATAAAAAAAAATATATATATTTCAGTACTTTAAATTAATAATTTATACAAAAAATAAGAAAAAAAAAGTTATTTTTAATGTTTAATTTGTGCGTCAATTAAAATATATGAACCTCATCTTATTAGTAAGGAAACAAACTATAAGGAGTTTTTATGTTAAATAAGACTAGTCTATTAGGCATCATTGCTGCGACAATAGCGTTTATAGCTGTTCCAGCTTTTGCTGCCGATACTTTCCTAGGCGAAGGTGATTTCGTAGGTATAACATTCTGGATTGTTTCGATTGGAATGTGGGCATCTACTATATTCTTCTTTTATGAAGGTATGAGAGTTTCTTCAAAGTGGAGAACTTCAATGGTTGTTGCAGGGCTAATTACTTTTATAGCTGCTGTACATTACATGTATATGAGAGACTTTTGGGTTGCTACAGGTGAGTCACCAACAGTATATAGATATATTGACTGGATACTAACTGTACCACTTCAAATGGTTGAATTCTTTTTAATTCTAGTTGCTGCCGGAGCAGCTGTATCTAGTGGTGCTTTCTATAGATTGCTCATTGGTACACTTGTTATGATTGTTGGTGGATACCTAGGAGAAGCAGGTCATATTTCAGTATTACTTGGATTTATTATTGGTATGATTGGTTGGGCTGTAATCATTTGGGAAATTTTCCGAGGTGAAGCAAGTCAAGCTGCTACAACTAAAGAATCAGTTACTTCAGCATTTAATGCAATGAGATTGATTGTATTAGTTGGTTGGGCAATTTATCCTCTAGGATATGTATTCGGTTTAATGATGGGTTCAGTTGATGCTGATACTCTAAACTGGATCTACAACCTTGCTGATTTTATTAATAAAATCTTATTCGGTTTAATTATTTGGAACGCTGCTGCAAAAGACTCAGCTACTGCATAATTAAATACTTATAAAACTTTAAAAACCCTCTAATTAGAGGGTTTTTTTTATTAAAATATTGACTTAATTTTTCAATATATGTATTTGGGCACCCGATGAAAACATTCTCTTTGAAAAAAAGTGATATTAAGAAAAAGTGGGTTTTAATTGATGCTAAAGACGCAGTTTTAGGAAGACTTGCTGTTATTTCTGCAAACATCCTCAGAGGTAAAAATAAGCCCGAATATACCCCCAACCAAGACTGTGGCGATAATTTAATTATAATCAATTCTGATAAAATTCATCTAAAAGGTAATAAAGCTGATAATAAAATATATTACAGACACACTGGATATCCAGGAGGAATAAAAGAGACAACTCCAAACAAAATGAAGGAAAAAAATAAATCTGATGAAATGATCAAACTCGCAATAAAAAGAATGATCCCAAGAGGACCATTAGGAAAACAACAATTGTCTAATTGTAAAATATATAGAGATGAAAATCATAAACATGAAGCTCAAAATCCTCAAATCATTGATATAGCATTAATGAATACTAAAAATAAAATTTAATTATGGAAAATCAAGAAAATCAAACTGAAAATATTTTAGATAATAAAGAAAGAGCTTACGCTACTGGAAAAAGAAAAAATTCTATTGCTAGAGTATGGCTAAAAAGGGGTAGTGGTGAAATTAAAATCAATGGTAAGCCTCTAGACAAATACTTTTCAAGACCAGTGCTTCAAATGATAGTTAATCAGCCTTTGGATATCGTTAAAGCTGATAATTACTATGAGATTATGGCTTCAGTTAAAGGCGGAGGTCTTTCTGGCCAAGCTGGCGCTATTAGACATGGTATTAGTAAAGCATTAAGCTTATACGATCAGTCAAATAGACCACCTCTCAAAAAAGTTGGTTTTCTCACTAGAGATCCAAGAGTTGTTGAAAGAAAAAAAGCTGGTTTAGCTAAAGCCAGACGAAGTTACCAATTCTCTAAGAGATAAAGCTTAATGAAAAATAAGATTAGAGTGGCCGTTTTAGGCTCAACTGGCTATGTTGGAATGGAGTTAGTAAAAATTCTATTAAATCATTCCTACGTAGATATAAATTTTCTAGGATCAGAAACTATACATGACAGTTATCTATATAATATTGAAAATACGCAAGAATATGATCAACTTCCTCTTTTAAGACCAAATAATAGTTTTAATACTGAAGATAGTGATTATGTTTTTTTAGCTTTACCTCATGCAGTATCTAATAAATATGTAAAAAAATATTTTAATAAAATTAATATTATAGATTTATCAGCTGACTTTAGATTAGATAATTTTGATGTTTATAAAGAAAATTATGGCATTGAACATGAGTGCAAAGAGCATTTAAACAATTTTATCTACGGTCTCGCTGAAATAAATAGAGATAAAATAGAACATTCTAAAAATATAGCGGTACCTGGATGTTACCCAACTTCTATTTTATTACCTTTAATACCTTTAATAAAAAATAAATTAATTGATACCACGAATATAATTATTGACTCTAAATCAGGTTATAGTGGAGCAGGAAAGAAATTTGATTTCAATAAAATGAAATCAAAATATGATTATAATTTTTACAATTATAATACAAATAATCACAGACATATTGCAGAAATTAAACAAGAACTTAATAAACATAGTACAGAAAATGAAGTAAAGTTTTCATTTAATCCTCACATTCTCCCTAATTTTAGAGGTATGATTTCTACAATTTATTGCAATCTCAATAAAAGTATAAAAAAAACTGATGTTATAGATCTATTCAAAGACTTACAAAATATAAATCCTTTTATAAAATATATCGATAATGATGAAACCCTTGATTTTTTTTCTGTTCAAAATTCTAATTTTTGTAAAATTAAAATTTTTAATCATCATAGTGAGGATAAAATTATCATTGTTAGCGCAATAGATAATCTAATCAAGGGTGCTGCAGGTCAAGCAGTACAATGCTTTAATATAGCAGAAAATATTGAAGAAACAGTATCTTTAGTATGATTAAATATTTTACAGTTTTCCTTCTATTTCTTTTTATTGTTTCATGTGGATATCCTGATATTGATAATGTTCCTGATTTTAAAGACACCAAATTAACTGATGAAGAATTATTAGATTATTGTAGTATTTCTAATACTGATAAAAAAGATATAGATAAATGTATTAATGATTATAAAAGCTAAATTTAGTTATGAGTAAACTTAATATTGGTATAGCGGGATTGGGAAATGTTGGATCAGCACTAGTTGAAACAATTGAAGAAAATAAAAATTATTTCTTTGATAAAACTAATGTAGAATTGAACATAGTTGGAATATCTGCACGAACAAAAAATAAAAAAAGAAATTTTAATATATCAAATTATACTTGGTATGATGACCCAAAAGAAATGTCTAAAGATGATAATTGTAATGTAATTGTTGAATTAATTGGTGAAGAAAAAGGAATTAGCTATGAAATTATTGAAACAGCATTAAAAAATAAAAAACATGTTGTAACAGGAAATAAAGCATTAATAGCTAATTATGGAAAAGAATTATTTAAATTAGCTAACACACATTCACTAGCTTTATCATATGAAGCTGCTGTTGCAGGTGGTATACCAGTAATAAAAACAATAAAAAATTCTATTAGTTTAGATAGAATTAATAAAATTTCTGGGATTTTAAATGGAACTACAAATTATATTTTAACAAAAATGCAACAAGATAATTTGTCCTTTGATGCAGTTCTTAAAATTGCAAAAGATAAAGGATTTACTTCTGATCAGGAATCAAAATTGGATATTGGCGGATATGATGCAGCGCACAAGTTAACAATATTATCAACTCTATGTTTTAAATCAAATTTAAACTTTAATAATAATTATATTGAAGGAATCTCAAATATTAAAATTGAAGATATTAATTTTGCTGAAAAGTTAGGGTATAAGATAAAATTAATATCTGAAGCTAGCATAATTGAAGGAAAGATTTCAAACTTTACCTCACCAAAATTAGTCTCTATGGATAATCCTTTAGCAAGTGTTGATAATGCTCTTAATGCGATTAATATAGAAACTATACATCTAGAAAATTTATTTTTAGAGGGTGAAGGAGCAGGTGGCAAACCAACTGCCAGTTCTGTCTTGTCTGATTTATATGATATATCTCAGAATGAAAAATTTGATAATTTAGGTTTTAAAATTGATAAGTTACAAAGCTTTGAAAAATATTCAGTAGAAAATGTAATTAATAGCTATTACCTAAGAATAATGACAGAAGACAAATCTGGTGTTCTTTCATCAATTACTAATTACTTTAGTGATTTTGATATATCTGTTAAAAAAATACTTCAACTCCCTGAAAGTTCAGAAGTAGACAAACCTATACCTATTATAATTACTACTCATAATATTCAGAAAGAAAAATTAAGTAATGTAATTAATAAAATTGAAGGTTTAGAATTTGTAAAAGAAAAAATTACTGTTCTTGCTATTCATGATAATTAATCAATGTGAATATTGAAAAATCACTATCAGATAAATTTTGGGAAGAAAAGCAAATAGACTTTGAAAAAATTCAAGCTCTTTCACAACAAAAATCAATTTCTGAAATTTTTTCAAAACTTCTAATTTCCAGAGGTGTCTTCGAAGAAAATTATGATAATTATATTAATCCCAATCTTTTAAATAATCTTCCAGATCCTTTTGAGCTTAAAGATATGAAAAAAGGAATTGAAAGATGTATTGAAGCTTTAAAAAACAATGAAAAGATTGGAATAATTGCTGATTATGATGTTGATGGATCTACTTCTGCTTCAATTTTATATAAATTTTTAAATAATTTTACCAATAACCTTGTTTGTAAAATACCTAATAGATTGTCAGAGGGTTATGGCCCAAATGTTAGGCTTATGAATGAAATGCGTAATGAAAATATTACTCTCTTGTTTACACTTGATTGTGGTACATCAGCATTTAACTCGATTGATTTGCCTACGTACAATGGTATTGAGGTTATTGTTATAGATCATCATTTAAGTGAATTTAAACTTCCAAAAGTTCACTCAGTAATTAATCCAAATAGATTTGACGAAAATAATGATTATACAGATTTTGCTGCAGTAGCCGTGACTTTTCTTTTTTTAATGGGTTTAAGAAGGCAAATTAGAGAATTAAAATTATTTCCAAAAATCAAAGAACCAAATTTGATGTCATATTTAGACTTAGTTGCTGTTGGAACAATTTGCGATATTGTTAATATTAACAATTTCAATAGATCAATTGTTAGTAAAGGTTTAGAGCTCATTAGAAGTAGAAAAAATAAATCAATAACAAAAATATTAGATAACTCTAATATAAATCATGAACCTTCTGCTAAAGACATTGGTTTTGTTCTAGGACCACAAATTAATGCTGCTAGTAGAATTGATGACTCTTCTTTATCCTCCAAACTTCTGATATCAAATGATGATTATGAAATAGAAACTATTTCTAGAAAACTATTTTTAATTAATGAAAAAAGAAAATTAATTGAACAAAATATATTCAATGAAGCAATTGAGCAAATAAAAGATCAAGATAATAAAAAATTTATTATTGTTTATAAAGAGAATTGGCACCAAGGTGTTTTAGGTATAGTTGCCAGTAAAATAGTAGCTCTTTATAACAAGCCAACATTTGTATTTTCTTTTATTAATAATGCCGGATCTGGCTCAGGTAGATCTATAGATCAAATTGATATTGGTAGTATTGTTCTTGAACTGAAGGCTAATAATTTAATAGAAGATGGTGGTGGTCATAAAATGGCAGTAGGTTTAAAAATAAATAAAAAAAAATTAGATAAAATAGATAAATTTTTAGTTAAAAAATTTGATTCATATCATGATAATTTTTTTAAAAAAAAAATATTTTATGACAGTGAAATTTCTGTAAATCAAATAAACAAAGATTTTTTAGATAATTTAGAATTATTAGAACCTCACGGCAAAGGTAATGAAGAACCTCAATTTTTAATCAAAGACATAGTAATTGATCAGGTTAAAAATCTAAAAAATAAACATATTTTAATTTTTTTTAAAAATGATTTGGGTGAAAATATAAAAGGGATTTCATTCAACAGTATGAATACCCTAGTTGGTGATTATCTTATGCAGTTTAATAAATTTAAATTTCATATTTTGTGTTCTATTAAAAAAGATAACTTTTCAAATAGTCAGATGCCCCAAATATTGATCCATGACGTGAAACTAAACAATTAAATAATTTGAAAAAAATCAAAATATCTACTATATACCAAACACGTGTCCCCTTCGTCTATCGGTTAGGACATCAGGTTTTCATCCTGAAAAGAGGAGTTCGACTCTCCTAGGGGATGCCACTAATTTAGGGGCATAGAATTATTGACCCTACCGAATTCCTTGACTGAATTAACTCATGAGCCTCACTAGCTTCAGATAATTTAAATTTTTTAAATATATTAGGCTTAATTTCTTTATTTTTAATTTTTGAAAACAATTTGTTACTACATTCTGTTAGCTCTGCTGAATTACGAATATAATGCATTAATGTTGGTCTAGTATAATACAAACTTTTAGGATTAAATGTACTATGAAGATTGACATCATTTACCATTCCGGAAGATTGTCCGAAAGATACCATTAGCCCTCTAAATTTTAAGCATTTTAGAGATATATCAAATGTATCTTTACCCACTCCATCATAAACAACATTTACTCCTTCATTGTTTGTTAATTTTAAAACATTACTATGAACATCTTCTTCTTTATAATTAATTGTGAATTCACATCCATTTTTTTTTGCTAATGATGCTTTTTCATCAGTACTAACAGTACCTATCATTTTAGCTCCTATGGATTTTGCCCATTGACTAGCAATTAATCCAACACCTCCTGCAGCGGCATGAAATAAAAAAACTTCATCTTGTTGCAATTTATACAATCTTTCAAAAAGGTATTCGACGGTCATCCCTTGTAATAATATTGAAGCAGCTTCATCATTTGAAATATATTCTGGTAATTTTACAACTCTTTGAGAATCAAAATCTCTAACTTCACAATAGGCACCAATTGGAGGGCTAAAGGAGTAAGCTACTCTATCACCAACTTTTAAGTTCGATACACTATCTCCAATTTCTATTACATCTCCTGCTGCTTCTACTCCTAAACAAAAAGGGATTTCTACAGGTAACGGATATATTCCTGTTCTATGATACGTATCTATGAAGTTAATACCTATTGAAGTTTGGTTAATTCTGACCATATTTTCTTCAACATTTTTAGGTAAGTCGTAGTTTTCATGTTTTAAAACTTCTGGACCACCTAGTTTACTGACTACAACTCTATTTGGCATAATTATTCTTTAAGTTTTTATATACTAATTCGAATTGTTTTAAACATTCTGGATTAGCCAATGATTCTTCATTTTCAATACTTTCACCATTAATTAATTTTTTAATTAAAATTTCAACTATTTTACCACTTCTAGTTCTTGGTATTTCACTTATAGCATATATTTTTGAGGGAATATGCTTGTAAGAAAGATTAATTTTTATTTCATCTATTATTTTAGACCTTAAATTTTCATTAAATTCAAAATTTTTATTCAACACAACAAATAATATAATTTGTGTATCATTTTTTAATTTATATTCCACTGCAACAGCTTCCTGAATTTCAGTAATATTTTCAATTACTCTATAAATTTCTGCAGTACCTATTCTTACTCCTCCAGAATTTAGAGTTGCATCTGATCGGCCATATATAACATAACCGCCATTTATAGTTTTTTCAATATAATCACCATGATACCAAATGTTTTCATATTTACTAAAATAAGAATTAAAATATTTTTTATTATCATGATCGTTCCAAAAATATAAAGGCATTGATGGAAAAGAAGATTTGCATACTAGTTCCCCTTTTTGATTTTCAATTGAATTTCCTTTTTCATCAAATACATCAACATCCATTCCAAGAGCTTTACACTGAATTTCACCACTATAGACATCCATTAACGGATTACCGGTAACAAAACACGAAACTAAATCAGTACCACCACTTATAGATTCAAGATGAATATTTGATTTGATATTTTCATAAACGTATTCAAATGATTCATTAACCAAAGGTGATCCTGTTGAAGCTAGTGTATTTAAACTATTTAATTTAAAACTTTCTTTAATTTTAATTTTATTATTTTTTAAAGTATCTAAATATTTTGCACCAGTGCCAAAAAAATTAATGCCTTCTTTTTCTGCTATTTCAAAAAGATGTTTATTATCGGGAATAAAAGGGGATCCATCATATAAAATTATTGTTGCTTTTGATGCCAAAGCAGAAACTAACCAATTCCACATCATCCACCCACAAGTAGTAAAATAAAAAACTCTATCTTTTTCATTAATATCACAATGTAGCACATGTTCTTTTTTATGTTGTATTAGTGCTCCGCCAGAACTGTGCACAATACATTTTGGTACTCCAGTAGTTCCACTCGAATACAGAATATATAGTGGGTGATTAAAATTAAACTTTTCAAATTTACTATACGCAATTTCTTGTTGTAAAATTTTGCACAAATTGTCGTATTCAAAATCTAATTGATAATCTGTTTCATTAAATTCATATGGTATTAAAATAATTTTTTCTATACTTGGGATATTATATACAACATCTTTTATAATTTTTGTCGTATTGACTTTTTTATTATTATAAAAATAATAATCTGAAAATAATAATACTTTTGGTTCAATTTGTTTAAATCTATCTATAATTGCTTTTTTACCAAAATCTGATGAGCATGATGACCAAATAGCACCTAATTGTGCTGTAGATAAAAATGAAATTACAGTTTCGGGTATATTAGGAAGTATAGCAGCTATCCTATCATTTTTTTCAATGTTATTATTTTTTAAATAATTTGCAAATTTAAAAACTGCACTTCTAAGCTCTCTCCAAGAGTAATTTCTTTTAATTTTTTTTTCAGAGTGAAATATTATTGCATCATCATCATCATCTCTTGTTAAACAATTTTCAGCATAATTTATCTTACATTCATCAAAAAATTTATTATTAGTAAATTCAGGTGCTGATTTAAAAATTTTACCTTTTTTTTCTCCAACAAAATTTGTAAAATCCCATACATTAGTCCAAAATTCATTTTTATGTTTTATGCTCCAATTATGCAAGTCAGCATAATTTTTTATATTTAAACTTTTATCTAGTTGATTAATAAACTTGTGGAAGTTTGTATTTTTATTATTTGGAGACCACAACTTTATGTTGTGCATAACAATTTAATTCTTTTTTTGTTCTTTTTTAAGAGATCTGACTCTTACAATAACATCAATATTATGCAATGAGAGACAAGCAGGAATAGAAGGTATATCAAGATTAATATTTTTTGTAGGTATATCATGAATCTTACCTTCATCTTCAATATACAAATGATAATGAGATTTATTATTATTACAATAGAGTGATTTATTTTGATCAACAACTATTTCTCTTATTAATCCTAATGAGGTAAATTGTTTTAATGTGTTATAAATTGTAGCCATAGAAATTTTTCTATCTTCTTTTTTTACTTCATCAAAAAGATTTTCAGCAGATATATGCCTGTCACCTTTTTCAAAAATTAATTTAGCTAAAATTCTTCTTTGTTTTGTTGGTCTTATACCACTTTCCTCTATTTTTTTCAGTGCGCGGCTGTAAGGACTTAGTGGATCAATTACTTTGTTTTCTATTCTCATAATATTATAATAAGTAATGAATTACATTTTTTCTGCAATTTTTCTATATTTTTTTTTAGGTTTTCTCTTGTATATCTTTCAAAGACGCATTGTTTTTAATAAATCAGGACATCCAGGCTCACCAAAGGATTATAATTTGGATAATACAGAAGAAGTTTATATTAAAACTGAGGATAACTTAAAGCTGCTATCATGGTATCATAAAGGAAATAATTCACTCCCTTTACTGGTTTATTTTCATGGTAATTCTTTTCATATCGGAGATAGAGCTTATAGAATTCAGAAGTATATCGAAAAAAATTGGAGCGTACTTTTAGTTTCCTGGAGAGGTTTTGGAGGTAACGAAGGAAATCCAACAGAAAAAAATTTATATAAAGATGCAGAAGCAGTATTAAAATGGATTAAAAATAATACTGAATTTAAATTCAAAGAATTAGTGATTTATGGAGAATCACTCGGATCTGGTGTTGCAGTAGAAATGGGTACAAAGTACGAATTTTTATCTATTGTTTTAGAAGCGCCATTTACATCTATCAATGATATTGCAAAAAAAAGATATAAAATATTTCCAACAAAATATTTAGTTAAAGATAAATTCGATAACTTCAGTAAAATTGATAAAATAAATTCGCCATTACTTATCATTAGTGGAAAAAAGGATGAAATTGTACCGCATGAACACAGTATTAAACTTTATGATAAAGCAAAAGTAATAAAAAAGAGTGTTTTTATTGACGAAGCAATACACAATAATCTATATGATTTTGGGATTGAAAAAGACGTAATTGGCTTTAACTTAAAACTATGGAAATAGATCTAACAACATCATATGTAGGCATTTTAAGCCTTATTGTATTTGTTCTTGCATATGCTGTTGTAATGGCTGAAGAATTTAGCCATTTAAGAAAATCTAAACCAGTTATTATTTCAGCTGCTGTTATATGGGGGATTATAGCTTTCCATTTTTCTTCTGATAAGCAATATGCCAAAGAAATTGAGTATGCTTTAGAGCATAATATCTTAGAATTTGCAGAACTTTTCCTATTTCTTCTCGTTGCTATGACTTACATCAATGCTTTAGAAGAAAGAAAAGTTTTTGATGTAGTCAGATACCAATTAACATCAAGGGGATTTAGCTTTAGACAATTATTTATATTCACAGGTATAATTACTTTTTTCTTATCTCCTATAGCTGATAACTTAACAACTGCACTAGTAATGTGCTCTGTAGTAATGGCCTGTGGTAAAGGTAATACAAAATTTATATCGATTGGTTGTATTAATATAGTCGTTGCAGCAAATGCAGGTGGTGCTTTTAGTCCATTTGGAGATATTACTACCTTAATGGTATGGCAAGCTGGTATTGTCGAATTTTTTACATTTTTTAAAATATTTTTTCCTTCTGTTGTTAATTATATAATTCCTGCAGCAGTTATGTATTTCTTTATTCCAAATGAAAAACCACAAATTAGTTCTGATAGAGAATATATGAAAAGAGGCGGACGAGTAATTATCTTTTTAGGTTTGCTTACAATTTTTAGTGCTGTAAACTTCCATAATATTCTTCACTTGCCTCCAATGCTTGGAATGATGTTTGGTCTTGGTCTTCTTGGGTTATATTCTTTTTATTTACAAATTACACATGATCCATCCGTTGAAGACGAAAAATTTGATTTCTTTAGAAAAGTTTCAAGAGCTGAATGGGACACTTTGTTATTCTTCTTTGGAGTTATCCTAAGTGTAGGTGGCTTAGGATTTATAGGTTACCTAACTGTTGTTTCAGAATTCTTATATATTGGTCTGGGCCCAACAATGGCAAATTCAATAGTAGGTGTTCTTTCAGCTATCGTAGATAATATACCAGTGATGTTTGCTGTAATTACTATGAGACCGGAAATGTCAATTGATCAGTGGTTACTAGTTACATTAACAACAGGAGTGGGCGGTAGCCTATTGTCAATTGGTTCAGCTGCAGGTGTAGCACTTATGGGACAAGCGAGAGGGTATTACACTTTTTTTGGACATTTAAAATGGACTCCAGTTATATTTATTGGTTATGTAGCAAGTATTTATCTTCACGTTTTAATGGCTGACTTGCCTTGGTAATTTAGATTATCAATTAATAAAAAAATAATCATACTCACTATTAAAATTATACCAGCAACAAGAGAAGCTTCGTTAAATTTATACACACTAATCAATTTATATAAGTAAGATGGCAAGGTATCAAAGTTTTGATCTTTAAAAAATGATATTATTGTAAAATCACCAAAAGTAATAACTGTCGAAAATGCAAAAACAAAAATTATATTTTTTTTAATAATTGGTAGCAAAATAATAAAATAATTTCTTATGCTTATTCGGAAAGTTTGCTGAAAATTTTCAAAATTTAAAAAAATATTTTTCAGGTTATTAAAAAGTATTAATATAGAAAAAGGTAATAAGAATAGACAATTTATCAAAACTATAACAAAATATTTAAAAAATTGTACATATCTTAATTCACCTAATATAATAAAATAACCAAGACTAAATATAATTGGAGAAATAATTATTATTGAAGAACTTATTAAAAAAATTGATTGCTGAAAAATCATATTTTTATAATTTATTACAAGTATAGATGAAATTATAAACCCAGATATACTAACAATTATTCCTGTAGTAATTGAAATAATAAGAGAGTTAAAAAAAGATCCTAAAAATTTTTCATTAATTAAAGATAAATAAATACCATTATTTATAAAATGATAAATTATAGAAATTATTGGAGAAAAAAGAAATATCGAAAAAAATACAATTATTAAAAAATCTAAAATTTTTATAGCTTTGTATTCTTTATGAGGATGAATAAAATTAATTTGATCTATTTCAAAAAAATTTGAACCTTTTAATTTGTAAAAACCAATAAATAAAAAAAATAAACAGATAAAAATTTGTAGAAAACTAAGTAATATTGCTTTATTGAAATTTAGTTCAAAAAGTGCATATTGATAAATTGCCACCTCAATTGTAGAATACATAGGTCCACCACCTAACGCCATTACTATTGCAAAACTTAAAAAACAAAGAGAGAATATTATTGAGAATACAGTAAAAAAATTTTGTCTTATATAAGGCATTTCTAATTTTAGAAGATTGCCAAAAAAAGTAATGTTTAGAGAGCTAGATATTTCATAATATTTTAAAGGAATACTATTTAAGGATTGAAAAAATAATCGTGTTGCAAATGGTGTATTTAGAAGTATATGGGCAATTAAAATTGCTTTTATTCCAAAAATTGTCTCTATCGAAAAATTCTCGTACAAATTAAAATATGAGTTATAAAAACCATTATTTCCAAAGAGTTTAATTACTGCAAACACTATTAAAATTGTCGGTATTACAAAGCAAAAACCACAAAGAGAAATGATAAATTTAATAACTTTTAAATTCTTATGTCTATTTAATGCTAATGCGAATGGAATAGCTAAAAAACAACTTAATAGTGCTGAAAGAAAAGCCTGATATAATGAAAAATAGATTAAACGATGTGTATATGAATTTTGAAAAAAATTATAAATTACCTCTAAATCAAAGTTAATTTTTGAAAAAATACCTACGAAAGGCAATAGGATTATTAATCCAAAAAAAAATAATACAGAATAATTATATTTATAATACAATTTATTTACGAGGCATTAAGCCACTCATCAATCCATTTTTCTTTATTCTTATTAATTTCTTTTGGATCCATTTGAATAAAGTTAGGGACATCTAGTTTATCAAATGCCTCAGGTAAATCTTTTATATTTGTAACAGGATACATAATATTTGTTGATGGTATCACTGATTGAAATTCTTCAGATAACACAAAGTTAAGAAATTTATTTGCTAAATCTTTATTCTGTGAATTATTTAAAATGCCTGTAAATTCAATTGTTATATAATTTCCCTCTTCAAAAGTTGTGGCAAGAATATCATACCTTTCTTCAAACATTATATGTGCGGCTGGAGATGTAGTATAACTTAATACCATGTCAGCTTCTCCTGCCATAAAAAAATTATAATATGCATCTGTCCATCCTTTGGTAACTGAAATAATTTTTTTATTTAATTTTTGCCATTCATCCCCAGCTTTATCTCCATATAATGCTTTTATCCAAGTTAATAATCCTAAACCAGGGGTAGAGGTTCTCGGGTCTTGAATTACAATTCTAGCATTAGTAGAATTAATCAACTCATCCATTGATTTTGGAGGTGTTGCTAAATTTGCTTCATTATACACAAAAGAAAAGTATCCATAATTATATGGAACAAATTTATTACTTTCCCATTTTAATGGTAAATTAATTAAGTTGTTTATGTCATTGATATTATGAGCTGTAAAAAGCTCGGATTGTTCGGCTAAATCAAATAAATTCATATCAAGACCTAAAACTATATCTGCCTTGGAAGTATCACCTTCTAAAATAACTTTATTCAATAATGTTGCTGCACTGTCTACAGCAACAAATTCTACATCCGCATTATGTTTTTCTTCAAATATTTTTTCAATTATGGGTCCTGGACCCCATTCTGATACAAAAGAGTCGTATGTATAAATAGTTAGTTTCTCTGCATAGATTGAGAAAGAAATAAATAAGGTAGTTAAAAAAATTAGTATAGTTTTCATGTTTCCTCCGCTGGCATTATCCAGATCAGGTTAAAAGGGTATAAATCTCAGCATTTAAGCACCCCTAATTTAATTATAATAAATATTATTTTAGAAAACAAACATAAAAGATTGTTTTTAGGTTATTTATGAATATAACAAATTTTTTCGGGGAGTAGCGCAGCCTGGTAGCGCACCTGGTTTGGGACCAGGGGGTCGAAGGTTCGAATCCTTTCTCCCCGACCATAGATAAATGTTTAATTTTCATTCAACAGCTAGCTTGATTTTTGGTAATGAAACAGCAGTTAATTCAAGTGATCAAATTGTAAATTTGTTAGGAAAAAATATTTTTGTAATAACTGATGAAGGATTAACAGAATTAGGTTTGTACGATAAAACAATTAAAAAACTTCAATCAAAATCAAATATAAATATATTTAATAAAGTTGAGTCTGATCCTTCAAAATCTACTTTATTAAAAGCATTTGATGAAGCAGCAGATTTCAAATCAACTGGAGTTTTAGGTTTTGGAGGTGGTTCATCTATGGATGTTGCAAAACTTATATCTTTACTTCTTGGGTCTAATCAGAATATCGATACGATATGGGGGGTTAATAATGCAAAAGGTCCAAGAATACCACTTGTACTAATTCCTACAACAGCAGGAACTGGTTCAGAAGTTACACCAATTTCAATAATTACGATGGATGACAAAGAAAAAAAAGGTGTTTCTTCAAAACTTATTTTACCTGATCTTGCTATTTTAGATCCATCATTAACTATTAATCTACCTCCAAATATAACTGCATCAACTGGAATAGATGCTATGGTTCATGCAATCGAAGCTTACACTTCTATAAATCCTAACAACAATCCTATTTCAAAAATGTTCTCTATAGAAGCACTCAAGTTTCTCGGATCATCAATTAAAACTGCTGTATTTGAGGGGGATAATATAAATGCCAGATCAAATATGCTATTTGGATCAATGTTAGCAGGTAAAGCTTTTGCAAATTCTCCAGTAGCAGCAGTACATGCTTTGGCATATCCTATAGGAGGCCTCTTTAATATATCTCATGGACTTTCAAATTCTTTAGTTCTTCCAAGTGTTATGAAATTCAATTCCATAAATAAAGAAACAAAAAAAAATTACGCTAATCTTGCAAAATTTGTATTTAAAGATTTAGATAATAGCAAAAGTGATGAGATTGTGTGTAACAATTTTATAGATAGTTTAGAAAGTTTGTCTAAGGAACTTAAATTACCTTATAGGCTAAGAGATTTAGAAATTCCTGAGGAAGCTTGCCAATTGATGGCTAGTGAAGCAATGAAACAAACTAGATTATTAGTTAATAATCCTCGTAAAATTGAAGAATCTGACGCCTTATATATATACAAATCTGTTTGGTAGATTTTATTTACTTATAAATTAATTTACCTATTTAAATAAAATATACCTTAATGATAAAATCAACAGTTAATCAATTTGCAAATTCTCTTGGTTTAAACAAAGATGAATATATTCCAGAGGGCAGAGCTTCCTTTTCACTATTTAAAATTGAAATTCTATCTGGATTAACTGTTGCAATAGCCCTTGTTCCAGAAGCAATTGCATTCGCTTTTGTAGCAGGTGTAGCACCTCTTTCAGGATTGTACGCAGCTTTTATTGTAGGATTAGTAACTGCAATTTTTGGTGGGAGACCTGGAATGATTTCGGGAGCAACAGGAGCATTAGCTGTCGTTATGGTTTCATTAGTATCAGAACATGGAGTCCAATACTTATTTGCAACTGTAATCCTGATGGGAATTTTACAATTTCTTGCAGGAATTTTTAAATTAGGAAAATTTATGAGAATGGTTCCTCAACCTGTAATGCTAGGTTTTGTAAACGGTTTAGCTATAGTAATTGGTTTATCCCAATTACATCAATTTCAAATATATAACTTTGATGGAACATTTACATGGATGTCAGGGGAAGTGCTTACATATTCTTTAGTATTAGTTTTCTTAACCATGTTAATCATATGGTACTTACCAAGGGTTACTAAATTCATACCATCTACATTAGCTGCAATTCTTCTTGTTACTTTTCTAGTTTTACTTTTAGATTTACCTGTTCCAAGAGTAGGGGATTTAGCAAGTGTAGCAGGAGGGCTTCCAAATTTTTCTATTCCAACAGTTCCACTTAATTTAGATACTTTTTTCATTATTTTTCCTTATGCAATTATTTTGGCAGCTATTGGATTAATTGAAAGTCTTCTAACTCTTAATCTAGTAGGAGAAATAACAAACAAAAAGGGTGGGACAAGACAAGAATGTTTAGCGCAAGGTGTTGCTAATGGTATCACAGGCTTTTTTGGTGGTATGGGTGGTTGCGCTATGATTGGACAATCGATGATAAATGTAAAATCTGGAGGTAGAACAAGAATTGCTGGTATATCAGCAGCAATTTTTTTACTAATTTTCATTCTTTATACTTCAAATTTAATTGAACTTATTCCTATTGCATCATTAGTAGGGGTTATGTTTATGGTCGTAATTGGAACATTTGCTTGGAATTCACTAAAATTATTATTTGTTGTTCCTCGTTCGGATGCATTGGTAATTGTTTTAGTTACCTTAATAACTGTATTAGAAGATTTAGCTGTTGCTGTAGTTGCTGGCGTTATAATTAATGCGTTAGTATTTGCTTGGAAATCTGCTTCAAGAATTAGAGCAATTGAAAGACAATCGAGAACAGAAAAGGGTGCTAAGGTATATGAAATTGAAGGACCTCTTTTTTTTAGCTCAACTAATAGTTTTTTAGAAATTTTTAAACCTGCCGAAGATCCTAATTTAGTAATAATAGATTTTGCTAATTCAAAAGTTATTGATCAATCTGCTTTAAAAGCAATTGAAGATATTGCAGAAAGATATTCCAAATTAGGCAAACAAGTAAAGTTAAGACGTCTTACGAAGGATTGCCACAGCCTTTTAAGAAAAACAGGTCAATTGATAGTTGATAGTGATGATGATCCTGATTATGGAATAGCTGTTGACTACGGTGTTAAATTAGGAATTTTTGGTAAATAATTAAAACTCTAATGATCCTTTAACAGAATACTGTAATATATTTACAATCTCATCAACGTTTTTTGTAACAGCAAGTGCTGCTGCATCTACTTCTTTTAAAGCATGTTGATGTTCATCACTATGCATTATTATGAGAGATTTGTTCAAGGCTGATGCATAACCTGCATCAAAAGCAGCATTCCATTGTTTATATTTCTCACCAAAACGAACTACAACTATATCTGCTTTTTCAATCGAATTTCTAGTTCGTATAGCATTTATTTTGGCTCCTTTGTTATCGTGCCAAAATTTTTTTTCTTCATCACCAAGTATTTTTACACCAACATCATCTGATAATTCATGATTGGTAGTTGGGCTTGAAAATTCTATTTCTAAATTCTTAGATTTACATTTATCTATAATCTCATCTCGCCAATTAGTATGAATTTCACCTGATAAGTAAACTTTTAATTTCATTTTTAAAATTAACCTAAATATGCTGCAGTTAATACTGGAAAACTTGTAAATCCAAAATTACCTACCTTTTCAGATTCAATTAATTGTTTTCTCCAATCATCTACTTTGTCTTCTGAAACACCTTGGCTTAAAGCAAACTTACTTAACATAGTTTCATAAAAAACTGCAGGTGAATTATTATCTCTATTTGTAATTAAATACGATAAATTTTGAGAACTTATATTTTTATATCCAAGTTTTTTTAACTTACCAATTAAATCAAGTGGAAGCATTTGGTGAAAACAATGTGCTCTAAATGCTTCATGAATGAGATCATTAATTTCTTTTTCTGGTCCATAAAATCTAAAATAGTCCCAAAGAATTGAGACATTAACAAATTTAGAATTAATTTTAGAAATTCTTTTTATTTCCTTTAAGGATGTATCTATATCTTCGATATATTCTAATGTTTGTGTAGCTGTAATTTTATCACATGAAGAATCATCTATATTGATATCATCAGCAGTCGTACAAATAAGTTCAACATTATTTTGATCTTTACATTTATTGCTTGCAACATCTAATTGATCTTGACTTGGATCAATTCCTATTACTTTACCTTGCTCTCCAACAGATAATGAAATTTCTTCGACTAAATGACCACCGCCACATCCAATATCAATAACAGTTTCATTAGTCTCTAAATTTAAGGCATTTACAATAGCTAATCTTCGTGAAACTCCAGCATAACCATTCGCTATTTTTTGTTGAATAATACTAGTTTCATTATCAAATTTCATTTTCTTATTTTTCTTATATATTTTTTAGTTATATAAAAAATACATATAAATGGAATATCAAATAACAAAAATATTAATTATTTCTTTTTTTAGCTCGATATTGATTTCGTTATTTTTAAACACAAGATACATTATTTTTTTCAAAAAATTTTCAAAAAATAAAAAAACCTTATTAAATTTATTTATTTATTCTTTTTCTTCTTTGATATTAATTTTTATTAATTATTTATTGAGTCTTAATGGATTGACTTCTTTAATAATCTTCAATGCTTCAATCATTACACTTATATACTTTGAATTAGCTCTATATTTAGAAAAGGTTTTTTGGGATGATTTTTTAGGAAATTCACTCCCTAAATCGATCAATATGCTTATTAGTTTTGTTGTAATGATGAATTTTGGTTATTTTACTCTTATGTTTTACATAAAGATCTTAGATATTGATTATTTTGTCACATAAGTATCAACCTAGATTAATATAGAAAATAGTTATAATTTTTATGAAATAATATTTTCATATTAATAAAATATCTATTATTAATAATTTAGTATGAATAAGGTTTTGTTTGTATTACATCAAAAAACTTCGGTTCCAGGAGATGTAGGAAATAAATTTAGAGATAGGGGATATGTTGCTGAAATATGTAGACCGCCTTTGGGAGAAGAACTTCCTTTAAATATTAAACAATACTCAGCTATAGTTGTATTTGGTGCACCAGGAAGCATAAACGATGAAGATGAATATATAAATAAAGAATTAGAATGGATAAATAAAGTTATAAAAACTGACATTCCTTATCTTGGAATTTGTTTTGGCGCACAGTTATTAGCTAAATGTTTAGGTTCAGAAATAACAACTAATAAAGACGGGCTTTCAGAAATTGGTTTTTATAAAATTGAACCAACTGAAAATGCAAAAAATCTTTTTAATTCTCAAAAGATTTTTTTTCAATTCCATTCTGAAGGATTTTCCCTTCCTACAGGCTGTGAGTTATTAGCAAGGGGTGATATTTTTAATAATCAAGCCTTTAAATATCAAAATTGTTATGCGCTCCAATTTCATCCAGAAGTAAATTTTAAACTTCATATAAGATGGTTGTATTTGGTATTATTAAAAAATCCTAAAAAATTATTCGTCAAAGGTGCTCAAAATATATTTGTTCAACTTTATTATCGTTACAAATATAATAAAAATATATCAAATTGGTTAGATTCATTTTTAGATCAGTATTTTTTAAAAAAAACTTAAATGCTAATATAAGTGAAAATTAAAAACCTATATTTTTCACCTGTAAAATCTCTTTCTTTCAATAATGTAGATACTTTAGAAATAATTAAAAATATTGGTATAAAAAATGATCGAATATTTGCTTTCACTAATAATCTTAATTTTAAAGATATAGAATTAGTAAAAAATGACCCTTTAAAAAGAGAAATTTATAAATTCTTATCATTAAAAAAATATCCTGAATTAAATCAATATAATTTTTTATTAGAAGATAATTTTTTAATACTAGAATTTGAAAATAAAATAATTTTAAAAACAGATATTGATAATCAACATGAAGTAAATATCTTATGTAGTAAACTTGAGGATATTTTACCAAATATAAATAATATTAATTTATTAAAAGATAGTATGAATCCTTTTTTTGATACAATGCCAAATAAATCAATATCATTAATAAATTTAAATAGCATTCAAGATTTTGAAAACCTCTCTAATCATAAAATTGAATATGAGCGTTTTAGAGGAAATATATATGTAGAAGATTTAGATAAATGGGAAGAAAGGAAGTTGATAGGTAAAGTTTTATCAATTAATGGTTTAAAATTTAAAATAATTAAAGAAATTCCCAGATGTTCAGCAACCAATATAAAACCCAAAACTTCTGATATAAATCTTAATATTCCTTTTAATCTAAAAAAAATATACAACCATATAAATTTAGGAATATATTTAGATCCTTTAAATGATGGTAAAATAAATAAAGGTGATCTTATAAAAATTAATGAATAAATTCTTATTAAATCATTCAGAAAAACTTACAGGATATCTATTAATTCTTCCTGCTGTTTTAATAATTAGTCTATTTGGAATTTTTCCTGTTTTTTTTGGAATGTACATGAGTGTACACAAATGGAAAGTTTTTAAAGGGAGATTTTTAGGATTTGAGAATTACCAAAGAATACTTGGAGACATACCAGCTTTTTGGTTATTTGTTTTAGGATTATTATTATTGATATTGAGTTATGGATTGTGGAGTGAATTTAAAAATAAAGTAAAAAATAAAATCTATTTAGCATTTTTATCTATAGCAATATTAATTATTGGAATAATATTAATTAATATCAACTGGGAAAAAATGCTTTTAACAGGTGATGAAGACTATCTTTACTCTCTTATTTATACTTTTTATTATTCGTTTTTCACTATAATTTTTGAGGTTGGACTAGGATTAATAATAGCATTTGCTTTGTACCAAAAATTAGCTGGAAAACAATTCTTTCAAATGATTTTATTATTTCCTTACATTACTCCAGCAGTAATGGGTGCTGCAGTATTTTTTTTAATATTTGGTAAAGCTGAAAATTCTTTTTTAAATCAACTAATAGGAATATTTGGTTTTGAACCTCAAATGTGGTTATTTGATAAAAGACCTATTACCGAAGTTTTATTTGGTATCAAAATAGAAGGTCTGCTAGCAGGACCAAGTTTAGCTCTAATGTCATCAATCATATATGGAATATGGTCTTATACTGGCTACTATGCAATAATTTTACTCGCAGGTTTATCAATTATACCCTCTGATTTATATGAGGCTGCAAAAGCAGAAGGAGCTAGTAGATGGCAAACATTTATTAAAATTACCATACCACTATTAATGCCTATTATATTTTTTCTAATGTTGACTGGTTTTATAAATACCTTTCAAGCTTTCAATAGTATTTTTGTTATGCAAACTTCTTCTGCTGGAGATACAATGGATGTTGTTACAATAGAAATTTTTGATCATTTTTGGGGTAGGGTGAAATATGGTTATGCTGCAGCTGAAGGAGTAATTTTATTTATACTTCTAAATATTTTAGCAATATCGCAATATGTAATTTTTAGAAAAAGGTTAAGTTATGACTAGAATTATTAATGCTGAGACAAGGATACCTTATTTAATTTTATTAATAGTTTTTATTATTTCAATTTACCCATTTTTTTACATGATATCCACATCATTGATGACAGCTGGAGAAGCATCAAATCAATATTTATTTCCAAAAAAACTGATGTTTGAAAATTATTATGAAGTTTGGACATCTAATAGATTCCAACGTTATACATTTAATAGTTTAATAATTAGTTCAATAATTGTCATTGGTGTTTTATTAACTAGTATTCCAGCAGCATACTCTTTTGCTAAAATAGAATTCCCATTTAAAAATATCATATTCTACATGTTGTTACTTTCATTAATGATTCCTGAAATCATTACATTATTACCTCATTTATTAATTATTAGAGGGGAAATTATTCCATTGCCATTTGGACCTTCTTGGATGAATAGTCTTCAAGGTTTAACAGTTCCATTTATGGGAAATATATTTGTAATTTTCTTATTAAGACAATATTTTAAAAAGATACCAAATGAGCTTTGGGATGCTGCAAGGCTTGATGGATCTTCTCATTTAAATTTTTTACTCAAGGTAGTAATCCCAATGAGCAAACCTATTATTGTGACAGTCTCTTTATTTACTTTTATTATAGCGTGGAATAGTTTTGCTTGGCCTTTGCTTATATTGACTAGAGATGATTGGTATCCTGTAACAGTTTCTATCTATAGTTTTGTGAGAGAAGTGGGACCTAATTTTAATTTATTGATGGCTGCTTGCTTAATTGCAATTTTTCCAATTTTAGTATTATACTTTTTTACTCAGAAGTTATTCATAGAAAGTATATCAAACTTTGGATTAAAAGAATAAATCAGTAAATTTTTTGTAACAAAACTTTAATTTTACCTCTATATTAATTAATATTTTTTACGGGGTGATTATGAAATTTTATAAATATATTTTAAATTTCTTCTTAGCTTCTTTATTTTTTATCTCCTCGCAATCATTCGCAATTACTGCACAAGATATTGAAAATGCAGATCCTTCAGGTCAAACTGTTGAATTCTGGGTTCAATATTCAGATGAAAGATTAGATGCAATGATGGCAAGAGCTGAAAGATTTGAAGCTGAAACAGGAATAAAAGTTAATGTTGTTCACAAAGGGCATTATGGAAAAGTTCAATCTGCTATGATGTCTGCTGCAGGAACAAAAGATATAGCAGATGTTGCAAGAGGTTATGGTAATGCTGCTGCAGATATGTACTTAATTGGTGCTTCAATTGATCAAAATATTTTAGCAAATAGTAAAAAATGGGGTGTTTCTCAAGATGATATAGCAGATTGGGGTGCAAACTGGACTGTTGGCTTTTCACCATATTTTGATGGAAATCCAAAGCTATTACATGAAGTTGGAAAATCAATAGAGATCCTTTATTACAATGCAGATTGGTTAAAGGAACTAGGTTTAGATGCTCCTAAAACTCCTGCTGATTTTGCGGAAGCAGCATGTGCTGCAACAAATCAAGATTATAGCGGTAAGATGGGTGAAGATGTTCCAAGTTATGGATATGAAATAGATACAGATGCAAGTAACTTTGCAGCATGGGTATTTGCGCATGGAGGTGATGTATTTGACTATGATAATGGTCAGTATATTTATAATAGCCCAAAAGCCATTGAAGCTATGGAATTCATTCAAGGAATGGCTAATAAAGGATGCGCAATAGTTGCAAGAGGTAAATACACTGACCAGCAATACTTAGGACAAGGTTCTGTTTTATTTGCTGCAGGATCTACTTCTGGTATCACTTATTTCCAGAAAGCCATTGAAGAGGGTTACAATGGTAATTGGGATGTAGCTCCATTATCATACACCACTAGTGAACCAGTGCTAAACTTATATGGCGGTGGTTTAATTATGGGAAATTCAGGTGATGCTAATAGAATGGTAGCAGCATATCAGTGGATGAAATACATTTCTAATACTGAGAACTCAGCAGTTTGGTCAACTGAAAGTGGATATGGTTTTGTTAGAACCTCTTCTGCAGATCATCCATTAATTGCTGAAAAAAGAGCTGAATTACCTCAATATGATAAATCATTAAAAATGGTTCAATACGGAAAAGGTGAGCCTTCTGTTCCTGGCTATTATTCAGTCAGAGGTGAGGTTGAAAAAGCTTATGCAGCAATCATTAATGGTGATGATATCATTTCAACATTAAATCAATTAAATGAAGATGCTAATGCAATATTAGCAGATGCAACTGCAGAGTAGTTTAATTATTTTACTTTTATTAAGGGTGGTTTATACCACCCTTTTTTTATGATAATTGTTTGTTCTCTTAATGATTTACCTAATGTGTGTGAAAGCATACAGCCCAAATATCTTGTATCAGTAATTGATCCAGGATATGCACCAGAAACACCCAAGGGAGTAAAAAATCATTTAAAGTTAGGATTTGACGATATTATTGAAATTAGTAGCAATAATAAAATATTTCGATTGAATACTGATGAAATACCACAAATTCTACCTGCGGAAGAGCATGTAAATTCAATAGCTAATTTTACTTCCACATATGCTTATGATGAAGATATTGTTATTCATTGTTGGTGTGGTGTCTCAAGATCAATGGCAACAGCTACTTATTTACTTTGTAGAGAAAACAAAACTAATATTGAAAATACAATTAAATATATTCGTAATCTTGCACCACATGCAAACCCAAATAAATTATTGATAAATCACTTTGAAAAGAAATTAGGTGTTAGAAATCAAATCTCAAAATCATTTTTAAAATTCCCTTATACTAAAACATACGATTGTTCTTCAAATTTTGCACCTGTTACTTTATTTGATATAAAAGACATTGAAAAAACCTAATGAAAGAATACGTTCGAACAATTGCTGATTATCCTGTTAAAGGAATTCAATTCAGAGATATTACAACATTGTTGCAAAATGCAGGACACTTTAAAAAAGTCATTGATGACATGGTAAAACCATGGCAAAATAAAAAAATAGATGCAGTTTTAAGCATAGAATCACGTGGATTTATTATGGCAGGTGCAATAGCTTATTTTTTAAATGCAGCATTTGTTCCTTTGAGAAAACCTCATAAACTTCCATTTAATACTTTCAAAACCTCATACGACTTAGAGTATGGATCAACTGAAATGCATATTCATACAGATGCCTTAGATGGTCATAAAGATTTACTAATTATTGATGATCTTTTAGCAACAGGCGGAACTGCACTTGCAGCAGTAGAGTTAATTAAAAAGTTTGAAGACAAAAATATTGTTGGTGCAGGTTTTATAATAAATTTACCAGATTTAAGTGGTGATAAAAAACTAATTGAAAAAGGAATTGAAATACATTCTTTAATGGAGTTTTAAATGAGAAATGCAGTTATTATAGGTTACAAAAGATCGCCCTTCACCTTTGCTCGTAAAGGTGAAATGGCTAATATAAGACCAGAAGACATTTTATCACAAACAATAAATCAATTACTTAATCAAATTCAAATTAATAAAAACGACATAGAGGACATTATTACTGGCTGTGCGTATCCTGAAGGAGCACAAGGTAATAATATTGCTAAAATTGTTTCTTTCATGACAGATATGCCAGAACATGTAGCAGGTATGACAGTCAACAGATGGTGCGGTTCTTCAATGCAAGCTATTCATGATGCAACTGGTGCGATTGCAATTAACTCTGGAGACGTTTTTTTATGTTGTGGTGTAGAAAGTATGACATTTATACCTATGAATGGATTAACATACGATCCTCATCCTCAATTAAATAAAGATAATCCAAATGTATATATGTCTATGGGTATTACAGCTGAAAATGTTGCAAAAAAATTTAATATTTCTCGAAAAGAACAACAAGAATTTGCTATTAGCAGCCATTACAAAGCTAATTTAGCTAGAGAATCAAATATGTTCGACAATGAAATAGTTTCTATCACAAATAATGATGAGAAAATTAATAAAGATGGTGGCATTCGAGCTAACACCTCACATGAAATTTTAGATGGGTTAAAACTTGCTTTTGATGAAAATGGAACAGTTACAGCTGGTACAGCCTCACCATTAACAGATGGAGCATCAGCAGTAATTGTTTGTGAGGAAGAATATGCAAAAAAAAATAATCTAAATATTTTAGCTCGTATTAAATCTACAGCCGTAGTTGGTTGTCCACCAGAGTTAATGGGTCTTGGCCCAATTAATGCATCTAAAAAAGCTTTAAAAAGAGCTAATTTATCTATTTCCGATATTGATATTGTGGAACTAAATGAGGCATTTGCTTCTCAATCTTTAGCATGTATTAAAGAATTAAAGATGGACATAAATAAAGTAAATATACATGGTGGAGCAATAGCATTAGGCCACCCTTTAGGTGCTACTGGAGCAAGGATTACTGGTAAAGTTGCAACTTTATTACAAAATAATAATAAAAAGTATGGATTAGCGACACAATGTATAGGTTTAGGTCAAGGTATTGCAACTGTGTTAGAAAATATTAATTAAATATCATGCAAATTTATAAAACACCACTACGTGAGTTTAAATTTCTAATTGAAGATTTTTTAAATCTTAAGGAAAGTCAAACATTAAAAAAATTAGATTTAGAAACAAGCGATCTAATGCTTATTATTGAAGAAGCAGCAAAACTATGTGAAGAAACCTTACTCCCGCTTAATCAAAGTGGAGATAGTGAAGGATGTTCTTTTAATAATGGAGTTGTGACTGCACCAAAAGGATTTAAAGAAGCTTATAAAACTTTTTCTGAAAATGGCTGGCAGGGACTGAAAGTAAAAGAAGAATTTGGTGGTCAAAACCTACCTTATATTATGAATATGATTTTAGATGAAATGATAAGCTCTACTAATATGTCATTTGGTCTTTACCCAGGTCTTACAGCAAATGCAATCGATGCAATTGAAAAGAGTGCTAATGAAGATTTGAAAAATATTTATTTGCCAAATTTAACTAGTGGTAAGTGGACAGGAACAATGAATTTAACTGAACCTCAATGTGGAACAGATCTTGGATTAAGTAAAACAATGGCAACACCATTAGATGATGGAAGTTATAGCATTACTGGTACCAAAATTTTCATTACCTGTGGAGAGCATGATCTAAGTGATAACATTATTCATTTAGTACTAGCAAGAACACCAAATGCGCCCCCTGGTATAAAAGGTATAAGTTTATTCTTGGTTCCTAAATTTTTACCAAATGAAAGTGGTGATTTTGTTGATAAAAATAAAGTTGAATGTGGATCAATAGAAAAGAAGATGGGTATTCATGCTAGTCCAACCTGTGTCATGCATTACAATGAAGCTAAGGGCTGGCTAGTAGGCGATATTAATAAAGGAATGAGAGCGATGTTTATAATGATGAATGGAGCTCGTTTGTTTGTAGGCATACAAGGCTTAGGTTTATCAGAAACTGCTTATCAATCAGCACTTTATTATTCGAAAGAGCGTTTACAAGGAAAATTATCTTCCAGCAATCAGGTAGCTGATCCTATAATTGTTCATCCTGAAATAAGAAAAAACTTGTTGTATATAAAATCCATTAATGAAGCAGTTAGAGGTTTAACTTTATTGGCTGGAAATCACTTTGATAATATTGAAAATTCTTCAGATGATAAAGAAAAGAAATTATCAGAAAATTTTATAGCACTCATGACGCCAATTATTAAATCGTATGCTTCAGATAAATCTGTAGAAAATACAAATCGAGCTATGCAAATCTATGGAGGTCATGGTTTCATTACTGATCATGGAATGGAACAATTAGTAAGAGATGCAAGAATTACAACAATCTATGAAGGAACAAACGGTATTCAAGCTCTAGATTTGATAGGAAGAAAATTACAAACTGATAATGGTGCATTATTTAATGAATTTTTTACTATGATTGATAATTATCAAGTTAAAATTTCTAATAATCAAAATATGAAAAAATATATTGATTTATTTATGCCTTCATATGATTCTTACAAAAGTATTTTTGAATATATTAAATCGTTAAATGATGAAAATGAGATTAATTCTCATGCTGTAGAATTTTTAAATTTATCATCTTTGATTTCTCTAGGTTATATTTGGTTACACTATATAGAAATTTCATTAGTAAAATTAGAAAAGAATGATGAAAGTTTTTATAAATCTAAAATTGAAACTGGTAACTTTTTTTTAACTAAATTATTAGGTGAAACAGAACTTCTTTGTCAAAACATAAGATCTGGTGGAAAATACTATAATGATTATAATGATAAATATTTTGAAACAGCAATCTAATGACTATAAAAATTTATAAACCTTCAAAAACTTCTATGCAGTCAGGTTTTAAAAAAACTAAATTGTGGTTAGCGGAATATATTTCTGAAGTAGAAAAAGTAAAAGATTCTTTAATGGGATGGAATAGTTCATTAGATACCAAATCTCAGATTAAACTTTTTTTTGATACTAAAGAACAAGCCATTGAATGGGCAAAAAATAATAATTATCAATATTTTGTCGAAGAACCAAAGCAAAGAAAAATTAAGCCTAAAAGTTATGCTTCAAATTTCGATACAAATAGAAAAGAGCCTTGGACACATTAAGCATAATATCTTTCCTTATTTTTTAGACTATGATAAATGAAAATTATGCGCCCGTAGCTCAGTGGATAGAGCAACCGCCTTCTAAGCGGTAGGTCAAATGTTCGAATCATTTCGGGCGCGCCAATGAATAAGGAGCTCTATGATACATAATGTTAAATGTCATTGCGGTGCAGTAGAATTAAAAGTTAATAATGATCTTGATATTATTAAACAATGTAATTGCTCAATTTGTAAAAGAAAAAATGCTAAAATGGCAATGATATCTAAGGAATCTTTATCAATTATAAAAGGAAAAGAATATTTAACTTCATATAAATTTAACACAATGATAGCTGAACATTTCTTTTGTAAAATTTGTGGCATTTATACTCATCATAATAGAAGAAGTGATCCAAATGGTGGTGCAGTAAATATTGGTTGTATTGATGCAATTGATCCTTTTGAATATAAAGCTGATTTTATTGATATGAAGAATAAATAATTTATGTCATTTGAATTTTTAATCTCTAAAATTCAAAAAAATAATTTTTTACTTATAGGTAGAGCAGGAGTAGATATATACCCTGATCCACCAGGAACAAAAACTGAAAATGCCAAATCCTTTGTTACTCATCTGGGAGGATCTTCTGCAAATATGGGTGTTCAATTAACTCTATTTGGAGGTAATTGTAACTTACTCACAAGAGTCTCTGACGATGCTTTAGGCAGATTTGCAATTAATCAGCTAAATCATTATGGTGTTAAGAATAAATTAGTAAAATTTGAAAAAAATGAAACAAGAATTTCATTTGCTATAGTAGAAACCACAATTAAAGATCATCAATCAATTATTTACAGACATAAAGCTTCTGATTTATTTTTAAATAATGATGATATTGAAAACGCTAATATACAAAACTTTGATTGTCTATTAATTACTGGGACTTCTCTAGCAGCTGAACCTTCAAGGAGTGCTACTTTATATGCTTTAGATATAGCAAATAAAAATAATATCCCTGTAATTATGGATATTGATTATAGACCATATACTTGGGAATCATCAAATAAAGCAAAAGAAGTTTATAATTTAGCATCAAGTAAATGTAGTGGTGTAATTGGCAACGATGATGAGTTTGGAGTATTAGCTGGTGATTACAATAATGGTTTGGATCATGCTAAACAATTAGCGAAAAATGTAAGCTTAATTATTTATAAAAAAGGTGAAAAAGGTTCTATTACCTTTGCAATGAATAAAGAGATAAAAAAAGGAATATTTCCTGTAAAACCTTTGAAACCAACTGGAGCTGGGGATGCATTTATGGGATCATTAATAGGATCAATGTTAAAGGCTAATGATTTAGAAAAATCTATAGAGATAGGTTCAGCCGCAGCAGCTATTGTAGTAACAAAAGTTGGTTGTGCTCCAGCAATGCCAAATTTAAATGAAATTTCAGAATTTATGAAATATAATGAAATTAATGAAGGAGAATAATATGCATATTCCGCCATTTGATAATAAAAACAAGCCAATTGTAGATATTGAAGACAGTAGAGTTCCTTTAAATTATTTTAACATAGTAAAATTAAATAAAGATCAATCTTTTGAGTATCAAACTCCTGGTTATGAAACATGTATAGTACCTGCTACTGGAACAATTAATGTAGAAATTGAAGGAATAAAAGTTGAGTCATTGGGCACTAGAACAGTTGATGTGTGGGATGGAGAGCCAGAAGGTGTTTATGTTCCGTCTAATACAAAAGCTCAATTTACATCTTTAGTAGATAATTCAGAAATTTTTATTGCAGGTGCAAAGTATGATAAAACTCTTGAACCATTTGCTGTTCGAACAAATGAAATTGATTTAGTACAGTACGGCTCAGATGATACAAAAACTCATAGAAAAATTAAACATATTTTAGGTGCTAAGCATCATGATAAAGTTGGAAGATTGCTTTGTAATGAACTTTATACTGTAGGTCAGGGAGGTTGGTCGGGGTTTCCACCGCATAAACATGATACAGATCGTCTACCTGATGAAACTAGACATGATGAAACATATAATTACAGATTTAAACCTAATAATGGATTTGGTTTTCAGATGTTTCAACAAGTTGATGATAAAGTTGGTAAAGCTGAACATATAATTGATGGATCGACCATTATGATTAGAACAGGCTATCATCCATGTGTTGTAGCACCTGGGTATGAGATGTATTATTTTACAATTCTTGGAGGACTGTCTCAAAGATCTCTTGTCCAATTTTTTCAACCTGAGCACGCATATCAAGTAGAAACAATTCCAGGAATTAAGGATATGATTGCTAAATATAAGTAAATGACAGCAGTAAATTTAAAAAAAATTTTAAATGATGCAAATAAAAATAATTATGCAGTAGCAGGTTTAGTTGTACTAGGCTGGGATGACGCCTTAGCTTTTACGCAAGCCGCTGATGAAACTGGAATTCCAATTATATTACAAGCTGGTCCTTCATGCAGAGCGCACACGCCAATTCCAATATTAGGAAAAATGTTTAGATACTTAGCGAGTCAAACAAAAACGAACATTTGTTGTCATGTTGATCATGGATACACTCTAGATGAATGTTATGAGGGGATTGATAGTGGCTTTACATCTGTAATGTTTGATGGTTCTAAATTAACTTTAAAAGAAAATATAAAAATTAGTAAGAAAATTGCTTCAAGAGCTCACAAATATAATATTTCTATTGAGGGAGAAATAGGTTTTGTAGGTTATGATAATGGTAAAATTTCAGAAGGTACTAATATTGAAGATGCAGTAACTTTTGCAAACAAAAGTAATATTGATGCAATGGCAATATCCGTTGGTAATACACATTTACAGACTTCAAAAAAAGCGAGTATTGATTTCAACAAAATTAATTTAATTGAAGCAAAAACAAAAATCCCTTTAGTTCTTCATGGTAGTAGCGGCATTCCAGTAGAGCAAAGAAAAAAACTAGCAAGAAAAACAAAAGTAGCAAAACTAAATATTGGCACTGAAATTAGAATGACATTTGGGGAAGCTTTGAGAAAAAATCTCAAAAATAATCCTAAAACTTATGACAGATTGCAATTACTAAAACCTACGATTAAAGATTTAACAAAAGTTACAAAAAAAATTATAAAACAAATTGGCCCAAATTAATGGGACAAATTTTTATTGCAGCACTTAAAGAAGAAACTCCAAATCTTAAAGATTTCCACTATTCAGGTGTGGGAAAGATTAATGCTACAATCAAAATTATGGAATTAATTTCAAAATTTCAACCTAATGAAATAATCAATTATGGAACAGCTGGTTCAACAAAGCAAAACTTATCAGGATTAGTAGAATGCACGAAGTTTGTTCAAAGAGATATGGATGCAAGAGGTCTAATGAACTTTAAATTAGGGGAAACTCCTTTTGATCCAATATCAAAAATTACATATTCTAATGAGGGGTATATATGTGCATCAGGAGATAGTTTTGTTCAATCATCAGTAGAAATAGATTGTGATATTGTTGATATGGAAGCTTACTCTTTTGCTAAAGTATGCAAATTACATAATATTAGATTTAAATGTTTTAAATATATTTCTGATTATGCAAATGAAAATTCAAATAATGATTGGATTGATAATTGTTCAAAAGGAGCTAAATTATTTTCTGATTTATATCCTCAATTAAAAATATGATTTTAAAAATACTTGAAAAATTAGGAAGAAAAAAAATTGTATTGGACAGAGGTCCTTCGCATCCAGAATTTCATAAGGCCAAACCATGGATGGAGAGATATTATTTGTTATTTAGAAAAAGACCCAAATGGTTTCCATTTAATATCTTAATTCATAAAATGTTAGATGATGATCATGGTGAAGGAGTTCATAACCATCTATGTCCTTATATAACAATTATTTTAAAAGGTGGTTATTGGGAAACTACTAATAAAGGTAAATTTTGGAGACCACCAGGTTACATTGGTTTTAGATCAGCTGATCATTTACATAGAGTTGATTTAAAACCAAATACAAATACAATGACATTATTTATTCCTGGTCCCTTTGGGCTTAGAAAAACTAAAAGAGCTGATTATAAAACAAAAATTTAGCTATCTATTTAATTTAAATTACTCCATCGTATATTAATTTACATCCACTCAAAAAAAGCAAAACATAAACAATATTAAAAAATAATTTTTCTGGAATTATTTTTTGCACAAAGTAACCAATTAAAACACTAATAAAAGCTAGTGGAAGTAAATAGAGAGAAATTATCAGATTTGAAGGTGCTAATAATCCAACATAATAATATGGAACTAATTTGACAAGATTTATAACCATAAATGCCAATGTCATTGTTCCAATAAATGAAATTTTGTCTAACTTTAGAGGAAGCATATAAAAGTTAATAGGTGGATTTCCTGCATGTATTAAAAAACTAGTATATCCAGCAACAGACGACCAAAAGTAACCTTTAAATATGGTCGGTTTAAGCAAATAATTATTTTTCTGAATAAATGAAACTAGAACAAAAATAATTGATATAACACCAACCATTATTCTTATTTGATCTTCATTCGTAAACTCAAAGGTTAAAGTTCCAAATAAAATACCAATTATAGATGCAGGGATTATAATTTTTAAAATACTATTTATCCACTTTTTCCAATACAAATAGATTGCTGAAAAATCCATTATTATTAAAAGTGGCAACAAAATACCAGCAGCTTGTAAAGGACTCATTGCAAATGACATAACAGGAACAGCTAACATTGCTATTGGTCCAGGTACACCACCTTTAGATAAACCAAATACAAAAACTCCTAATGATGCAAAAAAATAAAAGTATAAATCCATTTAATTTAAAATTTTTAATGCATTTTTAATATCTTTTATTTGATCATCAATGTCTTCCAATCCACAATACAATCTAATTAAAGTCCCAGTATTTGTATTTTTAAACTCTCTTTTATCTAATGGAGGAAAGGTTATGAGACTATCAAATCCACCCCAGCTGTATCCCAATTTGAATATTTTCAGTTTATTAAAAAATTTTTCAATTTGATTGTTTGAATATTTCTTTTTCAGCATAAATGAAAATAAGCCTGTACTACCAGAGAAATCTCTTTTCCATATTTTATGATTTTTTGTATGCGGTAATGCTGGATGGAAAACATCAGATACAAGATGATGTTCCAATAAATATTTTGCCATTATCATTGCATTTTTTTCAATTTCTCTCATTCGAATTTCAAGTGTTGGTAATCCTCTAATTGCTAAATAAACTTCTTCTGAACCAGGACATATTCCTAAAGTTTTTGAAGATGATCTTATTTTTTTGGAATATTTTTTATTCGACGAAACGAAACCAATTAATACATCCGAGTGACCATTTATATATTTAGTTCCTGCATCTATAATAATATCAATACCTAATTTAATTGGATTACAAAATAAAGGTGAGGCCCAAGTATTATCCATAACAGTTGGTATTTTATTTTTTTTAGCAATTTTTGTAATCAAAGGTATATCAATAATATCAAAAGTTGCTGTTCCTGGTGATTCTAAATAGATTAGCTTTGTTTTACTGTTAATTAATTTCTGAAAATTATTAATATTTTTTGTCGGATGAAAATATTTTATTTTAACATTATATTGTTTGAGGATGTTTTCACAAAAAGTTCTAGTAGGACTATAAACGCTATCATTTATTAAAACTTCATCACCAGATTTTAAAAAGGTAAAAAAAGGAATAACTATAGAGGCTAATCCTGATGGTGATAATACTGTATCATTGCAGTTATATAAAAAAGAAATACTGTCTTCTAACTGTTTATGAAATGGATTTTTATTTATTCCATAATATGTTGTTCTATCATCAAAATTTTTAATATCGTTTAAGTAATCTTTATATGTATTAAAGATCATTGTAGAACCTTTATAGGTACCAGGGTTAATAAACCCTTTTTGTTTAAGAGGATTTCTACCTATTTTTGTTAATTTTGTTTTTATTTTCATAAACAACTAAATGTTGTATAAGCTAAAATCTTTATACACAAATTGTAGTAGGCAATTTTAAGCTTAACAAATCTATTATTGGGATTAACTTATTAATTTGTTATAGGGAAGCAATCTTTGAAAAAAGATATTTAAATAATTATTTAAGGGAGAAAATAATATGAAAAAACTATTATCTATCTTTGCAGTTGTAGCTTTTGCTTTTTCAGCACATGCTGGAACTCTTGATGATGTTAAAAATAGAGGTTTTCTAAAATGTGGAGTAACAACTGGTCTTGCTGGTTTTGCTGCTCCAGATGATAGCGGCGAATGGGCTGGTCTTGATGCAGATATGTGTCGTGCAGTTGCTGTAGCTGTTTTTGGAGACCGTTCAAAAGTAGAATTTATTACGACTACTGGTAAATCTCGTTTTCCAACATTAGCTTCTGGTGAAGTTGATATGTTAGCGAGAAATACAACTTGGACAATTAGCCGTGATGTTAATCTTGGTTTTGAGTTTGTAGGTGTAAACTTCTACGATGGACAAGGTTTCATGGTTCCATCTGCTCTTGGTGTATCAAGTGCAACTGAGCTTGATGGTGCTACTGTATGTATCCAAACTGGTACTACTACAGAGTTGAACCTTGCTGACTTCTTTAGATTAAATGGAATTAGCTACGAAGCACTTCCAATTGAAACTAATGATGAAGGTAAAGAAAACTTATTTGCTGGAAGATGTGATGTATACACAACTGACGCTTCAGGTCTTTCTTCAACAAGAGCTGCTGCTTCTAATCCAGATAAATGGGTTGTTTTACCAGAAATTATTTCAAAAGAACCACTTGGTCCACTTGTAAGACATGGTGATCACCAGTGGGGTGACGTAGTTCGTTGGTCTTTAAATGCAATGATTATTGCCGAAGAACTAGGTATTACATCTGAAAACGTTGATGCTCAAACGAGCTCTAATGTTCCTGAAGTACTAAGACTTCTTGGTGTTGAAGGTAACTATGGAGAAATGCTTGAGCTAAGTAATGATTGGGCTTACCAAATTATCAAACAAATTGGTAACTACTCTGAATCTTACGAAGCAAACGTAGGTCCAGACACACCTCTAGAAATTGCAAGAGGTTTAAATGCTCTATGGACTCAAGGTGGTATTTTATACGCACCTCCATTCAGATAAATCTTAATTAAATTCAAAACGGGGGGTTTTAAACCCCCCATTTTTTTTGTATATTCTAGCGATGCGATCTAACTTAGGTTTTTTTTCTGATGAAAAATTTAGATCCATTTTTTTCCAAACTTTAGTTGTAGGTTTATTTGCCCTAGGTTTATTTTTTGTAATAAGTACAACTTCTTACAACTTAGAAAAAAGAAATATTGCAACTGGTTGGAGTTTTCTTCAAAATCCAGCTGGGTTTGATATAAGTTTTTCACCCTTCTTAGAATTTAAATCAACCGATACACATTTAAAAGTTTATTTTGTTGGAGTCTTAAATACTCTTTTGGTATCAATTACAGGTTGTATAGCTGCAACAATTTTAGGTTTTATATTGGGCATAGTAAGGCTATCTTCAAATTGGTTATTAAGTCGACTAGTTTATATATACGTTGAATTTTCAAGAAATGTACCCTTACTTCTCCAAATAATTTTATGGTATAGTATTTTAATTCAACTTCCTCGTGTTAAGCAATCATTACAAGTTCTTGATGTATTTTATATTTCAAACAGAGGATTGTATTCTCCAAGACCAATATTTGAAAGTGGATTTTCATATGTATTAATTGCAATTGTATTAGCTTTAATTTCAAGTTTCTTAATAAATAGATGGGCAAAAAAAAGACAAGATAAGACAGGTCAACAATTCCCAGTATTCTCAAGTTCAATCGGATTAATATTTATTGTTCCATTAATTTTATTTTTTATTCTTGGTTCACCTTTGTCTTTTGAGCATCCAGAATTAAAAGGCTTTAACTTTAAAGGTGGTCTAGTTATTAGACCCGAATTCATAGCAATGTTTTTAGCATTATCAATTTATACTGCAGCCTTTATTTCTGAAATTGTTAGAGCAGGAATAATGTCTGTCTCAAAAGGACAAAGAGAGGCATCTGCTGCAATAGGCTTAAAACAAACATGGATAATGAGACTAATCATTATACCCCAAGCTCTTAGAGTGATTGTCCCTCCACTAACAAGTCAGTATCTAAACTTAACTAAAAATTCTTCTTTAGGAATCGCTGTCGGATATGCTGACCTTGTTCATGGTTTTGGAGGAATAAGTTTAAATCAAACTGGTCAAGCTATTGAATGTATGGCAATTGTTATGGCAACTTATTTGTCAATTAGTCTGACAATATCTTTCTTTATGAACATTTATAATAGAAGTATACAATTTAAGGAAAAGTAATGAACGAAATGAATGAAGTTAGAAAACCACCAGTAGCAACAACAGGTATTATTGGTTGGTTAAGAATAAATTTATTCTTCAATTGGACAAACTCATTAATAACTTTATTTGTTATTTATTGTTTGTATCAGTTTATTCCTTGGATTTTAGATTGGACAATATTTTCAGCTGACTTCAAATATAATTATCTTGGTGAACAAATTACTAACCAAGAAATGTGTTCACGAAATTTAGATCCTGAAAATGGCGGAGCTTGTTGGGCAGTTATATATGTAAGGTTTTATCAATTTATTTATGGTTTTTATCCAAAGGCTGAGGTTTGGAGAGTAAATGTCGCGTATGTTATGTTAGCTTTAGCGCTTCTACCTCTTTTGTATGCTAAACTTCCATACAGAAAGTATTTCTTATATTTTACATATATCTTTCCTGTAATAGCATATTTTTTACTTAATGGTGGATTGGGTTTTACAGAAGTCTCTACTAACAAATGGGGGGGGCTTCTTGTAACACTAGTCTTAGGCTGTACTGGAATTGCATTAGCTTTTCCTATTGGAATTATGTTGGCGTTGGGCCGAAGATCTAAATTACCAGTTATAAGTATGATGTGCACATTGTTTATAGAGTTTATTAGAGGTGTTCCTCTTATAACTTTATTGTTCTTTGGAATGGTAATGCTGCCTTTATTTTTACCTGAAGGAATAGATATGGATGGTTTAATAAGGGTTCTTGTTGCTGTTACACTATTTCAATCAGCATATATGGCAGAAGTTATAAGAGGAGGACTACAGGCTATACCCCCTGGTCAATATGAAGCTGCTAAATCACTTGGGATGTCTTATTGGAGAATGAATTTATTAATTATTCTTCCTCAAGCTATTAGAATTTCTATACCCCCAATTGTCAACACATCTATAGGTTTATTTAAGGACACAACTTTAGTTATAATTGTAGGAATATTAGATTTATTAGGTATTGGAAGGGGTACTTTAGCAGATACTAATTGGTTAGGCTTATCTTATGAAATTTACTTTTTCGTTAGCTTGGTATTTTTTATATTCACATTTGGAATGTCTAGATACAGTTTGTATTTGGAAAAGAAATTAAAAACAGGTATTAATATGGGGGCTGATTAAAATGAGTGAAGAATCTATAATTTCATTAAAAAATGTTAACAAGTGGTTTGGAGACTTTCATGTATTACAAGATGTAAATCTTGAAGTTAAGAAGAAAGAAAGAATTGTAGTTTGTGGTCCTTCTGGTTCTGGTAAATCCACAATGATCAGATGTATTAATAGATTGGAAGAGCACCAAGAAGGTTCAATTGTTGTTGATGGAATTGAGTTAACAGGAAATTTAAAAAATATTGATAATGTTAGAAAAGAAGTTGGAATGGTATTCCAGCAATTTAATTTATTCCCTCATTTATCTGTAAAAGAAAATATAACACTGGCCCCAATTTGGGTTAAAAAAATGCCAAAGGCGGAAGCAGAGGAACTGGCTATGAGACAGTTAGAAATAGTAAAAATTCCTGAACAAGCCAACAAGTACCCCGGTCAATTATCTGGTGGTCAACAACAAAGAGTAGCAATTGCTAGATCTCTTGCAATGAATCCTAACATCATGCTTTTTGATGAACCAACTTCAGCTCTTGATCCTGAAATGATTAAAGAAGTTTTAGATGTTATGGTTGATTTGGCAAACGGTGGAATGACTATGATTGTTGTTACTCACGAAATGGGTTTTGCTAAAACAGTTGCTGATAGAATGGTGTTTATGGATGAAGGTAAAATTGTTGAGGAAGCTAGCCCAGATAAGTTTTTCAATAATCCAGAGAGTGATCGTACAAAGTTATTCTTAAGTCAAATTCTTCATCAGTAATTTAAGAAGATAACAATAAATTAACTCTTCTATTCATTTTACCTTTGTTTTCTATTTTGCCGATTTGAATTTTACCAATCTCATTAGTTGATTTCACATGTGTACCACCACAAGGTTGTAAATCAACATCACCAATTCTAATTAATCTTATTTTACCATCTACTTGCGGAGGTTTTACTGACATAGTTCTGACTAGCTCAGGTTTTTCTTCCAATATACTACTTTCAATTACTTCACTAGTAACGGTATGATTATCTTCAACCAACAAATTTATTTTTTCTTCCAATTCTTCTTTATTTATTTGTTTATCTGGATCATTAAAATCTAATCGACTTCTTTCATAACCAATTTGACCACCAGTTACTCCTAAAGGGACTATAGAACACAACAAGTGCAGTGCAGTATGCATTCTCATATGCTTGTATCGTAAATCCCAATTTATTTTTCCAATTATTTCAGTATTCTCTTCAAGATCTTTGAGATCATCTACAATATTTATTATTTTATTATTTTCTTTAATAGTATCTAAAACTTGTATTTTTATATTTTCAGCTTCTATTGCACCTGTGTCTCCCGGTTGACCTCCACTTTTTGCATAAAATGCTGTCTTATCTAACTCAATACGATTTTCTTCTTTCACAATACCTATAATTTTTGCTTTAAATTCTTTAAGGTATGCATCATCTTCGAATAATTTAGTCATAGCGTTTTTTAACAGTATTTTAAAAATATTATATTGACTTTTTTCTCATTCTGGATAAATTAGAACAAAAATAGAACAAATAATTTTATAAATAATATAATTATTATTTATCAATTATTTAAATATTTTTTCTAATATTATGTCTAAAAAAATAGAAAACTTAATATTTAAAGCTGAATCCAAAGGAGATCAAATAACACCTTATTTTCTTGATACAGTATCTGCAGGTTTTCCATCTCCAGCTACTGATTATATGGAAAACAAACTTGATCTTAATGAATATTTGGTTCAACGTCCAACAGCAACCTATATCGTTAAAGCTAATGGCCCTTCTATGACTGACGCAGGCATATTATCAGGTGATTTACTTATTGTTGATAGAAGTATCACACCTCGTAACGACAATATTGTTATAGCTTCCATCTTTGGTGACCTAACAGTTAAAAAACTGAAAAAGAAAGATCAGTCACTATTTTTAATTTCTGCCAATAGTGAGTATCCTAGTATTCAAGTTAAAGAAGAAATGGAGTGTTTTATATGGGGGGTAGTAACATATGTCATACACAAAACTACTTAGAAGAAATCATAACTCAGTAAATCAATCTATAGCATTGATAGATTGCAATAATTTTTATGCGTCATGTGAAAGAATATTTAATCCAAAACTTATAGGAAAACCAATTGTCGTACTTTCCAATAATGATGGTTGTATCATTGCACGATCAAAAGAAGCAAAAAAATTAGGGATAAAAATGGGTGAACCTTATTTTAAAGCAAAAAATATTATTGAAAAAAATGATGTTAAAGTTTTTTCATCTAATTATTCTTTGTATGGTGATATTTCTCAGAGAGTAATGGAGACTTTATCAAGTTTCTCTTCAGAGGTAGAAATCTACTCTATAGATGAAGCATTTCTTGGTTTAAATGGTTTTGAAAACTATGAGCTAAACACTTATTGCAGACATATTAGGCAAACAATTAAGAGGTGGGTTGGTATTCCAGTTAGTATTGGAGTGGGGCCAACAAAAACACTATCCAAAATAGCTAATCATCTAGCAAAAAAACAATCAGACTATAAAGGTGTGTGCATACTAAAAAATAAAATAGAAATAAAAAAAGCATTAGAATTCACATCTATTGAAGAAGTATGGGGCATTGGAAGAAGATTATCTCTTTTCCTGAAAAAATATAATATTCATAATGCTTATCAATTTTCAGAAATGGACAGAGGATGGATAAGAAAAAATATGGGTGTAGTAGGAGAGAAGACATACCTAGAATTAAATAGTGTATCGTGTTTAGAACTTGATTTGGTTCCAAGTGATAAACAAAGTTGTTGTGTTTCAAGATCATTTAGTCAGCCAATAGAAAAATTATTTGATTTGGAGGAATCAATATCAACTTATGGATCAAGAGTATCAGAGAAGATAAGGGAAGAGGGGTTAGTAGCTGAATCAATGAGTGTTTTTGTTTTAACTAATCATTTTAATAGAAGAGAGAAACAATATTCAAATTCAATAAAACTTCACTTACCTTTTCCAACAAATAATAGCATAAAAATTGTTAAAAGAGCTCTTGAAGGAATTAGAAAAATATATCGACCAGGATTTCGCTATAAAAAAGCTGGCATTATATTATACGACCTTAGCAGACAAAATGTAACTAGAGGATTACTTGATTATGACCGTGATGTATCAGATAGAATAATGAATACTATTGATAATATTAATTCTAGATATGGAAGTTCAACCTTAAAGATAGCTTCTGAAGGTATAGAAAAAATATGGAAGATGAAAAGAAAAAACGTATCCCCATGTTACACAACACGTTTTGAAGAATTGGTGGAAGTTAAAGCTTAGATAAAATGGCTCCCCGGGCCGGGCTCGAACCAGCGACCGATCGGTTAACAGCCGATTGCTCTACCACTGAGCTACCGAGGAACACAATTTTGTTGATAATAAAAAAAAATTAAAAAACAAGAAAAATTTGGAGGCTCGGAGCGGAATCGAACCGCTGTGCAAGGCTTTGCAGGCCCCTACATCACCACTCTGCCACCGAGCCTAAAAAAAATGACAATTATCACTATATTATTTCTAGTCAATTAATGAAAAAAAATTCTAAAGATTAATAATATAATTTAAATAATTGATTATATAACAGGTTTATATAAAGCATCCTTTAAGAAATGAGTGAAACATTTGAAATTGCAAGAAAAAATATGGTTGTTAATCAATTAAGACCAAACAAAATCAATGAAGAAAATATTTTAGAAATATTTGAAAATACTCCTAAAGAAAATTATTTGGATGTCAGCTTAGGTAAGAATTGTTACCTAGATAATAATTTAGATATAACTGAGAAAAGAGGATATCTTAAAAATTTACACCTTGCTCAAATTATAAAATATTCGAAAATTTTACCTAATGATAAGGTATTACATATAGGTGGTTTAACGGGCTATTTTTCTTCTCTAATTAGCTCATTATGTAAAGAACTTCATGTTGTGGAAGAAAATAGAGAACTATTTAAATTATTAGAACATAATATTAACAATACTGATAATACTAATATTAGTTTATTTAATCATAATTTATTAGATGGATTGTCTGATAGAGCACCATTTAATTTAATTATTATTGACGGACCTATATTTAAAATAACTGATAAGTTAAAGAAGCAACTTACAATAAATGGAGGAAGGTTAATATATATTAAAAAAATATATGATAATTTGGGCAAAGCTTACAAAATAATAAGAAATGAAGATTTATATTCATCTGAGTATTTATTTGATGTAATGAGTACTTATCAAATTCAAGAAGATTATGAGGATTTTAAATTTTAAATGAGACTGTTTTTTTTATTATTAATATTTATTTACTCAAAATCTATATTTGCTCTATCAATTGATGATTCTGTAAAAAGTACAATTGTTAATAATTTGAAGGTAAAAATTGCTTTTGAAAAACTAAATGAAAGTAAAGAAACAATAGAGGTAGCTGTAGGTAAAAAACTTCCAACTGTTACAGGAACTATTTCTGGATCATATAGTAATAATGACACCACATCTTCTTTAGGTAAAGAAACAACACCAGAAACTTTTACAGATAAGTATAAAATTAGTATTACTCAAAATCTTTATAATGGTGGTGAAAAAAATTTAGAAATTGAAAGATCAAAAATTATTTACGAAAATGCAGTAATAAACTTTTATAAAACAGTTCAAGATCTATCGTTAAAAGCTGTAGAAGGTTATTTAACCGTAATAAATTATGAAAAATCATTAGAGGCTTCTAAAAAGAATTTTGACTCCGTTGCTAGATTTTTAGAGGAAGTAAAATTAAAATATGAATTAGGATCATCAACTATAACAGAACTGAAAAATGCTGAGAGTGCTTTTTCAATTGCTGAAACAAATCTTTTTTCAGCTGAACAAAATTATAAAGTTAGCTTAAAAACATTTAAATCAATTGTTGGTAAAGAAGCTGTTAATTTAGAAGATTATGTAAATATAGAAGATGATATTAATTTTGATAACATACTTTCTGAAGTTTATAACAATAATTTTAATATTTTAATTGCTCAAAATAATATTAAAATTAAAGAACTTGATCTTTTAAAAGAAAAAGGTTCTAATAGACCTACTTTAGATATAACAGCTTCAACTGAGTATTCGGATGGTTCTCGAATAGATGCTGGAACTGAAAATACCAATGCATCAATAGGCTTAACTTTAACAATCCCTATATTTCAGCAAAACATTGATAAATCAGATATTAGAAAAATAAATTCTCAAATCTTACAAACTGAAATTGAATTAGAGGATCTTAAAGAAAGTCTAAATATCGAGGTATCGAACTATTATAAAAACTATTTAGTTAGTAAATCAAATTTAAATACATCTTTATTAACTATAGAATATGCAAATACTCTTCTAGAAAGTACTCAGGAGGAATACAACCTTGGGACAAAATCTATCACTGATTTAATAGAAGCAGAAACTAATCTTTTAAATGTATATGTCGAGTATTTTAATGCAAATAAAAACTATCTGATTAATTATTTCAATTTACTAGCTTTAGATGGTTCACTTATTAAATTATTTGAGGAGTATCTTCCTAGTTATAATTAGAGTTTTATTAATTTAATTAAACATTTATAATATCTATATGAATACAAAAAACTCTATCAATGAATCTCTTGAAATCATAAGAAGAGCACTTGAAGATGATAAAAACGATTCAAATAAACATTCTTCATCTGATATTTTAATACTTAATCAAAAGGTTAATAGTGATGGTACAATAAATTTACTTAAAAAAAACGAAGATATAAATAATGAAATTAATGATATTATAGACCATAAACTCTCCTATCTTGTAGAAAATAAAATTGAAAAAATACTTGATGAGAAAATCCCTAAATTACTAAAAAATTATTTCGATTCAAAATAGTTACGATGCAACTTGATAAATTTTTTGATTATTTAAAAGATGAAAAAAAACTTTATTCTCAATGGGAGCAATCAAATTGTTTTAAACCACAAAAAGGAGGTGAGCCTTATTCTATAATGATGCCACCACCTAATGTTACTGGCAGCTTACATATGGGTCATGCTTTAACCTTCACAATTCAAGATATATTAATCAGATACCATAGAATGAAGGGAATGGAAGTATTGTGGCAAGCAGGGACAGATCATGCAGGAATAGCTACTCAGATGGTCGTTGAAAGAAAATTAAGTGAGTCAAACTTAGATCGACGATCTTTAGGTAGAGAAAAGTTTATTGAAAAAGTATGGGAATGGAAAAAAGAGTCGGGTGGTCAAATAAGTAATCAATTAAGAAGACTTGGTGCTTCTGCAGATTGGTCAAGAGAGAGATTTACTATGGATGAAGGGCTTTCTAATGCAGTTAAGAAAGTTTTTGTTAATTTATTTAATGATGGAATTATTTATAAAGATAAGAGATTGGTGAATTGGGACCCAAAACTTTTAACAGCTATTTCTGATCTAGAAGTAGAGCAAAGAGATACTGAAGGAAGTTTATGGCATATTAAATATCCTATAGATGAAAATAATCATATCATTGTTGCAACAACAAGACCTGAGACAATGTTAGGTGATACAGCAGTCGCCGTTCATCCAGATGATGAAAAATATAAAAATCTAATTGGCAAATTTTGTAACTTACCAATTTCAAATAAGAAAATACCAATCATTGCTGATGAATATGCAGATCCTGAAAAAGGTTCTGGAGCTGTAAAAATTACACCTGCACATGACTTTAATGATTTTGAAGTAGGAAAGAGACATGATTTAGAATTTATTAATATTTTTGATGAAAATGCTAAACTAAACTCAAATGTGCCTGAAGAATTTCAAAATTTAGATCGATTTGAAGCAAGAAAACTAATTTTAAAAAAATTAAATGAAATGAATTTATTCATTAAAGAAGAAAAACAGCAAATGGTTATACCATATGGCGATAGATCTGGTGTTGTTATTGAGCCATGGCTGACAGACCAATGGTTTTGTGATGCAAAAAAATTATCAGTTGATCCAATATCAGCTGTTAGAGATAATAGTTCTAAATTTATTCCCAAACAATGGGAAAATACATTTTATAATTGGATGGAAAATATTCAACCGTGGTGTATTTCAAGACAGTTATGGTGGGGGCATCAAATTCCTGCATGGTATGGTCCTGATAATAAATATTTTGTTAATGAAACTCTAGAAGAGGCACAAAATCAAGCAAAAGAATTTTATGGAAAGGATGTTGAGCTTAGACAGGATGAAGACGTTCTAGATACTTGGTTTTCTTCTGCTCTATGGACATTTTCTACTTTAGATTGGCCAAATAAAACTTATGAGTTAGATAAATTTTATCCCGGCAATGTTTTGGTTACTGGTTTTGATATAATATTTTTTTGGGTTGCGCGGATGATGATGATGGGTTCTTATTTTATGAAGGAAACTCCATTTAAAGATATTTATATTCATCCATTAATACGTGATGAAAAAGGACAAAAAATGTCTAAATCAAAAGGGAACATAATTGATCCTTTAGAGCTATTAGATAAATATGGCGCTGATACATTAAGATTTACATTAACAGCACTATTAAATCCTGGACGAGATGTAAAATTATCTGAATCTAGAGTTAAAGGATATAAATCATTCACAAATAAAATTTGGAATGCTGGAAAATTTTTACAATTGAATAATTCAATATTTATAGATGATATTACAATTGATACAATTATTTTTGATGCAAACAAATGGATAATAAAAGAATTGAATGATTTGAACACTCAACTTGATCAATTAACTAAAAAGTATTTGTTTCATGAAATAGCCAATAAAATTTATCATTTTGTATGGCATACTTATTGTGATTGGTACATTGAAATTATTAAACAAAATTTTGAAAATGAAAAATTTGCTGATGAAATTAAAAAAGTTTCTGGATGGACATTTATTCAAGTTTTAAAGATCATACATCCCATTATGCCATTTATAAGTGAAAAATTATGGAGATCTTTAGTTGACGATAAGTCATATTTAATGAACCAAGTTTTTCAAAATTATTCAACAAATAATTCTTTTAATAATTCTAAAAAAAACTTCGAAATATTTATTGAATTCATAACATCTATAAGAAATTTGAGATCAGAACTAAATATACCCTACAAACAATTAATTAATATCTCCATAGAAGCAAAAAATGAAGAACTTAATAATTTTCTAATTGCATATAAAAATGAAATTAGTAATTTTTTAAAAACTAAAGATATTAGTTTTGATAAAATTCAACCTAATAAGAATTCAGCTTTAATTGTATTAACATCATTATCAGTTTTAATCCCATTAGATGGTATTATTGACTCAGAAGCAGAATTAAAAAAATTAAATAAGAAAAAACAAGTTGAGCAAGAAAAATTTAATAAAGTTAATGACAAATTAAAAAATGATAACTTCATGAATAAAGCTTCAGAAGAAATTATTAATAAATTTAAAAATGAGGCAAATAATTATAAATCTTCTATTGAAAAAATTGATCAAATAATAAATACTATCAAATAGAATGGAAAATAAGGGTTCAAATAGAAAATCTAATCTACCTAGTAGATATGTTAGTGTAGGGCCTAAAAGTGCGCCTCATAGATCTTACTATTATGCTATGGGATTGAAAGAACATGAAATTTATCAACCATTTGTTGGAGTTGTTAGCACCTGGAATGAATCAGCTCCTTGCAACATTACACTGCAGGATCAAGCGCAACATGTGAAGACAGGTGTCAAAGATGCTGGAGGAACACCAAGAGAATTTACAACTATAACAGTAACAGATGGAATTGCTATGGGTCATGAGGCAATGAAATCCTCTCTTATTAGTAGAGAGGTTATTGCAGACTCCATTGAATTATCTGTGAGAGGTCACTGTTATGATGCAATAGTTGGACTTGCTGGCTGTGATAAATCTTTGCCAGGTTTAATGATGGCTATGGTTAGATTAAATGTTCCATCTGTATTCATTTATGGAGGTTCAATCTTACCAGGAAAATACAAGGGTAAAGATGTTACTGTCATTGATGTTTTTGAAGCAGTAGGAAAACATGCCGCTGGAACTATTTCAGATCAAGATTTAAAGGATATTGAACAAGTTGCTTGCCCATCTGCTGGATCGTGTGGAGGTCAGTTTACAGCAAATACAATGGCATGTATTTCTGAAGCAGTTGGTTTAGCTCTAACAAATTCGGCTATGCCACCGGCAGTAAATACTGAAGAAAGAAAAGCTTATGGTGAAAAGAGTGGCAAAGCTATAATGAATTTATTAGAAAAAAATATAAGACCAAGAGATATAGTAACTATTGATTCATTAATAAACGCGGCAAGAGTAGTTGCAGCTACTGGAGGTTCAACTAATGCAGCACTCCATCTTCCTGCAATAGCTAATGAAGCAGGTTTAAAATTTACATTAAGAGATGTTGTAGAAATTTATAATTCAACTCCTTATATCGGAGATATGCAACCTGGCGGAAAGTACGTTGCTAAAGATTTATATGATGTAGGAGGTGTGCCAATTGTTATTAAATCTTTATTAGATGGTGGTTATATAAACGGAGACTGCATGACTGTTACAGGAAAAACAATAGCTGAAAATCATAAAGAAGTAATATTCCCTACAAATCAAGATGTTGTTTATAAATGTGATAATCCAATTAGTGAAAATAGTTCAGTCGTAGGACTGTGGGGTAATCTTGCTCCAGATGGATGTATATCAAAAATAGCAGGTTTGAAAAATTTAACTTTTAAAGGAAAAGCCAAATGTTTTGACTCAGAAGAAGATGCTTTAACTGCAGTTTTAAAAAACGAAATTAAAGCAGGAGATGCGGTAATAATTAGATATGAAGGCCCTAAGGGAGGACCTGGTATGCGTGAAATGCTTTCAACAACAGGAGCAATATATGGGCAAGGATTAGGTGAAACTGTTGCATTAATTACAGATGGAAGGTTTTCAGGCGGCACAAGAGGATTTTGTATTGGTCATGTAGGACCGGAAGCAGCTGTAGGAGGTATGATAGGTTTACTAAAAGATGGCGATGAGATTATTATAGATGCTGTTAAAGGCGAAATCAACGTTACGCTTTCAGATCAAGAAATAGAAAAAAGAAAAAAAGATTGGAAGCCAAGAAAAACTAATCATAATTCTGGATCTATATGGAAATATTCTCAAACTGTTGGGCCAGCTTACGAAGGTGCTGTTACTCAACCGGGAGCAAAAGACGAAACACATACATACGCTGATATTTAATATTAATTAACTAATTCAATCGTGACTGGTGTATGATCAGAAGCCTTTTCCCATCCTCTTGGTTCACGATTAACGTTAACTGACTTAATTAAATCAGTTACTTCTGGCGTAGTAAGAAAATGATCAATTCTAAGACCATTACCTTTTTGCCAATTTCCTCCTCTGTAACCCCAAAAAGTCCAGTTTGTATTTCCATCAACAAAGTATTTAACTGTATCAACAAAACCTAAATTTAAAAGATATCTAAATTTTTCTCTTGTTAATGGATGAGCACAGGCATCATTTTTAAAATTTTCTGGTGAATAAACGTCTTCATCTCTTGGTATGACATTAAAATCTCCGCCTATAATAATTGGTTGATTATTATCAATTAATTCTTTTATGTATTTATTAAAATTTATCATCCAATCAATTTTGTAATCAAATTTTTCTGTTTCAATAGGGTTGCCGTTTGGAAGATAAATATTTATTAATTTAATTTTATTTTTTATATTTTTTAAAGATATTTCTGTTTCAATAAATCTAGAATTTATATCTTGGTAATTAGGAATATTTAAATTTGAAATTTCAATACTCTCTTTGCTGATTATCGCTACGCCATTCCATGCTTTTTGCCCATTTACATAACATTTATAATTAATATTTTCTAATTCTTCTTTAGGAAAACTTTCGTTTGTACATTTTAATTCTTGAATTAAATACAAATCTGATTGATCTTTTTTTATAAATTTTATCAAATGTTCTATTCTTGCATTGACTGAATTTACATTCCAGGTTGTAATTTTCATTTATATTGAAAAAGAAGTTCCACACCCACATGATGAAGATGCTAGTGGATTAGAAATTTTAAATGATGATCCAATCAATTCATTAACATAATCAATTTTCGATCCTTTTATTAATTCAATTGAAGTTTTATCAATCAATACATCAGAATTTTTATAATTAAAGATTAAATCATCTTCATTTGGTTTATCTGAAAAATCAAATTTATATTGAAATCCAGCACAACCACCACCTAATACAGTAATTCTGAAATATTTAGATTTTTCAGAAACAAGTATCTTGTTAATATGATTCTGAGCACTTTCAGTTACTTCAATTATATTGTCCATTTATCTAAATATTGTTATTAGTTATTTTTTTACAACTATAATATAAATTTTCTTATGTTCAAACATTTAGCTGCCAATCCAGATAATTCTAATGGAAGATTATATAATGAGCTAGATGATGATTTAAGAAATCCATTTGAAAGAGATAGAGCTAGAGTTATTCACTCTAATTCTTTTAGAAAATTAAAACATAAAACCCAAGTTTTTATTGAAAGTGAGAGTGATTATTTTAGGACTAGACTAACTCATTCTTTGGAAGTTGCCCAAATATCAAGATCAATTTGCAGATTACTTGAATTAGATGAAGATCTAGGTGAAACAGTTGCTCTCGCACATGATTTAGGCCATCCTCCTTTTGGTCATATTGGGGAAGATGCTCTTGATAATTCAATGAAAAAGTTTGGAGGTTTTAATCATAATGATCAAACTTTAAGAGTTTTAACATTTATTGAAAAAAGACACCCTGATTTTGATGGATTAAATCTAACATGGGAAAGTTTAGAGGGAATAATAAAACATAATGGAATTTTGAGAGGTTATTTATCTTATCACTTAGACAATTATTCAAAATTACACAATCTAAATTTAACTGATCAACCATATTTAGAATCACAGATAGCAAGCATATCTGATGATATTGCTTATAATAATCACGATGTAGAGGATGCCATTAGAGCAAATTTAATATCATTAGATGATATTGCTGAGTTAAGTTTTTTTGAAAAAATTATAATTGATTTAAGAGATCACTATAAAGATATTCCGAATAAACTTCTCGTGTATCAAGTTTTAAGAAATTCCATATCTAATATGATAAATGATATATTTGAGACTACAAAAAAAAATTTAATTAAAAATAATATCAATTCTATTGATGCTATTCATAAAAATAATAATTTTATTGTTTCATTTTCAAATGAAATGAAGAAAAATTGTGACATAATTAAAAAATTTTTGTTCGAAAGAGTTTATAATCATAGTCATTTATCAGATAAAAGACAGTATTCAAAAAAGGTTATATCTACTTTGTTTACTTATTTCGTAAAAAATAATAATAAACTACCTATAGATTGGAGAAATCAAAATATCGAAATTGAAAGATTAATTTGTGATTATATTTCAGGAATGACCGATAGATTTGCTCTAAATTTATACAAGGAGATTAGTGAATAATTTTATTAAAGACCTTTCAGATTTTTTATTTGATTTCACAGATTTTTTAGAAAGTAATAAATTCATATCTCCAATAAATAAAAAACAGATTAGCATTGATTATTCTTCAAATAATAAACAAGGTGATTTAGCGACGAACTTTTATTTAATAGTTAAAAGAAAAATTATTAATGAAGATTTTAATATTGAAAAAGAATTAAATGAGAGAATTAAATCGATTGAATTTATCGATCATTTTGTGGTTTCAAAAAATGGTTTTATAAATTTTTTTCTCAAAGATAATTTTGTATTAAGAAGTTTAAAGGAAATTTACAGTAAAAATTTTTTAAATTATATTAATTATGGTGTAGGAAAAAAAATAAATGTTGAATTTGTTTCAGCTAATCCAACTGGACCATTGCATATAGCCCATATAAGAGGTGCTGTATTTGGAGATGTATTAAGCTCTCTTTACACTAAAACAGGTTTTGATGTTACCAGAGAGTATTACGTAAATGATGCAGGTTCTCAGATTGATAAATTATCAAACTCTCTTTTGAAACGATATTTACAATTATTTGATAAAAAAATTGAATTAGAAGAAGATGAGTATCCTGGTGAATACCTAATAGATATTGCAAAAAAAATTAAAATTGAAGATGGTGATAAGTGGTTAAACTTTCATCAAGAACAAACTGTTCAATATTTTAAAAATTTTGCATTAAAAAATATACTTTCACGCATAAAATCAGATTTAGAATTAATAAATATAAGATTTGATAAATTTACTCACGAAACTGAAATAGAAAAAAGTAAAATTATTGATGAACTTTTTTCAATTTTAGATGAAAAAAAATTACTATATGAAGGTATTTTAGAAAAGCCAAAAGGTGATAATTCTGATTGGGAGCCAAGAGAGCAATTATTATTTAGATCATCTAAATTATTAGACAATGAAGATCGAGCATTAAAAAAATCAAATGGTGAATGGACATATTTTGCTAATGATGCAGCATATCATTTAGATAAATGTAAACGAAATTTTGATAAATTAGTAAATATTTGGGGATCTGATCATATTGGCTATATCCCAAGAATGAATTCGTTAATTAAAGCTATCAAAGATGATGAAACTTATTTAAATGTTTTAACTTGTCAGATTGTAAGTTTAATTCAAAATAAACAAAAAATTAAAATGTCAAAAAGATCTGGAAATTTTGTGACTTTAGCTAATGTTCATTCTAAGGTTGGAAAAGATCCTATAAGGTACTACATGATTTCTACTAAAAATGAGACTGCAATTGACTTTGATTTAGATGCTGTTGTCGAAAAAAATAAAGATAATAAAGTTTTTTACTGTCAATATGCATATGCTAGAGCTTCATCAGTAATTAATAAAGCAAACGAATTAGACATAAAAATTAAAAATGATTATAATTTTTCTGCAATACAAAATCTATCTGATGAGGAGGTAAAATTAATCAAAAAGTTAATTTGTTATCCTTATCTGTTATATCAATCATCATATTATAATGAACCACATAGACTAATCAATTACTTAGAAGAAATATCCTCTGATTTCCATTCAATTTGGAATAAAGGTAAAGATAATGAATCACTTCGTTTTATAGATGAAAAAAATGCAGAAAAGACAATTTCAAAAATATTTTGGTTGGAGTCATTTAGAGTTGTTTTAAAAGATATATTTTCAATTATTGATATAAGAGCACCTGAAACAATGTAATGATTAAAAGAATTATTTTTAAAAGAAAAAATAATTATATTTTAAAATATTCTTTATTATTATTGCTATTTATTATTATTCTTTATCTTATCTCATTTTATTATTTTAGTAATAGGGAGTATTTTATCATTCCTAAATTTACTCATAGTTATTTTATTATTCCTACTAATAAAGAAGGTGAGGTTGTGGATTATTTAGACAAGAAAAGTTTAAATAACATAGATAATGAAATTAATGATTTTGATTTTAAAAATATTGACGAACTTGATTTCACAATTCAATTATATAGCAATGATAATTTTGAAAATATTAATAAATTCTTAAACAATTTATTAGAAAATAAAAAAGAAATTATAGATCATGAAGATATTTTTGTTTTTTATAAAAAAACTGAATTAGGTACTCAATATTTTATTACCTATAAAAATTATATTTCTAAGATTAATGCCTTTAAAGCTTGTGATTTATTTACTATTGTTAAAAGTTGTACAATACTTAATTTACAAAATTAATAATATTGAGAGAATCTCAATAATTTTATATAAAAAATTGTGTTAAATGTTACAGATTCAGAAATAAAAGAAGGTCAATTTAACCTATTATTAGATAATTTTGAGGGTCCCATAGACCTTTTGTTGGTCTTGGCTAGATCTCAGAAGGTTGATTTATCTGATATATCTATATCCGAATTAGCTGATCAATATATTAATTTTATTAATCAATATAGAAATATTCATATTGAAATAGCAGCAGATTATTTAGTGATGGCAGCATGGCTAACGTATTTGAAATCAAGATTGCTATTGCCAAAAGAAGAAAAAACTGATGAATATACAGCCTATGAATTAGAAGAGGCTTTAAAATATCAATTACAGAGACTAGAGGCTTTTCAAAATATTTCTAAAATTATTTATTCAAGACCTCTTGTTAACAGAGATGTTTTTTATGGTGGGTCATCTGAAGGTCTCAAAGTTAAATATAATATAAATTATACTTCTAATTTATATGATTTACTAAAATCATATAGTCAAATACTTAAATCGAATGAACAGGTAAAACAATTAACTATTCAGTATTCAGAACTTTATTCAGTTGATCAAGCTGTTAAAAGATTAAAAGGTATTTTTGGAAATATTACAGAATGGACTAATTTTTTAAATATACTTCCAAATTTAATTAAAGCTAATAAAACAATTAATAAATCAATTATCTCATCTAACTTTGTTGCTTCTTTAGAATTATCAAAAAATGGCTTTATTGATTTAAAACAAGATGAAAGTTTTGGGAATATTTATATAAAATTTAATCAAAATGAATAATAAAGATATTAAAATTTTAGAAGCAATATTATTTGCATCAGGGGAGCCACTTGATGAAAATGATTTAAAAGAAAAAATTAAAGATAAAAATAAAATAACTAAGCTATTACTTGAAATTAAAGATTTTTATAAAAATAGAGGTATTAATTTAATCAAAACTGGCAACAAATGGTCTTTTAGAACTGCTGAAGATCTCGGTGATGAATTAATTATTTTTAAAACACAGAAAAGAAAATTATCAAGAGCAGCATTAGAAACATTATCTATAATTGCTTACCAACAACCAATAACAAGATCAGAAATTGAAAATATTAGAGGTGTTCAAATGGGTAGAGGCTCTCTAGATCATTTGATGGAAATCGGATGGATACGTCCTTCAGGTAGAAAAAGTATACCTGGTAAACCTACTTTATGGTCTACCACAGATTTGTTTGTTGAACATTTTGGATTGAATAGTTTATCCGATTTACCCAATAAAGAAGAGCTAAAGGCAAGTGGTTTTCTAGATAAACGTGCTGCGATTGCAACTATAAGTGATCTTGCTAAAAATGATGAAAATTTACAAAGTAATGATAATTTAGAACAGGATGATGAAAATAATATTGATGATTTTATTCAAAATACTTAGTTAACTTATTACTTCTTGTTTTTTTCCTATAGTTTCCGTATAAGCCTCTTATGACACCTAGTATTTGGCAATTATTAATTGTACTCGTTATTGTTCTACTTCTTTTCGGTAGAGGTAAAATACCTCAACTTATGGGTGATATGGCAAAAGGAATCAAATCATTCAAGAGAGGAATGTCTGACGAAGAAAAAAAAGAAGATAAAAATTTAGAGAATAAAAACGACGAAGAAAAGTAAATATAATGTTTACTTTTGGTTGGAGTGAAATTTTCTTAATTGGGATAATAGTTGTTGTTGTTATTGGCCCAAAAGATCTTCCAAAATTCATTAAACAAGTTGGATCTTTTACTAAATATATTAAAAAAATGTCTTCTGAATTTAAGTCATCTATAAATGAAATTGCTGAGGAGGAAGAAATTAAAGAATTAGCTAAATCAGTCAAAGAGGTAAAAAAAATAAAAGACGGCATTAATATCAAAAAAAATTTTGAAAACGAGATTAAAGAAGTTCAAGAAACAGTGAAAATGACCGAGAATGAATTTTCAAAAAAAAATTAATTTATTATTTTTGTAATGTCTGAAGAAAAATTTGAAGAAATGTCTCTAATAGGGCATCTCACCGAGTTACGAAAAAGACTACTATGGAGTTTTTTATATATTTTATTAATCTTTATTGTTTGTTTTTACTTTGCAGATGAATTATTTGCCTTTTTAGCCAGTCCTCTAGTAGAACTATTTGATAAAGATAAAGGTCAAGGTTTTATTTATACAGCTTTACAAGAAGCTTTTTTTACAGAATTAAAAATAGCTTTTTTCTTTGCTTTATTTTTTTCATTCCCATTAATTGCAATACAAATATGGAGATTTATTGCACCAGGATTATACAAAAAGGAAAAGAGAGCTTTTTTACCCTATTTAGTTGCGACACCAATTTTATTTTTCGCAGGTGGATCAATGGTTTATTATATTATTGCTCCATTGGCATGGTCTTTTTTCCTATCTTATCAAAACCTTGGCTCTAGTGGAGTTCCTATTCGATTAGAAGCTAAGATGGGAGAATATTTATCCCTTATGATGCGATTTATTTTTGCTTTTGGTTTAGCTTTTCAGCTTCCTGTTGTTTTATCTTTAATGGCAAGAGTAGGGATGGTTACTTATGAATCACTTAAAAAATTTAGAAAATATGCAATTGTATTAGCATTTTTATCGGCAGCATTCTTAACTCCACCTGATCCATTTAGTCAAATAAGTTTAGCTCTGCCAATTATATTTTTATACGAAGTTTCAATTTATATTGCAAAACTAATACAAAAAAATAAAGATAAGTAATGCATAATATTAATTTTATCAGAGAAAATCCAACAGAGTTTGATAATTATATGAAACAAAGAGGTGAGAATCCAATATCAAAAAAAATATTAGAACTAGATAAAGTTAAAAGAGAAACTCAGACTGTTCTTCAGAACCTTTTAGCAGAAAGAAACTCTATTTCTAAAAATATTGGTAAACTTAAAAGTGAAAATAAAGATGCTTCATCAGAAATGAGTAAAGTTGATGAAATTAAAAATAAAATTAATAATTTAAAGGAACTTGAGACTATTAAAGACGAGGAGCTAAAAACTATCCTCTCAAGACTGCCAAATATAGCTGATAAGACTGTACCTATAGGAAGCAATGAAGCAGACAATACAAAATATAGAGAATGGGGTGAAAAACCAGGATTTGATTTTAATCCTAAAACTCATTTTGAATTAGGGGAAAATTTAGGTTTAATGAATTTTGAAACTGCATCTAAATTATCAGGGTCTAGATTTGTTTTATTAAAAAATCAACTTTCTAAGTTGGAAAGAGCAATAGCAAATTTTATGTTAGATAAGCATACAAATGAAAATGGTTATATTGAATATAATTTACCTTTTTTGGTTAAAGATTCTGCTCTTTTTGGAACAGGGCAATTACCTAAATTTGGTGAAGATTTATTTACTGCTGGGGAAAATCATTGGTTAATACCAACTGCTGAAGTTCCTTTAACAAACATGGTTAGAGAGGAAATACTTAACCAAAATCAATTACCCATGAGAGTAACTTCTTATACTCCATGTTTTAGATCAGAGGCTGGTGCTGCTGGTAAGGATACTCGTGGTATGTTAAGACAGCATCAATTTACTAAAGTTGAATTAGTTTCAATAGTTGAGCCGCAGCATTCACAAGATGAATTAGAAAGAATGCTTGAAAGTGCTGAGAGTATTCTTCAAGATTTAAATATTCATTATAGGATTATGACTTTGTGTACTGGTGATATGGGCTTTTCAGCATCAAAAACATACGATATTGAAGTGTGGCTCCCCGGTGAAAATACTTATAGAGAAATTTCAAGCTGCTCAAATTGTAATGATTTTCAAGCTAGAAGAATGAATACAAGATATAAATTAGAAAATAAAAATATTTTTGTTCATACACTTAATGGATCCGGGTTAGCAGTAGGAAGAACACTAATTGCTATTCTTGAAAATTATCAAATGAAAGATGGAAATATTAAAATTCCAGAAGTTTTGAAAAAATATTTCAATAATTCTGATACTCTTGTCTAGTGCTTGATGTAAGGAAAATAAGATTGATACTCGAGTTACGAGAGTCAGGTATTAGTAATGCTGAAGTTCTCTCTGCAATAGAAAAAATTCCAAGAGAAAAGTTTATTAGTGAAGCTTATAGAAATCAAGCTTATGAAAATATAGCTTTACCAATTGAAAATAATCAAACAATTAGTCAGCCCTACGTTGTAGCAAGGATGACTGAATTACTTGATGTTAAAAGTAACCACAAGGTATTAGAAATAGGCACTGGTAGTGGATATCAGTGTGCTGTATTATCAATCTTGGCAAGGCGTGTATACACTATTGAAAGAATTAAAAATTTACATGAAGGTTCTAATAATATTTTTGAGAAATTAAAATTAACTAATATCGTTTCAAAATACGATGATGGTAATAATGGTTGGATTGAACAAATACCTTTTGATAGAATAATATTTACAGCAGCATCAAAAAAAATAAATAATGAAATTTTTTCTCAAATTAAAAATGAAGGAATTATTGTTTGTCCTATTGTTAAAAATAACAAGCAAATACTTGTAAAATATATAAAACATAATAATAAAATTATTTCTGAAGAATATGATGATGTTTTATTTGTTCCAAATCTTCAAGGTGTAGTATAGCTTCTTTGAATATTTCGAATTTTATTCGAAGAATAAAAATAATATAAGATACCAATTATCCAATGAACAAGAGTTAACCCAATAAACATATAGATGTAGTTTTCTTCTATAAAATTATTCACAAATAATATTACAATTATAGGCACTAATACAAACCTAAGTATGGCCATATACATTACTATTATTGCTTTTTTTAGCCCTTGGAATGAAGCATTAGAAATAAAGAAGAATGGAAAAGCAGGAAAACCAAGTGCGTATATTTTAAGATATATCGATCCATAGTAAATTACTTCTTTATCATCAGTAAATAATCTCATTGAATCTTCTGCAGTTATAAATAAAATTAATCCTGCTATAGTTAATATTATTACACCAGTAATCATAGCTTTGTTGTAAGTTTCTAAAATTCTTTCATAGTTTTTTGCACCAAAATTTTGACCCACAATTGCGGTTACTGCTGTACTTAATCCTAACAAGGGTAAGAAAAGCAGTTGTTCGTATCTTCCAGCTGAGGAGAAACCTGCAATTGCATCATTACCAAAACGACTGACAAAAAATAACAATATATATGATCCGAGAGCAATCATCATCAATCCTAATGCCGCTGGAATAGCCTGAAATGAAATTTCCTTAATTAAACTTAATTTAGGAATTAAATAATTATTTTTAAAGTTTTCAAAAATCTCTGTTTTATAAATTTTATATAATAAATATAACAGACCAATTATTTGAGACAGTATGGTAGCTATTGCTATTCCAGTTATACCCATTGGAATAAATAATTCAAAATTAATTATTTTTCCTGTAATTAATATTGGATTTAAAATTATATTAAGAAAAAAACTAAAAATTAAAACATTTCTATAACTTTTAGTATCTCCTTGAGCTGATAAACAAGAATTACATACCATGAGTAAAAGAATTATGACTGATCCTAAATAAATTACGTTCATATACAATGATGAAAGTTTAAGGGTTTCTGGGTCATCATTTATGGATTCTAAAATTATGTTCCCAAAATAAAGTCCAAAAATAGTTATACCTAAGCCTACTAAAATTGTTACAACAAAAGATTGTGAAAATGCATGACTTGCTTTTTTAATATTTTTTTCTCCTAAAGAATTAGCAACATTACTTGTTGTAGCTATGCTCAGCCCTATTCCAAGTGCAATAATTATAAAATATACAGGAAATGTTTGACCAATAGCTGCTAAAGCAGTTTCAGAAATCATTCTACCTGCAAAAATAGTATCAACTAAAGAATAGAGATTGTTAAATATAGTTCCAATTGAGGCTGGCAAAGCAATTTTTATAAATAACTTATAGATATCTTCATCAAGTAAATTAATTTTTTTCATATTTATAAATATCTTAATTTAAACCTAGTACTATTTTCCTCTTGTTTTAAAATATCTTGAATTTCATGCATTACCTCTTTGAGGTTTTTCATTATAGATCTATTTGAAAAATTTATTAATAATAAGCCACTTCCTTGCATTCCAACATTCTCTCCATATTTCATAATAGGAACTTCAACATTGATAATATTACTTATACCTTTTTTTCTAATATTCTGAATAAAGGAGTCATTTTCCAAAATATTCAAAACTGGATACCATATTATGATTTTGGAATTTGAAAATAAATTATCAACATTATTTAGTATCTCTTCTACTTTTTCAAAATCATCCTTTATTTCATATGATGGATCTATAAATACAAAATAATTCTTCTCTTTACTAACTTTATTAAAAATAAAGTTAAATCCATCAGCATTTAAAATTTTAGCATTGGTATATTTGTTTAAGTTTTTTTTTAATAATTCATATTCATTATTGTGTAATTCACAAAAAAATAATTTATCTTTTTCATTGGCTATGGATGAAATAAATATAGGTGATCCAGGATAAAAATTATTTTTTCCAGTAATTTTAGAAATAGTTGAAAGATAATTTTTAATTAAAATATTATTACCTTTATAATTTTGTATCTTTTTAATTCCTTCTTTATACTCTTTATTTTTATCCATATATTTTGATATATATTTATAAATTCCATTACCAGAATGAGTATCAATATAACTTATTGAATTATTTACTTTTTTTTCAATATTATATAAGTAAAGCATTATAATGTGTTTCATAACATTTGCATGATTTCCAGCATGATATCCGTGTTTATAGCTAAGCATAAAAATAAAAAAAATTGTTGAAATTAATTTCTTATTAGTTATTTAATGTATTAAATTAATCAATATACAATATTTATATAAGTTAAATAAATTTAATCCCCCAAAAAAAAATAAGGAGAATAAAATATGCCAAGTGGTAAAATTAAATGGTTTAATCCGACCAAAGGTTATGGATTTATAGAAAATGATGATGGAGGAAAAGATGTTTTTCTTCATGTTTCAGCTTTAGAAGCTGCTGGTATTGATACTTTAGAAGAAGGTATGCCAGTTGAATTTGAAATCGGTGAAAACCGTGGAAAAGAAAACGCTATTAATATTAAGAAAAAATAATATTTAATTGAATTCAAACAAACTTTTAGAATGGATTGGCGTAACTACAGCCATCCTTTATTCCCTACTAGTTGCATTTAACATTGGATTAGAATTTATTGGCTTTTCATTATTATTTCTATCAGCAGTGTTAATTGGAATCTGGGCTTATAAATTAAAACACAATGGAATATTGTTTTTACAATTTTTTTACGCTGGTGCAGGTATTATAGGAATGTATAGATGGTTTGGATAAAAATATTTTTTTCATTTTTACTTTTATATTCCTCGATTGTATATTCTTCTGAATTGAATGAAGAAGAAGAGATGTACTTTAATTTTGTTGATTTAAATAATGATGGAGTTATTTCCTATGAAGAAATTGAACAATCATTAAATCTACTCTTTCAAATTATAGATCTGAATCAAGACAATAAAATTTCGCAAAATGAGATAAATGAATTAAAAAGTATAATTGAATCTTTAAAATGAGTATTTGGGGAAGAGTTATAGGCGGAGCAGCAGGATTTGCTTTAGGCGGACCTATAGGTGCTATCATAGGTGTAATGGCTGGCGGTGCTTTTGACAGAAGATCTAAATCAAAATCATCATTTAACTTCAATCGAATAAATAATAATCAAAAACAACAAATTTTCACATTAAGTTTTATTATTTTAGCTGCAAAATTAGCTAAATCAGATGGCATTGTATCAGATGATGAAATCAGGGCATTTAAAGAAAAATTTAAAGTTCCAAAATCTGAAATTCCTAAAGTTGCAAAAATTTTCAATGAAGCAAAAAAAGATACGTATGGCTATAAACAAATAGCAAATCAAGTAGGTGATTTATTTTCAGCTAATAAAATTTTATTGGAAGAATTATTAAATAATTTATTTTATATTGCTGCATCTGATGGAAAGGTATCTCTTAGCGAAATAGATTTTTTAAGATCAATTTCTAAATCATTTAAATTTAGTGAAAAAGATTTCCAAAGAATTTTCCAATCAAATTTAAAAAACAGTGAATCTGACCCTTACAAAATATTGGGTGTTAATAGATCGAGCACTGATAATGAAATAAGAAAAAAATGGATAAAATTAAATAAAGAACATCACCCAGATAATTTAATTGCCAAAGGTATGCCTAAAGAATTTATTAAACAATCTAATAAAGAATTAGCGGCTATTAATATTGCTTACGATAAAATTAAAGAAATTAGAGGAATTTCTTGATACCTAAAGATTTATCTGTCGATAATATTAGTAGAATTTATAAAAAAATTAGACCATTTATTAATCAAACCCCTTTTTTAAAGTGTCCTGATGATATTGATAATTATTTTTCTACTAATTTATTTTTTAAATGCGAATTTTTACAAAAATCTGGTTCATTTAAGGCAAGAGGTGCTATTAATAATATAATTTCTCAAGATCATAATAAATTTAATAAAGGAATTACAGCAGTTAGTGCTGGAAATCATGCGATCGCTGCTTCATTTGTGGCTAATCAATTTAAACTGAAAAATAAAATTTTCTTATACGAAAGTGCAAATAAATATAGAGTTCAAACTTGTAAAAATTATGGTGCTAACATTATTTTTACAAACCCAAAACAAGCCTTTCTTGATGCTGAAAATGCTAAAAATGAAGGTTACTATTTTATTCACCCTTTTGACGGCCCATTGACATTACAAGGTAGTGCTACCTTGGGATTAGAAATTGTAGAATATTTAAAATTAATTAATACTAAAATTGACAATTTACTAATTTCAGTTGGAGGAGGGGGATTAATAAGTGGTGTTTCATCGTATATAAAACAATTTTATCCTAAGATTAAAATTATTGGCGTTGAACCTGAAAATGCTAATGGTTTAAATCAAAGTTTAAGAGCTAACAAACCACTAAATAATATTAATGTAAATAGTATTGCTGACAGTCTTTCAGCACCTTTACATATGCAATATTCTTTTGATGTAGCAAAAGAAGTAATTGATGAAATGGTAACTGTTTCTGATGATGAAATGAAAAAATTTATGGTTTTTTGTTATAAAAAATTTAAGTTATTTCTTGAGCCCGCGTGTGTTGCTGGACTCGCTGCTTTAAAATATAAAATCAATAATAAGCTTATTGGCAAAAATACAATGGTGATATTGTGTGGCTCAAATATTGATAAAAAAACATGGTCAGATTTAACTAATTAATCTGGAAAATATAAAATACCACCACTTAAATTTTTTTTCACACCTGTAGTATTTTTATTACTTATTTCTAAATTTTTAAATGATCTCATGCCAATATACGCAAACATTTGAGCTTCTACTAAATCACCATTTATTTTATATTTATCAATAAGTTCAATTTTTTTATTAAGTTTATTCATTAATATTTCTTTGAGTAATTTATTTTTTCTTCCTCCTCCAGTAAGTAAAATTCTTTCAATCTTAAATTTTTTATTTTTTAATAATTCTTTAAACCCAATGTAAGTCATGTAGTTAGCAGTCATTAACGCATCATATTTGTTCAATTTAATAAGCTTATTAAAATAATTTCTAAAATAATTTCTATCTAATGATTTTGGGAACTTTTTCTTAAAGAATTTATCTTTTTTGAATTTTTCGATTAATTTATTATCAATCTTACCTTTTCTTGCATAATTTCCATCATTATCAAATTTTTTTTTAAAAAAATAATTGCAAAGATCATCACTTAAGCAATTTGCTGGCCCTATATCCGATGATAATAATGTTCTTGAAACTACAGTTGAAAAATTTGCTATACCTCCAAGATTTACTATAATCGCTTTTTCCTTAAATTTTTGTATTAAAAACTTATGATAATATGATCCAATTGGTGCTCCTTGACCACCATTTTTAATATCATTATCTCTTAAATTACTTATAGTTTTAACTTTAAGATTTTTTGCAATTTTGTTTCCATTTCCTAATTGTATAGATATTTTATTCGATGGGTCGTGGTAAACAGTCTGTCCACTAATTGATATTAAATCGATATTTTTTTTATTAATTTTTTTTTGTTTTAGAAATAAAATTATTTTTTTTTCTAAAATATCTGTAACGAAATCATCTTTTTTTAAAAAATATTCTTTAATTTTATTATTAGTTTTTGGTTTATTTAATATTAGATTGTTTAGTGTATTTTGATAATTTTTATCAAATTTATATGATTTTTCACATTTAATTTTTACAAAGTCAGTCCCATTTGTATTAATCAAACTTATATCAACGCCATCCATTGATGTGCCTGTCATAACTCCTAAGACATTAAGTTTTGAATTTTTACTCATTTTTAATCAAATTTAATTTTGCACATTTTATTAACAAACATATCAACAAAAAAAGATTATTTACTTTTAAAAATACATTTTTTTATTGATTGATAAATAACAAATAGATAAATTATATTTAATTATTACACGCAAAGGTGATAATCAATTTAATAAAAGGAAACGATTATTAAATTGTATCGGGAGGAAATGCACGATACACAAAAGGGACCTAGCTTGCTGGGTCCTTTTTTTTTGTTTGATGGACAAATCTAATAAATAAAGTATCAGACATTTCATAATGATAACAAATTATGAAAGAATCTTAGATATTATTTTAGATGATCTAATCCCATTAACAAAAATTTCAATTAATGAAGGAAATAAAATATTTGGTGGATTTATTGTTAAAAAATCTGACCTAAGTCTTGTTTGTCTTGGTACAAACCAGGAAATCAAAAACCCTTTATTTCATGGAGAAATTTCAACTCTTTTTAATTTATTTGAAAAAAAACTGTTTAATACAAAAGATTATTACTTCATAAGTACACATCAGCCTTGTTCTATGTGTTTATCAGCCATAACCTGGGCTGGATTTGACAATTTTTACTATTTTTTTTCCTATACCGATACAAAAGAAGGTTTTCATATTCCACACGATCTTAAAATTTTGACAGAAGTATTTAAAATCAAAGATGGTAAATATAATATTAATAATGATTATTGGGAGAGTTTCTCAATTTTATCGGAAATTAAAAGATTAGGTATAGAGGGCTCATTATCAGATAAAATATATCAGATCAAAGAAGAGTACCAAAAAATGTCACAAATTTATCAAAAATCAAAAATTGATAATAAAATTCCTTTAAATTAATTGTTAAATTATAAAAATAAGTATAAAAATAATTAACGGGAGATACTGAAATTTCAGAGCCGAAGGAGCAACGACCCGGAAACTCTCAGGCACAATGGACCGTTAAAAAAAAACTCTGGAAAAGAGCATTTAGCTCTACCGAAGGTGAAAAGCTCTCAGGTAAAAAGACAGAGGGGTAGCTTGGAGTATTTATTTGAACCAGTTACCATTAGACATTCCGCTGAAAAATTTTCATCAAAATAATGGTGCAAAGATATTGCCATTTGCAGGTTTTAACATGCCTATTAATTATAAAACTGGAATAATTAATGAACACAAAAATGTCAGAAACCACTCTGGTATTTTTGATGTTAGTCATATGGGGCAAATTTTAATTGAAAATAATGAAACGTATTTACATAAATTAGAAAAATATATTCCATTACAATTAAAAAAATTAATTAAAAATAGATCGCATTATTCATTTTTGCTCAATAAAGATGGAGGTGTTATTGATGATCTAATTATTTCAAATATTGATATTAAAGATAAGTCATATTTGTATATTGTTTATAATGCATCTCGAAAAAAAGAAGACGAAGAAATATTTATTTCTTGTGCTCCTAATGCAGAAAAAATTTATAACAAAAATTGTTTATTCGCGATTCAGGGACCTGACTCTATTAATGTTTTAAAAAATATTATTGATATTCCAAATAATATGAATTTTTTTGATATTTTAATAAGTAAATACGATAGCAATGAAATAATAGTAAGTAGATCAGGTTATACTGGTGAAGATGGTTTTGAACTTTCTATTCCAAATGAAAGTGCAGAAAATTTAATTACTGATTTACTTAAAAATGAAAATACAATGCTTTGTGGTTTAGGTTCTAGAGATTCATTGAGGCTTGAGGCTGGATTAAGTTTATATGGTCATGAATTAAATGAAAATATTACTCCAATTGAAGCTGGTTTATCATGGGCACTAGATAAAGAAAGATTAGAAGACAAAAATTTAAATGGAAATAAGATTTTATCTGATCAATTAAAAAATAAATTATCTAATAAAAAAATAGGTTTAATTTCAACCAATAAATCAATGCTAAGAGATGGAATGACGTTATTCGATAATAATAATAATGAAATTGGCAAAATTACAAGTGGATGTTTCTCTCCTAATCTTAACAAATCTATTGCTATCGGTTACATAAAATCTGAATTTAATACTGATAATCCAATTTTTTGTGAAATTAGAAAAAAATTAGAATTAGTAAAAATAAACAATCTACCTTTTGTAAAAAAAAATTATAAAAAAAATGGGAGCGTATATGAGTGAAAAAAAATACACAAAAGATCATGAATGGGTTTCAATTGAAAATGAAATTGCCACAATTGGTATTAGCAATCATGCCCAAGAATCTCTTGGCGATATTGTATTTATTGAATTACCATCAGTTGGAAACTCGGTTAAAGCAAAAGATGAAATATGCGTCGTTGAATCTGTAAAGGCAGCTTCTGATATTTATGCTCCAATTGATGGTGAAATAATTGAAGTTAATAAGAATTTAGAAAATGACGCTGCTATTATTAATCAAGATGCAGAAAACGAGGGATGGATTTTTAAAATGAAAATTTCTGATTCAAATCAATATTCTGAACTTATGTCAGAAGATGAGTATAAACAATTTTTGGAACAATAGATGATTGAAATAGATAAATTTGTTAGCAGACATATAGGGCCTAGAAATGAAGATATTGGAGAAATGCTCAAATTAATAAATTGCTCTTCATTAGATGAATTAATTGAAAAAACTGTACCTAATCATATCATTTTTAAAGATAAACTTAAATTTAGACCTGGTATGTCTGAGGAGTTTAATAAAATTAATACTCAACTTTTATCTTTGAAAAATAATTTCAAAAAAACTTATATTGGAATGGGTTATTATAATACTATTACTCCTAGCGTTATTTTAAGAAATATTCTTGAAAATCCGGGATGGTATACTGCTTACACACCTTATCAACCAGAAGTAAGTCAGGGCAGGTTGGAAATGTTAATGAATTTTCAACAAATGATAATTGATTTGACTGGAATGGATATTGCAAATGCATCTTTACTTGATGAAAGTACTGCGGCAGCTGAGGCTATGATGATGGCTTTTAAAATTAAAAAAAGTGCAAAGTTTACTTTTTGTGTGCAAAATAAATGTCATCCACAAACACTATCTGTCTTAAAAACAAGAGCTAAACCCTTAGGTATAAAAATTATTTTTGATAATCCAGATGACGATACATTTGGTTGCTTAATTCAAAATCCAGATACATATGGAGAAATTGCTAATCTCAGCGATTTAATAAATATAAATAAATCTCACGATGCGTTATCAATCATAGCAGCAGATATAATGAGCTTGGTAGTTATGAAATCACCAAAAGATTTTGGAGCTGATATAGTTATTGGAAGTACTCAAAGGTTTGGAGTTCCAATGGGTCTAGGAGGTCCACACGCAGCATATTTTGCAACATTAGATGAATATAAAAGAATGATACCTGGAAGACTAATTGGTGTATCAGTTGATCGAAATAATAAAAGATCTTACAGAATGGCTCTTCAAACGCGTGAGCAACACATTAGAAGGGAAAAAGCTACAAGTAATATATGTACTGCACAGGCCTTATTAGCAATTATATCTGCTTCATATGCAATATATCATGGTCCAATTAGATTAAAAAATATTGCTGAGGACATTCATTATAAGTCTAGATATCTAAAGAAATCATTAGAAATATTAAATTTTGAAGTAAAATCAATAAATTATTTTGATACCTTATTAATAAAAGATACAAAATCTAAATACTGGGTAAATAAATCTATAGACAATGGTATAAATTTTAGATTTGTAAATGATGATCATTTTTCTATTTCCTTAGATGAAACTACATCACTACAAGATGTAGATAATTTAATTAAATTTTTTAATGAAAACAATAATGAAATATACGCAGAAGAAATTGAAAGTAAAATTGAAGATTCGATTTTCAAAAGTGATTTAGATAGAAAAGACAAAATATTAACTCATCCTGTATTTAATATCTATCATTCTGAAACAGAAATGATGAGATATTTAAAAAAATTAGAAAATAAAGACGTTGCTTTAAATAGATCAATGATACCTCTTGGATCTTGTACTATGAAATTAAATGCAGCATCAGAAATGCTTCCAATTACTTTACCAGGTTTTTCAAATGCGCATCCATTCTTAGAGCCCCATCAACGTGAGGGATATAATGAAATGATGAGTGAATTAATATCGATGTTAAAAGATATTACTGGTTTTGATGCAGTTTCACTCCAACCTAATGCAGGAGCACAAGGTGAGTTTGCTGGTTTATTAGCTATACAAAAATATCATGAGAAAAATTCAGATACTAAAAGAAATATTTGTATAATTCCTAAAAGTGCTCATGGAACTAATCCAGCCAGTGCACAGATGTGCGGTATGGATATTTTAATTGTAAACTGTGATGACAAAGGTAATGTAGATTTAACTCACTTAGATAAAAAAATAGAAGAGGCAGGTGATAGACTGTCTGCTTTAATGATTACTTATCCATCAACACATGGTGTATTCGAAGAAAGTATTGTTGAGATTTGTAAAAAAATTCATGATGCTGGTGGGCAAGTTTATCTAGATGGCGCTAATTATAATGCAATGGTTGGGGTAGCTAAACCAGGTAAATTTGGACCTGATGTATGCCATATGAATCTCCATAAGACATTTTGCATACCTCATGGAGGAGGTGGACCTGGAGTTGGGGCTATAGGATTAAAAAAACATTTAGCAGATTTTGCACCTGGGCATCCTATTTTTAAAAATGAAATAGGTTTAACCAATCAGGAGGCAGTTTCAGCAGCGCCTTGGGGCAGTGCATCTATTTTACCTATTTCATATTCTTATATTTCTATGATGGGTGACGATGGTTTAAAATTAGCAACTCAAGTAGCAATATTAAATGCTAATTATATTAAAGAAAGATTAAAAAATTATTACCCTATTTTATATACTGGTAAGAATAATATGGTAGCACATGAATTTATTATTGATATCAGGCCGTTTAAACAAGAATTAAATATTTCAGATGAAGATATTGCTAAAAGACTAATTGATTATGGATTTCATGCTCCCACAATGTCTTTTCCAGTTCCAGGCACTTTGATGATTGAGCCCACTGAAAGTGAATCAAAAGAGGAGCTAGATAGATTTTGTGAAGCGATGATTTCTATTCATAATGAAATTAATATGATTAGAGATGGTAAATTTGATAAAGTAGATAATCCTATTAAAAATGCTCCACATACCATAGAAGAGGTATCTTCTGACAATTGGGATCATAAATATACACGTAAAGAAGCTGCTTACCCTCATGCTTATTTAATTAATAATAAATACTGGAGTCCAGTTAGTAGAATTGATAATGTATATGGAGATAGAAATTTATTTTGTGTTTGTCCTCCAATAGATGAATACGAAGAGGCTAAAACTGGATAAATACTATATATCAATAAATTAAAACACTAATTTAATAACAACTATGATTTATATTAATCTTATTTTAGTTTTTTTAGTCTTGGTCGCAATCCATGAATACGGACATTATATAGTTGCGAGATGTTTTAAAGCTGAAGTTACTGATTTCTCAATTGGGTTTGGCAAACCACTTTTAAAATTTACTGATAAAAATGGCACTACATGGAAATTATCTCCTATTCCATTAGGTGGATATGTAAAAATCAAAGGACTTGATAATATATTTTCACCAAACTCTAATGATGAGGAGGGATCCTTTCAATCTCTTACACTTTTTCAAAAAATATTGGTTCTTTTAGCAGGAAGTGTTTTTAATATTTTTAGTGCATGGTTCGCTCTATTCTGCATATTTTTCTTTTTTGGAATTGTTAGTTTAATGCCAATTATTGGATCAGTCAGTGAAAATTCATCTGCTTTTGAAAATGATCTTAGAGAAGGTGATAAAATACTAGAGATAAACAATATTAGTATTGAAGAGTTTTCTGATATACCAAAAGCGATTGGCAATAACCCAAGTATTAATATTTTAATTGAAAGAAATAATCAGATAATTGAAAAAAACTTTGATCTAAAATTTAATTCTGAATTAAATCGATATATTATTGGCATATCTTCACCTCAAAATCCTATTATTGATAAATATAATTTAATTGATTCAATTAAAAATTCTTCTTTATTCATTCCGACATACTATGTAGCCTCTTTTTCTTTTCTTCAACAATCATATAAAGAAAATACATTAGGAGATCAGTTAGCCGGACCTATAGGAATTGTAAAAAATGCAGATCAAATGATGCTTGATCAAGTAAGGGGAGTACTTTTTTTATTTATAATAATTTCTTTATTTGTAGGCTTATTTAATTTGCTTCCTATTCCTCTTTTAGATGGTGGTCATATAATGTATTTTATTATTAGAAGAATTTTTTCGAACTCTCTTCCTGAGTTTATTACAAGAGTTTATTTGGCTGTGGGGATAACAATAATATCTTTTCTCTTTATAGTTGTGACTTACAACGATATTTTTTATAAATAAATATTATTGGGAGATAAAATGACAAATTTTGAAAAAGTAAAAGAATTTATGACAACTTTTGGTCAAGAAGTAAAAAATAGTGCTGAATTTCCAGAAAATAAAATTGTTGAATTAAGAAAAAAATTGATTGATGAAGAATTTAATGAATTAAAAGATGCAATTAATGATAATGATATTGTTGAAGTTGCTGATGCATTAACTGATATTTTAGTTGTAACATACGGTGCGGGTGCTGCTTTTGGTATAGACCTAGATAAATGTTTTAACGAAGTTCATCGTAGTAACATGAGTAAACTTTCAGAGGAAGGTAAGCCAATTTATAATGAATTTGGTAAAGTTATGAAGGGTCCTAATTATTCACCTCCAGATTTGAAAAAAATAATTTAAATATTTTTTAGAGCATCATCTAAAGACTTCTTTAAGTCTGAAATATCTTCAATTCCAATTGAAAGTCTGATTAGGGTATCAGAAATTCCTAATTCATCTCTAATTTTTTTGTCAATGGATGCATGTGTCATTATAGCTGGATGCTCAATTAAACTTTCAACTCCACCCAAACTTTCTGCTAGTGTAAATATTTGAATTGTTTCTAGAAATTTTTTTGCTGAATTAATATCGCCCATTAATTCAATTGATAATATTCCACCAAATCCAGTCATTTGTTTTTTTGCAATTTCATAACTTGGGTTATTTTCTAATCCAGGATAAAAAACGTTATTTATTTTAGGATGTTTTAATAAATAATTAGCAATTTCTAAGGCATTATTATTGTGCCTCTCCATTCTTACAGCAAGTGTCTTAATTGATCGAATAAGTAAATAACAATCGAAAGGGCTGGGAACAGCACCAACTGCATTTTGGATATATTTAATTTTATCAGCTAAAATTTTATTATCATTTATAATTAGTGCACCTCCAATTATATCTGAATGACCTCCAAGATATTTGGTTGAGGAATGTATAACAACATCAGCCCCATTATTTATTGGTTGCTGATTGTAGGGTGATGCAAAAGTATTATCACAGACTATAATGATATTATCATCTTTTAAGCTTTCTCTAATTTTTTTTATATCTATAATTTTTAGTAATGGATTAGAGGGTGTCTCAACCCAAATCATTTTTGTATTTTCTTTTAGATGACCTTGCCAATTATTTTCTTTACTAAGATCGGCATATGTTACTTCTACATCTTGATTTACTGTTTTAATTTTATCAAATATTCTTCTTGTGCCACCATAAACATCATCGCTACAAATAATTGAATAATTTTTACCTAAAGCATCTGATAATGCAGAAATTGCAGCCATACCTGAACTAAAAGCATAAGCAAATTTACCATCTTCCAATTCAACTAATAACTTTTCTAATATATCTCTTGTCGGGTTTCCTGTTCTTGCATATTCATAAGTAAAGTCACCAGGAGAATTTTGCTTAAAAGTTGATGAAAGATGTATAGGGGGCATTACTGCACCTGTAGTTTCATCAGCACCATGACCTGAATGAATTACTTTAGAATTAAACTTTTTATCTTTAGTATTCACGTTCACATCCAGTCGGCATAAGGTAAATTTTTGGATAATAAGTATTCTTTATTAAACATTTTATCATAATACTTATTTGCATCATCACAAAGTATTGTTACAATTTTTTTACCATTACCCAACGATTTTGCCAGTTTTACTGCACCACATATATTTACCCCAGAACTTAATCCTAGAAATAATCCATCTGTTTTCATAATTTTAAATAACATTTCCATACATTCTTTATCAGTTACAAAAAATGATTGGTCTACAAGACAGTTTTCTAAATTTTTTGTTATTCTAGCCTGTCCGATGCCCTCTGTGATAGATTCTTCACCTTTTTTTTCTGGTTTACCATTAGTAAAATAATTAAACATTGATGATCCTTGTGAATCTGTACAAGCGATAATTATTTCTTTATTTTTTGATTTCAGCCCAACACTAACACCTGTTAAAGTTCCTCCAGTTCCAATTGCACATGTGAAACCATCTATTTTACCATCCGTTTGTTTAAAAATTTCTGCAGATGTTGTTTTTTCATGAAATTTGTAGTTAGCTAAATTTTCAAATTGACCAGCCCAAAAAGTTTTTTTACCTGTTTGTTTTTCAATATCCTTAGCTAATTGCTTTGAGACTTTTTGATAATTTCCAGGATCAGAATATGGTTTTGCATCAACTAAATGAAGTTTTGCTCCCATATTTTTGAGTATATCTCTTTTAGATTGAACGGTTATGTTAGGCATTACAATTTCTAAATTATAATTTTTTGCATTACAAACTAACGCTAAGCCTATTCCTGTGTTTCCAAAAGTGCCTTCAACAACAGTTCCACCTGGTTCCAATAATTTTTTTTCTTCTGCATCCTCGATAATACCAAGTGCTGTTCTATCTTTCACTGAACCAGCTGGATTCATAAATTCAGCTTTGCCGTATATTTCGCAACCTGAAATCTCTGAAGGGTATTTTAATTTTATTAGGGGGGTGTTACCAATTAATTGAGTAACATTATTTGTTATCATCAATATCTCTTACACCATAAGGATTAAATGAAGTATCCTTATTAATATTAATATTTTTAACTGGATTACCTACCATTGTTGCATAGGGAGGAACATCTTTTAATACAACTGTATTAGCCCCAACTCTTGCACAACTCCCAATATTAATTGGGCCAAGAATACTTGCTCCACATCCTATGATTACATTATCTTCAATTGTTGGATGTCTTTTTGTATTTCTTTGATCATTGGAATTTTCTGCTGGGCTAATTCCTCCAAGTGTAACACCATGATATAAAGTAACATTATCTCCAATTACACTTGTTTCCCCAATTACAGTTCCCATACCATGATCAATAAATAAATTTTTACCTATTTTAGCCGCTGGATGAATTTCAATTCCTGTTAAAAAACGACTAAATTGGGAAACTATTCTTGCTAGAGTGTAAAGATTTAAATTCCAAAGATTGTTTGCTATTCTATGAAAGAAAACAGACTTCACTCCTGGGTATGTAAGTACGATACTTAGCTTGCTTCTTGCAGCTGGATCTCTTTCAATTATTGAGTCTAAATAATCAGTCATTTCGTAATGCTATTTAGTGATTATTGCATTTTTTTCAATGTAACGAGGATTTCTCTTTAAAATTTATGATTTTAATTATGTCAATTATTGATAGTTTATGTAGATAAAAGATAATCAATATATGGTTTGCTAATTTGATGATTACAGTAAATAAAATCAAAATTCATTTATTTAAGTATAGGAATAAAAATCCAGTTTTATCTTCATTTGGCAGAATGACTTTTAGATCATCGTTAATAGTTGAGTTAATTGATCAAAATGACAATAGTGGATTTGGGGAAATATGGTGTAATTTCCCAAATCATGCTGGTAGATATAGATTTGAAATTTTTAAGGATTATTTTGCAAATTTACTTAAAAATTTTGATTTTGAAAAGCCGAGTGCTCCTTATGATTTTTTTTATGAAAAATTTAATTCAATAAAAATTCAAAGTGGTGATTATGGAGCTTTTAGTAATATTATTTCCGGAATAGATTGTGCTTGTTGGGATTTATTTTCAAAAAATAAAAAAATACCTTTAAACAAATTAATTAATAGTAATTCTTCAGATAAGATTCAAGTTTATGCTAGCGGTATTAATAGAGACGAACATAAAGAAAGAATAAATGAAGCAAGAAATTTAGGAATTAAAAAATTTAAAATTAAAATTGGATATGATTTAAATGATGATATTTCAAGTATAGCATCAATTGAAAAAATTCTAAATGATTCTGAAGATTATATGCTTGATGTAAATCAAGCTTGGAAACTAGATGAAGTTAAATCAAAAATTAATGCTCTAAATAAGTTCAGATATTGTTGGTTAGAAGAGCCAATTAGCGCTGATAATTCATTAAATGAAATTATTAATTTAATAAATAATCATAAAAATTTAGCCTTTGGTGAAAATATTACTCAAATAAATAACTTTGTTAAATTAAATGATGATACTTCAATTAAATTTTTACAACCAGATATTGCTAGGTATGGAGGTATTTCTCAAATAATAAGTTTAAAAGATAAAATAGTTTCTGATAAATTATATCTACATTATTTAGGTGGTGCTGTGGGTTTAGTTACTTCAGCACATTTAATGTCTGCAATTAATCAAAGTGGTTTTTTAGAATATGATATTAACGAAAATGCACTCAGAACTGATATGCTAAAACCTTCTGTAAAAATAAAAGATGGCAATCTATTATTAAATTCATCAATAGGTATCGGATTTTATCTTTCAGAAATGTCAAAAAATTATCTAAATCAATATTATGAATTATAAAATTAAAGTTTACTATGAAGATACTGATGCGTCAGGTAGAGTTTATCATTCAAATTATTTAAAATATTTAGAAAGAAGTAGGTCAGAATTCTTATATAAATTAGGTTATAATCATCAAAACTTACTCCAATCACTTAATTTTTACTTTGTAGTCAAGCATATCGATATAGACTACAAATTACCTGCATATTTTGAAGATATGTTAGATGTAGAAACAAAAATATATGAAATATCAAAAGTAAAAATAATATTTCATCAGTCTATAATTAGAGAAAAAGATTTATTAATTGATTCGAAGATTTTAATCACACCTGTGAATGGTAAAGGTAAAATCGTAAAAATGCCTGTTGATATGCTTGAAAAATTACAATTATCAAAAATCTAAATAATTTTATATTTTTTTATAAGCAAACAAATGTTAAATAAAAAATATGGGTATTGTAACTGACGTAATATTGCCTTTATCTCTAGCATTCATTATGTTTTCATTGGGCTTAGGATTAAGTCTAAGTGATTTTACTAGAGTTTTTTTTAAACCAAGAGATTTTATTATTGGATTATTTTTTCAAATTATTGTTCTTCCAATAGTTGCATTAATAATCGTTATGTTTTGGCCCTTATCTCCTGAGTTAGCAATTGGAGTTATGATTCTTGCAGCTGCACCTGGCGGTGTAACTAGTAATGTTTTAACATCATTTGCAAAAGGAAATATTGCTCTTTCAATATCTTTAACGGCAATAAACAGTATTTTATGTGTAATTACAGTTCCATTAATATTAATGATATCATTAAGTGTTCTTGACATGGGTACTATTAATGAGGGACAGTCGTTATTTAGTGTTGCATCACAAATGTTTTTAATTGTTACAATACCAGTTATCGTTGGAGTATTATTAAGTGGAGTACTATCTTCATTTGAAAAAATAGCAAAAAATATATCAATAATTTTATTTGTTTTAGTTCTTATTGGAGCAATATTATCTCAAAGAGAAAATGTTATTACTTACTTTGCGCAAGCAGGTTTGGTTATGTTATTTTTAAACATTATAATGATGATCATTGTTTATTTATTGTCTAATACTTTTAAATCCTCGAAAGAAACATTCAGATGTTGGTTGATGGAAGTTGGGCTACAAAATGGAACTTTAGCAATTGTAGTAGCTAACACTTTCTTTGCAAGTACGGTTTATTTAATACCTGCAGCAATATATAGTCTAATAATGTATGCAACTGCTCTTCCTTTAATATATTTCTTAAGAAGAAATTAAGACAGGAAAAGTTTCACTATCTAAAACTTCATTATTTTTTAGATTAATATTTGGAAATGGGGGAGACATTTCACCTTTCCTCTTAATATATCTCGCGTCATCACCAGTAAATCTAACTGAAAAAGCTCTTCTTCTATTATTTGAATTATTCCCATATGCAGCATGAATTGTTGCATAGTTAAATGCAATGGCATCTCCTAGCTCACATTCATAGGATATAATTTTATAATCTTTTCTATTATTTTCAATATCTGGAATTTTTTCAAATTCTTTATCTTTATGATCATAATCATAACCTTTAAATTTTGTAGGTAAAAATATTTTATTCCATTTATGTGATCCTAGTATGAATTCCATTGATGAATTAATATCAATTTTATCAAGTGGTATCCAAATACTTACATTATCTCTTCCTTGTACGCAGTAATATCCTTGATCTTGATGCCACGGAGTTCTTTTTTTTGACCCTTTTTCTTTTATTAAAACATGCTCGTGGAATAAATTTACTTTTTTAGATTTCATTAATGAGCCAGCAATTTTCGCAATATTAGAATTAAAAATAAAATTTTTATACTCTTTTATTTTTTGCCAATTACAATAATCATCATAAAATACTTCTTTATTATTTACTTCTTCATAAACACATTTATATTTACTTGGGTTTTGAAAATTATACTCAATACCTTTTCTTAATTCTTCAATCCATTTTTGATCAATAATTTTTTTTAGTAATACAACTCCATTATTTTGAAATTCATTACTTATTTTTTTATCGATCATTTAATCTTTAATTCTATATCCTTTTGAAAATGTATATGTAATAAATAAAATGCATCCAATTAAAATTGTTAGGATTGTTAATGTACTTGTAAATAGTGAAACATCAGAAACTTCATAAAAACTATACCTGAAACCACTTATTAAATATAAAACTGGATTAAGTAATGATATTTTCTGCCAAAATTCTGGCAGCATATTAATAGAGTAGAAACTTCCTCCCAAGAAAACTAATGGTGTTATTACCAAAATTGGAATAATCTGTAATCCTTCAAAACCTTCTGCATACATTCCAATTATAAAACCAAATAAAGCAAAAGTAATAGATGTCAGTATTAAAAAAAACATCATTAGAAGAGGGTGATCTATTCTTACATCTACAAAAAAATTAGCAGTTAATATAATCACACATCCAATTATTAATGATTTGGATGCTGCGGCTCCTACAAAACCAAGCACTATCTCAAACGAAGATAACGGTGCTGCAAGTATTTCATATATGGTATTTGTAAATCTTGGGAAATAAAAAGCAAAAGAAGCATTAGAAATTGATTGAGTTAGGATAGTTAACATAATCATACCTGGCACAATATAAGAACCGTAATTTATTCCATCTATCTCTGTTATTCTCGATCCTATCGCTGAACCAAAAACTACAAAGTAAAGTGAAGTTGTAATTATTGGTGAGGCAAGACTTTGGAATAAGGTTCTTCTAAACCTTTCCATTTCATGAATATATATTGCTTTAATTCCGTACCAATTCATTATTATTTTCCTGTATAAGTTTAATAAAAATCTCTTCAAGTGAGCTTTGCTCAGTATTAATGTCTTTTATTTTATAACCATCTTTTTTTACATCATTTAATAATTCAGTAATATCAGTTGTGTTTGAGTTTAAATTATAGGTATGTGAGATTATTTTATTTGTTTGATCTAAAGTAAAATTATATTTTGATAAATTACCATTTATATTTTCTACAGATTCAAATAATTCAATTTTAATTGTTTTTTCTCCAAGTTTTTTAATTAATTTATCTTTATCATCCACTAAAATTATTTTACCATCGTTTATAACTGCCACTCTATCACTTAACTCTTCCGCTTCTTCAATATAATGTGTTGTTAAAATAATTGTTACTCCATCTTTATTTAATTTTTTAACAACATCCCACATATCTTTGCGTAATTCCACATCCACACTAGCTGTTGGTTCATCTAAAAATAATAATTTAGGTTGGTGAGATAAAGCTTTAGCTATCAGAACCCTTCTTTTCATTCCACCCGATAGTTCTTTAATTTTATTATCTTTTTTATCCCATAAGGATAGTTGTTTTAAAAGCTTTTCTATATAGTTGTGATTAGGTTTCTTACCAAAAAGACCTCTAGAATAATTAACATTGTTCCAGACAGTTTCAAAAGATTCAAGATTTAATTCTTGAGGAACAATGCCTGTTATTTTTCTAGTAGTTCGATAATTTTTAACAATATCCATATTATTAATTTTTATTGTTCCTTTATTGAAATTTACTATTCCACAAATTGAGTTTATTAGTGTCGATTTTCCTGCACCATTTGGTCCAAGTAGAGCAAATATTTCTCCTTCTTTAATATTGAGATTTACATTTTCTAGTGCTTTAACTGAATTTTTATAAAATTTAGTTACATTATTTATCTCAAGTATATTCTTCATAATTTAAATTTTTGTTATCAGATTTGGAATATTTTGTTTAAATTTGAAATAACCTTTTTTTGAAAAAATCCAACTATTAACATCATATTTTCTATTAAAAATTATAAAATTAACTGATGGATATTTTGTAATTATTTTTTTATAAATTTTTTTCCAATTTCCTTTAGTAACATAGGGTAAATATATTTCTTGAATTTGAAATTTTTTTATCCATTTATCTAAATCTTCATAATAATTTTCAAATTCAATATCAATTTTAATATTTTTATAAAAATCATCATCATTAAAACATGAAATACAAATGTCTCTTATATGTTTAATTATTTTTTCAGAGAAATTATGATCATTATAATCTTCTAGTGGTAAACCTGTAAAAACATTTACTTTTTTATGATTTAAATCTTTTAGAATATTTAATTCATCAGTTGGTATTAAAATATATTTTATTTCCTCTAAATTATAATCAGAATTTAAGTGTAGTTCATTTACATTATAAATTTTTTCTTCAATTAAAGGATAAGCATTTTCATTTAAAATTTCATTACCTGATATTTTAATATTACTATATTTTTCTATATTACTTTTTCTTGCCAAATAATTTTTACCCTTAGTCTGTATACCGGCAACCCATCTCCAAGATAATGTATTAGAAGCTGGATCGCCATCCAATAAATGTTGCATAAAAAAATCTGCACCAAGTTGCCAAGGTAAATTAAGAGTAAAAATCCAAATTGAGGCAAACCACATTCTTACATGATTGTGCAAGTACCCATTTTCTTTTAGATTAATTATCCAATTATTAAAAAAAGAGAGATTAGTATTTCCAGAAATTGCATTTAAATAAAATTTTTTATTAGAAAATTGTTCAATTAATTTATTTCTATCTTCTAAATAATCAGAATAGACTGATGGTCTATGTTCAAGCCAACCTTTCCAATAAGTTCTCCAATAAATTTCTTGGATAAATTTTTCGCATTCTCTAAGTTCATATTTTTTTAATACTTTTTGCAGAATTTGTTCTTCAGAAATTAGCCTGTATCTTATGAAGGGAGATAATTGAGACGTAGTGTTATTATTTGAACTGTCTTCACTGTAATTTCTATTTGCTTCATAATATTTTCCTGTTTTATGCAAATAAGATAGGAATTGCTCTTCAGCAAAGCTGATATTTGATTTAAACATTTTAGTATATATTAATCGTCAGGTAATTTTTTAGAGCGTCTATTAAGTATTTCCATGTGACGAACTCTTAGTACCACAATTGCTATTGCTAATATTAATATTGCTACAGACTCATACACATAAGCTGATGGATCCACATCTTTTCTTTGCATAATTATCATTCTGGCTAGAGCTGTCATTGCAATGAAAAGCGGATAACTCATTCTTATCATTTTAGAGACCCAGTATTCTTTAATCATTCCAATAATTTCAATGTAAATAAACAGCAAAAGAATGTCTGCAAGTGTGACTTTGTAAACTGCAATCATACCTTGTATTTCCATTCCAATCGCTAAGATTGTACAAACAATAAGTACAGACAGTACTATTTTCTCTAGTAGCTCAAAATAATTATTCATTTAAATTCTTTCTATTTTATTTAGTTGATTCTTGTTTTTGTAAAATAGAATTAGGGCAAAAACTTCATATAAAAACCAAGAAACTTGATAAATCAGAGGTTTTCTTATTATTTTAGCCAAAAAACTATATCGTGGTATTTCTGACCACATCTCAATAAATGCATCGACCCCACTATAAACCTTGTTATTTTTAACAGTGTGTAAACGCCTTAATAATTCTTTAGCATTTTTGGCGGTATCTTCCTTTGATTTTTTCTCAGTACTTATATCAATCCATTCAAGATTATTATCTAGTTTTTTGTAATGATTTATTTCAAACCTACAAATGCTGCATGAATTATTAAAATAAACTTTAGTAGCCATAATAGAAAAATAATTTAAATAAATTGAAATTCAATATTTTCTAATTGCTCAAATTGAGCTTTTATATGGTTTCCAGAGTAAATTTTTGACGGTTTTGTACATGAGCCAGAAGAAATAAATTGACCTTTGAGTAATGTCTCACCTTTTTTTGCAAGATTATTGATTAACCATAAAGCAGCATTTAAAGGATTATTTAAAACATTTTTTGTATTTCCTGAGTCCATTATTTTGTTATCTATAATTAAAGTAACTTCAAGATCATCGAGATTGACATCATTAATATTATATATTTTTTCATTACGTAACCAAAATTCAGATGCTCCATTTGTTGAGATGACATTCCTTGCGCCAATTTCGGGTAATGGTTTTGCAAATCTAAAATCATTTATTTCAATTGAGCATACTAATCCGTCTAATAATAAATCTATATCGTCTATAGAGTAGGGTGCTTTTGAGATATCTATATCTTCTTTAATTCTAAAACTTATTTCTGGTTCTGCATATGGTTCAAAAAAATTTTTAGCATATAACTTTTTTGCATTAACTAAACTGTATCTGCTGTATAAATTTCCATAAAAAGGTTCGTTCATATTTAAAACTTTTTGTGCTGTTAGAGATGTAGCGCCAATTTTTTTCCCAATACAAATATTATCTTTCAGTTCTAAGTATCTAAGTTTTAAATTATCTTGAATTGCGTAAGCTTCATCAATCGTTTGAGGTTCTAGATTTTTTAAAGAACTTAAGCCAGTTTTATTCAATCTATGTTCAAATAATATTTTTGATGCTTCTTGAATATCTTCTTTATTCATACTTGAATTGCGTACTCGTTAATTTCTTCATATATGTCTAAACATTCTTTATAAATATTTTCATAAGTTTTTGGTACAATATATTCTTTAAATTTTTTGGTATTAAAGGTAGTAGAAGAAATTACATCTTGATACCAAACTTTTGACCAAATGCCATCTGTTTCTCTATAGCCTTTTGGCCAATTAAGCATATTTTGATCAAAATCTAAATTTAATTTTTGACACAAAATATTTAAATACTTTTCAGGACTTGCTAATAAATAATCAGAGTTTATTACTATGGGCTCTTTTGAATTTAATAATTTAAAAATTTCATAAAGTTTTTTAAAGCCTACATCTTGAATTGATTTTAAAGTATTTTTTTTTAAATATGAGACAATTACTTTAGCAGGATCACGGATTAAAAAGCAATTTATACCTTTATCAATCCAATCTAACCGTGTTTCATCTAAAATATGATGAGTCATATGTTTTTGATAAAATATTTTATAATTATTATCTTCTCTTGTAATTAAATTAATAATCTCATCTTCATTTGTATGATAGTGATTTATAATTTCATCTTTCATTGGATGATTTAAGTTAGTTTTTTTTAAATAATATGCATAAAAAGGTTCATCATAAACTTTTGTGTCTCTTCTATTCTCAAAAGATCGCATCAATGCAGTACTGATATTTCTTGGTCCAGACCAAACAAATAAATTAATCATTTAAAATAAATTATTATAAAAATTAGTTAATTCTTTAGTAATAGGATTTTTCTTTAATGAGTATTTTTTTTTATTTATTTGATTTACTGGTACAACTCCTGCGAAGGATCCAGTGCAAAATACTTCATCTGCATTTAATACTTCTTTTAATTTAAAATTCTTTTCTTTTACTTTTATTTTATTTTTTTTACATAGATCTATAATTTTCTGTCTTGTAATTCCTGTAACACAATATTTCCCTGTTGAGGTAAAAACAGTGTTGTTTTTCACAAAGAAGAAATGTGTACTATTATTTGTAGCAACATTTCCATTAATATCGAACATTAGTGCTTCATCAGCATTTTTTTTATTAGCTTCAATACATGCAAGTATACAATTTAATTTACTAAGTGAATTTATTTGTGGATTTTGAACATTAATTGGTCCTCTAATAGTTTTTACTGTAACCAATTTTAATCCTTTTTTGTAAGTTTTAATATCTGGTTTTTTATATTCAGGGATTATTATTATGGTTGGTTTGGATATTGTAACTTTAGGTGATTGGTAGGGTGTTGATTTAATACCTCTTGAAACAATTATTCTTAAATGAACATCTGTTTTCATTTTATTTATTTTAATAGTTTTTATTAGTGCTTCTGAAAGTTTTTTACGAGTCAAATGTATTTTTAAGTCAATAAGCTTTGCATCTTTATATAACCTATCTAGATGTTCTTTTAGAAAAATAAATTTATTATTATGATATCTTAACGAATCCCAGATACCATCCCCAAGCATTGTTGAGGAATCAAAAACTGATATTTTGGCATCTTTTCTTTTATAAAATTTTCCGTTGATATAAATTTTAATATTTTTATTTCTTTTATCATCTACGAAATTATGACTTGAAACCATAATTATTTTTATCTTAATAGCAAATATTGTCTACTTAATAATTTTATTAACTTTTATTGCAAATCAAAGAGTGACATGTGATCAAATTAATATAACCAATTAGAAATTATCTTTTGTAATGTTGAATAGAAATTTTATTGTTATTTGTATTTCTTCTACTATAGCGGCTTTTCCACCTATGGCTGTAGTTTTATTAGGTGGAATAATTACATCCCAGATAATGATGAAAGATTCATTAGCAACAGTACCAATGACATTAATGATTATAGGTATAGCAATAAGCGCACCTATTGCATCAAGGTTTATGAGTATGTTGGGGAGACAGAAAGGATTTTTATTTTCATCTCTTTTAAGTTGTTTAGCTTTAGTTATTTGTTCAATCGCAATTTATTTGGAAAATTTTTTTATTTTTGCATTAGGTAATTTTTTAATTGGTAGTTCACAAGCTTTTATACATCAGTATCGATTTGCTGCATCTGAGTCAGTTGCCAAAGAATTTATTCCAAGATCTATCTCAATAATATTGTTATTGGGTATAATCTCTGCATTACTTTCTTCTAATTTTGCAGAATATTTTAAAGATTTTTTTCCAAATAATTTATTTCTAGGCAGTTATATTTTCTTATCGTTTACAGCAATTATACCTTTTTTTGTTCTTCTTTTTTATAAGGAAACAAAAACTTCTAGAAATCAAAGCAAATTTGAAATTGAAACTATTTTTAAACTTTTAAAAAACATTAAAATTATACAATCAATTGTAAGCGCTGGTCTTGGTTATTTTACAATGGCTATAATTATGACTGCCACTCCTTTACATATGCATCTTGTTAATAAATTTACTTTATTTGAAACCAGTATTGTAATTCAACTTCACGTTATTGGAATGTTTTTACCTTCTTTATTTTCTGGAGATTTAATAAAAAGATTTGGAAATACAAATATTATATATGCAGGAGTAGGTATTTTATTTCTAAGTATTATAACCAACACATTATTTGATTTTTATTATTCTTATATGCTAGGTCTAATATTACTTGGTATTGGCTGGAATTTTTTATTTGTTTCAGGTTCAAGTTTGCTGGTTGTTTCCTATGAGGAAAAGGATAGATTTACAGCACAAGGTTTAAATGATTTTATTGTTTTTTCTACTCAAGGTATAGGATCATTATCAGCTGGTTTTCTTTTATATTTTTCAAATTGGACTATTATAAATCTTTTATGTGTTCCTCTTTTAATTATTGTTTTAGTAGTTTCTTTTATTTCATCTAGAAATAATTAAAATTGATAATTCACTTTTAAATAATAATTTTTTCACTATAGTTATTCTTATGAGCAATATAGGATTTATAGGTGTTGGCTATATGGGCTATGGAATGGCTAAAAATTTATTAAAAAAACACAATGTATTTATTTTTGCTCATAAAAATAGAAAATCCATAAACAAATTAAAAAAAATCGGAGCTAAAGAATTAAAATCATATAATGAAATACAAAATCATAAACTTGATTGTTTAATGATATGTGTAACAAATACACCTGTTGCATTGAATGTAGCAAACAAAATTAAACAACAACTTGATAATAAAACACTTGTAATAGATCTAACAACTCATAACAAAAATGGTGCTTTAAAAATGGATAAAATTTTTAAATCAAAAAAAATAAGCTATAATTTTTGTGGGGTAATGGGTGGACCAGTTCAAAGTGAGCAGGGTATATTAGGTGGTATTTATGGAGGTAAAAAAAGTAATTTTTCAAAATGTAAAAAATATCTTAATTCATTTTGTAAGTCTGTTTTTAATTTTGGTGATGTATCAAAAGCATCTTCTGCAAAATTATTATCTAACTTTTTATCATTAATGACTACGACCAGTGTAATTGAATTTTTTAAATCTGCAAAAAAACTAGATATTAATATTAAACTCTTATGTGATGTTGCGAGATTGGGCTCTGGAAATTCAGGGGCTTTAGATAGAATTGCAAATAAAGCTATAAAAGGTAATTTTAAAGGGTATGTTTTTTCTGTAGATAATACCTATAAAGATTTGAATTATATTAATGATCTTGTTTCAGATTTGCCAAATGCTAATAAACTCTCAAAAATAGCAAAATCATTTTACAAACAAGCTTCAAAAAAAGGATTCGGAAATTTACTTGTTAGTGAATTAATTGATAAGGAAAAATATTAATCAATGGATAAGTTAGTTCCAATTATTTATATGATTGGGGTGCTTTTATTGATTTTACCGTCTTTCTTAAGCTCAAATAATAATTTAAAAACTTTTTTTACTAACTTATCTATTTGGATAGCTATTGTATTGGTTGTTTTATCATTGTACTTTGCCTACAATTATTTTCTTTAATTTATTAAATCAAATTTATCTTATTTAGATGTAGACTAATTTAATACAAATATTTATACGAGTCTTCCATGCCCAATCAATTTGTAGCTAAATCAAGAAGGTTAAGAAGTACAATTTATTCTTCGAGAATTGAAAAACAGGGAGTAAGTTCTTATACAATATACAATCATATGTTACTTCCTGCAGGTTTTGAGGGAAGTCTTGAAGAAACATACAATCATTTAAAAAATCATGTTCAAATATGGGATGTAGCCGCCGAAAGACAAATAGAAATAAAAGGCAAGGATGCGTATCAATTAGTTCAATTAATGACATGCAGAGATTTAAGTAAGGCAAAAGAAGGTAAATGTTATTATTGTCCAATTATTGATGAAAATGGCGGTATGATTAATGATCCGGTTGTACTTAAATTCAATAATGAAAAATGGTGGATTTCAATTGCTGACTCAGACGTTATGTTATTTGCTAAAGGTCTTGCAATAGGAAAAAAATTAGAAGTTTCTATTTCTGAACCTGATGTAAATATTATGGCAGTACAAGGTCCTAAGGCTTTTAATTTGTTAGAAAAAGTTTTTGGAAAAGAAATTTTAGATTTAAAATTTTATAATTTTAAATATTTTAATTTTAAAAATTCTAAACATTTGATTGCTAGATCCGGTTGGTCAAAACAAGGTGGTGTAGAAATTTACGTTGAAGATTCCAAATCTGGACTAGAGTTATATGACTTATTGTTTCAACAAGGTAAAGAGTTTAACGTACAACCAGGTTGCCCTCATTTAATTGAAAGAATTGAAGGTGCTTTACTCTCTTATGGAAACGATATGGACATAAATGATAATCCCTTTGAATGTGGATTAGAAAAATTTGTAAATCTAGAAAATGATATTGAATTTCTTGGAAAAGAAAAATTAATTAAAATTAAAGAAAATGGAATTAATAAAAAATTAATGGGTGTTAAAATTAATTTGGATAATATTAATTTAAGATCCGCAATTAACTTAACAATTGGTGATAAAATAATTGGCGAAATTAGATCTGCAGTTTTTTCACCTACATTTAACATGGTGATTGGAATTGCAATGATAAATAAACCATACTTTTTAACTAAAGATCAATTTGATATAATTATTGAGAATAGAAAATATAAAGGAGAAATTTGCGATATTCCATTCGTATAAATTATGAATAATAATGTAAAAGCTATTATTTTAGCTTTAGTTGCTTCTGTTTCAGGAGTAACAATGAATGTTCTTATTAAATTTTCACTTCAAGATATAAATGTATTTACTGCTGGATTTTTGAGATTTCTTTTTGGGTTTATTTTAATTCTGCCTTTTATTTTTTATACTAAATTTCAAAACTTTAAGACACCTAATTTTAAAATTCATTTAACAAGAGGTATTTTAAATATTCCAATGATGTTACTTGGATTTTCTGCCCTACATTTTATACCTTTAGAACAAATCAAAGCAATTTCTTTTGTTACACCTATAATTGTAGTTGCCTTAAGTGTAATTTTTTTGAAAGAAAAAATTTATTTAATTCGTATTGGTGCTTTGCTAATCGGTCTAGTTGGAGTCTTTGTTATTTTGAGGCCAGGTATTGTTCCAATAAATGTAGGTGCATATTTGGTTTTATGTTCCTGTTCTATTTGGTCAGTAGTTGTCATAATTACAAAATTTGCAGCAAGAGTTGATAGTGCATTTACAATTTTATCTTACCAATATACCCTAGTCACATTCTTATCTTTTCCTATAGCATTATATTTTTGGCAATCTCCCTCATCAGAAACATTATATTATTTAATCTTTGCAGGCATTGCTGGGACGATAGTACATTTGTGTATCAATACAGCTTATAAGCTTACAGATTTATCAGTTTTACAACCTGTAAACTTTTCCAGGCTATTGATTGCATCTTTATTTGGTTTTTTAATTTTTGATGAAATACCTGATATTTGGACGATAATAGGAGGTTTAATAATTTTTTCATCAATTCTGATTATTACTTATAGAGAAAATTATCTAAAAAAAGATATAGCAAAGCAATCAATACCGATTAAACTTTAATTTTATTAATGAATAATAATATTAAGGCTATTTTATTAACTTTGTCTGCATCTTTTTTTGCAGTTTTAATGGAAGCATTAATACGTGCTGCACAATATGATTCAAATGTTTTTACAATTGGGTTTTTAAGATTCTTTTTTGGTTTATTAATTATCTTTCCGTATTTAGTTAAAAATAAATTTACAACTTATAAAACAAATAATTTGAAATTCTACATAGTTCGCGGGTTGTTTAACATTCCCGTAATGATTTTAGGTTTTGGAGCTCTTATATACATTCCTTTTGAACAATTTAAAGCTATGAATTTTTTAAGTCCAATAATTGTCGTACTATTAAGTTTTTTAATTTTTAGAGAAAAAATTTTTAAATACAGAATTTTAGCATTAGTTATTGGTTTTTTAGGTACTATAATAATAATAAGACCAGGTTATGTCGAATTTAACATAGGCACTATAATGGTTTTAGTTTCTTTGTTATTTTGGTCTTTTATAATTATTCTTTCAAAATATGTATCAAAAGATGATTCACCAATTACAATGGTTTCATACCAATATACTTTAATGACTTTTTTTGCCTTACCTCTAGCAATTTATTTTTGGGAAACACCTTCACTATTTTCCATCTTATATGTTTTTATTGGAGCCATATCAGGTACAATTTTACACTTGTGTTTAGGTCTTGCATATAAATATGCTGATTTATCAGTTACACAGCCAATATGGTTTAGTGGATTAATTTTTGGATCTGCTTTTGGTTATTTTTTATTTAAAGAAATTCCAGATTTATGGACCTGGATAGGTGGAATTGTTGTATTCTCTTCAGTATTGATTATTACTTACAATGAGAGAAGTAAAGAAGAGAAGAAAAATAAAAATATTATAAATGCTATAGATTAATAATTGAGTAATTAAATGGATCTTACAAAAGTTAAAATAAACAATGGATTTTGGAAAAAAAGAAAAGATTTAAATATCAACTCATCTTTTTTTGAAATACTAAATTCATTTGAAAAATCTGGAAGAATAAGAGCATTAACAAATGAAAGCACTGCTTCAGAAAAACCACATATATTTTGGGAATCAGATTTAGCAAAATTAATGGAAGGTGCATTTTTTTCCATGCAACAAGAAAAAAATAAGAACTTAAAAAACAAATGTGATAACATTATAAAAAAAATCATCAATAATCAGGAGGATAATGGTTATTTAAATTTTTTTTTTAAATTTCATGAACCTGAAAATAAATTTACTAACTTAAGGGATCGTCATGAATTATATTGTGCCGGCCATTTATTAGAATCAGCCATTGAACATTCAAAAGCTACGGGAGAAAATCATTTTTTAAATTCAATAGAAAAATATATTGATCATATCATTGATACTTTTGGTCGAGAAGTTGGTAAAAAAAGAGGATACCCGGGTCATCAAGAAATTGAATTAGCTTTAGTAAAGGCTTATGAATATACAAATAAAAAAAAATATTTAGACCTTGCAACATATTTTATTGAAGAAAGAGGTAAGACTGACTCTAATAACAAACATTATTTTATTAATGAAAACGAAATATTAAAAAAAAATTCACAAAAATTAGATTATTCAAAACTACCTTCCAATTTAAGAGATTTTGTTGATTTCTATTTAGCCAAAGATGAATCAGTATTTAAGGATTTAGAATATTGGCAGGCTCATAAAGAACCAATAAAACAAAATACTGCAGAGGGGCATTCAGTTAGAGCACTTTATATGTTCACTGCTATGGCTGATCTAGCTAGAATTAATAATAACAAAGATCTTTTGAAAACTTGCAAGCTACTTTGGCGCAATATTGTAGACAAAAGAATGTATATACATAGTGGCGTAGGTAGTGCACATATAGGAGAACGATTTTCTTTTGATTATGATCTTCCTAATGACATGGCTTTTGCAGAAACTTGTGCAAGTATTGCGCTTATTTATTTTGCAAATAGATTGTCAAAAATAGAAATTAATAGTGAGTACGCAGATATTATAGAAAATAGTTTCTATAATCTTATTCTTGCTAGTACTTCTCAGGATGGAAAAGGTTTCTTTTACGATAATTATCTTGAATGTAACCCTGGTTATTTACATTTTCAAGATAGACGACATGGGATAAGAGATGAATATCACATTTGCTCTTGTTGTCCGCCAAATATAACTCGCCTAATTGCTAGTATGGATATGTATATTTATAATATCTATCAAGATTCTTTGGTAGTGGATCAATACATTAGTTCTGAATTAGATCTTTCAGATAAAGAACAAGAATTAAAAATAATACAAACAAGTGAATTTCCCCATAAAGGTTATTCGGAGATAAAAATTTTAAATTCTAATAACAAAGAAACAGTTATTTATTTCCGAATTCCATCATGGGATCAAAAAACAAAAATATTAATCAATGGTGAAGAAATAAATTACAAAACTTTCAATGGTTATGCAAAAATTTATAGAAAATGGAAAGCTGGTGATATAATAGAATTAAAATTTGATTTTACACCTCGTTTTGTAAGAACAAATCCAAATGTCAGATATAATATTAGAAAAGCATCTATTTTTAGAGGTCCAATACTCTATTGTTTAGAAGAAATAGATAATGGAAAAAATTTAAATCGATTTGTTATAGATAGCAATAATACCTTTAACGAAAAAGAAGATAAAATAAATTCAGAAAATATTATTTCTTTATGTATTAATGGATCAAAATTTGATGATACTAATGAGTTATATATTCAAGATAAACCAAAACTTACAGATGCATATTTAAAATTTGTTCCATACTACTTATGGTCAAATAGAGGTGAAAATGAAATGTTAGTATGGATAAATGAAAAATAACCTTTTAAAATGATCTTAAAGTTTCTATAAGGTTTTAAAGAAATGAATAAATATAAATACCATGGTATGTGGCCAGTTGCTCCAACACCATTTCATGAAAATGGTGAAGTTGATTATGAAGGAATGAATAGAGTTATTGACTGTATGGTTGATCAAAAAGTTGAAGGTATTTGTATTCTAGCAAATTATTCTGAACAATTTTTACTTTCAGATGATGAAAGAGAAAAATTAACAAAACTTTGTATGAAAAAAATCGATGGTAGAGTTAAAACAATTGTTACGGTCTCTCATTTTGCTACTGACATTGTACGACCTCGAGCAGAATTAGCAAAATCACTAGGTGCGGATATTATAATGATGATGCCACCTTATCATGGTGCATTGCTAAAGGGTAATCCAGATCAAATATTTGAACAGTTTAATGAAATTTCTAACGTTGGCATACCAATTATGATACAAGATGCGCCTTTATCTGGAATTGAACTTTCAGTACCTCTTCTTACAAAAATGATTAATGAAATTGAATATTTAACATGTTTTAAAATTGAAAGTGCTAACGCAGCATCAAAAATAAGAGCACTTATTAAGAACTGTAGTTCTAGATTAGATGCACCTTTTGATGGAGAAGAAAGTATTACTTTGTATGCAGACTTAGAAGCTGGAATTTCTGGCAGTATGAGTTCAGCATTACTTCCAGAAAAAATTGCGCCTGTAATTGATCATTTTTGGAATAATGAAAAAGATCAAGCTGAAGAAGTCTATAATGGTATTCTTCCTTTGATAAATTTTGAAAATAGACAATGTGGTTTTAGAGCTACAAAAACAGTAATGAAAGAGGGCGGCGTAATAAAATCAGATTTTTGCAGAGATCCTATTAAGCCCTTAGATCTAGATACAAAAAATTTATTACTTAATTTTGCTAAAAGATATGATTTACTGACTTATAAATGGGGTAAATAGTAAAATTTAATTGACAAATATTATTTAAAAATTACTTATTGTTTATGCGAAGAGTATTTGAAGGATTGCTTGAAAGAGCAATGTTTTCGAGCAGATGGGCGTTGGCTCCTGTTTATGTTGCTCTATGTCTTACTCTACTAGTTATTACATATAAAGTTATCGCGTTATTCATTTATGAAATTACACACTTAAACGATTTAACTTTAAATGAACTTCTTGTATTCGTATTACATATTGTTGATTTAGCCCTTGTTGGAAATTTAGTTTTAATGGTTATATTTGCAGGATATGAAAATTTTGTTTCAAAAATTGATATTGCAAATCAATCTGAAGATAAGCCCGAATGGATGGGTAAACTAGATTTTTCAGGTTTGAAATTAAAACTTATTGCTTCAATAGTAGCTATTTCAAGTATAGGTTTGCTAGAAGCTTTTATTGATGTTGGATCAAAAACATCAGAAGAAATTTACTTAATGATATTTATTCATGCTGTATTTATTTTATCAGGATTAGTTATAGCAATAATGGATTATATTAGCGGAATTACTAAACATCACCCATAATTAAATAAAAAATGAAACTTGATAAGTTTTTTGATGAAAAAACTGTCATAGATTTAAGTTTTTTTAATTTCTCTAATGCTGTCACAGCAGCTTATTTTGCCAATCGAAACTTGGAAGTATTGCGAGTAAATAAAAATTTTAAGAAATTTTTTCCAATTCTTAAAACTGTCAATAATATTCCTTTTACTAGTATTTTAGAACAACTTGGAGTTGCAGATGAATATATTAAAAATTTTAAACAAAATTTAGAAAAAAATGGTTTTGTTATTATTCCTAAAATAGAAATTAAAATTGATAAGGAGATTAAGGTATATTCTTTACTTTCTGCATATACTGAAAACAAAGATTTTCCTTTTTTAAATGGTATTCAAGGACAATTTGTTGATCGAACAGATGAATATAATCTTCGAAGGGAGAAGGAAGAATTACTTGATCAAAAATTAAAAGATAGAGAATTGATTGAGGAAAAAACGAAAAGATTAGAAAATATTGCTAATAGGTTATCAAAATATCTTTCACCTCAAGTATATAAGTCTATTTTTGATGAAGAAGAGTCAGGTAAAAAAACAAAAGAAAGTTACGTAAGAAAAAATTTAACAATTTTTTTCTCTGATATTGTAAATTTTACTGATTTATCTGATGCCTTAGAAGCAGAAAAACTTGCTCTAATCTTAAATAATTATCTAAGTGAAATGAGTTTAATTGCAATAAATTCAAATGCTACAATTGATAAATTTATTGGAGATGCAATTCTTTCCTTTCATGGAGCTCCTGAAACACTAGGAGATGAGAATGATGCTATTAATTGTATAAGCATGGCTTTAGAAATGAAAGAACGAGTTAAAGAGCTGCAATCTTTCTGGATCAGACAGGGTGTTAAAGGTGGATTAAAGGTAAGATATGGAATCTCTTCAGGTTTTGCAAATGTTGGTGATTTTGGATCTAGCGTAATGAGTGATTATACAGCAATAGGTTCTTCTGTAAATTTAGCTTCTAGATTGCAATCCATTGCTCCTGAAAATGAAATTATTATTTCTTATACAACATATAATTTAGTTAAAAATCAAATAAACTGCGAAGAGTATGAAGAAATAACTCCTAAAGGTTTTGTAAGACCTGTTAAAACTTACAAGGTAATTGATTTTAAAAATAAGAAAAATAGCAAAACAAAAATATCATATTCGAGAAAAGGTAACCATGTGGATATTCAAATATTTGATAGTTCTGATATGAAAGCTGCAATGAAAGAATTGAAAAAATTACAAGAAGATTTTAGTAAAGAAATTGACGAAGAGTAGGGGATTTATTCTATTTTAAAAAATTTATTATTGCATTCTTAATATCATTAACAAGATTTTTATTTTCATCTTTAGTTAATTGGCTTTCATTTTTTTTCTTATCAAGTTTTAACTTTCTTTGTGCTAAAATATTTGCAACATAATCATACACATTAGGGTTTTTAGAAAATATATCTTTTATTATATCCTTGCTTACTTTTATAACTATGCAAGGAGTTTCAGCTATAACATTAGCAGATCTTGGTTCACCAGTTAGAAGACTTCCTTCACCAACAAAGTCCCCAACACCAAGTTTAGCTAAAAATACTTTATCTTTATTTTCATTATCTAAGTAAACAGATACTACCCCGTCATTTATAACGTATAGAGAATCACCAGAATCATTTTGTTTAATAATGTAATCGTCTTTTTCAAAATGGAGTCTTTCTGCATTTTCAGCAATCTCATCTAAATCTTCAGAATTTAATGACATAAAAATAGGAATTTTTTGAAGAAGAACTCTATTTTTTACTGACTCATTATAAGGATTAAATTCACTAACTTGCCTTTTTTCAAAATCCTCTCGACTTCTATGTGTATCAAGAGCGTGCAACCCTGTATCTTCTTCAAGTTTCCCATAAAGTTTTCCAGCAGACATTTGAACTCCTGCATGTCTTAGAGTTTTATGTATTTCCATCATAACACTATCTTGCATCGAATTTTTTAAAATTCTTTTTGTACAATCAAATGCAACAACGAACTCTAATCCAAATTCATTAGCTCCAATAAAGCGAACCCATTGTAAATTTAATTGCTCTCTACCATCAACCGGTTTCGCTTTTTTAAGAGCATTATAAAGTAACTTTGAAATATTTTCTGGATCATGAGAAGGATGAAAATATAGTTTATTAAAAATATGAAACCCTTCACTCATTTTCTCTTTATCTTGTTTACTCCAATTAGTTAAAATTGAGTCTGCAACTATTTCATTTGGAATTATAACTTCGGTATTTTGAAAAGTTCTTATTCTTGTACTTCTCCAAGTAATATCTTCTACATAACCTGTTTTATCATCAACAGTTATCCAATCATTAATAGCAAATGGCCTCTCAATATTTACAAAAATTCCTTTAATTAAATCTGATAAACTTGATTGCAGAGAAAGAGCAATGGCAGCAAAAACTATACCACCTGCAGCAAGTATACTTGTAAGTTCTAAATTAAAAACAAAGGATAAAACTAAAAATGAAGGTATAGCAAATAATAAAAACTGAAAAAGAAATGTTATTATCTCTGGTATTGTTGTTCCTGATTTATCATTTAGAGATAATACTTCGTATTTATAAAACATCATTATGAATATTGATGGAATAAAATATAAAGTTATTAGTAAGATTTTATCTGTAAGATTACTTATAGTCTGATTAATTAAAAAAAATTCCTTTTGAATAATTATATCATAGGAAAAAAGCACCATTAGATATGATAAAATTGGAAGTATAATTATAGTAAATAGTACTCTTGTAAATTTCTTTAATTTATTAAGTCTTATTACAGAGCCAATAATAAATACAGAAATGAGTATATATAAAGAATTTAAAGTAACTGCATTATTATAAAATAACAGAATTGATAAAATACATAATAGGCTTATTAAAATTATACTAATCTTAGAAAGTAAGTAAAAAATGTTAATTTTCATTTTGTAATTTTTGCTATAAAGAATTTATATAAAAATGAATTCATTTTCAAAGTATTTATTCGAACACTTACATTTTGGGCTTGAAGAGAAGGCTTTTACATTAATTGAAAAAATAATATTCTTTCTCATTATATTGAACTGCGTTTTTGTTGTTATTGAGTCAGAAAAATTGATTTATGAGCAATATTATCGACTCTTTGACTCAGCAAAAATTTTTTTTGGTATTGTATTTCTAATTGAATATATTTGCAGGTTAATTGCCGTGGATCAAATTAATAAATTTAAAGGATTTTACGGGAAGATAAAGTATATTTTTACATTACCTGCTCTAATTGATGCAATTGCACTTATTCCATTATTCTTAATTGGTATAAACGAAGGTTTTTTAGTACGTTTGTTAAGAGCTATAAGAATATTTAGCATTCTTCGTTTTGGACGTTTTAGTGAGTCAGTAGATTTTATTCTTCATGCCATATATGACAGGAGACACGAATTAATTTTTTCATTACTACTTACTCTAAGTTTGATGTTATTGTCTGCTACTTTACTTTATGTTGTAGAGGGAGATTTGCAACCTGAAGCTTTTGGATCAATCCCAAGAGCTTTATGGGTAAGTTCTGCAGCTTTACTATCAACGGGTTATGGTGATTATACTCCTATTACATTTTTAGGTAGATTTGCAGCAGTATGTACTGCATTGTTTGGAATAGGAGCAGTTGCTTTACCAGCCGGTATATTAGCAAGTGCTTTTACAGACAGAAAAAATAGAGATTAATTAATAACTTGAGTTGTAAAATTTTCTAAACTTTTATTCATTTCTTCATCTGGTAGATGAAAACTTTTAATTGTCTCTTTCCAATCTAGTTTTGAATAATCATCATATTTGTTAACAAAATATTCATTTTCTTTTAAATTAATCTCATTATTTTTTTCTTTTAATGAAAATAAGAGAAATACCCAAGATCGTGGCTCCAACTCTTTAATTTTTTGAGCTTGAGTTATGCAAACATCATAATCTTTTTTACAAAAATATCCTAATACAAGATCTCTATATCTGTTATCTGATGTTTTTTGGCCGGCAGGAATAGGGTCTAATTCAAGTGCTTTATGAAGTAATTCTAAACCTTGATCAATTTTTTTATTTCTTACTAATATTTCTCCATAAACTGCTAGGACTCTTGGATCATTTGGATTCATAGAGTACGCAATCTTTCCATGTTCTTCTGATTCTTCATATTTTTTTTGCATTAAGGAAATAGCTGAGCTAATTCTTCTTACTTCATAATCGTTCTCATCGTGCTCTAAACTTTTTTCAATATGGTGAAAAATCATTTTCATCATTTTATCATTATCTTCATAATATTGTTTACCTAGGCCACCACCAATTGTACAAGCTTTAAGGGAGTGTGCTCTTGCATTTGTTTCATCTTGTTCGATAGCTTTATCAAAGTGAAATAAAGCCTTATCATTATGTTCTTTTGCTGATGATTGTCTAAGCCAATGATATCTTCCAATAACTAAATTTTCATAAGAATTTAAATTTTCAGTGGGTTTTCTTTTGATATTTTGTAAATTTGTAATTTCTATATTACCTAATAATTCTTTTGATATCTTTTGTACAATTTCATCTTGAATATCAAAAATGTCCTCAAGAACTCTATCATATCGATCTCCCCATATAATAGAACCATCTTTTGCATTAGTTAAATCTACCGCTACTCTTAATCTATTACCAGCTGATCTAATATTTCCACCAACTAAAAAGTCTATTTTATGTTTTTTTGCAAATGTAAGTGCGTCTTCATTACTTTTATCATGATCGTCACATGTTTTTTTTGATACTACATCAAATTCTTTCATTCTGGAAAACTCTATAATTAAATCACCTGTAATAGCCTCTACCAAAAATTCACTATCATCATTTTTACTCACATTCTTAAATGTAAGTATTGCTATTTTTGGTTGTGAAGGATTTCGTGAAATAGTTACATTATCATCTTTTTTATTATTTTCATCTTCATTCTTTTCCTCATTTACTTCTTCAGAGAAAAAATCATCTTCATCAATTTTTAAACCTTTTACTTTGAAAACTTCGAACTCATCGCTTATATTTTTTAGTTTTCTTGTACCATCAGCTTCTATTGAATAATCAATTCTTTTATCAACTTGATCTTTGACAATTTTTGAAACAAGAATTTTACCTGGTTCACTTTGACTTTCTAATCTTGCAGCAACATTTACACCTGAGCCCATAATGTTATTATTTTCTACAATTACATCATCTACGTGAATACCTACTCTCCAGCTTAATTGTAACTTAGTTAAAGAATGTTCATTTCTTTCATATAATTTATCCTGAAATTCGATAGCAGCTTTCACGCACTGTACAGGACTAGCAAATTCGGCGACTACAGAGTCACCAGCAGTTGAAAAAATTTTACCATCAAATTTAGCAATAATTTCATCAATAATTTTTCTGCATTCATTAAGATTAGATAAAGTTAACTCTTCATTTTCTTCCATATGTTTGCTGAAATTTACACAATCAGTAGCTAAGATAGTTGCGAGTTTTCTTTCTGTATTCATAATTTTTCTTATCAAAAATCTATAATATAATCATCAAAAATTAATAATTAAATTTTAATATTATTATATTTAAAATGTAAATATTGACAAAGTTCAAGCATGATTAGTATTTATTTAATTATTAATAATTTTTAAAGGAGAAAATAATCATGATAATGGCTTGGGGAGGTACTTTAAATTTAGTCTTATATATTATTAGCATGTTAGGTTTAGGCTATTATGCGTTTCTTACTGTTCTAAGTCCTAATACATTAGTTACTCGTTATGATTTGGGAGAAAAGTCAGTTCCTATTATAAGAATTGTTGGAACTTTTGTTTTGCCAATTTTAATTTTGGGAATTTATTTACTTTTTCGAGGACCTGAAGGTGCTTGGATTTTTCTTGTATTAAATTTTCTTGTTTCAACACATCAGGTAATTTTAGGGTGGGCAACTAGGTTTAAAATTATTGACCCTGATTCAAAGCAAGATGTTGGTGATGAGGTAGTAGGGCATGTATTTGTCATAATTGCAATTGTGCTAATCTATAGACTTTCAGATATAATTTATGCTTAAATAATTTTGCTGGGATTTTAAATTCCAGCAAATTTTATCTCAAAGAAAATTCTTTTACTTTATTGAATTCAAAATGATCAGCTGCATGTTTTTTAGCATATAAAACCTCTTCAACAATGCCGTCTTCATTAATCATTATATCAGTAACTGCAGTATTAAAATAACCTCCAAGAGGAATAGGCATAAATCCTCTAATTAATGCAGGAAGAATTGCAAAAGTCTTATATAAAACTGCTAACAATAATTTACTCCAGGATCTTTCAATTTCATATCTTTCGAAATATTTAAAATTTTCATCAGCTAATACAGTGAATGGAGTAGGGCCATGCTTTTTCATATTTGATTTTAATAAACTCACACTAGAATGAAAAATTCCTACGTGAGTAAAATTTGGTCCAAATTCATTATATCTTTTGTTGAATTCTAATAATCTTAAATTACAAAATGTACACCCAGCAACTCTGTAAAAAGTAAGTAAAACTTTCTTACCCTTTGTTTCTGAAAAATTAAATACTGAACCATCTTGTGTTGGCAGAGTAATTTCATCAATTTTATCACCTTTTTTTATCTTCATTATTTACCTTTTAATTTATGTTAACTTATACGCAATTAATTACATAAATATTAAATTTTTATTGTAATTTAAGATTGAGAAAGATGTTTATCTTGTGTCATATTGATATTTTTTAATCATTATATCGATATTTATCTTATCTTCTTTCAACTCAAGAATTCCTAATCGCCCAATTAACTTTATTTTATAGAGATTTTTTAAAACTTGATAATGTCTTCTAAATTTAAAATCATCAAGAATAATTTTCGGACGAATATCATGAATTTTGCAAAATTTAAAAATATATAAGCAGCATAAAACTCTATAGCGAGAGTCAACAAGTATAGTATCGGGAAAAATATTCTTATTAAATATTTTAAATATACTATTAGCAAATTTTTTTGCTCTACCATTTAAATAATATTTTCTAATGAAAGAAAAAACTGGTGTCGAAAAAAAATAAACAACACCCAAATTATTTGAATAATAATTTTTTATCTTATGAGTTTTCATATACCGATAAAATGATAAATCTGTTTCAACTGAATAACTTTGAATATTTAATTTCTTCGCAAATAGAGTAGACGATCCAGATCCATATTCAAAAAATATGTTTGATTCTTTAAGCTTTTTAGTGATGTAATCATTAGCATCTTTGCTGCCAAAATTAATATTACTAGTGATTTTATAATCTTTAGTTTTTTTAGATTTATATCTAAGTAAATGGTAAGGGGTATAGAAAACTCGTACCAAATAAAATGGAATAAGAATTGCGTCAACCGAATAACTTCTCAACAAGTCCATATTTCTCATATTTTTTTTTATAATATTTAATTGTTAAATATCTATAAATTTTTCTTAAGTTTGCTATAAGTTTTTGTATGACTCTTGTTTTTGTTAAGTTTGTTCATTACCTAGCTATAGTCTTCTCTGGTGGAGTGCTAGTAGGTGGTGGTGTAATTCAATCTGTTTATACAAAAGCTAATCAAGTTCCTGATTCAATTACAGCAAAATTATTAAAATTACTTGGCTATATAGGACTAATATCTCTGGTTATATTATGGATATCAGGAATTATATTATCAATTAATCTATATGGAGGCTTTATTATTAATAGCGCATTTACAATAAAAATTGTTGCGGCAGGCTTACTTTTAGGGCTATCTGCTTTATTAATTTTCATGTTTTTAATTCCTCTAAAAATAATATACCACTTAATAAAACCATAATGAAAATAGCTACAATGAGTGGAAGAGGGCTGTTACTAATAATTTTAATTACAGCAGCAATTGCTTTTAGTTAATTTATAATTTTTTTGCCGCACTTGTTTCTTTTATATTTGTTAATTTTGTATATCTGTCTATCATTTGTGTAGTTTTATGACCACTTTGCGCCATGATTTCATGAGTGGGTACACCATTCATTCTAGCTTGTGTTATTGATCCTATTCTTAGGCTATGCCCGGATATTTCATTGCAATTTTCAATACCAGCTTTCTCAGCTCTCTTCTTTAAAATTAAAACAAAACTTGTGTCAGTCAAACTTACTTTTTGATTTTTATTATTAAGAATATATTTCTCAATATTATTAGCTTTATTTATTTTATAGAACAGGGGGCCTTGATCAATTAAAGCAACTTCTAACCAATCCTTTAAAGCTTTTACTGGACAGTAATCATTTTCAGTTTTCGGAAGATATATCATTCTCCCTTCACCTTTTTGATCAGTTTTAGAAAAAGGTATTAGTACTTGAACGCCATCTTCTTCGAAATTTAGATGTTCATATTTCATGCCTAGAAGCTCAGATCTTCTGCAAAAACTATAAAAACCAATCAATATAAGCGCTCTATCTCTTATGTTTCTATAATCTTCATTATCATTTGGAATTTTATCAATAATTTTTTCAATATCTGCTTTTAATAACTCTCTTGCTTGACCAGATTTACTATTTTTTTCATCTCTAACAATTGCACTAATTGTTTCAGAAATATTTGGGTTTTTTCTATCAAATTGAAATCCGTTAACTCTATATTTATAAGTAATAGATGCTAAAATTCTTTGTATAGTGGAAGCTTTGTAAGAAGTAGAAGAGTAGGGGTTATTATTTACATTTTCTCTACCCGGCATGTTACTCGATCCTTTGAGTATTTTTGCCTCTGGATTTTCGTGAAGCCAATCCATATAATTTGCTGTTAATGCATAAGCACTATCTAGATCATCAACATCTAAAGGACTGCAATTATATTTATTTTTGCAATAATCGATGAATTTTAACCAATCACCTTGATATTTATCTTGAGTGTTTTTGGCCTTAGATTTTTCCCTTAGTTTATGTACTTTATCATTAAGTGTAATTTTGACCATAATATTATATTACGATAATTACAGTTATCGTAAATAATAGTCAAGTAATAAATATTATTATTATATATCAATAATTTATAAATATTATCTAAATCAATTTCTAATATTACAAACTAGATATAGATTTTCACGTGTAATAAAATACTGTATATAGTGTATCAAATGGAACAATTACCGCAGATTTCAGCTGATTCCCAGATCTTTGTATTAACGGGTGCTGGTATAAGTAAGGAGTCTGGGATTGAAACTTTTAGAGACTCTGATGGACTTTGGAATAACCATAGAATTGAGGATGTTGCCAGTCCTGAAGGATTTTACAGAAACCCTACTCTTGTCTATGATTTTTATAATAAACGTCGAAAAGAACTAAATTCAGGAATTAAGCCAAATAGGGCTCATATTTTACTTCATGAATTAGAAAAAACATATAAAATTCATATAGTTACACAAAATATCGATAATTTACATGAGATTGGAGGTTCATCATCAATAATTCATATGCATGGTGAGCTAAATAAGGCAAGATGTATAATGAATGATAATCATGTATTTGAATGGCTAGAGGACCTAAATGAGACTCATAAATGCCCTAAATGTAACTCTCAATTAAGACCTCATATCGTTTGGTTTGGAGAAATGCCACTTCAGATGGATGAAATTCATGATCTGGCAGAGCAATCTACCCTCTTCGTCTCCATTGGTACTTCAGGTGAAGTTTATCCTGCAGCGGGCTTCGTTACAATGTTCAAAGATATGAGTAAACCAACAGTTGAATTAAATTTAGAACCGTCACGTAATGAAGATCAATTTGATTTTGCTATTCATAAGCCAGCAACACTCGCCGTTGAAGAATTTAAAAACTTACTTTTAAACAATTTAAAAAACTAATTTATTCACATTATTAAATTTTTTTTAACAAAAAAATTTTTCTAGAACTTTCTTTATAAAGAATCATTCGCATTAATGTTTTTATGACAAAAAAACGTCCTGATTACACTGAAGCACGTAATTATTATATAAAAGGAGAGGGAAATGAGTACCCTACTCTTCAAGATATCGCTACAGAATTCAATTATTCTTTATCAACTTTAAGAAAACAAGCAGCTAATGAAGGATGGCTAACAAAAAGAAAAGAAAGAATTGATCTTAAAGAAACAATAAAGATGAGAAAAGAATTTATGGGTAAAGCTTCTAAACTCACTAATGTTTCTTTTAATGCAATTAGTGCTGCAGAATATATTATTAATAAAATTCAAGAAGAGCAAAAAGAAATTGAACTAGGAAACAAAAGTTTTGATGTAAATATTGCTACAAAGCAAATTTGGGCTTTAAATAATGCTATTAAACTTGTGGAAAGAGGCCAACAGACACTTGATGCAATTGAAAATGGTCATATGCCCCCTATTGATGATATTGGTTTTATTTAATATGTTTGTAATTGTTATAAAAAAATTTTTTTAATCATCGTCAGAGAATAAATCTGCTATATTTAATTAAAATGTCTGCTATATTATTTGCAAAATTCTTACTAATAATTTGTAAACCATTTTTTTTTGGGTGTTTTCCATCAGATTGATTTAATTCTGGTATAAGTGCTACTCCTTCTAAAAGAAATGGTTAAAAAGAAATAATTAACGAGCTTCAACTAAACCTGGAACTTCAATTAAGATGATTTCTGTATCAGGATGACATTCAAGTGATATTTCTTCTTCATTTTTTATGGCTATACCATCTCCTTTTGAAGCTTCAATATCGCCAATCTTAATATTTCCTTTAGAAACAAGAAGATATCCTTGTCCTTTAATAAGATGCTTAAGTGTTGTGTTATCTTTAAACATACCAGTGTATATTCTTGCATCTTGATGAATTTGAAGGGGTGCATCATTATTTCCAGATACTAATAATTTTAGTTTATCTGTTGTAGAGCTAGTTGGAAATTCTGCACTTCCCCATTTTGGCTCAATATCTCTTGATTTAGGTATGATCCAAATTTGAAAGATATTCGTCTCTTCATTTTCGTGATTAAACTCAGAATGCATAATTCCTGTTCCGGCGCTCATTACTTGAACATTACCTGCAGTAGTTCTCCCTTTGTTACCTTGACTATCTTCATGACTAATAGCCCCTTTTCGAACAAAAGTTATTATTTCCATATTGTCATGCGGGTGCTTTCCAAAACCTGTATTAGGAGCAATTCTATCGTCATTAATTACTAATAATTCTCCAAAACCCATTTTTTTAGGATCGTAATAATTAGCAAAACTAAAATGATGTTTAGCATTAAGCCAACCGTGATTGGCACCACCAAGAGTATCAAATGGGTAATGTGTTATCATGATCTTTATCTAGTGATCAATTTGTTATAATCAATAATATCAAATGATGAATGAAAAATGTTATAAAATTTTCTAATCATCAAGTTAGTTAAGCCAGAACAAGCGAGTTGCTAATTTTAATTGATTTTACAATTACTCTAGCTAAATAAAAGCTAATGAAAGAAACGTACTACAAACCTTTTGGACCAACAATTGGTAAATATAATTTATCAGATAAAATGATTGGTAAAGTTAATTCTTTTGCAAATAAGATAATTGAAAATAAACATAAAAGTAAAGTGTTGGATCATTCACACAGATTAGTGGGAAACGTTCAGCAACAATTTCGTTTAACAAAAGATTTTCTTTTAACTAGTGGTTTGGAAAAACAACTTCACAAAATTATTGAATCTTATTATAAAAATGTAATTCAAGTTAAAACATCTTCAATTAAAATCGACCGTGCATGGATTGTAAGACAATTTGCTGGTGATTTTAACCCACCCCATGTTCATAGAGGGAATGTTAGTGGAGTTTGTTATCTTGAAGTGCCAAATTCTATTAAATACAATAAGGAAATAGCTTTTGCTGGTAGACTTTCTTTCTTTGATGGTCGTGTCTCCATGCCACGTAATAGCCCTCCTTTGGTAAAACATCGAATTACTTTTAAGCCACGTGTGGGTGATTTGTATGTATTCCCAGCGTTTTTAATGCATGATGTTCATCCTTTTCGTAAAAATGGTGAGCGAAGATGTTTTTCTTTTAATGCATTTGTAAAAGCTTAAAATTATTTAGAGTATAATTCTTAAAATTTTAAAAAACATTTGATTATAATTGCAGGTAAGCGGAGGCAAGAAAAAAAATATTCTATTTTATCAATTAGTTTGATGTTCAACTGTTATTAATTTTTTATTTATCCATGAGTTGATACCACTTTGTGCATTGTAAATAATAATATCAAATTCTTTATCCATCATATTAGCGACTATTTTTGATCTTTTTCCCGATCTACAAATTAAGATTATTGGATCACCTTCATTTATTTCTAATTGTAATTTTTTGTACCATTCATCAAAATTATAATTCCCCTCTTTATCAAAAAAAGTTAATAAAATACTATTTGGAATAATGCCTGTTTGATTCCACTCCGAACTTCTTCTTATATCTACAATTGGAATATTAACATTTGACAATTTTATTATTTCTTGATCATTGACATCTATAACTTCTGCAAATGCAAATTTAACAATCAATAAACCAACTATAATCTTTATATAAAATCTAATATTCATTAATTTTCGTCACAATAAGTTTGGTAGTTATTTAAAAGAATTAGTCGTGTTCTCCACCAGGGTCATTTTTTGGCAGTTTAACTTTATAGGGATTGCCATTTTATTTAGTTATTTCTGAAAAAGTGATTTCGTGACCTTTGTCGGTAAGAAGATTTTCTATCTTCTTTAAAAAATTATCGTCTTCTTCACCACTTTCTCTTTTAGCTATATATTTATCCCAATCATCCATACTACTCCATTCCTCGGTTAAAAGTAAAACATTTTTATTTTCTGTATCTATGGATCTAATAATACTTTTGCACCCTTCTTGCGATAAAGTGTAAGCCCTTCCATTTGTAGAGTTATGTAAGTTTATATATTCATCCATTTTACCTTCTTTAATATGAACTTTGATCCAAACCATTAATGACATTTTATACCTACTTTATATTTTTTATTTAAAGTTTTAGTAATTTTCAACTATACTATACGTGTTTTCTTGAACTATTTCACCTAGCTTACTTCCATCATTAATCATAAGTTTTAAATCTGAATGACTTCTAACTAAGTCTCTCGTTTTGCCTAAATGTTCAAAATTATCAAAATTACAATTAAAAGAAATATGACCCCACATATTTCCAGACATAATTGCTATTGTGCATTTGTTAGCACCTTGATCTTTCCATAACTTTGCAAATTTTTTAACATTTTCCATTGCCTGATCGTTTTGACCAGGAAAAGGTTTCATAATCCACTGTATTCTAACCATATTTCTCCTTTCTAAATAATTTAGTTTGGCATTTCTATTGACGTAACAAAATTTAAGGTATCACCACCCATAAATTGAACACCATTTAAATAGCTACCTCCACCAGTCACTCCTTCAAACTTACCTGTTCCTGAAATAAATGTCCAATCTCCTCCACCTTTAGCGGGTTCCCAATTTCCACTTGTCAGAAAAAGATCGCCATCAGTATCATGAACTGTACACATAAAAAATCCTGCTAGAGGAATGCCATCTTTATTTGCAATACCTTTACCCTTACAGTCTGCCATAACTTCTTTGGGCCACCCTTCTGGAGCGTCATCATAAATCCAAAATGAATCATTGCTCCAGTTCCAAATTTGAGCTTCACTAGCTGTTACTATCGGTGCTTCAAAACCACTTGTATTATATGCGGTTCCAGTAAATTCATATTTTTCACCAGCAAATGCTGAACCAAATATTAAAAAAATGGAAGACATCAAGATTAGTAATAATTTATTTTTCATATTATTCCTCTTTTGTTTTTATAGTTTAATGAATTTTTATTTAGATATAAAAATTTC
>CACBAT010000001.1 GCA_902537325.1 uncultured Alphaproteobacteria bacterium | reverse complement strand
AAAGGGGCAATATCTGAATGTGCTAAGATACTATTTTTATTAATTTTATATTTTTCTTTTAGTTTAAGAATTAGTTTTTTTAATGAATTAATCATTTTAAATGAGAATTTATTATTTTTTCCATTTGGACTATAATCAAGCTCTATTCCTATAGAAATAGAATTAACATCGGTGATTTCATTCCAGAATGCCTGTCCAGCATGCCATGCCCTAAATTTATCCGCTACTAAGTTATATATGGTTCCGTTTTGTGCAATAAGATAATGTGAGCTTACTTTTTTTTCCTTTTTACATAAATATGAAACAGCATCTAATGTGTTTTTCAAGGCTGTATAATGAATTATAATAAGTTGTATTTTTGAATTACTTCTTGAATTATAATTTGGAGATTTATATTTCGTTATATATTTCATTCAAATTTTAAAATTTAAATATATAAATAAATTATGATAAAAAAAATTATCTGTCTAATATTATTATACATATGTATTAGTTGTTCTAATAATAATAATTCAAATATTGATAAAAATAAAAATTTATTAAGTCAGCCAGAAACACTATACAAATTAGCTAAAATAAATTTTCATGATCAAAACTTTGAATTAGCAAGGGAACAATTCAAAGAAATTAATAAACTATTTCCATTATCTAATGAGGCAATTCAATCAGAAATAATGATTGCATTTATCGATTATGTCCAAATGGATTACGAAAATGCCATTTTAAATTACAGGAAGATAATCAATAAATACCCATCTCATAAAGATTTAGATTATGTTTATTATATGATAGCTATATGTAATTATGAACAACTTCAAAATGAGGCATTAGATGGATATTATAATGAGTTAGCTTTAAATTCTTTTAATCAAGTTATTACAAGGTTTCCAGAAAGCAAATTTGCTAAAGATAGTAGACAAAAAATTATATTAGTTAAATCAAATATTGCAGCAAAACATATGGAGATAGGAAGATTTTATTTAGAAAATAAAAAATATATTGCGGCATTAAATAGATTTAAAATAGTTGTAGATGAATTCTCTATAACAAAATTTACTCCTGAGGCATTGCACCGAATGGTAGAAGTTTATTATGAAATGGGCATGTATGAAGATAGCTATAATACAGCTGCATTACTTGGATATAATTATCCTGAATCTAAATGGTATAAATATAGCTATAATTTAGTTGAACAAATTGATGGTGAAGAAACATTCTTAAAAAAAATTAGAAATTTTTTTGATGGATAAAAAAGAGAAAATTTTAAAAAGATTAAAAGAACTTGCTGGTTTAATCAAACAACATAATTATAATTATCACACATTAGATAAGCCTAAAATAACTGACAAAGAATTTGATAAATTGGTTAAAGAAAATGATGTTTTAGAGAAAAAATATCCGAATTTAATTTTAAAGGAAAGTCCTAACAAAAATTATGGAAGTAAAATAAAAGAAAATTTTAAAAAAATTAAACATGACTCTCAGATGTACTCACTTTCTAATGCTTTTAATAATAACGATATAAAAGATTTTGTAAAACGTTCAGTAAAATTTTTAAATTTAAAAAATGATGATGCATTTGAATATATTTGTGAACCAAAAATTGATGGACTGTCTTTAAATCTTGTCTATGAAAATGGAAATTTAGTTTCTGCTGGTACAAGGGGAGATGGATTTATCGGAGAAGATGTTACTGAAAATATTTTAAATATTAAAAATATTCCATCAAAATTAAAAAGCGATTTTCCAGATTTTATTGAAATAAGAGGAGAGGTATTCCTAAATAAGAGTGATTTTGAAAAACTTAATTCTAAGTTAGATAATAAATCTAAATTTGCAAATCCAAGGAATGCTGCTGCTGGTAGTTTAAGACAACTTGATATATCAATTAGTCATAGTAGGCCACTAAAATTCATACCACATGGCATTGGGAAATGTTCTTATAATTTTGATAAAATTGAGGATTATTATGATCAACTAAAGAATTGGAATATTACAACAAATAATCTAAGCAAGAAATGTTATTCGGTTAAGGAAATTATTAAATTTTATAATCATATAGATCAAAAGCGATCGGGTATTGATTATGATATTGATGGATTAGTTGTAAAAATAAATGATTTTAAACTACAAGAAAGATTAGGTTATGTAGGAAAAAACCCAAGATGGGCTGTTGCAATAAAGTTTTCTGCTGAAAAAGCTAATACTATAATTCAATCTGTTGATTATCAAGTTGGGAGAACTGGAGCAATCACTCCTGTAGCTAGATTACAGCCTGTAAACTTAGGAGGTGTAATTATATCTAATGCTTCTTTGCATAATTTTGATGAAATAAATAAAAAAAATATAAATGTTTTAGATCTTGTTGAAATTGAAAGAGCAGGAGATGTTATTCCATATGTCACTAGGTTAATAAAAAAAAATAGTAAATTAAATACTAAAATTAAACCTCCTAAGAATTGCCCCATCTGTAAGAGTAATGTTTTAAAAGAGAAAGATGAAGCGATACTAAGATGTTTAAATACTTATGGTTGTAGTTCTCAAAAAATAGAGAGAATAATACATTTTGTTAGTAAAAAAAGTTTAAATATTGAAGGATTTGGTGAGAAACAAGTTAAGCAATTATTTAATTTAAAATATATAAATAAAGTAGAAGATATATTTAATCTTAAAAAATTTGAGTCAGAAATAATTAAGTTAGATGGCTGGGGCGAATTATCTTTTTCTAATTTAATTAATTCAATTAATAACTCTAAAACAATATCATTAGATAAGTTTATTTATTCACTTGGCATTAGATTTATTGGAGAAGTAAATGCTGAAATTTTAGCAGACGAATTTAAGGAATTAGATGTATTAATTTCATCTTCAAATAACATAGGTATGTTAGAAAATATTGACGGATTAGGGCCAAAAGCAATTTCTTCAATTATAGATTTTTTTTCTAAAGATATAAATAAACAAACTATTATAAATTTAAAAAATCATTTATCTATTACATTTATAGATAATAAATCATTAGATAATTTTTTTTCAAATAAAAATTTAGTTTTTACTGGTACTTTGTCAGAATTATCAAGAGATGAAGCTAAGTACTTAGCAAAAACTAAAGGAGCAAAAATATTGTCTAGCATTAGTAAAAAAACAGATTTTCTAATTGCTGGAGAAAAAGCAGGTTCAAAAATTAATAAAGCAAAACAAATAGGAATCAAGATTTTAAACGAAAATGAATTCCTTAAAAAAATTAATCTATAATTTTCAAAAATTTTAAATATACTTTTTTTGAAGAAAAATTTTCAAAATCAATTAAAGCTTTATCACCATCAAGTTTTACAATTTTTCCATTTCCAAATTTTTGATGATAGACATTTTTTCCTTTAGAAATATCTACTTCATATTCAAAATCCTGATTGAAATCCCAATCAATATTATTTTTTTTTGAGTTTTCTAATAATCTTTTTCTTCCTGGCGTAATAATTTCTTCACTAAACGAGTCAGTTTCTAAAAAGTTATCTAAAAAGTTGTTATCTTGAATATATTTGGAGTCATTTATCTCTACTTTATCTTCTGGAAGCTCGCTTATAAATCTTGATGGTAAATTATAATCATGTGATGCAAAAGAATATCTATTTTGATTTACATAGGTAATATAAATTTTTTTTCTTGCTCTCGTTAATGCTACATAAGCCAATCTTCTTTCTTCCTCTAAACCTTGATTACCTGACTCCTCTATTGATCTTTGACTTGGAAAAACTCCCTCCTCCCAACCAGCAAGGAATACATAATCAAACTCTAATCCTTTAGCGGCATGCATTGTCATAAGAGTTAGTGTTTCTTCTGAAGTATTTGATATATTTTCCATAACCAAGGATACATGTTCTAAAAAACCCTCTATGTTTTCAAATTCTTTTAAACTTTCTATAAATTCATTTAAATTGTCTATTCTTGATAAACTATCAGGTTTATTTGAGTTCTCTTCCTCTGTTTTTAGGTAATCTAAATAACCAGAATCTTCAATTATAACTTTAGCTAATTCAATATGGTCAAATTTCTTCTTAACCTTTTGCCATTTTAAAATATTATCTGTGAAATTATATAATTCACTCTTAGCCTTAGAATTACTCTTAAAAGTCAATTGTTGTGCAGATTCAAATAAAGAAATATTATTCATTCTTGCATAGCTACTAATTTTACTAACCGTTGATTTACCTATTCCTCTTTTAGGTACATTAATTATTCTTTCAAAAGCTAAGTCATCAGATAAATTATTTATTAATCTTAAATATGCGATAATGTCCTTAATTTCTTTTCTTTCATAAAATCGTAATCCTCCAATTATTTTGTAAGGTAATCCAAGATTAATTAGTCTTTCTTCAAAAGATCTAGTATGTGCTGCAACTCGAAATAAAATTGAGATCTCACTCAAATTTATTTTATCTTTAATTATATTTTCTATTTTGTCTGTTACAAAAACTGACTCTTCTTTTGTTTCCCAAAATCCATTAATTGTAATTTTGTCACCAACCTGATTCTTGCTCCATAATTCTTTTCCATATCTGCCCTTATTTTTAGAAATAAGAGCTGATGCACAACTTAATATATTTTTTGTCGATCGATAATTTTGTTCTAATCTTACAATTTTTACATTTTCAAAATTTTTTTCAAAATTTAATAAATTTGTTACATCAGCTCCTCTCCAGGAATATATAGATTGATCATCGTCACCAACACAGCATATATTTTTATTTCCTTTATATAAAAATTGAATCCACTGCTGTTGTATAGGGTTAATATCTTGATATTCGTCTACATGAATATATTTAAATATGTTTTGATATTTTGATAATATACTATTATTTTTTTGGAAAATTTTTATACAAAATAAAATTAAATCTCCAAAATCAACGCTATTTAATCGAAGAAGTTCAGATTGGTAAATACTGTAGATCTTTCGTATTTCTTTATCATTTTTTCGATATTTATTTTCACTCATTTCATTAGGACTTATTCCTTTATTTTTTAAATTATCAATTGCTGATAAATAATATTTAGGCGAAGTTTCTTTTGTATCTATTTTTTCTACCTCACAAATATTTTTAATTAATTTTAACTGATCATCTACATCAATTATTAAAAAATTTTTTCTTAACCCTACTTCCTCATAATGTTGTCTTAGTATTCTTAGTGATAAAGAGTGAAATGTTCCTACCCACATATTGTCTATTGGAAAATTTAATGCATCTCCGATTCGTGACTTCATTTCGCTTGCAGCTTTATTTGTAAAAGTGACTGCCAAAATTTGTCTGGGAGTAGCTAGCTTTTTAATTAATATATTGAAGATTCTGAAGATTAATACCCTAGTTTTTCCACTGCCAGCGCCAGCTAAAACAAGTACTGAACCATCAGTTTGTTGTACAGCGTTTCTTTGCTCTTTATTTAATAAATCAAGATAATTTTGCGAATTTTCTGTCATTTTTTTGCTATATTAGAGATATATATAATGTAATTTATAAACTATATTAAATAATAGTTTAGATATTAGTGATTAGTCTATGAGTAAAAAAATTATATTTTTATTTTTTCTATTTTTCAATTTACTTTCATGTAATGTAATTGCTACTGAAGCCGATCAGGTTAATACTGACTCAGAGGATTTTGAAACAACTACAATAGAAGATGAAATATATGATCCTTTTGAACCAGTAAATAGAGCCATATTTAGTTTTAATAATGTTGCTGACAGAATTGTTTTAGAACCAATTGCAAAAGGCTACAAAAAATTACCTTCTCCACTACAAAGCGGAATAAATAATTTTTTGAGCAATTTAAGAGCTCCATTAGTTATTGTTAATCAATTGTTACAAGGTCAGGGTGAAAACGCTGTTCAATCATCAGGAAGATTTATTGTTAATAGCACCGTAGGGGTGTTTGGATTATTTGATGTAGCTGAAAAGATAGGACTTGAAGAAAAAGAAGAGGATTATGGACAAACTCTTGCAACTTGGGGTGTTGGAGATGGTTTTTACATAGTGCTTCCATTATTTGGACCTTCAAATCTAAGAGATACATCGGGCATGGTATTAACAATGTTAACAGATCCAATTAATGCATATGCAGTTAGTGAGGGAGAGGCATGGTTAGTACCTATGAGAACAGCAGTTAATGCAGTTGATACAAGATCGCAAATAATTGATGAAGTTAACGCATTAAGAGATAATTCGGTAGATTATTATGCTGCTGTAAGAAGCTCTTACTATCAAAACCGTAAAGCAGCAATTAACAATGTTGATGACTCAGAATTAACACCTCTACCTCTTATTAGTATTGAATTTGAATAATGAAGTTTAAATTAATTATAATTTTTTTTATAATCTTTGTTTCAAAAAACTTATATTCTGATGAAACCTCAGAATGGCTTAAAAGAGAAATAGACATTATTCTTCAAGCTTATAAAAATCAAAATCTCTCAAACGAAAATAGATTTCTTCTAGTCGAAAAAACAATAAATAATAATTTTGCTGGTACTGGTATTGCTAAATTTGTTGCAGGAGAAGCATGGAAAAAATCAGATAAAAATAATAAAAAAATCTATATTGATAATTTTAAAAGACATTTAGCACTAAATATTGCCTCAATGATGCAAGGATATTCAGACCAAACTTATGAATTAACAAAATCGAAATATGACAAAAAAAATCAAGTTACTTTAATTGATATGGAAATTTTTTCAGATACTGGATCGGTTGTTGTAACATGGAGAGTAAAAGAATCAAAAGATAGATTTTTTGTTATTGATTTAATTGTTGCAGATATTTCTTTAGTGGTAACAAAAAGATCAGAGTTTAATTCTATGTTAAAAAAAGTTGAATATGATCTTTCAAAATTTAATGAGGTCTTATTTGATCAAAATCAAGTAAGTTATCTAAAAATTATTGAATAAAATTTAGTAAAAATTTAAAAAAATTAAATTTTTAAATTTTTTATTTCTTCTTCAGTTAATATTTCAGGTTGATTAGGATTAGTAGATAGTTGATAAGGCTGATTTTCCTCAGCAGATTTTATAATTCCATCCATAATCTCAAGAACATGGAGCGATAACTCAAGGGAACATCTTGCTTTTCGATTATTGGATATAGAATCAATCATTTCTGAGAGACCTATTCCTCTATAATTAGCTTTTTTGTTACCTTCTCCATCACTTTTATTAGGGATTCCTAGTAACATATTATCATTATTAATAGTTTCCCAATCACTATCTTTTTGGGAAATTAATAAATCCCCACTAAAAAAATTTGGATCAGGGACAATCATCGAGCCATCAAGTCCATAAAGTTCAATTGTTGAATGATTGTTTTTCCAAACATCCCAAGTACAAAAAAACTGTACTTTTGCACTGTTTTGAAACTCTAAGGAACCCATTAGGGTTGTTGGTGTTTCGACTTTTATTTTATCTCCATATCTTGGTTGGCTGGTTATTGTTCTTTCATTTGTTGCAGTTCCACTGATTGAATTTATTTTTTTAACTGGTCCAATTAAGTTAACTAATTGTGTAATATAATAAACACCAACATCAAAAACTGGTCCGGCTCCAGGTTTAAAGAAAAAATCAGGATTAGGATGCCAATGCTCCATACCATGAGACATTAAATTAAATGTACCAAGAACAATTTTGCCAATCTTATTGTCTTCAATTAATTTTCTAGCTTTTTGGCCTGCAGCTCCTAAAAAAGTATCTGGTGCACATCCAACATATAAACCCTTTTCATCTGCTAATTTTTGTATTTCTAATCCTTCTTGAAAATTCATCGCTAAAGGCTTTTCACTAAAACAATGTTTGCCATTTTGTAGTGATTTTGTAATAATTTCTTTATGAGCTGAGGGAATTGTTAAATTAATGATTAAATCAATTTCCTTACTTTCTACAATTTCCTCAACTGATAGAGACTTAACATTATATTTAGATGCAGCATTAGATGCAGCTTCATTATTTATATCAGCACAAGCAACTATTTTAAAATTATTAAATATTTTTTGACACTCAAAATAAGTTTCAGAAATATTTCCACAACCAACAATTCCAATATTCATTAAATTGTCTCTAAATATTCTAAAGACTTTGTTGTGTATTCTTTATAATCTTTTGGATCATCGTGTTCTAGTACAAAAACTTCACATGGTGTTTTTTTAACTTCTGCAAGAAGCTTTGGCCAATCTATGAAACCTTCTCCTACAGCAGATTGTTCACTATGGTCTAAAAGATTTTTTGTTTCATCAAAAAAATCTTTCAAGTGACAGCCAATAATTTTATTTTTATATTTTTCTATCCAATCAAGTGGATCTGCTTTTCCAGCAACTGCCCATCCAAGATCAAGTTCCATTTTTAGATTTTCATTGTGATCCATCATACACTCTATTGGAAGCTTACCACTAGGAAGAGGTCTAAATTCAAATGAATGATTATGATAACCAAGAGTTAGACCATTATCTTCATACGTTTGTACATATGATGAGAGATCTTTACCAAAGTTATTCCAAGTGTCTTCATCAAGATCAAAATTTGAAGCAAAATCTTTACTAAATTTTTCAGGCACAGAAGGTACTATCGCATGCTTAATATTTAGATATTTCATCCTACTAATTGTTTCTTCTGTATTTGTAATTGCTTGAAAACTTATGTGAGAAGATTTTATAGAAATACTATTTTCTTCCATCATTGATTTAAAATTATCTAAATCAATTTTATCTAAATCAAATAATTCAATATTTTTAATTCCAGACTCAGATAGGAATTTAAATATTGGCTCGTAAGGTTGAAATTTTCTTGTTGTGTACAACTGCATTGTTACTTGATTTCTGTTCATTAAATTCTCTCCTCAGTTTTACTATCAAATATTGAAGATTTATTTATATCAAATGAAATGTTTATTTCATCATTTAAATTAAAATTTGAACTTCCTTCTAATCTAATCGATATTGGTGTACCCTCTATACTAGTCCAAACTAAAGTATCAGCGCCCATGGGCTCTACTAATTCAACTTTACATAAAATAGAATTTTCATTTTTATCTATAATTATATTTTCTGGCCTTATACCAAAAACTACTTGTTGATCATCAGTCAAATTATTAATATTTTCATATTTAGAAATATTAATATGTCGCTTTCCAATAATTAAATTTTGATTTGTTTTATCAAATTTTGCGTTCAAAAAATTCATACTTGGAGATCCAATAAATCCAGCCACAAATAAATTAGCTGGCTTATTATAAATTTGTTTAGGTGTATCTAATTGTTGTATTAGCCCATCTTTCATAACAGATATACGGTCAGCAAGTGTCATTGCTTCAATTTGATCATGGGTTACATAAATCATGGTATTGGATAAATCTCTGTGAAGTTTTTTTATTTCATAACGTAATTCAGCTCTTAATTTTGCATCCAGATTACTCAACGGTTCATCAAATAAAAATACCTTTGCATCTCTTACTAAAGCTCTTCCTATTGCAACACGTTGTCTTTGACCTCCTGATAGTTGAGATGGCTTTCTTTTAAGTAATTCATTAATCTGTAAAAGATTTGCTGCTTTTTCAATTTTATCATCTATAATTTTTTTAGCAGTTCCCATCATTCTTAAGCCAAATGATAAATTTTTTTCAACAGTCATACTTGGATATAAGGCGTAGGACTGAAACACCATACCTATATGTCTATCTTTTGGCTCTTTCCAAGTAACATTATCATCTTCAATCCAAATTTGACCCTCAGTCAAATCTAAAAGACCAGCTATACAGTTTAATAAAGTTGTTTTGCCACAACCTGAAGGTCCTAACAAAACCATAAATTCACCTTCTTTAATATCAAGACTTAAATCATTTAGTATTTCCGTTTTTCCATAACTAAAGGATATATTTTTTACCTCTACACTATTTTTCATACTCACCCCTTTATTGCCCCAGCTGCTATTCCACGCACAAACCATCTTCCAGAGATAAAGTATACAAAAAGAGGTACTAGAGAAGTTAAAATTGTTGCTGCCATATCTACATTATACTCAGCTACACCGTAATCTACTTGTACAATATTATTTAATTGCACTGTCATGGGTTGATTATCTCTACCAGCGAAAACTAACCCAAGAAGAAAATCATTCCAAATTCCTGTAACTTGAAGAATAACAGCTACGATAGTTATAGGAGTAGACATTGGAATTATTACATAGAAGAATATTTTTATAAAATTACCTCCATCTATTCTGGCTGCTTTAAAAAGATCTATTGGAAGGCTAGCATAAAAGTTTCTGAAGATAAGTGTTAGTATTGGCATACCAAAAATAGTATGAACAAGAATTATTCCAGGCAAAGAAGAATAAATTCCAATTGCACTCTCAATCTTTAACAAAGGATATACCATTACTTGATAAGGAATAAATGCTCCAAAAAGACAAAGACCAAAGAAAAAATAAGCTCCTTTAAAACGCCAAAATGCCAGAGCATATCCATTTATTGCACCAAGTGAAACAGATACTATTACACTAGGAACTGTAATTTTAATTGAATTTATTAAACCTGGTTTTAAACCTTCACAAACAAAACCCGTGCAAGCTTCAGACCAAGCTTTTGGCCAAGCATAAAAACTTAGTACTTTTGGAATATATAATAAATTTCCAGATCTAATTTCATCCATATCTTTTAGTGATGTTACGATCATTACATACAAAGGCATTAAAAAAAATAAAGCGCACATAAAAATAAAACAATACATCCCTATTCTTCCAATGGTTAAATGTTTTGGTCGCGGTCCATTTGGTTGAAAATTATTGGAATTAATATTCACTATTTTGCTTCCTTATTCCTAAAATAAAATTCATAGTATGCCCACGGAGCAAGAATACAAACAACACTAATAAACATAATAATTGATGCAGCAAAAGCTTGGCCTAAATTTGCTCTACTAAAAAAATTCTCCATAACATACATAGCTGGAGTTGTAGTTGCGTAACCAGGTCCGCCTGACGTTAATGCTAAAATTAAATCGTAAACTTTTACCACCCCTGCTGCAATTAAGACTATGGATGTTACAACCATTGGTCTTATCATAGGAAGTATTACAAATAAATATGACCTCCATTTTGGAATACCTTCAATACTAAGTGATTTCCAAATATCTTCATCAATTCCTCTTAATCCTGCAAGCATAAGAACCATAACAAAACCAGCACCTTGCCATACTGCTGCAATACAAACTGCGTAAATTGCTAATTCTCTATTTACTAACCAGTCAAGTTTGAACCAATCAAATCCCCATAAATGCATTGAATGCTCAAGTCCAAAAGTAGGATTCAAAACCCACTTCCATACTAATCCCGTTACTACAAAAGACATCGCATAGGGGTATAAAAAAATTGTTCTAAATAAACTTTCACCTCGAATTTTTTGATCAATTAAAACAGCTAACAAAAAACCAATTACTAAGCATCCAATTGTAAAGACAAAACCATAAATAAATATATTTTCTACAGCTACGTCCCATTTTCTACTTTTAAAAAGTCTCTCATATTGTTGAAAGCCTACATAATTTAAAGCAGGAATAAGTTTTGATCCAGTTAATGAGTAAATGAATGAATATATGATGCATCCAACAAAAACAGTTAAAGAAATAATTATCATTGGCAGTAAAGATATTTTAGATGCCAGGTTTTTTGTTAAATAATACATTGGAAATTTAAAAAGTAATTTAACTAAGGCAGGATAAATCCTGCCTTAATAAATTTATACTATAATCCGCTTGTTAATACAGCTTCTAAATCGTCCATAGCAGCACTAACAGAGTAATTAGGATCATTTCTAAATTCAGAAATAATATCTTCCCATGCAGAAGTGAAGGCTGGGCTATTCCAGTCATCATTTTCTCTCATTATTGCGCTAGGTTGTTGTATTAATTCAAGGCCCATTTGCATACAAGCATCAGCGGCTGAAGTATCAACATCCAATCTCATTGGAAGTGATCCTTTTGCGTTATTGAAATTAGCTTGAACAGTAGGATTTACCATCATACTTGCCATTTTTAGCTGAATTTCTTTAACTTTTGGATCTGAATTTTTTGGAAATACAAATACATCGCCACCAAGAGCTACGTATTTTTCTTTTCCAGGAATTACACAATCGTAATCTACTTTTGCTTCTTTTCCTGCTACTGCAAACTCTCCACGCGCCCAATCACCCATGATTTGCATTGCAGCTTTTCCTTCTACAACCATTGCTGTCGCATCATTCCAAAGTCTGCCAGGTGCACCTTCATCAATGAACTTATTTAGATCTCTGTAAGTTTGTAAAACCATTTCCATCTTACCATCTCTAAATGCTTCAACATCTTTATCTCTATAAAGTTTAGCCATGTGAGGGAAACCTAATGTAGAAGATGCTACAACATCAAACATTAGACCTTCTTGCCAAGGCTGACCTCCTAAAGCTAGAGGTATAAATCCAGCATCTTGAATTTGTGGAGCAACAGCAATAAAATCTTGAATAGTATTTGGTTTTGGTACTCCAGCTTTTTCAAAAACTTCATTGTTAATCCACATCCATTGAGCACTATGAATATTTACTGGCACACAGTAGAATTCACCTTCAAATTCACATGTCTCAATTAGTTCAGGTGGATAGATAAAATCTCTCCATCCTTCAGCAGATGCAACTTCTTCTAATGATTGAAGTTGTCCCTGTTCAACTAAATCAACAAACTGTTTAGAAATATTGAACTGAGCTGCAGTTGGAGGGTTTCCTCCTATAATTCTGTTTACAGTAGTTCCTCTTGCATTATCACCACCTGTAATAGCAGTATCAATCCAAGTACCACCCATATCTTTCCAAGCTTCAGCAAATTTTGATATTGCAGCTTGCTCTCCACCAGATACCCACCAGTGAATAACTTCAGCTTCCATGTGACCGCCAGCCTTAGAAGCATTAGTAAAAGATAGGGGTATAAATAACGTAAGTATAATTGAAAAAAATTTTTTCATTATTTTCCTCCCTTTAAAATTCAATATTTAGTAAAACGTTTTACTAATTAAGTCAATAAAACGTTTTACTTGTAAGACTGACAATTTATAATTATGAAAACATAATTTGCAAAAAATGAGTAAAAATAAAAAAATAAATATTAAAGAATTGGCCAAAAAACTTGGTTTATCTGTAAGTTCTGTTTCTAGAGCACTTAATGGCTATGACAATATATCACAGCAAACTAAGGATAAAATTTTTAAAACTGCAAAAAAATATAACTACTTTCCAGACTTGAATGCAAGAAGATTAGCGTCAAAAAAAACTGATACAATTGCTTTTATATCATCTATTGATCCAGAGGCGCCTGATCATGTTGTTTTACAGTTTCTTGCAGGAATTACTCTAGGAATAAAGAATACTAATACAGAATTAATAACAAAGTTTTGCTTAAATGAAGATGAAGAAATGAATTATTTCAAAAAACTTATTTCTACAGAACAAGCAGATAAATTTATTTTTTATAAAATTAAAAAAAATGATGAAAGAGTTACTTTCTTGAATAAAAGAAATATTAAATTTGTGACTTGGGGTAGAACTAACAAACAAACAGAGCATGCTTGGATTGATCTGGATAATAAGAAAAGTATTGAATTGTTAATGGATAAGCTTTCAAATAATGGCCATAAAAGAATTGCTTTTATCAATGTTCATCGAAGTTTTAATTATGGAGCACAACGAAAAGCTGCTTATGAAAGTTCAATAAAAAACTTACAACTACATTATTCAAATGAATATTATCAAGATAGTTTAATTGAAACTGTTGAATCAGGATCTGCCATAACAAAGTATTTATTAAGTTTAAAAAAACCTCCTACTGCAATAATTTGTTCTCATCTTCGTTTTTTTACAGGCTGTTTGTTAAAATGTCAGGATATGAAATTAGAAATTGGAAAAGATATTTCTGTGGTAGGATTTAATGACCAGGACAGTTATTTAAGCTCTCAAAATCTTACATATATTTCACACCCATTAATGGAAATGGGGAGACAATCTGTAAAAATTTTACAGAACCTAGAACAAGATATATCAATAAAAAAAATATCTACTTTGATTGAGCCAATATTAAATGAAGGAACAAGTCACAAAATTAAAAAAACTAAATTAAGTTAAATTTAACCAATTAATTTCTTCTTTTGTTAATTCTATATCTAAGCAAGGTAGTGTTGTATCAAGCTCATCAATTGTTCTTGGCCCAATTAATGCAAATGATGGAAAAGATTGATTGATTGTCCAACTTGCTGCAATATTATGTGCGGTACATCCTTTTTTTTCAGCTAGTTCCATTGCTCTTTTTTTTCTTTCTCTATTATCTTCACTATCATAACAGCTAATAGGACCGCTTGAGTTCTCACCTGGCGCTCTATAAGTTTCTGCTTTAGTAATTTTGTCTTCAATTTCTTTTGTAATAGCATCAGGTAAAAAATAACCTCTTGCCTGACTAGACCAAGACATATGAGATTTTTGAGTAGAATTTAGATACTCTAATGTTTCATTTACATTAGATGACAAACAACCATTCCAAAGTGGATTAATCATTTTAGCAAGAGCTAAATTATTGTTAAGAATAGACATTTCTTGTTTGTTATTTTTTTGTGCCCATTCATTTCCTTCTTTAAATCTTTCAATGGTCCAATTAGAGCCACCAAATATTTTTATTCTACCTTTTTCTTTCTCTTGATTTAAAACATCCATAAATTCTTCAACAGGATAATCAGTATTATCTCGGTGCATAATATAAATATCAACATAATCAGTATTCATTCTTTCAAGAGAGATTGTTAATTGTTTTGAAATAGCTTCAGGATTGCAATCAGGCGTGTGAGCACCTTTGCCAAGTATTAAAACATCTTTTCTGTTGTTATTGTTTTTTAACCATTGTCCTAAAACTTTTTCGTGATTACCGCCACCATAGATGAATGCTGTATCAAACATATTACCACCGACTTCAATCCAATGATCCCACAACTTTGAAGCTTCGTTAATTTCATCTTGGTTATCACATCCCATAACAAGTTTGGAAATGTCTTTATCTATTCCTTCTATTCTATCATATTTCATATTTCATCCTGTGGTAGTTTATAATTTACTTTCTCTCTCCATGTATCAAGAGCTTGAAGATTTCCCAATGTATCTTCCCAAGTCATTGCTGGATGAGGTGGTTGTGTTTTTTCTTTTGCAATACACTGACTTGCAAGTTCTCCTTCGAAGAAAAACAAATGTTCTGGCCCTTTAACATCTATAATTTCTTCATTACCTTTTTTTGTAATAATTATTTTAGCATGGTATGGGCCGCCTTCTCTTCCAGGCATCCATGGATCTGGCAACTCAATTGTACCTTCCGATCCAGAAATAACTGCATTATTTTTCATACTTTCCATAACTGCTGTAGAAACTTTAGCCTTGATACCATTTTTAAATTCTAAATTTGCATGCGCAACTTCATCAACACCTGTTTCCCCTATTCTCGCTTCAGCATCTATAAATTTAGGTTCTAAAAATTTTTCGCCAGTTGCGACCCCTGCAATAAGTCTTGAAAAAGAAATGGGATATAACCCAACATCTAGGATACCTCCACCTGCTAAATTTTTATTAAATAATCTGTGATCTGGTATAGTTTTACCCATATCAAAACCAAAAGAGGCTTCAATTGATGTGATATCTCCTATCATTTTATTTTTTATTACTTCTAAAAGTTTTGGAATTTGAGGATGACAACGATACATAAAGCCTTCCATATAGAATACTCCAGCTTCTTTTACTGCCTCTATAATTTTTTTACCTTCGATTAAATTAACAGCACCTGGTTTTTCACAAAGAACATGCTTTCCTTTACCTGCAGCTTTTATTGTCCATTCAGCATGTAGAGTATGTGGTGTGGAAATATAAATAGCATCGATATGTTCTGAGTTTATAATATCATCATAATTATCAAATCTAAAATCTGGATGAATATCGTATTTATCACCAAAGTTTTTTCGGCGATCATCATTTTTACTTGCTATACTAACCAGCTGCCCGGAGTAAGAGCCTTTTAGTCCGTCTGCAAAATTATTTGCTATGCTTCCTGGCCCAATAATTCCCCATTTAATTTTTTCCATATTAACCTTTAACAGCTCCAGCTGATAAGCCTGCAATGTAATATTTTTGAACAAAAGAAAAAATAACTATAATTGGAATTGTCGTTAAGGTTGCAAAAGCCATAGCCTGTCCATACTGCGGCTCTTGTCCAACACTAAGCGCAAATACTTCCGTCATGCCGAGAGGGATAGTGTAATTAAGGTCATCCCGTAATATTATAAGAGGCCATAAGAAACTATTCCATGAATTAACAAATGTAATTATTGCAAGAGTGGCAATACCAGGCCAAACAAGAGGGACAACTATTTGCCAAAAAATTCTAAACTCACCAGCCCCATCTGATCTTGCTGCTTGAATTAATTCATCAGGAACAGACGTTATGAATTGTCTCATCATAAAAATTCCTATAGCAGGAGCAACAAAAGGAATGATTAGTCCCGATAAAGTATCATTCATTCCCATTCTACCCACTAAAACATAAAGAGGAATCATTATAATTGGAAAAGGTATCATTGCAGTTGCTACCATAAATATGAAAAGCCTGTTTTTTCCTTTAAAATTATATTTTGCAAATGCATACCCGGCTAAAGTACATAAAAAAATTGTTAGAATAGTAACAGCAATAGCAACAAAGAAGGAATTGAATATCCATAAACTTGCTGGAAACTCAGTAAACAATTTTGTTACATTTTCCCAATTAGGACTTTTAGACCACATTATAGGAGGCCATGCCATTATTTCTGCTGTTGATTTGACTGAAGAGGTAAGCATAAAAGCATAAGGTATAAGTGTTATCAAACCTATAATTGTAATTATAAAATTTAATGAATATTTACCAATTTTTGGAGATAAAGATTTTTTACTAGAACTAGAAGACTCTATTGGAAAAATATTAGCAATAAAATCTATAATAGGAGATAAAATTCTCTCAATAAAACTTTTTTTAGCATCCTGATCTAAATTGGATGCAAATGATCTAAATTGAAATAATGATATAGCTAAAATACAGATGAACATAAATACACCAATTGATGAACCAAACCCTAATTTGAGTTGATTAAAACCTCTTTCCATCATGTAAACAACCATTGATTTAGCGTGAGTTGGAACATCATTTCCACTATACATAACAAATACATCTTCAAATATTTGGAATGAGCCAATAGAAACAATTATACAAACAAATAGTGTTACTGGCGCTAATTGAGGAAGAGTAACATACCAAAATTGATGCCATGCCGTTGCACCATCTATTTTTGCTGCTTCATACAAAGTTCTATCTATAAATTGCAAACCAGCTAAAAAATAAATACAGGTTAAACCAGTCCATCTCCATATTACTAACATCATGACAGACCACTTTGAGGTAGCTGAAGACTCAACCCAATTGATTGGTTCAATGCCAATAAAACCAATTACATAATTAAGTAATCCAAATTCACTATTTAATATCATCTTGAAAGTTAATGCAGCCGCGACAACTGAAGTAACAATCGGTGAGAAAAATACTAAACGCCAAAAAGGTTTTAGCTTTAAACTATGACTATTAAGAGCAAGAGCTAATAAAAGAGCAAGGGGAATAGTAATAAATACACTGCCAGCAGAATAAAATACTGTATTTTGGAAAGTTTCCCAAAAGTTTTGATCTTTAAAAAATAAATATTCAAAATTTCCCCACCCGCGAGGCTTAGGAGCTTTTACACCTTTCCACTTGTAAAAAGCTAAAATGAAAGAAGCTATGGTAGGTAATAGAAAAAAAATTGTAAAAATAATATAAAATGGCGATATAAAAAAATACGGCGCAACCTTTTCGGGTCTTAATCTTCGATTATTACTCACAACTGACATATTATTATTTTGATTTTATTTTTAAAAAGCAGGGTAAAAACCCTGCTTTAAAAATTATGGTCTATAAAAAGTCAAGCTCATCCTGAACTTGTGAGATGAACCTTTCATGCGCTTCTTCAGCCGTGATTTCTCCATTAGCTAGTAATGTTGTTAAATCACGAGAAACACTATCAATAATAGCTCGACCAACGTGCTGATAGTCATCAGCACTTGATCCTGCTACAGAAATAAATGGCTCTGCAAATTTTTGACCTCCATAAAAATCAAATTTTTTATCTGCAATTCTTGGATCTTCAAGAGCAGCCAATAAAGTAGGCATTCCTCCGAAGAAATCATATTTTGCAATTTGACCTTCATACGAGAAGTAAGCGAGTTCAAGTAACTTTTTAGCAACGTCTACAGCTTCTGAAGATTTATGAATGGCAAAACCAGTTCCACCCCAGTGAAAAGTTTTATATCCTTTATCTCCCCAAGTAGGAAGAGGGGCAACTCTCCACTCACCAGATTGTGTATCTTTAACTGTAGGTTGTAAACAACAGTTGTTATACCAGTCAGGCGCCATAGTTCCTACAGTTTGCTTTGAATTGTAAAGAACACCAGGTGTTTGACCCCAATAGTCAGTAGTATAATTAATTACTCCAGATGCAAAAGCTTCTTCTTGGAATTTTAAAACCTCCATGAAAAGATCTTCATCCATTTCAAATTCACCATCTTCATTGAAGAATTTACCGCCAGCTTGTTGGTACATTCCAATAAATCTTAACTCAGATAGCATCATTGAAATTCCATCTTTTGCTAAAATTTTTCCAGTTTCCATAAACTCATCCCAAGTTTTTGGTACTGATTTACCATAACTTTCAAGAATGCTTGGGTTGTAGTAATAGACCATATAACAGCCTTCACTTTCAATTCCATATATCTCACCATTAGTGTGAGTCCAAGCAGCTACTTTTCCTGGATTCCATTGAGACATGTCACCGTACATATCTGTTAGTGGTACAAAGTTGTCTGAAATAATATCATCAACCATAAATAAACCAAAACCGCTTATCTCAATTCCTAAAAGATCAGTATGTTCAGAACCTGAAGCAATCGCCGTTAAACTGTTTGTAGCCATATCGGGCGTAACTTGAAAATCAAAAGTAATATTATCATCTGGAAATGCAGCTTGCACTTCTTCAAGATAAGTATTGAAATAATCAACATAGAGCTGGTTATGCGTCCACATTGAAAGTGTAATATCTCTAGCATTTGAAGTTGATGAAAACCCAACTAAAAATGCAAGAGACAAAATTAAGGATTTAATTAATTTCATCTATTCCTCCCTTTAATATATCTTTTAAAAGTTATATTGATCGAAAAATCAAGATAAAAAAAAGGTATTTACTGTTAAATTATCTTGTTCTCTTTGTTATTTGGTAAAAGAACTTGCTCGTGAGGCATTACTATTTTTTTTTGAAATTCAGTGAGATTTGAAAGTAGTTTTTTTGAAGGTCTATAAGGGTGTCTGAAAAAACCCCAAGAAGGTCCGTATCTGTAAACAACAATTCTTCTTTCTCCCTTATTTGTTCTTTTTGCAGAACCATGACAAAGTGAATCAACAAATAATAGCCCGTCACCAGCTTTTAAATAAATTTCTTTTGAAGCTGTCATTTTCTCTGCAGATGTAACTTTTCCTTTTTTCATAGAATTTTTTTCAAATTCTGGATGACGTATATTTGATTTATGAGAAGAAGGTATAATAACTGTACCACCATCACCTGGACCAATATCTTTTAGTGCTAATAAAATATTTACTTGTCCGCAATGAAACTTACCTTCTTGAAATCTAAAATGATTTCTTTGAAGTCCTTCATGATGACCAGAGTGAATTCCTATAGCTTCACCCGGCCCTCTTATATTAGCAAAATTTTCATCAATAAATAAAGGGCCGTGATGTTGATCAAAAGTATTTTTACCTCCAACAAAATGAAGCATATGATATATCCATGAAGGATGATCAATTAATTTTTCAAAAGGTTTTCCAGCTTCATAAATTTGTTGAAGATTTAAACCTTCTTTTCCACCATAATTATGACCATGAACATATCCAAACCATTCATTATTTTTTAAATTTTTTAATTTATCTAAAATTTTATTAAGATCTTTTAGTTCTTTTTTACTTAATGCATTTTTAATTATTAAATATCCATTTAGATCAAACAAATATTCATCAAGCTTTGAAACTTTTTTCATATTTATTATTTGAAATATAATTTATTTTTTTTCAATAAAAATTAGTTAATGACTGCTCTAAATTCACCAGATTTATATCTTGTAGCCATTTCTCCCAGGGATATGGTATTAATAGAAGAGGCATTCCCTGCTGTTCCAAATTCTTGAAGTCTACTTTTTACAACTTCTTTCATAGCGTCTTTTGAAAGTAATAAATATTTTCGGGGATCAAATTGAGAGGGATTTTCATGAAAATATTTTCTTACTGCAGCTGTAGCTGCCAGTCTTAAGTCTGTATCAACATTTACTTTTCTAACACCATGTTTAATTCCTTCTTGGATTTCAGACACAGGTACGCCGTATGTTTCCTTTATTTTTCCACCATATTCGTTAATAGTTTTTATTAAATCTTGAGGAACAGAAGATGATCCATGCATTACTAAATGAGTATTTGGAAGTCTTGAATGTATTTCTTTAATTCTATCAATTGCTAAAATATCACCTGTAGGTGGTCGAGAAAATTTATATGCACCATGACTTGTTCCTATAGCAATTGCGAGAGCATCAACATTTGTTGCTTTAACAAAATCTGATGCCTCATCTGGATCTGTTAACAATTGATCATGATCAAGTTTACCTTCTGCTCCAACACCATCTTCTTTTTCCCCAGTTCCAGTTTCCAAAGAACCTAAGCATCCAATTTCTCCTTCAACGGAAACACCTAAGGCATGCGCCATATCAGTTGTTTCTTTGGTAACTCTAACGTTATAATCAAAGTCTGAAGGTGTTTTTTGGTCATCCATTAAGGAGCCATCCATCATGACAGAAGTAAATCCAAGTTCGATACAATTTTTGCAATCTGATGGAGATCCACCATGATCTTGATGTAAAACAGTTGGAATGTCTGAAAATTCGTCCATTGCGGCTTCTACTAATTTTTTAACAAAAATGGGGCCAGCGTATTTTCTTGCTGCTCCAGAAGCTTGCAAAATAACTGGGCTATTTAACTCTTTAGCCCCTTCCATGATGGCTCTAATTGCCTCTAAGTTATTTACATTAAATGCAGGAACACCATAGTTGTTTTCAGCAGCGTGATCCAACAGTTGTCTAAGTGAAATTAATGCCATGTAATTAAGACTTTAATAATTGTATAAAATGATTATTCAAGAAAATAATGAGAAATATTATTAATTATTCGACAATCATATTTTCTTTTGCTCTTGCAGCAAGTTTTCTATCTTCTACTCTAGCAATAGATCTTAAATTAAAAAATTATAATGAATCTTTAATTGGTTTTTCTTTGTCCTTTTTTGCACTTGGAGTTATTGTTTCTTCATTTTTGCATAATATTATTAGAGAAAAGTATAGTTTATTTTTTACTTTAATTTGTTCTATTTTAATTCAATTATTATTTTTTTTACTTTTATTTTTTCAATTCAGCATTTTCACTATTGTGATTATTACATTTGTCATGGGATTTACAAATCATATCAATTTTTTGACAATTGAAACATATATTAGTTCAGAATTTAAAAATAAATCAGGTTTTTATATTTCTTTGTTTTGGTCTAGTGCGGGATTTGGAGCAATACTGGGCTCTCTTATTATTGCATTTAATGGAGTTAATTATTTAAGTTATGTAATCGCTATACTGCTTATTGTATTTCAATTTTTACCAGTTTTTGTTTCTAAATCGAGCATACTCTTAACGAAAGTTGAAAAGGTTGAGTTTTCATTATCTTATAATGTGATTAATTATATTAAATTTATTTTAATTTGTGTATTTTTTTTAGGAATTAGTGATGCAGGTTGGAGTTCTCTTTTTCCATCATTCTTAATTGAAAAAGGTTTTACAGATAAAGATGTTGGAAGAATTAATTTTATTTCAGGAATGTTAGTGTTATTAATCTTTCCATTAATAGGAAAATTAATAGATAAAATTAGCAAAGTTTTAATTTTAAATATATTCTGCTTAATTTCCATTGCTGGTTTAATTATTTTCTTTTTTACAGAAAATTATTTTAGTATCATTTTTTTTACTTTTATTTTTTATTTATCTATAGGAAGTTTATTCCTTATTAATTTCAATTTAATTAACACTAATTTAAAAAGCCATTTAATTGTTTTTGGAGTAGCAAGTTATAGTATATGTGAAAATATTGGTTCCTTTGTTGGTCCAACTATCATTGGTACTTTAATTAGCTTTAATATCAATTATTTTTTAATTATATTTGGTGTAATTTTCTTTTTAATATTTACTATATTTAACTTTTCAACAAAATTAAATGGTGGGCCCTCAGGGACTTGAACCCCGGACCACCCCGTTATGAGCGGGGCGCTCTAACCAACTGAGCTAAGAGCCCTAAAGTCCTTATAGATGATAATTAAAATTTTAATAATATTTATTTTTTAGAATTGATCATTTTTTTTATAGAAAGATAAAATTCATCCGTTACAGTAAAATAAAAGCCATTTTCTTCATGTAGAGAATTATTTCCAACACCATTAACGGTATGGAAATCTGTAAGATGTTTGATAAATTTATTTATATCTGGAATAGCATATTCTCTTCCATCATCACTTTTTATTATAAAATCTTCTTTACTCACCAATTACCTCAAAAGCAGACTGAACAAGTTGTTTTGTGTATTCATTAATTGGATTATCAAGAACATCTTTTGTTATTCCTTCTTCAATAACTTTGCCATCTTTCATGACTAAAGTGTAATGACACAAAGATCTGATTACTTTAAGATTATGACTAATAAATATATAAGATAAATTATGATTTCTTCTTAAAGATCTTAGTAAATCTATAATTTGTGCCTGTATTGATAGATCAAGGGCAGAAGTTGGTTCATCAAGCAAAATAAATTCTGGATTCATAATGATAGCTCTTGCTATAGCTATTCTTTGTCTTTGCCCTCCTGAGAATTCGTGTGGAAATCTATGTAAGGTACTTTCATCAAGATTGACTTCGTTTAGTGTTTTTTTAACAAGATTTTCTTTTTCTTCTTTAGATAAATCTTTTCGGTTAATCTCTAATCCTTCACCAATAATTTGCTTAACGGTATGTCTTGGATTTAAAGATGAGAAAGGATCTTGAAAAACAATTTGTAAATGTTGTCTAAGCTCTTTCATTTTTTGTGTATTATAATTTTGTATTTCTTGGTTTTTAAAAAAAATTTTACCAGAATTAATTTCTTGAAGTTTAATTAAAGACATACCTAAAGTACTTTTACCTGATCCACTCTCCCCTACTATGCCAATAGTTTCACCATATCTCGTTTTTATATCAACATTATTGACAGCAATAAGTTCTGATTTTTTTTGAGAAAGAAAATTACCTTTTTTAAGAATAAATTTGACCGTACACTTTTGACCTTCGATTATTAAATCTTTTTTAGTTTCATCAAATGGATCAGGTTCTCCACTTGGTTCTGAATTAATTAAATGCTTTGTGTATTCGTGTTGAGGATTTTTAAATACTTCTTCTGTATTTCCTCTTTCAACAATTTTGCCATATCGCATTACACATATTCGATCACTTGTTTTTCTTACAACAGTTAAATCATGAGTTATAAGCATAATAGCCATTCCATATTTTTTTTGTAATTCTTTTAACAATTTTAAAATTTGAGATTGAATTGTTACATCTAGTGCTGTGGTCGGTTCGTCAGCAATTAAAAGATCTGGTCTATTTGCTATAGCCATAGCAATCATAATTCTTTGTCTTTGCCCTCCAGATAATTGATGTGGATATTGATTTAAACGTTCTTCAGGCTGAGGTATTTGAACTTCTTTCAATAATTCTAAGGCTCTTTTCTTAGCTTCAGATTTACTTATTTGATTATGTTCTTGCAAAACTTCGATAATTTGACTTCCAATTTTATGAAGAGGATTTAAACTTGTTAGAGGTTCTTGAAAGATCATTGTAATCGTGTCACCCCTTATTTGTCTCATTTGCTCTTGAGAAAAATTACTGATGTCTGATCCTTTAAATGAAACTTTTAGATTTGAACCTACAGATGAATTTTTTGGAAGCATTTTCATAATTGTTCTCGCTGTAACAGATTTCCCTGAACCTGATTCACCAACTATTGCTAAGGTTTCGCCTTTAATAATATCAAAAGAAATGTCATTAACTGCATTGACTATACCTCCTTCAACACTGAATTTAATTTCAGCATTTTTTATTTCTAAAAGTTTTTGATTATTTTGTGACTGCATAAGGGTCAACTGCGTCTCTAATACCGTCTCCAAAAGCGTTGAATGCTAAGACTGTGAAAATAATCATTCCAACTGGTGCCATCATCCAAGGAGCATAAGCAAAACTTTGAATATCTAAAACTTGGTTCAGCATAACACCCCAAGAAACCATCGGATGTTGAACACCTACTCCTAAAAAACTAAGGAAAGTTTCAACTAAAATAATTGATGGTATTGTAAAGGATGTCCAAACAATAACATGAGACAATGTATTTGGAAAAATATGTTGAATCATTATACGAGATCTAGAAGCTCCAAGAGCTCTGGCTGCTCTCACAAACTCTAAGTTACGTACTAAGAAAGTCTTACCTCTAATTTCTCTTGCTATTGATGCCCAGTTTAATAGTACTATGATACCAGCAAAAAGTACGAATACTACTGTCTCGTCTGCCCTCCTTGGCAATAATGCCACTAAAGCAAAATACAAAGGATAAGCAGGGAATGATAATGCAAATTCTGTAACACGTTGAGCAATTAAATCGTAAGTTCCCCCATAATATCCTGAACTTATTCCGACTATTAATCCAAGAATTAATGATGCAAAAACTGCAATCATAGCAAACAATAATGTAATCTGTGTTCCAATAAGCATCCTAGATAATATATCCCTACCCATATTATCAGTGCCTAAGATATGGATCATTCCATTTGTGTTTCCAAATAAACGAATGTTCGATTTAATACCAAAAAAAGAATATTCATCACCCCTAATAAAAAAATAAACTGGTATCATTTCTTCAGACTCTGTGAAAGTAAACTCAAATGTTTCCATATCCATTTCTTCAACAAGATCATAAACAAAAGGTCTTAAGTGAAAATTACCTTCATTGTCTATAAAATGTAAAGCTTGAGGTGGATAATATAGTTTATCAGGATATGTTTTTTTATAACTATGTGGTGATAAAAATTCTGCAAATATAGCTAATAGAAAAATAAAAATTACACTGTAAAATCCAAACATACCATAACGGTTTTTTTTTAATCTTAAAAAAGATAGATGCCAATGTGAATTAACTTTTGAATAATTTTTTGCTTCTGCATTTAAAGTTAAATTTTCTTTATTGCTATTCATTATGCAGCCCCACCAGCCATATCTCTTATTCTTGGATCAAGTAATGCTAAAATACAATCTGCAACAAAATTACCAATAACTAAAATCAAAGATAAAATCATAAAAATAGAGGACGCAACATAAATATCCATAGATGAAACCGAACTTAAAATTAATGGCCCAACTGTTGGAATAGCTAAAACTATTGCTACCTCTATTTCTCCTTCAATTAAATACCCAACACTTCTTCCTTGATTCATTATAATTGGATGTAACGCATTTGGAACCCCGTGCTTCCAAATTATTTTGCTTTCCTTTAACCCTTTAGCTCTTGCTGTTTCAATAAATTGCATTTTTAAAACATCTAATAAATTTCCTCTCATCATTCTCATTTGATATCCAGCACCAACAAAACTACCAACAGCAATAATAGGCCATGTATGTAAAAAGAAATCCCATGTCTTTGCTAAACTCCACCAACCTTCTTGGAGAACATATTCTTGTGAAAATAATGACCCATAATAAGGGGAATGAAATTTTATAGCCCAAAAATATAAAATAAAAATAGCAATGATAAATTTTGGAATTGAAAAGGCTAAAAATGTTAATACTGTAGCTACTTGATCTCCAATTTGATATTGATGCGTTGCTGCATAAACACCTGCTAATATTCCAATTGTGACAGCATTAAAATAACATATAAAAGCTAACAATAGGGTTCTTGGAATTCTATCACCAACAACTTCATTGACTGATCTTTTTTGAATAAAAGATTCTCCTAGATCCCAATACAGGGTTAAATCTTTTACCCAATTAAAATATTGAATGTAAACTGGTTTATCTAATCCCAACTTTACCCGTAATTCATCTGCTTGAATTTGTGCCTCTTCTTCACTTATACCTCCCAACATCATTGTTTGATTTTTCCATTGATCTGCATAATCACCAGGCATTGCTTGAAGAAGAGTAAAAGCAACTACAGTAATTGCAAATAGCAAAGGAATTGTTGCTAATGCTCTTTTTATAAAAAAAACTAGAAATCCCATTTCAAAAAAAAATATGGCCCATTAAAATGGGCCATATAAATTAAAGTTATTTATATTCTGCCAGTACACCAGGCAAGAATTCGTCAAGTTGATCTGCTTTTGGTGTGTAAAGTCTTTCTCTCATTACACCATCTTCAGCCCACTCATACATGTATACAGGTGCACCAGGATGATTGTTTTTAATCCTTTTATTAATTAGAAGTGCAGCAGGAGCTTGAATTAAACCCACTGTATATACGTTTTCAGTTCGAACTCTTTGGATATCTCTTGCAAGACTTGCAACTTCCGAAAGATCATTTGTTGCTAAAATACCTTTAGCTTTTTCTACTAATGTTTCTTCGAAAGGTAGAAGATCTCCACCATTGTCCCTATGCCAAGCAGGGTTTTGAGTTGTAGTTGGTAATCTATCACCAATATTTTTTGTTGCTACAACCCAGTGCTCTCTAGCAATAAACATACTCCAATTACCATTATCGGTAAAGGCATCTGTATTATCACTTGGTTTAAGAACAGGTTTAATACCTATTGCTTCAAACATACTGACCGCTGCATCAGCAAGCTTAATGTCAGTAGATCTAGTACTTGAGTGAAGTATATCAATTACTAAATCAGCACCACCATTTGGTAAGTTTCTAATTCCATTACCATCAGAATCTTTTAGACCTAAACCATCAAGGATACTGTTTGCTCCTGAAGCATTATATCCATAATAAATTGAGTCTTCAAAATTATGAAATGGTGAACCAGCTACAAAACCACCAGCATGTGGATGGAAGAAAGGGCCCCTTGCAACAGATTGACCCATAGTGTCTCTGTCCATTGCATGAGAAATTGCTTTTCTAAATTCCACATTTCTGAATAATTGTCTTAGCTCTCTTTCATAATCACTACTAACACCAAAATCTGATGATAAATTCATCATAAGGTCCCAAGCAATTAATCTAGTTCCAAAAACTGATTTAACTGGAGAGTTCGGATCTTTATTCTGTTTTAAAGCTTCAACATAATTTCCTGGGTTTTCCATATTTGAAAAATCTCCAGTTCCAGCTAAAGCTTGCGTGGTTCTATCATCCCAAGATGTTAACTTGTAGATAGTTTCATTGTAGTAAGGAAGTTGATTACACTCCTCATCTACTTTCCAATAGTATGGATTACGTTTCATTACCATTAGCTCATCAACTTTATGAACTACAGGCACATATGCACCAAGTGTAACTATTGGCAAAACACTTGCCGGCATACCATTTGCATAAGACTCATATGTAGCATCACTATTATGAGCTGGGTGAAGTGGCTTCATCACATGTGATGGTCCAGGCGCTCCCCCCATATATGCAAGTTGTGCTAAGACTGCATTACCTTTTGGTTCATCAAAATTAAATTTGAATGAATATGGTCCCAAAATTTCAAGTGTTGTTCCAGCACCTAATGCATCTTTTGGTAATCTAGATGCAACATTTGCGTCTTGAACATTATCGTTCCACCAAAAATCTATATCTTCAGTATCAAAAATGTCTCCATCAGACCATCTTGCACCTTCAATTAGATTCATTGTTAATGATTTTCTATCAGAACTCCATTCCCAATCTTTAGCTAAATTTGGAAGTGGATTAGCTTCCTCTGGTTTAATTTGCCATAATGGACCAAGTCTTGTTAAAGATTCCATTAACTGAATGTTAATTCCACCCCAACCTTGACTTTGACCAGCTAACCAGTTGAAACCCTCTGGTCTTCCACCAATTACATGACGGAATGTGCCACCATATTCACCAATACCATCAACCATTTGATCTGTTTTTGCCATCCATGGTTCTTTTGGCATCCTTTCATTAACTGGTGGTAATTTGCCAGCATCAACATAAGACTTGGTCAACGGAGATTCATTATAGTTATCACAACTTTTGTAAGTCCATAAATCATCTCTACCAACGAGCTCTATCTTCATGCCAGACATACTCTTATCTTCAGGCAGTGTTTCTAGACCACTTGCAGTAGAAGATATAGCTAGCATGCTCACTCCTACAAGTAAGCTGGCTGCCTTACTTTTAAATTTAAATTTAGTTTCAATACCCATCATTCCTCCCTTGGAAATAAATATTTATTTAAATAAAAGGTTTTTTTGTCTCAAAATCAATATGAAAATTTGAATATTTTATAGAATATTAAGAATTTACTGAAAGATCTATAAATTGGTTGTGTGTAAGGGAATTCTTTATAATTTCATTAAATTTTTCAGAAAATTCATTGTAAAACTTTCTGGAAGTCGATCGAAGATCATATTTACTCATTTGATCTCTTGCAGATTCTTTATTTAATAAACCTAAACCATCAACTACCGGATAATATAATTGTGATTGTACATGAGGTAAACCAGATAAGTAATCATCAAAGTGATCCAAACTTGGAAGTTCATCTTGCCAAAGTGATATAAGTTTTTTTGTTTCATCACTAATACATTCATCGGCAACATATTCCCAAAATTTTGAGTCTCTTCTTTTAGAAACATAATGCATATTCAAAAATGTTTTAAAATCATCAAACTGTCGACCAATACGATTATTAAAATCTGATATTTTAGCATCATCATTAAAATCCATTTCTTTTTTTAAATATTCAGAAGCAAATAAAATTAATTGTACTAACGTACTATGAATGGAGGTAGCCTCCAATGGTTCAAGAAATCCAGATGATAATCCAATTGCTAAACAATTTTTTACCCAATACTTTTCAAGACGACCACTATTAAATTTTATATCTCTTCTTGGTTCAATTTTATGTCCAAGAACTTTTTCTATTTCTTCTTGTGCTTGATCAGGTGATATAAATTGATCACAATATACATAGCCAGCACCTATTCTTTCTTGGGTTGGAATTTGCCACATCCAACCAAATTTTTGTGCCCAAGCTAAAGTATAATTAATATAATTATCTTCATTAATATCTAGAAAAAATGGCATTGCTCTATTAACTGGCAAGTTGTCTTGATAAGATTTCCATTTTGTTTTGTACTGGTCTCCAATAATTAATTTCCTAAATCCACTACAATCAACAACAAGATCAACTTCTAACTCTAAACCACTTTCAAAATGTAAAGATTTTACTGTTCCATCATCATTCATTTTAGAAGATGTATAAATATCATCAATTATTTCTATATTCTGTGATCTTTTCTTTAAATAACTAGCCACTAGTGAATTATCAAAATGATATGCATAATAAAACGGACTAATAAGTTCTAAGTTATTATCTTTATAAACGTATGGAACTTTTTTATTTTGCATAAGCAAAGTATGAAGGTGAATTTCTGAAACTGGTCTCCCAGCAGCAACAGCATAAGCTTTTAAATATTCAAAATTTTCTGGCTTACCTTTTGGTGCAATTAATTGTGGATCATCAATTGGTCCATAATATGTATACCCTAATTCTTTCCAGTCTTTATGAACAATACCAAACTTTAAAGTAGCTTTAGTTTCTTTTAAAAAATCTGTCTCATCTAAATTATATTTTTTTAAAAACTCATAAAAAATACTTGTTGTTCCCTCTCCAACACCAATGGTAGGAATTTTTGATGATTCAATTACTTTTACATTTGCATTTAATTTATTAGAGTAAAAAAAATCACTCATAATATAAGCGGCTAACCAACCAGCAGTTCCACCGCCTAAAATAACAACATTTTTAATTTCTTTCATAAATTATTTATCAAATTCAAAAGCTTGTGCTTCTACAAGAAGAGATGATTCTTTATCATTTTTTAACTCTTCAGGTGATCTTGTTTTCATTCTAGCAGCACCTTTGAAATTTTTCTTTTTAACAGTTGATTTTTTTATTCTTTCTAATGCTTGATCCATTTCGTTTTGATATTGCGGTAACCACTTAGATTGTGCAACTAACATTTCATCTACCATTGCCCAAACTTCATCAGGTGAACAAACAGCACTTACTAATGGATCTTGTAGAACAGCTAATTTTAAAAGATTGATATCACCTTCAATTGCAGCTTTGACGGCCATTCTTTGAACGTCAATTGAAGTACGGCAAAGTGATGCGCAAGCCATGGGTAATTCGATACCTTTAATCATTTTAATACCATCCTTATCAACCATACCAGTACTCTCGATTACACAATCGTCAGGTAAATTTATTATTGTGCCATTATTGACAACATTAAAATGTCCACGATAAGGTCTGTTAGTTTCTATAGCTTCTATTATATAGCTTCCATGTTCAGTGGATCTTTTATGGGTTGATAAATCAATTCCAGATTCATTTAAAAATTTTGAAAAATCTTCAACAAACCAATTTCTTTTTTCTGAGGTAACTCTCAAATAGCCACCCGTTTCACCATGTATCCAATTTGATAAATCAATCCACTTTGGTATTTCTTCTACTCTTTTCCTGTACCATGGAAGATATTCACTTAAATGACCATTACTCTCAGTTGAGAACAAACCAAATCTCTTCAGAATATCAATTCTAACTTTTTCTTGTTTTGATATTTCTGGATGATTTTCTAGTGCCTCGACAAGCTCATCTTTTGTAACATTTTTGCCTTTGTATTTTAATTCAATGTACCATGTCATATGATTGATGCCGCTACACATATACTCAAGATCTGTATCATTTTCAGAACCTAAAGCTTTAGAAATTAATTTAGCACCACCTTGAACACCATGACATAAGCCAACTGTATTTACTTTTGCTTCTGATATAGCTGCCCATGTGTTCATAGCCATGGGGTTAGAATAATTTAAGAATAATGCATCTTTATGGGAATAAGATTTTATATCTTCACAAAAATTTAAAGTTTGAGGAATATTTCTTTGTCCATATAAAATTCCACCAGCACAAATTGTATCTCCCACACATTGATCAACTCCATATTGAAGAGGGATATTTATATCATGTTCAAATGCTTCTAACCCACCAATTCGAGTACAGTTGATAATATATTTAGCTCCATCTAAAGATTTTTTTCTATCAGTAGATTGTTCAATCTTTGCTGGAAGTTTATTTTGCTCAATATCTTTTTGAATTAATCGAGAAACCAAATCTAAATTTTTTTCTGATATATCATGAAATGAAAGAGTGATGTCTTGAAATTCAGGAACTTTTAGCAAGTCTCTTACTAAAGTTTGAGTAAAACCTATACTGCCAGCACCAATAAAACTAATTTTCATATTTTGCATTTTTACACTGAGTAAATTAATTGACAATATTTTATTTTTTATACATCATTAAAAACAATATTAAAAATGACTGATTTGCAGAATTTTATAACGAATGGATTTGTACTAAAGAAAGGTCTTTTTTCTAATAAAGAGATCGATAAGCTAAATCAATATATAGCTATTCGACAAGATAAAGAGGAGAGTGCTAGAGAAACAACAACTTCAACTGGTAAACTAACAATGACGATGTGGAATTATCCTTCAGAAGATTTATTTGGAAAATTCTCTACTAATGAAAGAATAGTCAAACCAATGGAAATTTTCTTAAATGATGAAGTTTATCATTATCATTCTAAAATTATTTGGAAAAATCCAGGTGATGGTGGATTTGATTGGCATCAAGATTATGGTTATTGGTATCACAATGCTTGTCTTTATCCAGATATGGCATCATGTTTTATAATGTTAGATAAAGCAGATAAAAAAAATGGTTGTCTCAAAGTATTAAAGGGTTCTCATCGTGTTGGAAGAATTAGCCATGCACGATCAGACACACCTGAACAAACCGCAGATAATGAAAGAATAAGAGAATTAGAAAAAAGACATGAGTCTGTTTATATTGAAGCAGAACCAGGAGATGCATTATTCTTTCATGCAAATCTATTGCACTCTTCCGATGCAAATAAATCACAAAATTCTAGAAGAACATTAATAGTGTGCTTTAATACTAAATCCAATAATCCTTATAAAGAAATTGGACATGCTTCATATAAACAGTTAAAAGTAGCAAATCATAATGCAATTATGGAGTATAAAATTGACTAAACTCACAATAATTGGTGCTGGTAGCGCAGTATTCACAAAAAATATTTTTACAGATTTAATGTTCATTGATGATTTTAAAAAAATGGATATTGCACTTGTAGATATTGATGAAAAAAGATTAAAAATATCACATGAATTATTAGATGTAATTGCAAAAAAGTTGAATGCATCTCCTAATATAAAATCATACACTAATAGAAAAGAAGCTTTAGCAGGTTCTGATTTTGTTCAGTCAACTATACAGGTAGGTGGATACAAACCATCAACAGTAATCGATTTTGATATTCCAAATCAGTTTGGGTTAAAACAGACAATAGCTGATACCCTTGGTATTGGTGGAATTATGAGGGGTCTAAGAACGATTCCCGTTTTAGTAGATATTGGTAAAGACATAATGGATCTTTGTCCAAATTCTATATGGTTACAATATGTAAACCCAATGTGTTCAAATATGATAGCAATAAATAATGCTTGCCCTGGAATTAAATCAATAGGACTTTGTCATTCTGTACAAGGAACTGCAGAAATGCTCGCGAGAGATTTAAATGAAAAAATTGAGGATATTGATTATCTATGTGCTGGAATTAACCACATGGCTTTCTATAAAAAGTTTACAAAAAAGAATGGCAATGGTGGAGAAGATCTTTACCCAAAATTAAAAAAATTAGCTGATGATATTGTTAGTGATAAAATAACATCAACTAGAAGTATAGGTAAAGATAGTGAATCAGATAAAGTCCTACATGAAAAAGTAAGATACGAAATTTTAAGACGATTTGGTTATTTTGTTACAGAGTCTAGCGAACATTTTGCTGAATACGTTCCATGGTTCATAAAGCAGAACAGACAAGATTTAATTGATCAATATAAAATTCCCATAGAAGAATACATTGATAGATGTGAAAATAATATCAAGCTTTGGGATGACTTGGAAAAAGATATGACACCCATACATAATCAACCTCTAAAAAGAGGTAAGGAATATGCATCATACATAATGGATGCTGTAACAAACAACAATGAAGTAACAATTAATGGTAATGTGATGAATGATGGATATATTGATAATTTACCATCAAATTGCTGTGTCGAAGTTCCTTGTTTAATTAATTCAAAAGGTAATCAACCGCAAAAAACTGGTCGCTTACCAGAGCATTTAGCAGCTTTAATGAGAACTAATATAAATGTTCAAATATTGACTGCTGAAGCTGCATTAACAAATAAAAAAGAGCACATCTATCATGCTGCAATGCTTGACCCACTCACTGGTGCAAATTTATCTATTGATGAAATATATGCAATGGTTGATAGGTTAATTGAAGCACACGGGAATTACTTACCCAAATATAATTAATGTCAAAACTTACAGTTAAAGATTTATTTGATAAAAAAGGAAAAGTTAAATTAACAGAACTATATGTAACTAATGCTTTAGAAGCATATGCAGCTGAACAAGCTGGTATAGATATTCAAATTGTTTCATTTAAAAAAGATACATTAAGAACAGGTGTGCCTACAAATAGATGGTTTAGGGATGCACATATTAAAGATATTCGTGATGCAGCACCAAATACATTTATGGTTTATGGCCTTGGTCAATTGTCTTCTCCAGATAAAGCAATTGATGCTGCTCTTATTGCAAGGGAAAATGGGGCCGATGCAGTTTATTGCGGTAATAGCCCAAAATATATAGAAGCTCTTCGAAATGAAGGATTGCCAGCTGTCAGTCATATAGGCTTAATACCTTATAAAAGTACATGGACTGGTGGTTTTAAAGCAGTAGGAAAAGATTCTATATCTGCCTACAAAGTTTATCAAGATGCTTTGGCATACGATCAAGCAGGTGCAATTGGTCTGGAAGTAGAATGTGTGCCTGATAGAGTTGCAGAAATTATTACAAAAAAAGTTAATTTATTAACATTGTCTATGGGAAGTGGTCCTAAATGTGATGTTGAGTTTTTATTTATTCAAGATGTTATAGGTACTAATACTGATAAAGTGCCTCGTCACGCAAAAGTATTTAAGGATACAAATAGATCCTATGAGAAGCTATTAGATGATACAATAGAAGGACTTAAAAGTTTTATTAAAGACGTAAACACTAAAAAATTTCCAACTCCATCGAATATAGTTGAAATAAAAGATGATGAGTTTGAAAAATTTTTAAATAAAGTTGGCTAGATATTGATTGTTAATAAATCTTCTCCAATTATAGGATCTTTGCCAAAATCTTTTTTAACAATTTTCTTTAATTTTGAAACATTAAATCTTGTTGGGACAAAATGTGTTAAAACAAGTTTTTTACAATTTGTTAATTTAGCTACTTTACCAACAAGATTACTTGGGGTGTGATATTCTTTGACATTATGTAATGTTTTTTTAGTTCTAAGTTTTGACGTTTTATTCATTTCGTATTCTATAAAAACTTCATGAAGTAAAACATCTGAGTTCTGTGCATTTTGCATTAAACTCTCACATGGTCTTGTATCACCACTTATAGTTAATTTCTTCCTTTTATTATAAAATGAAAAGCCATAAGCAAATGGTACTGGCTTATGATCTACTTCGAAATATTTAAACTTTATATCTTTTATATTTATTGAACCTGTTTTATTAAATTCAAAAACTTTATATTTGAGAGCTTTTATTGATTTTCTTTTTTCATAAGAAATTCTTAAATTACGTTCATCCTTCCATGCTAAAAAAATTTGATCAACAAATTTTTTTGTTCCTTTTGGACCATATATTTTCCAAATTGAATGTCTATCCGAGTGCCAAGATGATATAATGAGTTGATATAGATCTATTACATGATCTGTGTGCAAATGCGTAAGCAATAAAGCATCAATTTCTGTTGAAGAATGTCCACTTTGATTTAATCTTTGTGTTACGCCAGAACCACAATCAATTAGGATTTTAGTTTTTTTTGACCAAATTAAGTTTGCCGAACCACACCTTTTATAATCAATAGATGGGCATCCAGTTCCAAGAAGCGTAAGCTTCATTATTCGTCAAGAAATGTTTTTAACTTTCTTGCTCTAGTGGGGTGCTTTAATTTTCGTAAGGCTTTAGCCTCTATTTGTCTTATTCTTTCTCTTGTAACGCTAAATTGCTGGCCGACTTCCTCTAAAGTATGGTCACTATTCATACCAATACCGAAACGCATTCTTAGAACTCTTTCTTCTCTAGGTGTCAAAGAGGATAATATTCTTGTTGTAGTATCTCTAAGAGAACTTTTAACTGCAGCATCTATTGGTATAAGTGCATTTTTATCTTCAATAAAATCTCCTAAAGAACTATCTTCTTCGTCTCCGACAGGAGTTTCTAAACTAATAGGTTCTTTTGCAATTTTAAGTACTTTTTTTACTTTATCTAGAGGCATGTGCAATCTATCTGCTAATTCATTAGGTGTTGGCTCTCTGCCGATCTCGGACATGATTTGTCTTGTTGTTCTGACAATTTTATTTATTGTTTCAATCATATGAACTGGTATTCTAATTGTTCTAGCTTGATCAGCAATTGATCTTGTTATTGCCTGTCTAATCCACCAGGTGGCGTAGGTAGAAAATTTATAACCTCTTCTGTATTCAAATTTATCAACTGCTTTCATAAGGCCAATATTGCCTTCTTGAATCAAATCTAAAAATTGAAGGCCTCTATTTGTGTATTTTTTTGCAATTGAAATAACAAGTCTTAAATTAGATTCTATCATTTCTTTCTTTGCTCTATTTGCTGATCTCTCTCCTTGTTGTACTGTGCCAACTATTCTTCTAAACTCGGTTAAAGGCAGTTCTGATGCTGCTTGAATTTCTTTAATCTCTTCAATATTTTTGTTTATTTCAATATGATTTCTATTAATAAATTTTTCCCAATTTTTATCTTTAGTTGCTAAAAGACTTTGTATCCAGTTTTTTTCAAAATTAAAATTAAGGTATTGAGATACAAAATCCTCTCTTTTTACTCCAGAGCTAGTTGCCAAACGTAACATTTTACCTTCACGTAAAAGAAGTTTTTTATTTAATTCATATAAAGCTTCCATAAGAGCCTCAATAGTAGTTGAATTAAAATGAACTGCTTTCATAGCTGAAACCATTTCTTTTTGTACTTTTAGGTATTTCTTTTCTAAAGAAATAAAGTTTTTTTCATTTTTTTTGTCAGCATTTATTAGTTCTTGGCTATGTTTTTGAAGTTTTTTGAATAATTTTGTTATATCGTTAAAGTCATTTAATACTTTGGGTTTCAATTTTTCTTCCATAGCTGCGAGTGAAACATTTAAACTATCATCTTCATCTTCTTCCTGTTGTTGATCATTATCAACTTTTTCTTCATTATTATTTTCTGCTTCTTTGTTTTTTTTATTGTTTTCTTCATCTCCTCCACTTTCTATTAGTTTAAGTGTATCTTCTAACTTAGAGTCTGAAATATCTGACATATCATATGTAGCTTCTAAATCTACGATATCCCTTAACAACATCGTTCCATCTTTAATTGCATCTTTCCAATTGATAATTGATCTAATCGTCATTGGACTTTCACAAATTGCACCAATCATTTTTTCTCTTCCAGCTTCAATTCTTTTAGCAATAGCTATTTCGCCTTCTCTACTTAAAAGCTCTACTGCACCCATGTCTCTTAAGTATAGTCTTACTGGATCATCAGTTTTGCCTGTTTGTTTTTTTTCTTGTTTATCACTGCCTTCTTCAGATTTTGCAGTTTGTTCTTTTGCTAGAGTTATTAATTCTTTTGCCTCTTCCTCAGAATGAATCTTTATATTATTGGAAGTTATTAGATCAGTAAATTTTTTTATGTTTTCTTCAAGCCTGAATTTTTTAGGAATAGCTTTTTCGATTATTTTTTGAGTATATATTCCATCAATTTTGTGTTTGTTAATTAACTTGGCAAATATTTCTTTTATTTTTTCATCAAAGCCTGAGATTGCTTTTGGAATTTTTTTTGGCTTATCTTTTTGTGAAGGTGTAGTTAAAACTTTCTTAGATACTTTTTTTGAAATAGTTTTTTTAGTTTTCTTAGTTTTTTTTAAAATTTTTGATTTAGGTGCTTTAGAAGATTTGGAAATTGATTTCTTCTTAGCTAATTTTCTTTTAACTGAATTTTTCTTTTTGGATGCTGTTGTTTTTTTCTTTACAGTTTTTTTCTTCTTTTTTGCCATAACTTTATTTTAATAATTCTTCATTGTTGTGAAGGTTAAAAGTGATATTTTTTAACTCATCCCAAGTCATTGAAGAAGAATCAGTATTTATATTATCTAGGCTTTTATTTATTTTTTTCAAATTTGAAAGTCTTGTCTTCAAATTATTTATGGATTCTTTTATTTCTTTTATAACCTCCTCAGAACCATAATCTAAGCGTACATAGGGGAAAAGTTGAGATATACTATTATCCTTTGTTTTTTGGTAAATTTCAGATACTTTATTTGGAAATTTAACGGTATTAATATTATCTACATCAACCTCAAAAAAATCAGATTTGTGAATAAAATTTAAGAATTCAGTTTGTTCATTATTTAGTAATTCTGAAGCTATCAATAGTGAATAGATCTTTTTTCGTAATTTCAAATGATTTAAATAGGCTCTAAGAAAAGAGTAAATTTGTTTATCTTTTAATGAAATCGTTTTTGGAATAATTTTTATAGTTTGTTTTTTACTAGAAAATGATTTTATTTTTTGAAAAAATAAAGATTTAAACTCATTTTTGTAAAAATATCTTATTTTACTATCTTTTATATTGCTAACTAATTCATCAATATAGTTATCAAAAATAACTTTGTTATCAGATTTTTGTAAATCAATTGATTTTGATGATTCCTGAAAAATGAAATTTACAAGTGAAAGTGGGTTTTTTAAATATGTTGCAAATTTGCTTAAAGAATATTCATTTATGAAAGTATCAGGATCATATTCATTTGGTAAAATAATAAATTGTAATAATTTTGAAGGAGTTAAGTAAGGTAACGACATTATAGCACTTTTAAAAGAAGCTTTTAAACCTGATGTATCTCCATCAAACATCAATGTTGGTTTATTTACATATTTCCATGATAATAAAAGATGACTGTCTGTTAAAGAAGTTCCAAGTGGAGCAACAGCTGTTTTAATATTTTTGTCATACAAACTTATTACGTCCATATAACCTTCACAAATTAACATATTTTTTTTTGATCTTATGGTTTGTTTAGCGTTGAAAAGATTATACAAAATATTTCTTTTTTTAAAAAAATCACTTTCAGGCGAATTGATATATTTAGGATTTGAATTGTCTAATACTCTACCACCAAATCCAACAATTTTTCCATATTCATTTATAATTGGAAAAATTAGTCTATTATAAAAAAAATCACGTATCTTATTATTTTTATCTAGCTTTACTACATTGCTTTCAAGAAGCTCTTTATCTTCAAAACCTTGTTCTTTTAGAAATTGATAAAGAGTTTGTTTTGAACTAGAAGAAAATCCTAACTTAAAATATTTAATAGTCTCATTTGATAAATTTCTTTTATTTAAATATCTTTGACAATCTTTATTTGACTGTAGATTATCCTGAAACCATTTTGTCGAAATTTCTAAAATTTTATAAATTTTATCATTTTTTTTATTAATATTTGAATCAAAATTATCGTGTATTCTAATACCAACTCTTTGAGCTAATTCTTTTACTGCTTCAGGGAATGAAAAATTATAAAGTTCTGTGTATATTGTAAATATATCTCCTTTAGCTCCACATCCAAAACAATAATAGGAACCTAAATCATCATTTATTTTGCAAGATGGAGTTTTTTCATCATGAAAAGGACAACAACACCAACTATCCTTTCCTTTTTTTATTACTTTTGTTTTTTTTTCAATTTCTTGTGAAAGAAGAATTTTTGATTTTATTAATTCAAGATCATTTTTTGAAAATGACATCAATTGCCCAATAAAGATTTAGCTATTTTTCCAACTAAGCCCATATCTATTTTTCCAGTATATTTTTCCTTAATTATTTTCATAAGTGCACCCATTTCTTTGATTGATGTATAATTATTTTCTTGAATTATATTCTTTATGATCAATATTGTTTCATCTTCGTCCATTTGTTTTGGTAAAAACATTTCTATTACTTTGATTTCATTTAGTTCATTTTCAATAAGATCATTCCGATTCGCTTTTTCAAAAGCTTCTATTGAATCTTTTCTTTGTTTTACTAAACTTTGAAGTAAACTTAAAATATCAGAATCGGTCAAAGAGTCTTGCTTACCTCTAAGAGAAATTTCCTTATCTTTAATAGCGCTCTTTATTAATCTTAAAGTATTGATGGAATTACTATCTTTTTCTTTGATAGAATTGTTATAATTACTTTCAATTTTATCCTTTAAGCTCATATTTTTTCACTTTCTAATAAATTTAATTTAATAATATAATTCTTCTTTTTAAATTCAACTAATCCTTGACTACATTGTTATAAATGCCTACTAACTATCATTTTGCTTCATCTAAATATAATGGAAGTTTTAAAAAAAGAACCACATATACACAATAAAACTGCAGCTCTTGTATTAGAAAATGGTGAAATCTTATGGGGTTACGGATTAGGAGAAAAAAAAGCTGCTGTAGGTGAGCTTTGTTTTAATACCTCTCAAACAGGCTATCAAGAAGCATTATCTGATCCCTCATATACAAAACAAATAATTACATTTACTTTTCCACATGTTGGAATTGTAGGTACAAATCAAGAAGATCAAGAATCAAAAAAAATCTATGCTGATGGTTGTGTAATAAATCAGCCATTATCAGAGTATTCAAATTGGAGAGCAGAAAATGACTTAAATACATATTTTTTAAAAAACAAAATTCCATGTATTTTTGGAATTGATACTAGATACTTAACTAAAAAATTATCTGTTGAGGGGGCTAAGAAGGCCGCAATTATTCACTTTGGAGAAGATGAAAATAAAATTGAAAAACTTAAAACTCAAATAAATGAGTGGAAAGGTCTTAAAAATTTAGATTTGGCGGAGATTGTATCGACAGAGGAAAACTATAATTGGAAAAAAGGAATATGGAAAAGTGATAAATCAATTAAAAGCCAATTTAAATATAATGTCACTTGCTTAGACTTTGGTATCAAAAATAATATTTTAAGAAATCTAAATGAATTTAATCTTAACCCAACAGTATTAAACTTATTTTCTAGCTACGAAGAAATAATAGAAACTAATCCTTCGGGAATTTTTTTATCAAATGGCCCTGGTGATCCTTATGCCACAGGTAGTAAAATAGTTGATGTGATTAAAAAATTAATTGATGATAATATTCCAATATTTGGAATATGTTTAGGGCATCAAATTTTAGGATTGGCATTAAATGCAAAAACTAAAAAAATGTTTCAGGGTCACAGAGGTTCAAACCATCCTGTAAAAAATCTTGAAACAGGCATTGTAGAAATTACTTCACAAAATCACGGCTTTGAAGTTGATAGAGATAGTTTTGGCAAAGATATAATTGAAACTCATGTTTCACTATTTGACGGGACTAATGAAGGTTTAAGACATAAGCATTTACCAGTATTTAGTGTTCAATATCACCCAGAGGCGTCACCTGGTCCACATGATAGTCATTATTTGTTTGAAGAATTTTATAAACTTATTGAACAAAATGCCAAAAAGAACTGACATAAATAAAATATTAATAGTAGGTGCAGGTCCAATAGTTATTGGTCAAGCTTGTGAATTTGATTACTCGGGTGCTCAGGCATGTAAGTCTCTCAAAGATGAAGGCTACAAAATTGTGTTAATTAATTCAAATCCTGCAACAATAATGACTGATCCAGAATTAGCCGATCAAACTTATATTGAACCTATAACTAAAGAATTTGTACAAAAAATAATCGAAATCGAAAAACCAGATGCTCTTCTGCCAACTATGGGAGGGCAAACTGCTTTAAACGTTTCAATGGAATTATTTAATAATCGTATACTTGAAAAACACGGAGTAAAAATGATTGGAGCTAATCCAACAGCAATAGAATTAGCTGAGGATAGGCAAAAATTTAAAGATGCTATGAATGAAATTGGTCTAAGCTGTCCTAAAAGTTACGTGGTTAACACTATTGAAGAATCAAAAAGAGTAAAAAATGAATTAAATTTACCTCTTGTCATAAGACCAAGTTTTACACTTGGTGGTACCGGAGGCGGTGTAGCCTATGATGATGAGGGTTTTATTGATTTATGTAATAGAGGTTTAAATGCTAGCCCAACAAATCAGATACTTATTGAAAAATCTGTTTCAGGTTGGAAAGAATTTGAGATGGAGGTTGTTAGAGATAATAAAGATAATTGTATTATTGTTTGCTCAATTGAAAATGTTGATCCAATGGGTGTTCATACTGGAGATAGCATTACAGTAGCTCCATCCTTAACATTAACTGATAAAGAATATCAAATTTTAAGGAATGCTAGCATTAAGGTTCTCAGAAAAATAGGAGTAGATACTGGCGGATCAAATGTTCAATTTGCAATAAATCCTGAAGATGGAGAAATTAATGTAATTGAAATGAATCCAAGAGTTAGTAGATCATCTGCGTTAGCATCAAAGGCTACAGGTTTTCCAATAGCAAAAATTGCTGCAAAATTAGCCGTAGGTTATACTTTGGATGAACTTGAAAACGATATTACTACGACAACACCGGCAAGTTTTGAACCAACTATTGATTATGTTGTAACTAAAATTCCAAGATTTACTTTTGAAAAATTTGTTGGTGCTAATTCTGACTTAACGACATCCATGAAATCTGTTGGTGAGGCAATGAGCATAGGTAGATCTTTTAATGAATCAATCCAAAAGGGGTTTAATTCCCTTGAGTATGGTCTAACTGGTTTTGATAAACCAAAACTACGTTCAAATGATAAAAATTCAATTTTGAGTGAACTTAAAATACAATCTTCTCAACGCTTATTAGTTGTAGGTGAAGCTCTTAGGATTGGACTATCAGTTGATGAAATCAATAAAATTACAAAATATGACAAATGGTTTTTATATCAAATTAAAAGAATAATTAATTTTGAAGAAATCTTAAAAGATAAAGGCCTCAAGAAAGAGATAATATTATATGCAAAGAAAATAGGCTATTCAGATACTAAAATTTCATCAATATTAAATATTAAGGAAAATGTATTAAGAGAATTTAGAAATAATAGTGATATTAATCCCGTCTTCAGGCTTGTAGATACTTGTGCTGGTGAATTTAGCTCTAAAACTCCTTATCTTTATTCTACTTATGACTGGGATTTTGAAAATACTAAATTCTGTGAAGCTAATCCTACATCAAAAGACAAAGTAATAATCCTTGGAGGTGGCCCTAATAGAATAGGTCAAGGAATTGAGTTTGATTATTGCTGTGTACATGCTGTCTATGCATTGAAAGAAAAAGGCATTGAAACAATAATGATAAATTGTAACCCCGAGACGGTTTCAACTGACTATGATACTGCTGATAGACTTTATTTTGAGCCACTTTCAGCTGAAAGTGTTATTGAAATTTACAATAAAGAAAAAAGTAATGGAAATGTTCTTGGTGTGTTAGTTCAGTTTGGAGGACAAACTCCTTTAAAAATTGCAAAAGAAATAGAAGAAGCTGGTATAAAAGTTATAGGAACTTCAACTGAAGCAATAGATTTGGCTGAAGATAGAGATAGATTCAGTGAAATATTAATGAAACTAAAAATTGCTCAACCAAAAAATGCTTTTGCAAATACAGTATCTCAAACTTTAGAAAAAGCTGAAGAAATTGGATATCCAGTTTTAGTTAGACCTTCTTATGTACTTGGAGGAAGAGCTATGCAAATCGCATACGATAAAGATAATTTAGAATCATTTTCTAATGAAGCTCTTGAAGTTTCTTCAAATAATGTAATTTTAATTGATGAGTATCTTGAGAATGCCAAAGAAATAGATGTAGATATAATTAGAGATAAAAATGGAGAAATATTTGTAGCTGGGATTATGGAACACATCGAAGAGGCAGGAATTCACTCTGGAGATAGTGCTTGTTCCTTACCTCCCTATTCAGTTAGTAAAGAAACTCAGAATAAAATAATTGAATGGGTATCAAAAATTGCCAATGAAATTAATGTTGTGGGATTAATGAATACTCAATTAGCAATTAAAGATAAAAAAATATATGTTTTAGAAGTAAATCCAAGAGCCAGCAGAACTATACCATTTGTGGCCAAATCAAAAGGTATTCCAATCGCAAAAATTGCAGCTAAAGTAATGGTTGGCGAAAATCTTAATTCAATATTGAACGATTACAAAATTAATGAATTAAAAAACTTTAATGTAAAAGAATCTGTTTTTCCATTCAATAAATTTGATGGAGTTGATCTAATATTAGGTCCTGAAATGAAATCTACAGGAGAAGTTATGGGAATAGATGAAACCTTTTTATCTTCCTACATAAAAAGCCAAATAGCATGTGGTAATATCCTTCCATCTAAAGGGACAGTATTTATCTCAATAGATAATGATAATAAAAAGTTCATTATTAAGATTGCTCAAAAGTTAAAAGAATTAGATTTTAATCTACTTGCAACTAAAGGAACTGCTGAATACTTAAATTCTAATAACATCAATACAAAAATAGTAAATAAAGTAAAAGAAGGTAATCCTCATGTAGTTGACTCATTAATTAATAATGAAATTCAACTAGTAATTAATACGACAAAAACTCAATCATCTATTAGAGATAGCTATAGTATTAGAAGGACATCCTTAATGTATAATATTCCATATTATACGACAATAGCAGGAGCAAAAGTTGCTGTAGATGCTATTGAACATATGAAAACTCAGGAATTCACAATAAAAAGTCTTCAAACTATAAATTAATTTTATTGACTATAAAAAGTAAATAAATCATCATGAGTTTATGAATAAAATTCCTATGACTGCTGAGGGTTATACAAAATTACAACGTGAATTAAAAAAATTAACCTCTGAAGATAGGCCAAAAATTATTGAAGCAATTGCCGAGGCTAGAAGCCACGGTGATTTATCTGAAAATGCAGAATATCAATATGCTAAAGAACAACAAAGTTTAATTGAAGGAAGAATTATAGATTTAGAGAGTGCTATTAGTAAAGCAGAAGTAATAGATGTTAAATCTGTTGAAGGTGAGGATATTAAATTTGGTGCAACAGTTGAAATAGAAGATGATGAAAGTGGAGAAAAACAACAATATCAAATTGTTGGGGAATATGAATCAGATATTGAAAATAAAAAACTTTCAATTACTAGCCCTTTAGCAAGAGGTTTGATTGGTAAAACAGTAGAAGACAATGTTGAAATCAATAGTCCAAAAGGTTTAAAAAGTTACACAATATTATCAATAAAATACATTTGAATATATACAATCCTAAAATTTGGTCATTAACTGATGGTTCACAAGGAATGATAAGTCAGACTAATGGTCTGGCAAATGAATTTAGTGAAAATGTAAAGCAAATTAAAACTGAAATAATTTTTCCTTGGAATAAATTACAGCCTGGGATACTTCCTATTTTTAATTGGATATTTAAAAATAAGTTACCAGTAGACGAGATACCTGATTTAGTTATCAGTTGTGGAAGAAAAAGTGTTTACCTATCAATCTATCTTAAAAGAAAATATCCAAATATTATTAATATTCATATTCAAAACCCAAAAATTTCTTCAAAAAACTTTTCTTATGTTATAGCTCCAAATCATGATGGCATATATGGTGACAATATAATTAATTCTTCGGGTGCAATACATCATTTTAAACAACTTAATAATTTAAAAAATCATTATGAAATTAATACAAAAAATTTGATCACATGTATTATTGGAGGTGAAAATAATCACTATAATTTCTCAAAAGAAAATGCTTTAGATCTTTGTAAAAGAATAAAAAAATTAAAGTCTCATAATAATGAAATTTTAATTCTTACCTCGAGAAGGACAAATAAAGAAATTAAGCATATTTTAAAAAAAGAATTGAGTACTATGTCTACATTATGGCTTGGAGAAGGAAAGAATCCATACGAATTTGCTATTTATAACTCCAGTTATTTTATTATTACTTCTGACTCAACCTCTATGATTTCTGAAGCAAGTATATCTGGTAATCCAATTTATGTTTATCAATTACCAATGAAGAGAAAAAGTAAAAGATTTAAAAGATTTCATGAAGAGTTTAAAAAAATGAATATAACAAGAGATTTTAATACTTTAGATAAATTAGAAAATTGGACATATACAAAACTAGAGGAAAGCAAAAGAATTGCTGGAATTATAAAAAAAAGAATTATAGAAAGGAAAAATGAATCTTGAGAACCTAACTCATGCAGATTTTCCCTTTAATCACTGGGTATTCAGTAATTGTTTAGAAGAAGGAGCATTAGATGAAATTTCCTATAGTAATATTCCGTCAGGAGACAGAATGTACGATGGGACAAGAGCTGCCGATCATACAGGACAGGGAGTTGATGGTAAATTAAGACTTTTTATAACAAAAAATAATTGTCAAAATTTTCCATATCTAACAAAATTAATTCAGTCTTTACAAAGCAAAGAAATGGTAAATAAAATATCGAAAATAATCGATAAAGATTTATCAAATTCATACGTCAGATTAGAAGTAATTGGAGATAAAAAAGGATTTTGGTTAAAACCACACAAAGATATTTCAGAAAAATTGATGACTATGATGGTTTGGGCAAACCCATATAATGAAGCGTCAACTTTGGGTACCGACCTTTACGATAAAAATTTTAAATTAGTAAAAACAATTGATTATGTTCATAATAGTGGTTATTTTTTTTCTTCAGGGGATGATACTTGGCATGGACTTGAATTAAAAGAAATTCAAAAAGAAAGAAGATGTATTCAAATAAATTATGTTACTTTCAATACAGATTGGCCAGTTGAAAAAAGTGTTTAAATTATTAATTAAATTATATGACTGAAAAAATAGAAAATGATGTCTTAATTATTGGCTCTGGACCAGCAGGCTATACTGCTGCAATCTACGCAGCTAGAGCAAATTTAAAACCGCATTTAGTTTCAGGTTTAGAACCAGGAGGTCAGCTAACCATCACTACCGATGTAGAAAACTACCCAGGATTCGAAAATGTAATTCAGGGTCCTTGGCTTATGGAACAAATGAAAGAGCAAGCAGTAAAAGTAGGAACTATCTTTCATAATGATATTGTAACTTCAGTTGATTTTGAAAAAAATCCATTTACTTCCAAAACTGAGTCAGGCAAAGAATTTGTATCCAAATCGATAATTATTGCAACAGGCGCTCAAGCTAGATGGCTTAATTTAGAAAGTGAAAAAAAATTTAAAGGATTTGGTATTTCTGCTTGTGCAACTTGTGATGGGTTTTTCTTCAAAGATCAGCAAGTAGCAGTGATTGGTGGAGGTAATAGTGCAGTAGAGGAAGCAATGTTTTTGACTAAATTTGCTTCAAAGGTTTTGTTAATCCATAGAAGAGATAGTTTACGAGCTGAAAAAATTTTACAAGAAAGACTATTTAACAATAAAAAAATTGAAGTAATTTGGAATAGTAAGGTTTCTGAGTTCGTTGGAGAAGAAAATCCAAATACATTAAAAAAAATTGTTTTAGAGAACATACTAGATGGTACCAAAACAACTATAGATGTAAATGGTGCTTTTATAGCTATAGGACATGATCCCGCTACTTCACTTTTTATAGATAAGTTAAAAATGGATGAGGAAAATTATATAATCACTAAACCTGATAGTACTGAAACAAGTATTAGGGGAGTCTTTGCAGCAGGTGATGTAAAAGATAAAATTTATAGGCAGGCTGTAACTGCTGCCGGTATGGGCTGTATGGCTGCTTTAGAGGCTGAGAAATATATAGCAGAAAATTAATTATCCCTGTCTGGCCTTCATTCTTGGATTTTTTTTATTAATTACATAAATCCTACCTTTTCTACGAACGACTTTACAATCTTTATCTCTAGTTTTGGCAGTTTTTAATGAACATTTAACTTTCATAAAAAGCGCTTTAAATTCTGGGATTTGTTTTGTCAAACATATATTGTCTGAATTAATATGAGAAAGTTATCTTATCCAGGAAGATCTAATGTTTTAGCTCAAAATGGTATGGTGGCAACATCAAATCCATTAAGTTCCATGGTGGCTATTAATGTACTTCAAAAAGGTGGAAATGCTGTTGATGCTGCTATCGCCGCTTCAGCTGTTCAAGCTGTAGTATGTCCAAGCGCAACAGGTATTGGTGGGGATTGTTTTGCAATTATTTCGATGAATGGGAAAAAACCAATTGCTGTAAACGGATCTGGAATTGCTCCTAAAAAAGCAAATTTACAGTTTTATAAAGATAATAAAATAAAAAATATTGGTTTAACAAGTCCACATTCAGTTACTATTCCTGGAGCAGTTCATGCATGGTGTTCTATGCATGAAAAATTTGGAAGAATTGATTTTAATGAAGTTTTAAATGGTGCAGAAAATTTTGCTAGAAAAGGATTTCCTGTTCATGAAGTTGAAGCTATTGCATGGAAAGAGAATGAAAAAAAACTTAAAAAAAATTCTAATTCTAAAAGATTATTTTTAAATGCAAATCATAGTTATAGTTACGGTGAAGTTTTTAAGAATATTCCTTTAGCAAATACTTTAAGAATCATCTCAAAAAATAAAATTAAAGGATTTTATCAAAGTGAAATAACTGAAGACATGGTTAAGACACTAAATAAACTTGGAGGACTGCATACAGAAGAAGATTTCTATAATCAAAAAACGCTATTTTCAAAAACAATAACAAATTCATATAAAAATTTAAAAATACATCAATGCCCCTTAAATAGTCCTGGATTAGTTGTTTTGATGATGATGGCAATGACGGAGAAATTAAATATCAAAAAATACCATCCTTCAAGTTTTGAAAGATACCATCTTCAAGCTGAAATTTCAAAAATATGTTTTGAGGTTAAGGAAACAATATTTGGTGATCCTAATTTTAATAATATAAATATAAAAGATTATTTAAGTAATGAATATATAAGCTCTTTATGTTCAAGAATAAATAAAAATAAAATTTATTCTTCAAAAAAAGGCTATGTAACTTCTCACCCTGAAACAATATATTTAAGTGTTGTAGATAAAGATTTGAATTCAGTATCTTTTATTAATTCAATTTGTCATGGTTTTGGAAGTGGAATTACAAGTAATAGAACTGGAATTCTTTTTCAAAATAGAGGTGTAAATTTCAGATTAGAAGATGGTCACCCAAACTCGATTGATAGTCAAAAAAGACCACTTCATACAATAATCCCTGGCCTAATAACTAATAAGAAGGATGAGACCTTGTATTCTTATGGAGTAATGGGAGGGCAATATCAACCAATTGGTCAATCTCATTTGATTCAGAATATAATCGACTACGATATGTCAGTACAAGAAGGTTTAGATTTACCTCGAGCATTTGCTCTTAATGGCATTTTAAATGTTGAAAATTCATTAGATAATAAAATTGTAAAAAAATTACGAAATATTGGTCATAAAGTTAAAATAAATAAAAATGCTATTGGCGGTGGTCAATGTATAAAAATAGATAGAAAAAATGGAGTACTTATTGGAGGATCAGATCCACGAAAGGATGGTATGGCAATAGGTTACTAATTTACACTTTCCCAAAAGTGTCATTATACTGATTATTTACCCTTACAAATGTAGTACACTTACTAAGCTGCTTCAATGATGAAGCGCCAACGTAAGTACAACTACTTCTTACACCTCCAAGAATATCTCTAATTGTATTATCTAGCGAATTCTTCATTTGTATTTTAACTTTTTTACCTTCAGATGATCTATAGTTTGCAAGACCACCATAATGTTTCTCATTTGCTTCTTCAGAACTTGATCCATAAAACTCGATAAATTTAGTTCCATTTTCCTCAATTATATCACCACCACCTTCCTTATGACCTGCTAACATTCCGCCAAGCATAACAAAGTCTGCACCAGCACCAAATCCTTTTGCAACATCACCAGGACAAGTACATCCTCCATCAGCGATAATATGCGCTCCTAATCCATGTGCTGCGTCAGCACATTCCATTACAGCACTAAGTTGTGGATACCCTACTCCTGTTTGTATTCTAGTGGTACATACACTTCCAGGACCGATACCAACTTTAACAATATCTGCCCCACTTAATACTAATTCTTGAGTCATATCTGCAGTAACAACATTACCTGCAATAATAGTTTTTTTTGGATATTTTTTTCTTACTTCTGAAACAAAATTACTAAAATTTTCTGAATAACCATTTGCAACATCAATACATATAAATTTAAATTTTGGATATTTTTTTATAATTGAATTTAACCTATTGTAACTGTCTTTACTTGTGCCGCAACTAAGGGCAATTGAATCAAAGTAAATATTTCTTTTATAAATAGTTCCTATTTGATTAATGTCATGTTGTTTTGTTAAAGCAGTCATTAGTTTGTGAGAACTTAGTTTTTTTGCAACATCTATTTCACCAACACCATCCATATTAGAGGCTATTATTGGAATTCCTTTCCATGATGATCTTGAGTGTTTAAAAGTATATTTTCTATTCAAATCAACATCTTTCCTACTTTTTAAAGTACTTCTCTTTGGTCTAAAAAGGACATCTGAGTAGTCAAGTTTAATTTCTTCTTCGATTCTCATAAATACATTCGCATATTTGTATTAAATAATTTAGAAATTAAAACAAATATAAATTGTTATCTATGAACTTAAATACGTTAATAAATGCAAATAAAAGAAAGTTTGATATTAAATTTAAAAAACTTTTAAAAAATAAGCTAGACAAATCAAGTTTATCAAATGCAATCTTTTATGGCTCTATGAATGGAGGAAAAAGAATAAGGCCATTTTTAGTAATGGAGTCTGCAAAAATAGCAAAAATTTCATCAAATGATGCCTTTATCATAGCCTCATGTATTGAATGTATACATTCGTATTCCTTAATTCACGATGATTTACCATCAATGGATGATGATGATTACAGAAGAGGTAAATTAAGTACTCATAAAAAATTTAGTGAAGCTACTGCAATATTAGCTGGTGATGCTTTACATGATTTAGCGTTTGAATTGATCTCAGGTAATTTTAAAAATAAAAATGTTATTTCTAGATTAAATTTAATAAATTATCTTTCTTTGTGTATTGGACATAAAGGATTAGCTCTTGGTCAAGCTTTAGATTTAGAATATGAAAATAAAAAGTTATCTAAAAATATAATTTTAGATATGTATTCTAGAAAAACTGGCAAGTTATTTGAATTCTCTTTTGCTGCACCCTTTATATTAAAAGATAAAAGTAAAATAGAAATTCAATTTGCAAAAGATTATGGAATGTTATTTGGTTTAATATTTCAAATTATAGATGACTTAATCGATGAAATTGGAACTTTTAAGAAAATTGGGAAAACACCAGGTAAAGATGTTGAGCAAGGAAAAAGTACCTTACTAAAATTAATTGGTGAAAAACAAGTTACTGATTTGTGTAATAATAAAATTAATACTTTTATAAAAAAATATAAAAAAAAAATAAATCAAAACCCTATACTAATAAAAATGCTAAAATTTGGAATGGATCGACTAAATTAAAAATGTACTATTTTTTTTGCTAAGTATAATCCAGATGTAGCTGATACGGCTGTTAATGAACCACCCCAGAACATGTCTACGAAAGTAACAGTTGGTGACCATCCTTTAAGTACTGCCATATTTGTTAAGTTATATGTGCCATAGGCAACCAAACCAAATATGAAGCCAGTGTACAATGTTTTCATTAAGTTACCAGATTCAACACAAGGCTGAATTACAACCAAAGACATACCAAAGACATATAAAATATAAAAAAGAGCAGCAGCCCACATTACAGGCTTATCAGCTAATAAATTACCTATTAAGGGTCTATAAAAAGATTTTGTAGCAAAGCTTAGCCAAATTACGTCTATTATTAAGAAAATCAATGAAGCAATTAGAGTGGCTACTAGTAAACATTTGAACATACATTATAAATATATCATATTATTAAATTTCAAGAATATTTATTAAAATTTCTATGGTGGGTGTGACAGGGATTGAACCTGTGACCCCTGCCGTGTCGAGGCAGTGCTCTACCGCTGAGCTACACACCCAATAAGTTTTATTTTATATAAATATAGTATTTGAAATATAATGACTTTTAAAGGTAAAGCAATAATTGAAAGATTGTATTAGATTTTTAAATTATACTTAATTTAACCTTTTTTAATCATTAATTAAGTAAATAAATTATAAACATATTGATCAATTTTTTATTAAATAATATTCAGAGTTTAGAATTATTCATACAATTGAATATTATTATTAGGAGATAAATGAGGGTAAAAAAAAACAATTTTACAGAAAATGAAATCTCTAAAGCTCTAACAATTTATAATTATTTTATTGAAAATTCATTCTCTAATTTTGAAGAAAAAAAATTATCTAAATTAAAATTTAATTTATTATTAAAAAAAATTAAAAAAAATAAATTACCATTTATTTTAGCAATTGAAGAAAATGAAGTTATTGGATTAGCCTTTGTAAATAAATTTAGAGAAAAAAGTGGGTATAGATTTTCATATGAACATTCAATCTATGTTGATCCAGATTTAATTAATAATGGTTATGGTAATAAAATACTAAAAGAACTTGTTAAAATATGTAAAAAAATTCCTAAGATTAAAAATTTGATAGCAGTGATTGGTGGAAAAAATAATTTTGCTTCTATAAAAATACATAAAAATAATGGATTTCAATATGTTGGAACTATAAAGAAAGCTGGTTTTAAAAAAAATAAGTGGGTTGATTCTATTTATATGCAAAAAAGGTTATGAAAAAAGTAAACACTAATAATTTTAAAAAAACACTTGGTAAGTTTTCAACAGGAATTACTGTTGTATGTGTAAAAAATAATAATTCAATTTATGGGAAAACTGTTAACTCATTTAACTCTTTATCTCTTGACCCTCCTATGGTTCTGTTTTCTTTAGGTAATTACTCGTCATCAATAAAGAAGTTTTCAAAAACTAAATTTTTATCAATAAATATTCTATCTAGTAAGCAAAAAAAATTATCTGACAATTTTGCTTTAACTGAGCCTAATTTAGAAGATATAAAATTTATTGAAGGGAAAAATAAAACAGTAATTATACCAAATTGTATAGCAAATCTTGAATGTGAGCTAATAGAAAAAATCAAAAGAGGTGATCACATAATATTTATATGCAAGATATTGAAATTACAATCTAACGAAAAATTGAAACCACTTGTATATTTTAATTCAAAATATTTTTAGGTGTTTAGAATTTTAAGATATCTAATTTTAATTTCTTTAATATCATCGGGATATTATTTGTTTATTTCTGAATACTTAAATATATCAGAGAAATATATTTTTGAGGAAGAAATTATAAAAAAGGAAATAGTAGAAGATAAAAAAGAAATTATTCAAGAAAAAAAAGAAGAAGTAGCAACACCTAATATAAAAAAAAATATTGATAAAGAACAATTTGTTGAGAAAAAAATTGAAATTTTACAAGGTGATACTTTTGTCTCTATTTTGGAAAATCTAAACTTTAAGCAGAAAAAAATTTATGAAATCATTAGTAAGATCGAAGAATCTTATGATTTAAAGAAAATTAAAACTGGAGAAATTATAAGTGTGTTTGAAAATAATTTTGCTGAAATAAAAAAAATTGAATTTTTTAAAAACAATGAGACTATTATCTCTGTTAATTTAGATAAAAAAATAAATCTAAATATAATAGAATTAACAAAAAATTCATTTATTGAATCTAAAGAGTATACAATTACAGAATCATTATTTTCAGACGGTATTAAAAATGACGTATCATCAGATATTTTAGTTAAAATTATAAGCCTTTTTAGTTTTGATCTTGATTTTCAAAGAGATATTAGAGTCGATACAGTTGTTTCAATATCCTATGAATTTGATGAAATAGTTGAAACAGGTAGACTAGAATATAACGATATTAAATATGCTTCGATAATAATTGATGGAAAACAGTTAGAATATTTTAAGTTTATTACAGATGATGGTTATGTTGATTATTTTAACAGAGAGGGAAAAAATGTTAAAAAATCAATTTTAAAGACACCATTAGATGGCGCAAGAATTTCATCAAATTATGGTATGCGAAAACATCCTATTTCAGGTTTCAATAAAATGCATAAAGGTGTTGATTTTGCTGCACCCACAGGAACACCAATTTATGCTGGAGGGAATGGAATTGTTGAATATGTTGGAAGGAATGGAGGATATGGGAAATATATTCGTATAAGGCATAATAATGGATATAAAACGGCATATGCACATTTGTCAAATTATAAGAAAGGTATTTCTAAAGGGGTAAGAGTAAACCAAGGTGAAGTTATAGGCTATGTAGGTAGTACAGGAAATTCTACAGGACCTCATCTTCATTATGAAATTATTTATCAAAATAAACATATAAATCCGTTAAAACTAAAACTTCCTTCTGGAAAAATACTTCAGGGTAAGGAATTAGAAAGATTTAAAGAAGAATATAAAATGATATACGCTGATCATTTAAGCGTGTTATATGAATAACTATTTTGTTGATCTTGTTCTTTTTTCTTTAGATGGTTCAGCTATAAATGGAATAGATTCGATGGAATCATCTTCTGCTTTATCATTATCATTTACTTCAACTGTTTCATTATTAGTATCTGAAGTTTGTTCACTTGAAGTGCTTTGTTTTTGCTCATCAAAATTTATATTTTCTTCAATATTAATACCTAGCTCAACCATTATTCTGTAGTAGTGATCAGTAAATTGATAATAGTATTCAGATTGAATTCTATCGCCTGATCTTGATGCTTCTTTAGCTAATTTTAAGTACTTGTTATATTGTTGGGATACATTTCCTCTATTTCTACTATTGAAATTTTTGTAACCACCAGGCTTCTTAAAACTGGTTCTTCTATTACTCTTATAAGCGGTTCTACCGTTCTTTTTATACATTCTGTTTGGAAATTAAAAATTTTTAATAAATTATTAATATTTCACTAACCTATACAGCTCATTTGATTTATTTCAACTTATATCTTGGAAAAACTTAGAATTCTCTCGATTCCTTGAAGATCATTAACTATTTTATTCAAATATAATCCAGAATTTTCAAAAATTTCTTCACAATCTTGTCTCTGATTAATGCCAATTTCACATATAAAATAAGCACTTTTATTCATTAAATTTTTAATATTTTTTGAATATTCTCTGTAAAATTTCAAACCATCGTCTCCTCCAACTAAGGCTAATTTTGGCTCAAAATTTCTAACTTCTGGATCAGCATTATTAAACTGTTCGTTTGTAAGGTATGGTGGATTAGATACAATTAAATCAAACTTGGAATTTATATTTTTATAATCGATCATCTTAAGTTGGATTTGATTATAACAACTATGTATTTTTAAGTTTTTTTCAGCAACTTCTAATGCTTCTTTAGATATATCTATAGCTGTAATAGATGCATTTTTAAATTCCTTTGCTAGTGATACTGCGATGCATCCTGATCCAGTACCAATATCTAATATTTTTAATTTAAGGTTTTTATTTCTATAAATATTTAATGCTTCCTCAATTATTAATTCTGTTTCAGGACGTGGATCTAAAACAAAATTATTTACATAAAAATCATTTTTCCAAAAAGATTTATTTTTAATAATTTTAGCTATTGGCTGTCTATTAATTCTTTTTTGAAGATAAGATTTAAATTTAACAATATTAATATTGTCTAGATTAAGATTACTTAAGATAATTTCATTATTTTTTTTGGAAGCATACTTTAGTAAAATTCTTAGATCTAGTTCTGGATTACTTATATTTTTTTGTTTTAATTTAGTTAAACTCTCTTTAATTAAATTATTCATCTTTCATATTTGCTAACTTTGTACTCTCTTCTTCAGCAATTAAAGGATTTATCAATTCATCTATTTTACCCTCAAGAATTTCTGACAGATTATATAATGTAAGATTTATTCTATGATCAGATACCCTTCCTTGAGGAAAATTATAGGTTCTTATTCTCTCAGATCTGTCTCCAGAACCTACTTGATTTTTTCTTTGCTCAGATCTTTCTTTGTTTTTTTCTTGTATTTGATTGTCTAGTAATCTTGATCTTAATATCTTTAAAGCTTTTGCTTTATTTTTGTGTTGAGATTTTTCATCTTGTTGAGAAACTACTATGCCTGTTGGAATGTGTGTTATTCTTACGGCACTATCGGTAGTGTTGACAGATTGTCCTCCTGGTCCACTTGATCTAAAAACATCAATTCTTAAATCTTTATCAAGAACTTCAATATCAACCTCTTCTGCTTCAGGTAGAACTGCTACAGTAGCAGCTGATGTATGTACTCTTCCACTACTTTCTGTCGTTGGAACCCTTTGAACTCTATGAACACCAGATTCGAATTTTAATTTTGAAAAAACATTTAATCCTGAAATATTACAAATAGCCTCCTTTACTCCTTTTAAACCTGTTTCTGATATTGATAAAATATCAAATTTCCATGAATTTAAATCAGCATATCTCTGATACATATTTAATAAATCAGAAGCGAAAAGAGATGCTTCATCACCTCCTGTACCAGCTCTGATTTCTAAAATTGAATTTTTAGAGTCATTTTCATCTCTTGGTATTAGTAACTTCAATAATTCCTGTTCAAGATCTTTGATTTGATTTTTTTTTTCAATAAGTTCTGATTCAGCTATTTTACTAATTTCTAAATCATTATCTTTTACTAACTCATCAAGATTTAATATATCTTTTTGTAAATTGTTGTATTCTTGAATTTTTTCCACAATTGGTCGGAGCTCTGAATAATCTCTGTTTAATTTAATTAATTCATTTGAATCAATATCATTCATATTGTTTAATGAATTTTCAATTAATTTAAATTTTTCTAAAATTATTGAAAATTGTTTATCTAGATTTATCATTCAAATGATTAAATATTTGATTAAGCTTTAATTCTTTTTGTTCGCCAGTCATTAAATTTTTAATAGTAAAAAAATCACCATTAAACTCATTTTCTCCAATAATAATCATATATGATGCTGAAGATGTATTTGCTTTTGTAAATGATTTTTTTAAATTGTATTTATAATTCCAGTAATATGAAATTCTATTTTCAGACAAATATTTTTGTAGCTTAAGAAAATAATCTGTAAATTTTTCATTTGTTACTGCAATATGAATAGTTGAGCTTATTTTTTTTTCAGATTCCATTAATAATGCAATTCTTTCAATTCCTGCGGCCCATCCAATACCGGGTACATCAGGCCCACCTAATACTTTTATTAAACCGTCATATCTTCCACCACCTAGCAATGTATCTTGGCTTCCTAAATTGTTTGATTTGTATTCGAATACTGTATGACAATAATAATCAAGACCTCTAACAAGATTAGCATTTTCTTCAAAATCAATTTCAAGTATATTTAATGATCTTTTAAGATCTTCGTAATGCTTTTTAGCTTCATCACTTAAGTATTCATATATTTTAGGTGAAGATAATGAAATTTCAATATCTTCCTCATTTTTTGAATCTAATATTCTTAATGGGTTAGCTTCTATTTTTTTAATGCTTTCTTCTGATAGTTTTTTTTTATGGGTATTAAAATATTTTGTAAGATTTATTTTAAAATCAATTAACGTTTTTTTATCTCCTAAGGAATTAATATAAAGTTTTATTTTAGATTTAGGTAAGAGTTCGTTTAAAATATTATTTGACAGAGAAATTAATTCAACATCAGCAAGAAAATCTCTAGTTCCAAGTATTTCAAAATTAATTTGATTAAATTGTCTGTATCTACCCTTTTGTGGTCTTTCCCTTCTAAACATTGGCCCAATTCCAAAAATTTTTAATGGAAGATCGTTTAAAAGATTATTAGTAATAGCCGCTCTAATCATAGGTGTTGTGTACTCAGGTCGCAGTGTTAAAAATTCATTATTTCGGTCTTCAAACGAATACATTTCTTTCAACACAACATCAGAATGTTCGCCAAGAGGTTTTGCAAATAAATCACTAAATTCAAAAATTGGTGTCTGAATTTCTTTATATTCTTTTAAATTAGCGTTTTTAGAAACAATATTAGAAATAAAGTTAAATTTATCTATTTCTTCTCCAAATATATCATGAGTGCCTCTTACTGATCTTAATTTCATATTAATTACTAAGTTCGATTTCTTTGGTTTTTTTTCTAATTAAATCTTCAAGATAATTTTCTAAATTAACATTTTTTACAACATTATTTTTTTTACCATCAAGATAAATCATATGTGTATCATTTCCACCGCCAGTTATACCAATATTTGTCATGGTTGCTTCACCTGGGCCATTAACTACACATCCAATTATTGAAACTGTTATAGGTGTAGAAATATCTTCTAATTTTTTTTCTAAATTTTTCACTGTTTTTATTACTTCGAATTGCTGTCTAGCGCATGATGGACATGAGATAATTTTCACACCTCTATTTCTTAATCCTAAACTTTTTAAAATTTCAAAACCTACTCTTACCTCTTCCTCAGGTTCATCTGAAAGTGATATCCTAATTGTATCTCCTATACCTCTTAAAAGTAAATTTCCAATTCCTATAGAAGATTTGATTGAACCTGTTCTTTTGCCTCCTGCTTCTGTAATACCTAAATGTAATGGATAATCACATAATTCAGCTAATTGCTCATATGCTTTTATAGACATAAATATATCTGAAGATTTCACACTGATTTTAAAATTGGTGAAATCATTGTCTTCAAGTATCTTTATATTTAATTTTGCACTTTCAACTAAAGCTTCTGGATTAGGTTCAGAATATTTTTCTAAAATTTGTTTTTCTAAACTTCCTGCATTTACACCAACTCTTATTGAACAATTATTATCTTTTGCTGCTTTAATAACTTCTTTTATTCTATCAATGCTGCCAATATTCCCGGGATTTATTCTAATACAAGAGGCGCCATTATTTGCTGCTTCAATTCCTCTTTTGTAATGAAAATGTATATCCGCAATAATAGGTACTGGGCTGTGTTTTACTATTTCTTTTAAAGAGTTTGAAGATTCTTTATCTGGAATAGAAACACGAACTAAATCAACTCCTAGTTTTGCTGACCTTTCAATTTGAGCAATAGTATCTTTTGCATTAGAGGTAAGAGTGTTTGTCATTGTTTGAACTGCAATTTGGTTATTGCCTCCAATATTTACATTTCCAACTTTAATAACACGCGATTTTCTTCTATTAATTTGTTGATACGGTCTTAGCATCTATTTAGTTTGTAAAATCTTTGAATAAAACAAAAGAATCTAATATGTCGCCGTATTTACCTATCTTCCCTCTCACATCACCATCTATTAATACTAAAATATTCCCTGCATTTCCCGCTGTAATATTGTAATTCAATTTTAATTCATATGAAAATTCTTCATCTTTATCCATTAACTTGCTTAAAACAATATTATTTGATTCATCTCTTAATTGTAGCCAAGTAGGATTTAACATTTTTAATGTTGCTACTGTAGTTACATCTTCATCAAATTCTATAGAAGCTATTGCACTAGAGTTATTTACCAAATTACTATTATTTACATCACTGTCTTGAGATAGATTTACAGTATTAGCTTTTTCTACTATGGGTTCCAAACTTTTAGGTATATCTGGCACTAAGGCAAAATTGATTTCTTTATCATCCTGATCAATAAATAAAAAGTAAAATGATGTAAATATAATCAAAATAATAGAAGCAGCAAAAAATTTTTCTATTTTAAAAAAATTGTTTTCAACAATGGGTGAAATATTCTTTTTCTCTTCCTTAATATTAAATGATACTTCACCTTTAAATTTTTTGATAATTTTATCAGTATCAAGATCAAGTAAGTTTGAGTAAGATCTTAGGTGCCCTATATTGAAAATAATATCTGAATTGTTTTTAATATTATCATTTTCAAGATCAATAATGATGTTTTTAGGAATCTTTAACTCAATTGCTATATCGCTAATTGAAAGGTTTTTGGAGTTTCTTTCAATTGATAGAATTTGACCTACTGTTTTCATTTACTTACTTAGATTATATGCTTCATGTAGAGATTTTACAGCAATTTTTGTGAATTTTTTATCAATTAAGACACTGATCTTTATTTCTGATGTTGAGATTGCTAATATATTTATAGAATTATCTGCTAGTGTTGCAAACATTTTTTTTGCAACCCCAGATTGAGACATCATTCCCATACCAATTACTGAAATTTTTGAAATATTGGTATCGGTTTCAATAGATTTAAAATCTATTAAATTTTGATTATCTTCTAATAATTTCTTAGCATTTTGAATTTCATTGTTTGGAACAGTAAATGTAATATTTGCAGTTACACCATCTTGTGATGTATTTTGAACAATCATATCTACGTTAATATTTTTATTAGCTAACAATCCAAAGATCGTTGCAGATATACCCGGCTTATCGGCAATACCAGATAAAGTTAATTTTGATTCATTGTTACTATAGCTTACTCCGCTTACTATTTCTTTTTCAATTAATTTCATTTCATCTACAATAAGAGTGCCACTGTCTTTTGTGATTGAAGAAAGTACTTGCAAAGTAAGATTATTTTTCATTGCTAATTCAACAGAACGAGTATGGAGTACTTTTGCTCCAGTAGATGACATTTCTAACATTTCTTCAAATGCTAATTTATTAATCTTTTTAGCTTTTGGCTCAAGATTTGGATCAGTTGTATAAACACCGTCAACATCAGTATAAATATCACATCTATCAGCATCAACAGCTGCAGCAACAGCAACAGCAGTTGTGTCGGAGCCACCTCTTCCTAATGATGTAATTTTTCCATCTAGATCTACACCTTGAAATCCAGCAACTACAATAACATCATAATCTTTTAGATATTGGTCAATTCTAACTTTATCAATATTTAAGATTTTAGCTTTTTGATGATTGCTATCTGTTATAATTGGAATTTGCCATCCAAGTAATGGAATGGATTTAATATTCCTTTTTTTTAAAATAGCTGAAAGGAGTCCAACTGATACAGATTCACCTGATGTTAAAATTAAATCATTTTCAATAATCTCATTTGACTCAATTTCATCTATATATTCTTGCATTTTATTTGTTACACCTGACATTGCAGATAAAACAACAATCAATTTTTTATCATTTAGTTCCCTTTGAACAATATTTGCAACATTTTTAATTTTATCGATACTACCAACTGAGGTACCACCAAATTTCATTACTACGACTTTCATTGACTTAAATATTTTTTAAATTATTTCAGCTAATATAATTATTGTTTCTAACAAACAAGATATATGATGAATATAAAATCAAAAAATGAAGAATTTACCTTGTTTAATCAACTTTCAGACGAATGGTGGAATGAAAATGGTAAATTTAAGATTCTTCATCAAATTAAAAATCATAGAATGACTTACATATTGGATCAAATTAATAATAGAAACATTAAAAATTTAAAGATACTCGATGTAGGCTGTGGTGGGGGAATAATTTGTGAGCCACTAGCAAGACTAGGCGCTAAAGTTACAGGAATAGATTTTGCTCCAAATAATATCAAGGCCGCTAAGATACATTCCAAAAAAAATAAACTTAACATTAAATATATTTATAATGATATTGAAAAATCAAAATTAAATGGAAAATTTGATTTAATACTTATGTTTGAAGTATTAGAACATTTAGATAATTGGAAAAAAACAATAAAAAATATAAAAAAAAATTTAAATAAAAATGGTATGATTATAATTTCTACAATTAATAGAAACTTTCTTTCTAAATTTTTTGCAATTGATATAGCTGAAAATATCCTTAATTGGATTCCAAAAGGAACACATGATTATAATAAATTGATTAAGCCTGAAGAATTAAAAATAATTTTGACAAAAGAAAATTTCCATTTTAATAATATTAAGGGTCTTGTTTTTGATCCATTAAATAGGGAATGGAAGTTATCAAATAATTATATGATCAATTATTTTTGTTCTGCAAATTTAATTAATTAGTTTTTTTTGTTGAAAAAGGTAATGGTAATACATCAATGTCCTCATCAATTAGTTCTTTGGTTTGCTCAATTGAGGCTTCGCCATAAATTGCACGTTCCTTTACTTCACCATATTTAATTTTTTTTGCTTCTTCAGTGAAGTTATCACCAACATAATCAAATTCTTTTTCAATAATCTTTTTAAGTTTCTTAACATTAGAAGCGATTGATTTATTTATTTTAGTAATTTTTGCATTTGATTTTTTTGCTACATTTGGTGCCATTAAACCTTTTTTAATTTTAATACTATTGCAGGAAGGGCAAGTTACAAGTCTTTTCTTAATTTGCTCATTATAGTCTTTTGTATTTTCAAACCATCCTTCGAAAGAGAAATTACAATTAGAACAATTAAGATTAAATACGATCATCCTTCTTATATTGTTAAATCTTTTTTATTTTCAATATCAAAATCAATTTCATCAGATTCTAATTGCATAATTAATGAATTTTTTGGGAAATTCAAATTACATATTGTTCCTTTGGACAAAGTTACACCCATAAAGGGTTTTAAACTAATATTATTATATTTTTGAGTTTCTTGATTTAAAATATCAACTTTTACAAGTTCTTTAAAAACAATAAGAAGAAAATTTTTGTCTAGTTTGAATTTTAATATTGATTTAGGGTTTTGGTAAAAGGATAATTTAAAAAAAAGATTTTTCTCAAGAACATTTATATTTTCCTCTAAATCAAAATTTGAATTTTGTATTTGAAGATTTTTTAAATTAATTTGATCTTGCCTGTTTAAGATTTTTTCTTTCAATATTTCTAAAAAAGTGGTTCCATATATTTTGTTATTAATATTTTCAGTTTCTTCTTTAATTATTACAACTATCTCTTTAAGAATAATATCCATAATTACTTTTTATACTTAATAAAAAAAATGATAAACAAAAAATATCTTAAACTATTAAGATCTAAAGATAGGAAATATGGAGAAAACTTTATTTATAATGAAATAAGTAAAAATATAATTGATTCTTTAGATATTTTGAAAGTTCCTTTTAATAATATTTTACAATTAGGAATTAATGATAATTTAGTTATAAATTATCTTAATGAAAAATTTCCATCCTGTTCTATAACAAGTGCTGACATAGATATATCTCTTTTTCCTATAAAGACAGATCAAAAATTAATAGAAATTGATATGGACAATTTACAATTTAGGAATAATAAATTTGATTTAATTTTTAGTAATTTTTTTATTCAATTAACATCTAATTTTGAGAAATTGATCAAAAACATTTTTCAAAACCTAAATTCAAATGGTTTGTTTATAGCAACCATTCCGAATACTGAAAATATTTATCAACTTGTAAATTCAATGTATGAAACTGATAATATTTTATATGGAGGAATGTATCAAAGAATAAATCCAATTTTAGATACAAATGATATTTTTAAATTACTTAAACTATATAGCTTTGACGCACCTCTAATAAATAGTAACAATTTCAGCATAGAATATTCAGTTTTTAAAAAACTACTTGATGACGTAAGATTTTTGAACTTGTCATATGCAGGGTATGATAAAAGAAATTTTTTTGAGAATAAGAAATACTTTATTTATTTAGAAGAACAATTTAAAAAAAAATATTATAAAGAAAATTTTAAACTTGATATAAATTTTAATACAATTTGTGCTTGGAAAAAATAAAATTAAGATCTGTAATCAGCATTAATTTTTAAATATTCATGCGTTAGATCATTTCCATAGACAGTATGATAAAACTTACCTAAGTTTAATTTTACATTTATTTCTATAGTTTTATTTTTCATATAATGATTAAGTTTTCTAATATTTATTTTTTTACTTATAGAACCATTTTCACATACTAAATTATTTCCAAACAAAACTTTAATTTTATTTTGATTTATATTTTCTTCAGTTTTGCCAATTGCCATTATCACTCTACCCCAATTTGCATCTTCTCCAGCCACAGCTGTTTTAACCAAAGGAGAATTAGCAATACTAAATGCGATTTTTTTTGCTTGATTTTTTGATCTTGCATGTAAAACATTTACTCTTATTAATTTAGAGACACCCTCTCCATCTTTAATTACTTGGAGAGATAAATCATGCATTAACTCGTATATTTTATAATTTAATATTCTAAAATTATTTTTATTTAAGTTTATATTTTTATTACCTACAGAAAACATCATTAAAGTATCACTTGTTGATGTATCGCTATCTACAGTTATTGAATTAAATGTATTATCTAAATTTTTTATAAGTAATCTATTTAATACCTGTTTTGAAATTTCACATTCAATAAATATATAGACCAACATTGTTCCCATATTTGGTTGTATCATTCCTGATCCTTTTGCTATTCCATAAATTTTGAATGATTGATTGTCTAAGATAATATTTTTAATTGATACCTTTGGGAAAGTATCTGTTGTCATAATTGCCTTAGCGCTTTCAAGTAAACTATTTTTATTTTTGGAGTTTATTCTTTCAAATTTATTAATAATTGAATTAGGATTAAATTTTTCACCAATTACACCGGTAGATGATACTAATACTTCATTAGATTTACATTTAATTTTTTTTGTTAATGCTTTTACATACTTATCAATAATTTTTAGACCATCTTTACCAGTATGTGCATTTGCATTACCTGCATTCACAACTAACGCTTTAGCCTTACCTTTGTTATTTTTTTTATCCCAAATTATAGGGGCTGAAGGTGTTGATGTTTTAGAATAAACGCAACAAACATTTATAACTTTATTAAAAATTATTAATAAAAGATCTTTATCTTTTTTTTTAAATCCTGCATTAAAAGTATAGATATTGAGGCCACGAGGATTAAAATCTTTGATTTTTTTTGGCTTAAATATTGAAATCATTTTATTGACCATATTTTATCTTAAATTCCTTTGTAGAAGAAATATTTTTCATATATTAACTGCCATCTATCATAACATGATTAATATCGTTAATAAATTATTTGGTTCTATAAAATCTAATTCACTTAAAAAATATACTAGTTTTGTAGAGAAAGTAAATAAACTGGAAGAAGAAATTTCTAAACTTTCAGATCAAGAATTAAAAGATAAAACAAAATTCTTTAAAAATATATTTGTTGAAACTCAATCAATATCCAAATCATTACCAGAAATATTTGCAGTAGTTAGAGAGACAGCAAAAAGAACATTAAATATGAGACACTATGATGTTCAAATAATAGGTGGAATGGTCTTATACGAAAATAAGATAACTGAAATGAAAACAGGAGAAGGAAAAACATTAGTCGCTACTCTAGCTGCATATGCAAATGCTATAGAAAACTTATCAGTACATATTATTACAGTTAATGATTATTTAGCAAAAAGAGATGCAGAATGGATGGGTCAAATATTTAATTTTCTTGGTCTTAGTGTTGGCTGTGTTACTTCAGAAACAGCTCATGAAGAAAGATCAAATCAATATGATGCAGATGTTGTGTATGCAACTAACAATGAGATAGGATTTGATTACTTAAGAGATAATTTGAAAAACGATTACAATAACTTGTGTTTTAAAAAAAATGCATTTGCCATAGTTGATGAAGTCGATAGTATTTTAATTGATGAAGCTAGAACACCTCTTGTAATTTCTGCTGAATCAAATTCAGATACAGATTTATTTCCAAAAATAGATAAAATTATAAAAATTCTTAGAGAAAATGATTTTGAAATTAATGAAGAAAGTAAAAGTATTTTACTTACTACAGAAGGAATGGAATTTTGTGAAAAATTATTGAAAGAAAATGGAATTATTAAAGAAGGTACACTTCAGGATTTAGGAAATATGGTTTTGAACCATAATATTATTCAAGCACTTAGAGCACATCATTTATTTATAAAAGATAAAGATTACATTATTAAAGATAGAAGTGTAATCATCATTGATGAGTTAACTGGTAGAGCCATGGAAGGTAGAAGATATGGTGATGGATTGCATCAAGCTATAGAAGCAAAAGAGGGTTTAGTAATCCAAAAAGAAAATCAAACTATTGCTTCTGTTACATATCAAAATTTTTTTAGAACATATCATCGTCTAAGTGGGATGACAGGAACTGCCACAACAGAAGCGAAAGAATTTGAAAGTATTTATGATTTGGAGGTTGTTGAAATTCCTCCAAATATTAAAGTAAATCGTCTTGATAAAAATGATCAAATTTATATGACAAAAAGAGAAAAATACAATGCTGTGTTAGATCTTGTTAAATCAAGAAATGAAATCAATCAACCAATCCTGATAGGAACTACATCAGTAGAAAATTCTATAAAGATCTCTGATTTATTGAAAAGAGAAAATCTAAAGCATAATATTCTAAATGCTAAAAATCATTTGAGTGAAGCAAAAATTATTGAAGAAGCTGGAATGCCTGGAAACATAACTATTTCAACTAATATGGCTGGAAGAGGTACTGATATAAAATTGGGAAATGGTGATGCTAATTTAAAAAAACAAGCAATTGAGGCAGGTGGTTTGCTTATAATTGGAACAGAAAGACACGAAAGTAGAAGAATAGATAATCAATTAAGAGGTAGATCAGGTAGGCAAGGAGACATTGGGGAAAGTATCTTTTTTTTATCCCTAGAGGATGATCTAATGAGGATTTTCGGATCAAAAACTCTAGAAAATGTATTGTCAAAATTAGGTCTTAAAGATGGTGAAGTTATAACTCATTCAATGATCACCAAATCTTTGGAAAGAGCGCAGCAAAAAGTTGAAAGTCATAATTTCGATATGAGAAAACAAATATTAAAATTTGATGATATTTTGAATGATCAAAGAAAAATTATCTATCAAAATAGAAGAGAAATTTTAAATACTGATGACCAATCAAAAATTATAGAGGACATGATAAATGATTACGTTAATTATTTAGTTCAGATAACTATTCCACCAAAAAAATACTCTCATGAATGGGATGGTATTTTGTTAAAAGAAAAAACAAAAGAAATTTTTGGTGTTGATATACCAGTAATGAAATGGTTTGATGAAGAAGGTGTTGATGATGAAGAAATCAAAAAACGAATTTTAGATGAGATAAACCAGAAGTATAAACAAAAACAATATCAATATTCATCTGAATTATTAAAATTTGCTGAAAAGAGAGTCATGTTATTTCAAATAGATAAGGATTGGAGAGATCACTTAGCAGCTATGGATTCTTTACGTGGTAGTGTCAACTTAAGAGCTATGGGAGGAAAAGATCCCTTTTACGAATATAAGAGAGAATCCTTTGACTATTTTGATGAAATGCTCTCAAACCAAAATGAAAGGGTTTTAAAAACTTTATTTAATATTAAATTAGTTAGTGAAAATAAAAACGATACTTCAAATAAAAAAATGCAAGAACCAAGAAGGATTATAACAAAAAAAATAGGTAGAAATGAACCTTGTCCTTGTGGATCAGGTAAAAAATATAAACAATGTCATGGCAGTTAAATATCTGAAGTTATATTTAAATACTTTTCTTTTCTAATTTGGACTAGCTCTTTTATTGATACTTGTTTGAGCTCCTTAATGAGACTTACAATTTTTAGTTTTAGTAACTCTGATTGTTTGATAGGATGTCTATGAGCACCACCATATGGTTCAGGAATAATATCATCAATAATATTAAAATTTTTACAATCTGTTGAAGTTAGCTTTAACGTTTTTGCTGCTTCCTGAGAAAACTCTGTATTACGCCATAATATAGAGGCACAGCCCTCAGGAGAAATAACTGAATATATTGAATGCTCTAACATTAAAACTCTATCGGAGGTAGCTATTCCTATTGCTCCTCCAGATCCTCCTTCACCAATTATTATTGAAATTGTAGGGATTTTCGTCTTTAAAAAAAGGAGTATCGACGATGCTATAGATTCAGATTGACCTCTTTCCTCTGCATCTTTTCCAGGAAAAGCACCAGCGGTATCAACAAAAGATATTAAGGGTAATTGAAATTTTTCAGCTAATTTTAATAATCTTTGCACTTTCCTATAACCCTCAGGTTTAGCCATTCCAAAGTTATGTTTTATTCTCGTTTCCATTGTATTACCTTTTTCTGTTCCTATGAAAAAAACTGAATTTGAATCAATCTTCGCTAATCCTCCTACTATTGCATTATCATCAGCATATTTTTTATCTCCATGCAAAAATACTACATCTTCAAATATATTTTTAACATAATCTAAAGTATGAGGTCTTTCGCCATGTCTAGCAACTTGCACTTTTTGCCAAGGGTCTAAATTTGAGTAAATTTTTGTATATAATTCTTCTTTTTCTTTAATTAATTTTTTTATTTTATTTAAATTTAATTCTTTGTTTTTATTTAATTGACTGAGTATTGTTTCAATTTTTTCTATTTTATTTTCAAATTCAAAATATTTAATCATATAATAAATTTATAATTTTTAAATATCTCTAAAATTAAATTTCTAAAAAGTACTCCATCATTATACTTAAAGTAACCATTTAGAATGAGCTTAAGATGCTCTGGATGAATATTGTTCCATTCTCTATCATTAAGAGAAATCAATGAATAAAAAAGAAATTTTTCATTGTCATTATTGAGAATATTATTGTTTATCTCATTAAAGAGAAATATAGAAGGCATTGGTCTATCATCAAATATTTTATCAAAATTAAAATCTGTATTAGAATTTATATCTAAATTCATTACAGATTTCATCACAAACAATAACTCTGTATTTTGATTACTTTCATCATCAATAAAATTATTTAAAGTTAAATTTATTGAATTAATAAATGAATTCAGGTCTTTAGATGAATATAAATCTAGTAAAATTCTTGTGTAAACACTTTTTGAGTCAACTTGCTTAGCGTTTTCATATAGTTCTATCCAATTGAGCGCACTTTCAAAATCATTATTATAGATATATGCTGAAGCTATTTGTGGACCATATATTATATTTTCAGAAGTGGCCTCTATAGAACCCAACATATTAATTGATAATTTATAAGCAATTTCTTCTAATTTATTATTTTTTGCAAAGTCCCAAAATTGAATTAATGTATTTAATCTATCATTGGGAAAAATTTGAATATTTACTAATTGATATAAAAAAGCCATAGATAATTCATTGTTGTTTGAAAAGGAGTCAATTGTTTCTTTTGGGTTATTTAATTGCTCTGAATTAAAATCAGCTGACATATACAATGCAGCTAAACTATCTACATTAATTAAATTTTCTAAAAAACTTTCATTCGCTGCTTTAATTCTTAAATCAATTGGTGATGCTTGATTCAAAATTATGGGAATTGATAGATTTTTCTTATCAAGTTCATAAAATTCGTAAGAAAAAGGAAGTTCAGCAATTCTTGTCATGGCACTGTATAAAAATATTAGCTCCTTATTAATCTCTAAATCTGTATTTATTTTATCAATATTAAGTGAATCTGATGAATTCGTTATAAGTAAAAATAAATGTTGAAAATAGTTATCTAAATTTGTTTCTGATTCTATTAAAATTGAATTTAATAGATTTGCTTCAGATTTATTATCATTTAAGATTAAACAAAATATGTCAAGCTTTTCTAAAAAATAATACTCTAATTTTATGTTTGAATTTAATTCGTCTTTATAATTACAAGCTTCACTTAATTGAAACGTTGATAAAAGATAATTGAATTTTATTCCAATATAAAAATTAGAATTTTTATCATTACTTAAATTATATCTTTCAATTAATTCATAAGATTTATTAATTTGACCAATAGTTTTAAAATAATCTGTAATTAATAAAAGTATTTCTCTATCTTTTTCAATTTCTAAATTCAATTGAATATTTTCTAAAACAAGAATAATTTCATCTTGTAAAGTTTTAGAGTTAATATTTTTAAGATGATGAAAATAATTTTTAAGGTTAATTGATTCACTGCTAAAAATAAAACTATCTTTTACAATCTCTACTTGCTCAATTTCAAATTCATTAGTATCAGTTTCATCAATCTTGTTAGAAATATCCTTTATCTCTTTTTCTTCCTCTTCTTCATAATTAAGATTTTCCAACACCATTTGATCTAGGCTTTTACTTTCATATAAATTAATAACTTCTATTTCACTTTTATTTGTTTCACTTGCAAAAATGTAATTTGAAAGAAAAATAAAGAATGTTATTAAGAAATATTTCATTATAAACTAAGATTGTATTTTTCTGTTATAATTGATGAAGGTGATGGTATATCAATCAAGTAAAGTGTAGTAAAAACGATTATTGTCAGTACTACAAATATATATATAATGTATCTACTTTTCATATATGCTATTAAAAAAATGACTAATATATGTTTTTACCATTTTTTTAAGTTTTTTCTAATTTTAACAAAAATTTGTCAATAATAAGAAATAACCAAGATATGTTTGTTTTAAATCAAATTAATAAGAAAAATATTTGTATAATGGGCCTTATGGGTTCAGGAAAATCTATAATTGGAAAAGATTTAAGTAAGTATTTAAAATTAAAATTTTATGATGTAGATAGGGAGATTGAACGTATAACTAATAAAAGCATTAATGAAATTTTTGAAGAAGGTGGAGAACAATATTTTAGAAAAATTGAAGAGAGAATTTGTATTGAATTATTAGCTCATAATAATTGTGTAATATCCTTAGGTGGTGGAAGTATATCTAATGGAAACATAAGAAGATCTATTAAACAAAATTCGTATTCTATTTATTTACAAGTTAAAATAAACAATTTGGTCAATAGATTAAAATTTTCTAATAAAAGACCATTATTAAGTAAAAATTTGAGTAAAAAAGAAATATTAGAAAATCTATTTAATAGTAGACGAAAATTTTATGAAAAAGCTGATTTGATTGTAAATAACGATAATGATAAATTGCTAGTACTAGAAAAAATTAAATTAGAACTTAATTCATATGCAAAATAAATTATACATAAAAGATAAGAAGCTTAAAACTTCTATATTAATAAAAAAAAATTATACTTTGAAATTTATTGAAAATATAACAAAAAAAAATGAAAAAGTATTTTGTATTATTGACTCAAAAGTTAAAATTAATTTAAATTTAGATAAAAAGAAAAACATTAAAATAATTTATATAAAATGTGGAGAAAAAGTAAAAACTCATGAAGGATACAGGGATCTTTCTGAAAAACTAATTAAAAATAATGTAAATAGAAGGTCTGCAATTATTGCTATTGGTGGAGGGACACTAGGTGATTTAGCAGGATTTGTTGCTAGCACATTATTAAGGGGTTTAAATTTTTTTCTAATACCCACAACACTTCTGTCGCAAGTAGATAGTTCAATTGGAGGTAAAAATGGAATAAATACAGTTTATGGTAAAAATTTACTTGGGACTTTTTATCAACCGAAAGAAGTATTAATTGATATATCTGTTTTAGATAGTTTACCTAAAAGAGAAATTAGATCTGGATATGCAGAAATTATTAAGCATGCATTAATCAAAGATAATTTATTTTTCAATTGGTTAGAAACAAATGCAGTCAAGTTGCTTCGCTTAAATAAATCTACACTGGAGAAAGCCATTTATAAGTCAATTATGATAAAGCTTTTTTATGTAAAGAAAGATGAAAAGGAAAATTTATTAAATAATAATTCTAGAGCAATGTTAAACTTTGGTCACACAATTGGTCATGCTATAGAAAGTCACTATAATTATAAAAAATTTAATCATGGAGAAGCAATTTCTATAGGGATGATAACTGAAGCAAAAATTTCAAATTATCTTGGTTTACTTTCATCCAATGAATTAGGAAAAATAATTACACATTTTAAAAAACACAGACTTAAAATATTTGATAGTATATTATATGATAAAAAGTTAATTAAAAGACTAACTAAAGATAAAAAAAACTTTCAAAACTATATAAATTTTTCACTAATAGATAAGATTGGAAGTGCTACTTTTTACACAAAATTGGACAAGAAAAAAGTATTTAAAGTTCTAAAAAGTTTATAAATGACAAGCATATTTCTTTTATCTTTATTAATAATTCTTGTAGTTCTATCTGGTTTTTTATCAGGCTCTGAAACTGCAATAACTGCGACTTCGAAAGCAAGAATTCTATATAAGAAAAAGAAAGGAAGTAAAAGAGCAGGATATGTGCTTGAACTCCTAGACAAAAAAGATAATGTAATCTCTACTCTACTACTTTCAAACAATTTAGTTAATATTTTAGCTTCATCTCTAGCCACAGCATTTTTCTATGATCTTTTTGGTGTTGAAGGTATTTTTTACGCAACACTAATAATGACAGTTGTAATTGTAATCTTTGCAGAAGTTCTGCCTAAAACTTATGCTATTAATAGGCCCAACCGAACAGCTTTATTAATTTCTCCAATTATTTTTTATTTAAATAAATTTTTGTTTATTTTTGTTTTTGTAATAAACTTAATAGTAAGATTCATCTTTAGAAAAAATGATAATGATATAAAAAATAAAGATATTCAATCAGAGGAAGAACTAAAAGGCGTTATAGATCTTTATAAAACCTCAAATCCGGATTATGAACAAGAAAAAGATATGTTACAAAGCATATTACAATTAAACGATATAACTGTTGAGGAAATTTTTACTCATAGAAAAAATATTTACTCGATAGATTCGTCATTAAAAACAACAGAAATTATCAATAAAATTAATAATTCCAGATATACTCGTATTCCTTTTTGGAAAGATAACCCAGAAAATATAATTGGTTTGTTGAATGTGAGAACTTTAAATATAGATTTAAAAAATCATAATGAATCTAAAGAAATTATTTTTGATAAAATTTCTAATCCCTGGTTTATTCCTGACACAACCAACTTATTAGAACAATTAGTTGAATTTAAAAAAAGAAAAGAGCATCTTGCTTTTGTAGTAGATGAATATGGTGAGTTACTTGGATTAATAACGTTGGAAGATATAATTGAAGAAATAGTTGGCGAAATAGTTGATGAAATTGATGTACCTGAAAATGATTTTAAACTTAACAACTATGGCAAAGTTATAATTAATGGGGAAAAAAATATTAGAGATCTATACAAAAGTTTTGATTTAGACCCACCAGAGGTTGAGTCTTCAACTATAGCAGGATATATTTTAGATATGTCGAAAAAAATTCCTTCTTATGGAGAATCTTTTAAAGATAATTTTTTTAACTATAAGATTTTATCACATTCAAAAAAACAAATATCAAAAGTTGAAATTTCTAAGATTAATTAATTTTTATCTCTAATGAATGAAGTCCACTTTTAAATTCCTCTTCAAGTAAATTGTTTATAAGTCTATGAATATTTAATCTATTTATAGGAATTTTATCTTTTTTTATTAAAATAATTTTAAAATGTGTCTCATCATCACCAGTAAAATTGTTATGTCCGTGATGTAAATTTGAATTGTCAATAATTTCTAATAAAAAATCATTAAATTTTTTTGATAAGATTTTATAAATTCTTTGCTTACGATTCATGAATTTTAAACTATATATTAAGTGTGGGTAAACATAAAATAGATATTAATAAAAATAGTCTTTCTTGGGAAAAAACTTTTTTTAGGAAATGTGACAAAAATAATTGTAATAATGAAGGAAAGTATAAAGCTCCACAATCTAGAGTATTATTAAATCAGTATTATTATTTTTGTTTAGAACATATTAAAGAGTACAATAAATCATGGGATTTTTATAAAGGATTATCAGTTAATCAAATAGAAAATTCAATGAGAGAAGATATTATCTGGAACAGGCCATCTTGGCCCTTGAAAGGAAATTATCACAAGGTGATGGATCAAATTAACAATTTTTTTAATGAAGAAATGAATAATTTTAATTCTAGTGAACGAGAGAATAATTACTTCAAAAATAAGCTTGTTGATGAAAATCTCACAAAAGATGAGAACAGAGCTTTATCTACTTTCAATCTGGAACTCCCATTGACATTGGACAAAATTAAAAAAACTTATAAAAAACTAGTGAAAATATTTCACCCTGATGTAAATGGTAATGATAAAAAAGCAGAAGAAAAATTCAAGGAAATAAATAGTTCATATAAGATACTTTTAAATAAATTTAAAAATGACAAGTAAAAAAAATATAGAAATATCTTCTAATATCAAAATTGATCCTAAAGAATTATTTGGAGTTTCCTGCGCTTTTGATATTTACAAATTTAAAGAAAAGACTGAGCATGTTCCAGAAATAGACCAAACATATATTTTTGATCCAGCGACAACACTTTCAATACTTGCGGGTTTTTCTTCTAATAGAAGAGTACTGATACAAGGATATCATGGTACAGGTAAATCTACTCATATTGAACAAGTAGCTGCCAGACTTAACTGGCCATGCATAAGAATTAATCTAGATAGTCATATCAGCAGAATAGATTTGATCGGCAAAGATGCAATTATTCTTAAAGATAATAAACAAATAACAGAGTTTCAAGATGGTATACTACCTTGGTCTTATAAAAATCCAGTAGCTTTAGTATTTGATGAGTATGATGCAGGAAGACCAGATGTAATGTTTGTTATTCAGCGTATTCTAGAGTCAGAAGGTAAGTTAACTTTACTTGATCAATCAAGAGTAATTAAGCCCCATAAATTTTTTAGATTGTTTGCTACAGCTAACACAGTTGGTCTTGGTGATACATCTGGTTTGTATCATGGAACTCAACAAATAAACCAAGGTCAAATGGATAGATGGAATATTGTATCAACATTAAATTATCTAAGTAATGATCAAGAGATAAAAATTATTTTAAGTAAAATAAAAAAACTTAATAATAAGGAAGGCAAAGACATTGTTAAATGTATGGTTGCTACTGCAGATCTCTCAAGATCAGGATTTATTAACGGTGATATTTCAACTGTTATGAGCCCAAGAACTGTATTGACTTGGGCAGAAAACTACCTTTTATTCAATGATATTGAATATTCTTTTAAACTATCTTTTTTAAATAGGTGTGATGAAATGGAGAGATCTATCTTACAAGAATATTTTCAAAGATCATTTGGAATTGATATTACTGATGCCAAAGTAGTTAATGTCAAAGAATAGTGAAATTATTGAGGATTTTAAAAAGTCATTAAGTGCAACAATAAAATCTATAGGAAAAAAAGAGAATTTAGAGATAAATTTTGTTAAAGAAAATCCTTCAATAAATGGTAACACGATAAATTTAACAGAACCAAAAATTGAAAATTTTAAAAATAATCTAGAATATCTAAGAGCTGAAGCGGATTCTTTTGCGCTTGAATTCAGATTGCATTCAAAAGATATACACCAAAACTTCTTAAATCAAGATGAGTTATCAAACCAAATAATTAATGTTTTAGAGCAGGCGCGAATAGAAGCTATTGGTAGTAATGAATTCAAGGGAATACAAAAAAATCTTAAGAATAAGTATATTAGAGATCTTAAAATTGGAAATACTAAAAAAGATCAAAATTTATTAATTAAAGCATTTAAAAACGTAGCTTTTGAAGAAATTGTTGGTGTAGATTTAGGTGAAAATAATAGTAGTTTTAAAAATATTGTAAAAGAAAAATTAAAAAAGGATTATTCAAATTTTTTTATGGATTTAAAAAAATGTCTAAATGATCAGGAAAAATATACATCTACAATAGTTGAAAAACTAGATGAACTTGGATTACTTAATAATAATGTAAACAATACTCAGAACGAAGATATTAATCAAAACGATGAAGATGAAAATCAAGATAATGAAAATGAAAACAATGATGAACAAAAAAATGATGAACAAACTGAATCAAATATTGAAATGCAAACAAGTGAAACAACTGTTGAGCAGTCAGTTTCATTAGAAGAAAATGACGATATGGGAGAAGATAGTGGTGATACTGAACTAGATTATTTACAAAATAGAAAAAATTTAGAGAATTTAGAGAATTATAAAGTTTATGATTATAATTTTGATGAAATTATTAATGCTGAAGAACTTTGTGATATCAAAGAGTTAGAAAAACTTAGAAGAAATCTTGATCAACAAGTATTTTCTTTTCAACCACTAATTGTTAAAATTGCCAATAGACTGCAAAGAAAACTTTTAGCTCAGCAAAATCGTTATTGGGATTTTAATATGGAAGAGGGTTTTCTTGATACATCAAAATTAGCTAAAATTATTGCTAATCCAAATAATAAATTAAGTTACAAAATAGAAAAAGAAGTTGAATTTAAAGATACTATTGTGAGTCTTCTAATTGATAATTCTGGTTCTATGAGAGGCAGACCAATTACGGTTGCTGCCCTTTGTTCAGATATTTTAGCAAAAACATTGGAAAGATGCTTAATTAAATCTGAAATATTAGGGTTTACAACCAAAGCTTGGAAGGGAGGTAGCTCTAGAGAAAAATGGATAAAAAATGGAAAGCCTTCTAATCCAGGTAGGTTAAATGATCTAAGGCATATTATCTATAAATCTGCAGACTCACCATGGAGGAGATCAAAGAAAAATTTAGGCTTATTATTGAAAGAGGGAATTTTGAAGGAAAATGTAGATGGTGAAGCTTTATTATGGGCTTATAATAGATTATCTTTTCGAAAGGAAAAAAGAAAAATTCTTATTGTTATAAGTGATGGTGCTCCAGTTGATGACTCAACACTTTCTGTAAATCCAGGTAATTATTTAGAAAAAAATTTGAGAGATATGATTTGTGAAATTGAAAAAAAAGATGAAATTGAATTAATTGCTATAGGAATTGGACATGATGTTTCAAGATACTATAGTAAGGCAGTAACAATAATGGATGTCGATCAGTTAGGTGAGGTATTACTAAATCAATTATCTACTACTTTTCATTTGGATAATTAAGAATTTAACCATTTCTTTTTTGCATTATCAAAGTCATTATTATCAATTGAGCTTCTAACTTCTTTCATAAGATTATTCATAAAATATATATTATGATTAGTAAGCAGTTGTAATCCTAGTAATTCCTGTGCAGAAAAAAGATGGTATAAATATGACAGTGTAAAGTTCTTACAAGTATAGCAATTGCATTCATTATCTATTGGGTTTAAATTATTTTTATATTTAACATTTTTTAAGTTTATTTTTCCTTGTTTACCTTTTACTAATGCTGATCCATGTCTAGCAATTCTAGTTGGGCTTACACAATCAAATGTATCGATTCCATGGGCAACAAAATCCCATATATCCCTTGGATCACCAATACCTAGCAAATGAACTGGACGAGTATTATCTAATTTAGAAGAAGTAAAACGAACTATATCTTTCATTTCATCTTTATTTGATCCTAAACTACCACCAATAGCAATACCAAAAGTGTTGATTTTTTTTGTATTAAATTCAATGCTTTGTTCTCTTAAATCTCTGTAAATCCCTCCTTGAATAATCCCATATATTTCTTGTCTACCAGCTGAGCCATTTTTAGGATTAAAATTAAGTTTAGAGTTAAATGCATTGATGGATCTTAAAGACCATCTATGACTTCTTAACATAGAGTCAGATGTATATGTTTTATCTACATTATATGGAGTGCATTCATCAAAAACTAAGATGAAATCTGCTCCAAGATTTCTTTGAACCTCTATTGATTTTTCAGGAGATAACATGTGTGTAGAACCATCTATGTAAGACTTGAATAATGCGCCCTCTTCATTTAAATTTATTAAAGTTTTTTTATTTTTTGAATTTGTCTTTCGTCCTTTTATTTCATCAGCAACTGAGCCATGTCCAAGAGAAAAAATTTGGAAACCACCACTATCTGTTAACATAGGTCCATTCCAACCCGTAAATTTATGAAGACCTCCATGTTGAGCTATTAGTTCACTACCCGGCTGAAGCATTAAATGGTATGTATTGGATAGTATAATTTGTGTATTATTTTTTTTTGCTTCAAGAGTAGTAAAAGATTTTAGTGCAGCTTTTGTTGCACAAAAAATAAATGCTGGAGTTTCAATATCACCGTGTGGTGTAGAAATTTTTCCTAATCTTGCTTTATTATTTTTATTTGTTTTTTTAACTTTCCAAGAAAAGTTAGTCATTAGTTTTTGGGACAAAAAACTTAGCTATATAAATAAAAGGAGTGTCAAGTAGAGCTATAAATATTCTAAGAAGATAAGTGCCTAAAATATAAATCATTATAACATTATACACACTTACTGGTTCAGGATTTAATAAAATCCATGCAAATACACTAAAGACAGTATTATCTACCAGAGAGGAGGTAATAGTAGATAAATTATTTCTTAACCAGAGAGACTTGCCTGATAAAGCTTGTTTCAAATAGTTAAAGAACCAAACATCAAAATATTGGCTTATTAAATATGCTATCATACTAGCTACGAAAAATCTTGTCATTGGAGTAAATACATTTGATAAACTCTCTTGTACCCAATCTGCGTCTGATGGTTCAAAGCCAATAGTAATTACCATTAACAAAGTCATAAATAAGAATGCACTGAAACCTATTAAGATATTAATTCTAGCTTTTTCCTTACCATAATACTCAGATAAAATATCAGTACATAAAAATGTTGATGCAAAAAGAATAGTTCCTAATGCTACTGGTTCGGGTGAATAAAAAAAGTCTACAGTTTTTAAAACTTGAATATTTCCTGCAATTACAGCTAGTGCAGAATAGATAAAAATTCCTATATATCCAAATATCCTTAAAAAAATAAGAATAGAAAAAAAACAAAAAAAGAGCATTATGAACCACATTAGTTCAGTGCTAAGGGAATTAAGTATTGTTGTTAATTCAAAGAAAAATCCCATTCAAAAATTTAATTAGATTTCGATAGAATAGTTTTTTTTAATTTTTTAGCCTTTAATGGCAATTTAGAATTAGGTGTATTAATTAGAAATTCATCTAAACCACCTTTTTTTTCAACTGTTCGAATTGTGCTAACAGCAACTTTCAATTGAAATTTTTGACCTAAAACATCACTAACAAAAGTTATATTCTGAAGATTTGGTTTAAAACGTCTTTTTGTTCTATTTTTAGCATGACTAACGTTATTACCAGTTTGAAAGGATTTTCCAGTTAGTTCACATCGCATTGACATAATGAACTTGCATGTAAATATAAATTTTACTTTGTCAAGTATTCTAAATACTAAATTTATCTATAATGTAAGTTGGGGTTATTTGATGATTTTTAATTAAATTATTTATTTTATTTAAATCTTTATGAATACCAGATTTTACTAAAACACTATCAATTTCAAAATTATTAGCTCCTTGAATATCATGGAATAATGAGTCTCCAATGGCTAATGTTCTTTTTTTTTCTAAATTAATTTTATTAGTGGTTTCATCGTATATGCTTACATCAGGCTTGCCTTTTAAAATAACATTTCCACCCATTTTTTTGTATATTTCACCAATAGCACCCATACAAAAGACATTATTATTACTATTACTTTCAACAGTTTCAAAGTCAGGGTTTGCACAATACATTGTTATTTCTTTTTTATAAGCTACTTCTAGTAGTGGAATGTAGTCTATTGGCTGTAAATTAATAAAAGGAGTACAAGCTAAAATTAAATCTGCTTCTTCTACTTTTTCTACAAAATTAAAATTTAAACCATTTCTAAAATCTAGACCATCCTCTTTTTCTTCATCATAAATATGAAAACAATTTTTTGTATTATTATCACCTAAAAATTTTTTTTTGAGTAATTGCCAAATCATTTCTCCACTTGTCACTGTATTAATAAAAGATTTCTTTTTAAAACCAAGTTTTGGTAATCTATCAATAGATGATTTTGACCTTTTTGATGAATTTGAAATTATAAACAAATTTTTATTATTACTATTGAGAATATTAATAGAATTAAATGCATGGTCATATCCAAATGTTCCATCATGCATTACGCCCCATTGATCAATTATAAAATTGTCATAATCATCAATAATTTCTTCAATGGATTTAATTTCTTTCACTACTATACTGATTTTCCAATAACTTCAGATACATTTTTATATCCATCAGTTTTAATTAGGTCAATCAAGTCACCTTTCATGCTATTGATTAAATTTGGGCCAGAATAAACCAAAGCAGTATATAACTGAACTAAAGAAGCACCAGATTTTATTTTTTCGTAACAGTCCCTTCCACTTGATATACCACCCACTCCTATTAATGGTATTTGACCATTAGTTAAATTATACATTTTTTTCAAAATTATATTTGAGTTATTATACAGAGGTTTGCCACTTAAGCCGCCTTTTTTTTCTTTGTTTATAGAAATTAAATTGCTCTCTCTTTTTATAGTGCTATTTGTTAGTATTAATCCGTCTATGTTGTTAGCTAAGGAAATTAAAGCTATATCTCTTAGTTGATCTTCGTTTAAATCAGGTGAAATTTTAATTAATATTGGCTTGATATTAATATTTTTTATTTCATCTCTTTTATCTATAATTTTTTTGATTAATTTTTCTATCTTTCCTCTCAATTGTAGATCTCTCAACCCTTCAGTATTTGGTGAAGATATATTTATAGTAATATAGCTTGCCAAATCGCCTAACTCATCTAGACCTTTTAGATAATCGTCAATAGCATCAATTGAATTTTTATTTTTTCCAATATTAACTCCTACAATTTTATTATGTAAGTATGATTTTTGGTGTTTAATTAAATTTTTTTTTACTTTTTTTATACCTTTGTTATTAAATCCTAAGTTATTGATAATGGCTTTATCTTCATTTAATCTAAATACTCTAGGTTTAGAGTTGCCACTTTGAGGTTGTGGAGTAATTGTGCCAACTTCAAGAAATCCAAAACCAAATGAAAACATGGAATGCATCACTTCAGCATTTTTATCAAAACCGGCAGCAAGTCCTATAGGATTTGCAAAATCTAAACCCATTAAATGTTGAGCAAGAATAGGATCCTCAATATTTTTTTGTCTTACTTTGAAGTATTTTAAAAAATTAATTGTAATGGAATGAGATATCTCGGGAGGTAATAATCTTAATATTTTTAATGAACTATTGTACAATAAATTAATTATCTATTAATTTTTTTAGATAATCAATAGTTTCTCTTAATCCAAATAATTTAAAAAATGATCCTAGTCTAGGACCCTGATCCTGACCAAGCATTACTTGATATACTAGTTTAAAAAAATCTTTTAAGTTTTCAAATTCGTGTTTTTTTCCTACTTCGTATAATAATGTTTGAATATCTTCAGATGAACTGTTTTCAGTAACCTCATTTTCTAAAATATTAATAATATCAATAAATACCTCTTTATTACTACTATCAATCTCTAAAAATTTCTTTTTAGGTAAAATAAAATCTTCATAGTAATTTAGTGCAAAGTCTATAAAACGATCAAATTCAGGATTATTATCAGCATTAATTTGATCATCATATTTATTAATAAAAGACCATATTACTTTTTTATCTTTAGAATTAGAGACATTTACAAGGTTAGTTAGGGTATTGAAATTTATTTCTGATTTGAATTCTTTTGGTTTTCCTGAATGAATATGCCAAATTGGACTATCATACTGTTTATTTTTATCTAATTTTGAGTATGAATTATAATGAGAAAGATAATCATCTACGGTTTTAGGAATTACATCAAAGTGAAGTTTCTTTGCTGATTTTGGTTTTTGAAACATATAGAGTGTAAGACTCTCAGGGGAAGCATAACGAAGCCACTCATCTACGCTAATGCCATTTCCGACTGACTTAGAAATTTTTTCACCCTTTTCATCTAAAAACATTTCATAAATTAGATTAGTAGGTGGTTTTTTATTTAATGCTTTACAAATCTTGGATCCTAAATCAACACTTTCTGTAAGATCTTTACCACACATTTCATAATCAACATCAAAGGACATCCATCTCATTGCCCAATCTACTTTCCATTGTAACTTACATTTTCCATTAACTACTTCTGTTTCAACTAACTTGTCTAAAGATGGATCCTTGTAAATAATTGTTTTTGAATCCATTTTATATTCTTCAATTTTTACCTGAAGTACCTCACCTGAATTTTCACTTATTGGAAGAAAAGGGCTATAAGTTTCTTTTCTTTCTGCCCTCAGGGTAGGTAGAATAATATCTAATATTTTTGTATAGTTTTCAAATATGCTTAATATTGTTTCATTAAAATCTCCACTTTTATATTTCTCTGTTGAGCTAACAAAGTCATAGTCAAAATTAAACTCATCTAAAAAACTTTTAAGTTTTGCATTATTATGATGTCCAAAACTTTCATATTTACCAAATGGGTCTGGTATAGAAGTAAGTGGCTTACCTATAAATTTTTCTAACATTTCTTTATTTGGTACGTTTTCAGGAACTTTTCTTAATCCATCCATATCATCAGAAAATGTGATCAGTTTTGTTGGGCAATCAATGATAGAGCTAAATGCATTTTTTACCATTGATGTTCTTACAACTTCACCAAAAGTTCCAATATGAGGTAAACCAGAAGGACCATAACCAGTTTCTAGTAATACATATCCCTTAGATGGAGTTTTAAAATTTAATAAACCACCATTTTTCTTAATTATTTGTAAAGCTTCTTTAAAAGGCCAAGCTTTTAAGGATTGTACTAATTCTTGATCAATCATTTAATTTTGCTCTAATTCTAATTTTTTTACCCAATAACAACTTTAATGAATTTGTGAAATTAAAAATTTCAGAACCTAATTTATTAAATAATTCATTTTCTAGCTCAATAATATTATCAATGATATTATTAATTAAATCATTCCCTGCTGTGGTTAGAATTAAGCTATCAGATCTTTTATCTTGTGGTTGTTGTTTTGATATTAACTTCTTTTCTTCTAGTTTAGAAACACGTAAACTAACAACTGATCTATCAATAGATGCATTTTTACATATATCCTGTTGAGTAATATTTATGTTTTCTTGCTGTAATAAATAAATTGTCTCAAGAATAAGATATTCATTTAATGTGATTTCACTCTCTTTTAATTTATGCCTTACTTTAGATTGCCATAAATTTGATGTTTGCCAAATTAATAATGCTAATCTATTCTCATTAAGAGAAGTGTCTGCCATAGTTTTTATACAAACTGTTTGTATGCAAATTAATAGTCTATGTCAATACTATTCTGGTGCAATTTCTATCTCTAGACCATCAAGCTCTTCAGAAAGATCAATTTGACAAGATAATCTGGAATTATTTTTAACATCAAAAGCTTGATCTAGCATAGATTCTTCATCATCATCCATTTTTTTCAGCTTGTTTGTCCATTTTTCATCAATATAAACATGACAGGTAGCACAAGCACAACATCCTCCACAGGAAGCTTCAATATCGTAGCCATTGTCTCTAAGGGTTTCCATTAATGTAAAATTACTATCGTATTCAATTTCAGTCTTTTTACCTGATCTATCTGTGATTATTAACTTTGGCATTAAACGCCTAGTTTTTTTTGAAGTTCTTTGGAAGATGTTGTGTATCTAAAAATGTTTTTCTTATCAGGAAAGCAATACTTAAATACTTCTTGAGCCATTAAGGCTGACTCGTGAAATCCTGATAGAATAAGCTTAAGTTTTCCTGGGTACCAATTTATGTCACCTATCGCAAAAATTGAAGGTGTAGAAGTTTCAAATTTTTCAGTGTCCACTTTAATTAAGTTCTCGTGCAAGTTTAGACCCCATTCCGCAATTGGACCTAGTTCCATTTTTAACCCAAAAAATGGTAAAAGATAATCTACTTCAATATTTGATTTTTCATCATCACTTTCGTATTCTAGTATTATTCTACTATCTTGAATTTTAGAAATCTTTTTTATTTGGCCCTTTAAAAATTTAATTTTTCCTTTTGTTTCTAATTCTTGCATTTTTGAGACAGAATCAGGTGCTGCCCTAAACTCTTTTCTTCTATGTATTAGAGTTACATTGGAATCCTTAGATAGTTCATTTGTCCAATCCAAAGCAGAGTCTCCTCCTCCTGCAATTAAGATTTTTTTATTCTTAAATATTGATTTGTCTCGAATTGCGTAAAAAACATTTTTGTTTTCGAAATTCTCAATATTCTCAATTGGAGGTTTTCGGGGCACAAAACTTCCTGCCCCTGCTGCCACTACTACACATTTTGCTTCAACTTTTGTTCCAATATTAGTTTCTACAATCCAACCATATTCTGTCTTAGCAATTTTCTCGACTTGTTGGTTGAGATGAAATTTAGGTTTAAAAGGGTTTATCTGTTTAATTAACTCGTCAGTTAATTCTTGTCCTGTTACAACTGGTCTAGAGGGAATATCATAAATCGGTTTTTCTGGATACAATTCAGCACACTGACCTCCTACCTTATCTAAATTATCAACTAAATGACATTTTATATTTAAAAGACCTAACTCAAAGACAGCAAATAAGCCTACCGGACCTGCACCTATAATTACTACATCAGTTTTTTCTGTCATATGTGAAAAATAACAACTTTTTTTATTATTTCTAGGGATTATATATAATCTAAATGAATTACGCTAATACTTCAAAATTTTATAATCCTGCGATTTATATATGGCTATTAACAATAACCGCAATGGTTTTATTAATTATAGTAATAGGAGGTCTCACAAGATTAACAGACTCTGGACTTTCTATGACTGACTGGCGTCCAATATTAGGTGTAATTCCTCCACTGAGTTTAGAAAGTTGGTTGGTTGTATTCGAAATGTATAAACAAACACCAGAATACAAAATAGTTAACAAAAATATGACGTTAAATGAGTTTAAATATATTTTTTGGTGGGAGTGGTTTCATAGAATATTTGCAAGAGCCATAGGCATTGTCTTTTTAATACCCTTAATTTATTTTACTTTTAAAAGGCAAATTCAATCATCACTGTATATAAGGCTTGGTATTGTGTTTGTGTTTGGTTTGTTTCAAGCAGTTATTGGATGGTGGATGGTAAAGAGTGGTTTGACTGAAAATCCTTACGTAAGCCCTTATAGACTTACTTTTCATCTATTAAATGCTCTTATAATTTTCTCTATACTATTATGGATAGCAATGGATTACAGGTATTCTTCTAATATAAGTTTTTTATCTACTCCAAAGACAATTGAATTTTATATTTTAATTGGTGTAATTTTAATATTTATCACAATTGCAACAGGTGGATTTATGGCAGGAACAAACTCTGGACAATCTTTTAATACTTTTCCACTAATGAATGGAAAAATTATACCTGATGATTACATTATTGATGATTTAGGTATTTATAATATTTTTGAAAATACAGTTGCAATAAATTTTAACCACCGCTGGTTATCAATATTTGTTTTTTTTTATATACTATTTGTATTTTTTAGATTTATTAAATTTGATAATAAAAACGTTTCAAGTACTCTTGTCTATTTAGTTCTATTCTTTCTAACCTTACAAGTAATTTTAGGAATTATTACTCTATTGAGTAATGTTTACTTACCAGTTGCAAGTTTGCATCAAACTAATTCAATTTTGTTATTATCAACTTTGTTAATTAGTTATCATCAAATTAAAATTAGAAAGGTCAAAAATGTCTAACAAAAATATATTTATCTTTGGGGGAACGGGTTCTATTGGAAAATCATTATCAAAAAAACTAAAGAGCAATAACTATGATCCAATAATTATTTCTAGAAATGAGACAGAATTAAAACAATTGTCTGAGGAGATTGGATGTGAATATAAGGTTTGTGATGTTTTAGATTTTGACAAAGTTAAAAGCATTTCAGAAGAATACAATGATAGATTATGTGGTATTGCTTTTTGTGTTGGTTCTATAAATTTAAAACCTCTCAAAATGACTAAAGATGAAGATTTTATTGATTCTTTTAAAATAAATACACTTAGTGCAATAAATGCAATTAAGTTTAATCAAGAAACTCTAGCTAAAAATAATGGTAGTATTCTTCTTTATTCAACTATTGCAGTAAAACAAGGTTTTACTAACCACTCAATAGTCTCGACCGCAAAAGGTGCCATTGAAGGGCTTACTTTGAGTTTAGCTGCAGAATTTGCTCCAAAAATCAAAGTAAATTGTATAGCCCCAAGTTTGACTGACGCAAAAATGACACAAAAGTTACTTAATAATGAAACTATTAAGAAAGCAATTGAAAATATGCATCCTCTGCCTAAAATTGGATCTGGTGATGATTTCTCTGACATAGGAAGTTTTCTATTAAGTGATAAAAATAGTTGGATTACTGGACAAATATTTCATATAGATGGTGGAAGATCATCATTAAGAATTAAATCGTGAAATATATCTTTATAATTTGTTTATCTGTTTTTTCTCTAAGCGCTTTTAGTCAACCATTTCCAATACCAGAAGATAATGAGGTAAGTTATGATGTTATTAGAAAAAAGAAAAATATTGGAAGCTTAATATCAAAATTTGAAGAGAATGAAGATAGTGTCGTTATACATTCAGTCTTAAAGATAAATGTTAAAGTTTTATTTATTCCAGCATACAAATTTTTTCAAGAAACTAAAGAAACTTGGAAAAATGGTGAATTTGTATCAATAGATGGATTTACAGACTTCGAAGATGATCGAGAGTATAAAATAATTGGAAATGATGAAGATAATTTTTTTATTGCTAGTGGTATGGATGGAGAATTAAAATTAGATAAAAATATAGTACCATTAAATTATTGGAATATTGAAATGTTAAATGAGAAAGAAGTATTTGACACTCAAAAAGGTATTGTAAGAACTATAGAAGTAAAGCAACTTGAAGATGAAAAAATAAAAATCAATGACATTGAAATATTAGCTAATAAGTATGTTTTCAATGCATCAAAAAATCCAAAAGATAAAGGGCCATTCCCTGAGAATACACTTTGGTATTTTGAAAAAGAGCTCATGAAAATGGAATTCAAAAATCCTAATGATAAAAAAAATATTATAACAATAATTCGTAATGATTGGAGTCTATAGTTGCAAACTATATGGATTACTGGTGGATCTTCAGGTATTGGTTTCGCTACAGCAAAAGAATTTATAAATAATAATTGGCAAGTTGTAATTTCTTCAAGCAATAAAATAAAACTTGAATCTGCAAAAAAAAAATTAGAACTAAACAATAATAAAAATTTAGTTCATGCTATTGTATGTGATATTTCTTCAAAAAATAATGTTGATGAAACGATTAATTCTATAGAAAAAAATATTGGTAAAATTGATATAGCATTATTAAATGCATCAGCTTATAGTCCAAACAAAAATCAAATATTTGATATTTCAAACTACGAATTGCTAGTAGATGTAAATATCAAAGGCACTTTATATTGTGTTAACAAATTAAAAGATGTTATGAAAAATAGAAATAATACGATTGCTATTATTTCTTCACCGTTGGGATATAGAGGTTGGCCAACAGCTGGAGCGTATGGTATTTCTAAGGCAGCTCAATTAAGCTTGAGTGAAAGCTTATATTTTGATTTCAAAAAGTTGAACATTAATGTTAGAGTCATATGTCCAGGTTTTATTGATACCGAAGCAACCAAAAAAAATAGCTTCAAAATGCCTTTTTTAAAAAGTGCTGAATATGCAGGAAAAAAAATATTTGATAGATTAACTAAAGGTAAAGAATTTGAAATAATTTTTCCCTATTTGATTGTATATTTTTTTAAATTTACAAGGATATTACCTTACAAAATATATTTTTTTATATGGAAAAAATTAGGGAATTTTTAGTTTGTTTGACCAATATAAATTCCAAGTCCTTGAGCTACTTTAATCAAAGGATCATTTTTTTGAACAGTTTTTGAATATCCAGCAACTTGACTAAGCATCAAATCTTGTACTCCTCTGTCTTTCCATACAACTACTCTATTAAATTTTTTCTTTGCAATTAAATCAACCGCATAAACCCCAAAGGCACTTGCAATTAAACGATCTCTATGAGTTGGTTGAGCACCTCTTTGAACATGCCCGAGAACTGTAACTCTTGTTTCTGAGTCTGTTATTTTATAGATTTCATCACCAAGATAATTTCCAATCCCTCCAAGGCGTACCTCTCCATCAACATATTTCACTGTAGCTTTATTACCGTTTTCTTTTTTTACAGCTTCTGCAACAACGATTAATGCATGATTTCTTCCTTTAGACCTAAGTTTCTCAATATGATCAGCAATAGATTTTATAGAATATTGAATCTCAGGAATCAAAATAACATCTGCTCCTCCAGCTATTCCTGCATTCAAAGCAATATGACCCGCATCTCTACCCATAACTTCTAAAATCATTACTCTTCTGTGACTAGCAGCTGTTGGCTGAAGCATATCTAATGCATTTGTTGCAACGTCAACTGCAGTATCGTATCCTATAGAAAGCTCATTATGCTTTACATCATTGTCTATAGTCTTTGGAATACCTACAAAATTTATATTTCCTTTTTTTGTAATACTTTGAAGGATTTTTAAACTTCCATCTCCGCCAATACCTATTAGTGCATCTATTCCTAATTTTTTAAAACCTTCTATAACTAAATCAGATGAGTCTATTTTTTTTCCATTCCTTATAATTTTTTTAAAAGGGTTGCCTTTATTATTTGATCCCAAAAAAGTTCCGCCCATCCTCATTAAGCTACCCTCAAAATTTTGTGGATTTAATTTGATAACGTCCAGTGGTTCTTTCAACAAGCCTAATGTTCCATCTTTAATTCCATAAACTTCCCAATTGTATTTATTATGTGCTCTCAAGGTTACAGCTCTAATTACTGCATTTAAACCTGCACAATCTCCACCACTTGTTAATATTGCTATTTTTTTTACCACAGGGCGTTTATATACTATTATTATATTTTTACTTATTTATTTTCATGGATGACATAAACAAACTTATAGAAATTTTAAAAAATTTTGAACAAGAACACAGAGATCTTGATGAAATACTCATCAGGCTTCAAGAAAAAAATACTGTAGATTTTTTACAAATTCAAAGGTTAAAAAAAAGAAAATTAATCTTAAAAGATAAAATATTAGAACTTCAAAATAAATTAGAGCCAGATAGTATAGCTTAAGCTAAAAAACTTTTTAAAAATTTAGGAGCTTTATCCTTAATAAAAGATATTCTTTCCTTAATTCTTGGAATTTTTGATATTCTCTTAAGATTTTTATCAATATTTTCTACAACATGCTTCATTTCTTTTGAAAAAAAAACGAACAAGGCACTAGTATATACTCCTGATAAAATCAGTCTTTTTGTATAAAAATTGAAATCTGTTGAATTATCTCCAGCTAAATACCACATTGTACTTACTGAATTATATAAACTCTTTTTTGATATTTTGTTATTTGTGGGTAGCAAAAGATGGTTAAAGGTTTTTTTATAAAATTCTTTATCTTCATTTAATATATCAAATCGTAATAATAATATTTTTTTTATTCTTTTGTTAATTGGAAAATTAATTAAATTAATTTTTTTTAATTTATATTCAAGTTTTTCATTAATATTGTGTAAAGCATATTCTAATAAATCTTTATATCCATCAGGGAAAAAATAGAATAAATCATTTTTTTCTATATTTTGTTTTTGTAATTTTGAAAGTATTTCTGATGACCAGCCTTCAATTGATACGATTTTTTTTGCTTTTTTGAGAATATCTTCTTTTTTTTTATTTTCTGTTTTGTTCATTTTTCCAATATGTATTTATTTCTTTTTCAAAACCAAAAGCATTTTTATGTGCTAAGCGTGATGTATACAAAATGCCGTTTAAGTGATCTACCTCATGCTGTACTACCCTTGCGTGTAAGCCTTCAACTTCATTTTCAATTTCTTTACCATCAAGATCAAATCCAGAATATTTGATTTTTTTAAATCTTCTTACTAAACCCTGCATACCAGGTATTGATAAACAACCTTCCCAGTCATCCTCAGTTTCTTTCCCTATAGATGTAAAACTCGGATTTATCAAAGGTGTTATCTCAATTTTATCTTTCTCTTCATTATCAGGATTACGAAATACTATTATTTTCTTTGAAATATGTACTTGTGGTGCAGCTAAACCTATACCGTTATAGTCAAGCATTGTTTCAGACATATCATAAACTATTTTTTTTAGAGAATCTGAAGAGAATTCTTTTATCTCAGAACATTCTTTTAGCAAGATGGGATGACCGATTTTTGATATTTTCAGAATAGACACGTAATAAATATAAGTATTTTTTCTAATATACCAATAGATTAATTCAATATATCCGTTTGCAAATAATATGAGTTTGTGTTACTAGCCCCTCCCAATGACACTTTTTGTAAATGTAAAAGATAATAACGTAGAACAAGCAATTAGAACGCTTAAAAAGAAAATGCAGCGTGAAGGTTTGTATAAAGAGATGAAACTACGTAAACATTACGAAAAACCTTGTCTGAAACGCGCTCGAGAAAAAGAAGAAAATATTAGAAGAGCTAGGAAGTCTGCAAAAAGAAATAACGATTAAGCAGAAAGACTTTTTACGATATCCTCACACATTTTTTTAGCATCTCCAAATAGCATAGTTGTATTATCTCTATAAAACAACTCATTATCAACACCAGAATAACCAGTTGCCATTGAACGTTTTACAAATAAAACACTCTGAGATTTTTCAACATCTAAAATAGGCATACCAAAAATAGGAGATGACTCATCCGTTTTTGCAGCTGGATTTGTTACATCGTTTGCTCCAATAACAAAAGAAACCTCTGTCATAGGAAAATCATGATTAATTTCATCTAGCTCCAAGACTTCTTCATAAGGAACATTAGCTTCAGCTAGTAAAACATTCATATGACCTGGCATTCTTCCAGCGACTGGATGTATTGCATATCTTACTTCTATTCCTTCTTTTTTTAATATGTCACCCATTTCTCTTAAAGCATGTTGAGCTTGTGCTACAGCCATTCCATATCCTGGTACAATAATTACAGAGTCTGCGTTTTTCATTATATATGCCGCATCTTCTGCATTACCTTGTTTAACAATTTTGTCTGAGTTATCCTTACTAGCACTAGTGTCTTGCTCACCACCAAAACCTCCTAAAACAACATTAATAATGGATCTGTTCATCCCTTTACTCATTATATAACTCAATATTGCACCAGACGCTCCAACAAGAGCACCAGTTATAATTAAGAGATTATTACTTAGGGTAAATCCTATGCCACAAGCTGCCCAACCTGAATAAGAGTTTAACATAGAAACGACAACTGGCATGTCAGCACCACCGATAGGAATTACAACAAGAAATCCTAGTAATATTGAAACAATAACTATTGTCCAAAAGATTGTTGGAGATTGATTAATTAAAAATAATACAATCAAGAAAATAATTAGGAGGAAAATTAGTGCATTTATAAGATGCTGGAACTTAAATACTATTGGCTTTCCTGAAATTGTACCTTGTAATTTTCCAAAAGCTAAAACTGAACCAGAGAAAGTAATAGCACCAATAAATGTTCCAATACTCATTTCAACTAAACTAGCAGTTTTAATCGAACCAACTTTTCCAATACTAAAAGCTACGGGATCATAGAATGCAGCAGCAGCAACAAAGACAGCAGCTAAACCTACTAAGCTATGAAAAGCGGCTACCAATTGAGGTAATGCGGTCATCTCAATTCTGAGAGCAATAAATGAACCTATAGCACCACCAACAAGTATCGCGGCACCAATTTCATAATAACTAAGAACTGATTTGAACATTAGCGTTGTGAACACCGCTATAATCATACCAATAACACCAAAAATGTTACCCATTCTTGAAGATTCAGGGTGAGATAAACCTCTTAGAGCAAAGATAAATAATAACGCAGAAATTAAATATAATATCGCAACCATGTTAGAAGACATTATTCTTTTTCCTTTGTTTTTTTAGTTTTTTTCTTAAACATCGAGAGCATTCGATATGTTACTAAGAAACCTCCAAAAATATTAACTGAAGCTAATACAACACCAATTAATCCAAAAATTTTTGAAGTATCAAAACCTTGAGGACCGGCTGCCAATATTGCCCCAACTATAATTACACTTGATATTGCATTTGTCACACCCATTAAAGGACTATGTAAAGCAGGAGTAACTGACCAAACTACATAATAGCCAATAATACAAGCTAAGAAAAATACTGTTAGTCCAATAACAAAAACTTCAGAAGAATGTGCTTCCATATTACTTAAATTGCTCCAATCTTACATCCCCATCATGCGTTAGCAAAACAGAATTAATTATTTCATCTTCAAAATCAAAATTTATTTTTTTATTTTCTTTATCTATTAATAAACTTAAGAAGTTAAAAATATTTTTAGCATACAGTGCTGAGGCATCTTTAGCCACTCTTCCTGGAACATTTCCATAACCAACGATTTTTACTCCATTATGCACAACTATTTCATTCATTTTACTTAAAGGGCAATTACCACCAGCTTCCACAGCCAGATCAATAACTACTGAACCTGGTATCATCGAAGAAACCATTTCTTCTGTTATTAAAACTGGAGCTTTTTTGCCAGGAATAAGAGCAGTACAAATTACTATATCTTGTTTTGAAACTGTTTCAGCTATCAATTGAGCTTGTTTTTTCTTATAATCTTCACTCATTTCCTTTGCGTAACCACCTTCTGTTTCAGCATTTTCAGCTTCATCATCTTCAACCATTATGAATTTTCCACCAAGACTTTCAACTTGTTCCTTAGTTGCTGCTCTTACATCAGTGGCAGACACTACTGCGCCAAGTCTTTTTGCTGTTGCAATAGCTTGTAAACCAGCAACTCCTACGCCAAGTATCATAACTTTTGCTGGATTTACTCTTCCAGCAGCAGTCATCATCATTGGAAAAGCTTTTCCGAATTGCTCGGCTGCATCAATTACACTTCTATATCCCGCTAAGTTAGCTTGAGATGATAGAACATCCATACTTTGTGCTCTACTTATTCTAGGAATTAATTCCATACAACATGATGATATTTTGTTTTTGTTTAAATTAGAAAATTCAGATTTATTTTCATACGGGTTTAAAATTCCAATAAGTAATGAATTACTTTTTAAGTTATTTATGTCATCAGAGCTTGGCATTCTAACACACAAACAAACATCAGCCTTCAAGCATTCAGATCTAGTAACGATTTTTGCTCCAGCTTCTTCATAATTTGAATTTTGATATCCTGAAGTTTCTCCCGCTCCACTTTCAATTATAACTTCAAAACCCAGTCTAGAAAAAAGCTTTACTGATTCAGGGGAGATAGAGACTCTTGTCTCATTGTTATCATTTTCTTTAATAGCAGATAAGAGCATGAGTTCTTATATTGATAGGTCAGCTAAATTTAAAGCTTTTTGTTGATTTTTCATTAATTTTTTTGAGTTAAAATCTTCAATGAGCTCATGGAATATTCTGTACCAATTAACTTCAGCTTTTAAATGCATAAATACTGAACCTAGTCCTACTGCTGCTCTATCCATGAACACAAATTCTTTTGGAGGTTTAACACCACCTAGTTTTTTAAGTTCTTGATGAACTTCAGATGCAATTTGTGCTCCATATATACCACTATCGCTTTCTTGTATTTTTTGAACTTTATCTTCCATCAAAGGTGAATATAAAAATCCTGCCCATTTATTTAATACTTTTAATTTTTCTTTTGTAATATCAGTAAATCCCCATTGCTCATATGCATGAACTGCCTTTGAATTGTCTTTTTCTTGAAGAGCAAAATATAGGTCAATTACACCTTGAATAAAATTACCATTAAAAATTCTCATACAACCAAAGTCATATATATTAATACTAAGGTCTCTTTTTTGTACAGAATAATTTCCTAAATGCGGATCACCGTGAAGTACTCCGTATTCAAAAAATGGTTTGTACCACGCTTTATACATATTAGCCGCTAAAGTATTTCTTGTTTCTTTAGGAGATTTTTTAAAATTCAAAATAGGCTCGCCATCAAGCCAGCTCATGGTTAGTAATCTTTTTGTAGATAATTTATCATAGGTTTTTGGGACATGAACAAAATTTATATTTGAAAATATATTTCTAAATACAGCCATTAATTTTTTTTCTCTCTCGTAATCTAGCTCTTCTTTAAGTCTGTCAGTAATTTCTTTATATACTTCATCAGTCTTAATCGCTTTATTATAAGACTGATAAATTGAAAAAATCATTTTTAATTGTGAAAGATCAGCACTAACTGCTGAAGCCATGTCTGGGTATTGGAGTTTGCAAGCTACAATATCATCATTTTTTATTTTAGCTTTATGAACTTGTCCAAGAGAAGCCGCTCTTGTTGCTTCTTTATCAAACTCGATAAAATTTTTTTGCCAGTCCTGTTTTAATTCTGCAGCCATTCTTCTTTTAACAAACAACCATCCCATCGGTGGTGCATTAGACTGTAAATGCATTAGTTCTTGTGCATACTCATCAGGAAGTAAGTCAGGTATGGTAGCTGATAATTGTGCTACTTTCATCAAGGGTCCTTTAATACTTCCAAGGGCCGCTCTTATTTCTGCAGCATGTTTTTCTTTATCTAACCTAACACCTAAATATCTTTGACTTGCAAGTTTAGTGGCTAATTTTCCAACAACTCCACCAACTTTAGCGTACCTGGTAAGTTGTTTAGTTAGGGATTTTGCTTCTTTATCTTTCATCAATTTTATTCTTCTAATTGGTCAATCAAATTCTCAATAACATTAACTCCTTTTTGCCAAAAATCTTTTTTCTTGGGATTTAATCCAAAAGGTTTCAATAGTTTATCATATGTATCACTACCACCACTCTCTAACAGAGTAATGTATTTGTCTTCAAATTTAGGTAGTTTGCTCTCGTAAACATTAAAAAGAGAATTAACAAGACAATCACCAAAAGCATATGCATAAACATAAAATGGTGAATGAATAAAATGGGGTATATAGCTCCAGAAATATTTATAATCGTCATTAAATTTTATTGATGGTCCTAAGCTTTTCTTTTGAACATCAATCCAAATTTTACAAATTTCATCAACACTTAATTCTTTGATTTTTCTTTGATGGTGAATATGTTTTTCAAATTCAAAAAAAGCAATCTGTCTAACAACAGTGTTCAGCATATCTTCGACTTTGTTTGCTAAAAGCCCCTTACGTTCGTTTTCTTTTGTCGTAATAGATAAAAGAGATTTAAAAGTTAACATTTCTCCAAAAACACTTGCTGTTTCAGCAAGCGTTAACGGTGTTGAAGAGTTAAAATAAGTTTGTTTTTGTCCTGCTAAATATTGATGAATGCCGTGCCCTAGTTCGTGAGCAAGAGTTGCTATATCTCTTGCTTTGCCCTGATAATTAACAAGTATAAATGGATGAACTGATGGAACAGTAGAAGCTGCGAACGCACCAGGAGATTTTCCTGGGATCACTGGAGCGTGTATCCATGAATTATCAAAAAATTTTTTTACTATATTTCCTGCTCTCTTATCAAAATTTGAATAAGCATCAGTTACAATTTGTCTTGCATCTTTCCATGAATAAATACTCTGTGATTGAAAAGGAAGAGGTGCATTTCTATCCCAATACATTAAAGATTTCTTTTTTAGCCATTTAGATTTAATTTTATAATAACGATGAGAAATTTTTGAATAATTTTCTTTTATTGTTTCAGTTAAGGCTTCTACAACTTCATCTTCAACAACATTAGATAAATTTCTTGAACTAACTGGATTTGGCAATCCTCTCCATTTATCATTGATTGATTTGTCTTTTGCAAGATTATTAGTAATAGATGTAAATAAACTAATGTTATTTTTTAATACAGCAGATACTACCTCAGCTGATTTTTTACGATTTGATTCTTTTTTATCGGAAAGAAAATTAAAAATTTCAGCACTAGATAAATTTTTTCCCTTAAAAGGAAATTTAAGTGAGGCAATTGTATCATCAAATAGTCTAACCCAGGCTGATCTAGAAGTAATACTTTTTTCTTGAAGTAATTTTTCTGTTTTAACACCTAATTGATAAGGTTTAAATTTTCTAATATTTTTTATCCAGTTTTTATAAATCTTTAGTTTTTTATCAGCATAAATTTTTTTTAAATTTTTTTCAGAAATTTCATTTATCTCAAGACTAAAGAAGACAATTGAGGAGGCAATATTTGTTATTTGCTCCTGCATTTGTTGATAAAAAATTTTATTCTTTTCATTGTTACCATCCTCTGCAACTAATAAATGTGCATAAGACATAATTTTATCTATTTTTGTATCAATATCCTCTAGTTCAATAATAGCTTTTAAGAGCTGATTAGAACTAAGCTTAGTGATTTTTAATTCATATTTCTTTTCAAATTTTTTAGTAGTTATTCTAAGCTTATTTAAATCATTACTCAGTTTCTTGGCTTTTGGCGATTCATATAAATCCTTTAAATTCCAAATTGGCAGTTTCCCAAGGGTATTTTTTGTTAAATTTTGATAATTTTTTTGTTTCATATTTAATAATTTCGATATAGGTCTAATATCTTAGCTTTGTAGGGAGGATAGAAAGCATGATTGTTAATTTTGACGAATTTAATAGCATACCGAGTGTATTTTATCATCAATCAAATGATCTAAAAGATCAACCGTATTTATGGAAAAAAGAAAATGATAAATACGTTTCTTTAAGCTGGTTGCAAGTAAAAGAACAAGTTGAAAGTTTAGCAACATACTTAAAAGATCTAGGAATTTTAGAAGGAGATAGAGTATTAATTTTATCTGAAAATAGACCTGAATGGCAAATCACTGATTTAGCAATAATGTCCATTGGAGCAATTTCAGTGCCTGCTTATACAACGAGCACAACCAATGACTATAAATATATTATTGAGCATTCAGGTGCTAGATGTGCCATTGTATCATCACACGAGTTAATGAAAAAAGTTCTACCTGCAATAGAAAAAATTTCACATTGTCAAAACGTAATTAAAATTAATGATGATAATGAAACTTATACAGAAGTTGTAAATATTTTATCATACAATAAAATTATAAATGACAATTTAGAAAAAAGTAAAAATTCTAATGAAATAGAAGAATTATCAAAAAATTTTAAAAGAAAAGATACAGCATGTATTATTTATACATCAGGTACTGGAGGCAATCCTAAGGGGGTGATGTTAAGTCATGGAGCTATGCTAAGAAACTGTGCTTCCTGTGATAAATTACTTGAGAGTCTTACTAGTGATTTAACAAAAGAAATTAGATATTTATCATGGTTACCTTTATCTCATTCATATGAGCATACTTTACAATTTTTAGAAATGGGGCAAGGTGCACAAATCTATTACGCTGAAAGTATAGATAAATTATTAGTCAATATGGCTGAGGCAGCACCACATTTTATGACAGCTGTTCCAAGGTTTTATGACTCTTTACACACACGTATTTCACAAGGCCTAAAAAACCAAAGTAAATTAAGTCAACGCTTCTTTGCAATTACATTAAATCTAGGAAAGAAAAAATATTTTGGTGAGCAAATGAGCTTCTCTGAAAGATTTATGAATGGATTGATGGATAGGATAGTAAGGAAAAAAGTTAAGAAAAGATTTGGCGGATGTCTCAGAGCATTGATATCAGGAGGCGCAGCACTAAATTTTGAAGTTGGATTATACCTAAGCGCCCTTGGCCTTCCACTACTTCAAGGCTACGGACAAACTGAAACTGCTCCTGTTATTTCTGCAAACCCTCCTGAAAAAATTAAATTAGATACTGTTGGAAAAGTTCTTCATGGAAATGAAGTGAAAATTTCCGAAGATGGAGAAATTTTAGCTCGTGGTGAACTAATTATGAATGGTTATTGGAATGATCCTGAGTCAACTAATAAAACTATAATTGATGGGTGGGTTCATACAGGTGATATTGGTGAATTTGATGAAGAAGATTATTTAAAAATAACGGATAGAAAAAAAGATATTATTGTAAATGCTGGTGGAGATAATATTTCTCCTTCAAGAATAGAGGCAAAACTAGATATTGAGCCTGAAATTGCTCAATCAATGCTATATGGAGATTTCAAAAATTACTTAGTAGCAATCCTGGTTCCTAATAAAGATTTAGCTTTAGAATGGGCAAAAAAAAATAATGTTGAGGGAGATTTAAAAAAAATAATTCAAAATTCTTCATTTGATAAAAAGATGAAGGAAGTTGTAGATAAAGTCAATAAAAGCCTATCTAGTATTGAACAAATAAGAAAATTTATTCTCATTGATCACGAGTTTACAATTGAAAATAATATGATGACTCCTTCCATGAAAGTAAGAAGGTTTAAAGTAAAAGAGATGTATGGAGAGAATTTAGAAAAACTATATTAAGTTTTTTTTTTATCAAACTTTTCTTTTTGTTCAGGAGTTATTTCTTTTTGAAATTTTGTTTTCCACTCTTCGTATGACATACCATAGATCATTTCTCGTGCCTCATCGTATGAAATAGAAATATTTTTCTTCTCTGCAGCACTAACATACCATTTTGAAAGACAGTTTCTGCAAAAACCTGACAAATTCATTAAATCAATATTTTGAACATCTGTTCTATTTTTTAGATGATGAATCAATCTTTCTGCAACATCAGCAAGTAAATCTCTATCAAAGTTTTTGGTCATATTAAGTAAATAAATTATATAAATCTTTTTTTGTGATATATATATAATAATTAATGAAACGTAACAGAAAAGCTAAAATTTTAGCTACACTAGGACCTGCATCATCAGATAAAAAAATAATAGAAGATTTATTTGTGGCTGGATGTGATGTTTTTAGATTAAATTTTTCACATGGTGATTTAGAAACTCATAGAAAAAATTATGAAACTATTAGATCTCTTGAAGAAAAACATAATCATGCATCATGCATATTAGCTGACTTACAAGGGCCCAAGTTAAGAGTAGGTAGATTTAAGAATACAAAAGAAAATTTAGTTAAAGGTCAAAATTTTATACTAGATCTTTCAACTGAACCCGGAGATAATAATAGGGTTAACTTTCCCCACGAAGAAATATATGATTTTTTAACACCTAATACAATATTATTAGTAAATGATGGAAGGATTAGATTACAAGTTATTGAACAAAAAAAAGATAGTTTAATAACAGAAGTTTTAAATGATGCTGAAATCTCAAATAATAAAGGTGTCAATATACCTGATGTTATTCTTCCAATAGACGCTCTTACCAAAAAAGACAAATCTGATCTAATGAAGGCATTAGATATGGGAGTTGATTGGGTTGCACTTTCTTTCGTGCAACAAGCAGAGGATATTCTCAAACTAAAAAAAATAATTAACAATAAAGCACTCGTGATGGCAAAAATTGAAAAACCTTCAGCAGTAAAAAATATTGATGATATTATAAATGCTGCAGATGGTATTATGATAGCCAGAGGTGATTTGGGCGTTGAAATGCCAACAGAACAAGTTCCTATAGTTCAAAAAAATATTATTAAGAGATGTAGGCACTTTGGTAAACCAGTTGTTGTTGCTACACAAATGCTTGAAAGTATGATTGAAAATCTTGTTCCAACGAGAGCTGAAGCATCTGATGTTGCTAATGCTATATATGACGGAGCAGATGCTGTAATGTTATCTGGTGAGTCTGCTGTTGGAGCACATCCAATAGAAGTAGTAATAACTATGAATAAAATTATAGAAAATGTTGAAAACGATAAAAATAATTATGATTTACGAATTATACAAGAAAATCTTGATGATGTTGATAATACAGATGCAATAACATTAGCAGCGTACTCAATTGCAAAAAAATCAGATGCAAAAGCAATAATTACATTTTCTGTAAGTGGAAGAACAACGACTAGAATGGCTAGAGAGAGAGCACCAGTTCAAATTGTTGGTTTATCTCCAAATATTAAAACTACAAGAAAAATGCAATTGTACTGGGGTGTAAACTCCTGTCATACTCTAGAAGATGCTCAAAATGCACAAGATATGGTTAATATTGCATGTTCAATTGCTAAAAATAAAAAATTAGTAAAACCAGGAGATAATGTGGTTATCTCGGCTGGTGTTCCATTTGGAAGTGCTGGCACTACTAATCTACTTAGATTAGCTGAAATAATTGCTGATAAGGATCTTAAGTAAGCTTATTACAAGCTTCTTTTATTCTGTTGCAGGCATCTTCTAGAATTGCATCACTAGTTGCATAAGATAATCTAAAATAAGGCGATAACCCAAATGCTGCACCATGTACTCCTGCTACACCTTGATCTTCTAAAAGGTATGTCATGAAATCTTCATCATTTGCGATATATTTTCCATTTGGTGTTTTTTTTCCAATTATACCTTCGCAATTTGGATAAACGTAAAAAGCTCCTTCTGGTTTTTGACATGTAATTCCATCAATATCATTTAATTTATTCAATACTAAATCTCTACGTATCAAAAATTTTTTATTATGCTCGTTTATAAAATCCTGCGGACCACTTATTGCTTCAACTGCAGCAGCCATTGTAATTGAAGAAGTTGATGTTGTGCTTTGTGATTGTATTTTGTTCATAGCAGCAATAATCTCTTTTGGAGCTCCACAATATCCAAGTCTCCATCCTGTCATGCAATATGATTTTGAAACACCATTTAGTGTCAAACATCTGTCTTTCAGTGAAGGTTCAATAGAAGCAAGAGTATGAAATTCTACGCTATCATAAACAATTTTTTCATATATATCATCACACATTATAAGAAGATTAGGATATTTTTTTAAGATAAGTGCTAAGTCTTCTAACTCTTTTTTTGAATAAACTGAGCCTGTCGGATTACTAGGACTATTTAACATTAACCATTTTGTTTTAGAGCTTATATTTTTTTCTAGTTGTTCTGGTGTAATCTTAAAATTTTGTGATTGAGGACACTTAACTATCACGGGCTTACCTTCTGCTAATAAAACAATATCTGGATAACTAACCCAAAAAGGAGCTGTTATAATGACCTCATCTCCTGGATTAATTGTTGCCATCATAGCATTATAGATAATGTGTTTGCCTCCGACACCGCATATGATTTCATCTAATTGATAATCAATATTATTATCTTCTCTAAATTTTTTCTGAATTGCTTTTTGTAATTCTGGTGTACCTTTACCTGGTACATATTTTGTTTTACCCTCTTCCATTGCTTTACTAGCAGCATCTCTTATATTTTTTGGTGTGTTAAAATCTGGCTCACCTGCTGCAAGAACAATTACATCCTTACCCTCGTCCTTCAAAGCTTTGGCTTTGACATTTATACCTACGGTCATTGAAGGTTTTATTTTACTTAGTCTATCTGCAACAAAATTCATTTAAATTATAAAATGTTCAATAATTAGACTAGCACAAGTTAACAACAAAAAAATAGCAAAAATCTTTCTTAATACTAACTTATCTATATTTGATGAAACTTTTGCACCAATTCCAGCAGTAAATATACTAGTTATCGATATAAAAAAAACTATTATAATATTTACGTAACCAAGAGAATAAATGGGAAGTTCATTTATATTTGACCCAGTATACATAAATGTAAGTGTTCCTGGAAAAGCAATTAAAAAACCAAAAACAGCAGAGGTTCCAACTGCTTCATGAATCTTTTTTGAAAACATTGTTAAAGTTGGAACACTAAAACTTCCACCACCTATACCAATTGTTGCAGATAAAAAACCAATAGAAGAGCTTATTAAAAAATTAATTATATTAGACGATGGTATATCGTTGCTTACAACAATTGGGCTTTGTTGAAACAGCATATTTAATGAAATTAAAAATGCTAGTATTACAAAAAGAATTACTAAACTCTGCCCTGAAATAGAGCTTGCTGCAATTGAACCTGCAATTGATCCTATTATTATTCCTATTGCCCATTTTTTTACAATTATTAAATTTGTATTTTTAAGCTTAACATGGGATCTTATGGAAGAAATTGAAGTAAAACAAATTACACCAAGAGAAGATGCTACAGCAACATGCATCACAATTTCAGAGCTGTAACCAAGATTAAGTAAAATAAAGTAAGTTACAGGTACAATTATTATTCCACCTCCAACTCCTAATAATCCTGCAATAAAACCAGAGACTAGACCTGTTAATAAAAAAATAAATATTATTGAAGTCAAATAAATTTCCGTATTTTAAGTTTCATTAATGTAGTAAACAATTTAATATAAAAGTAAATAAGACTATGAAACATGTACATTGGATAGGAACTGGACTTTCTTCTATACCAGGAATTAGAAGATTAGCTAAAAATTTAGATAATTTTACAGTATGGAATAGAACATTAGATAAAGCTATAAAGAGTATTGACCATGTAGATAAAAACAATGTCAACGCAAAACAGTTTGATGTTGATTTATTATTTAACAAAACAAATCCAGGTGATATTGTGATTTCTCAACTACCAGCAAACAAACATTTAGAAATAGCTAAACTTTGTTTAAAACATAAATGTCATTTTGCATCTACTAGTTACCTTAATCCAGAAATAAATATGCTAAATTCAGATGTAAAAAAAGAAAATTTAGTATTTATCAATGAGGTCGGTTTAGACCCAGGTATAGATCATTTTTTTTCTCATTTACTTGTCAGTGATCTTAAAAAAATCTCGACTGAAAAAACAGAAGTGGTTTATGAATCATATTGTGGGGGTTTTCCAGCAATTCCAAATGATTTCAAATATAAATTTAGTTGGTCTCCAGCTGGAGTAATTAAAGCCTTAAACAATGATGCAAAATATATAACAAAAAGTAAAATAAATACTGTAACTCCTTACAAATCTATTAGTTCTTATTCAATATCTGGTGAAAATTTTGAAGCTTATCCAAACAGAGATTCAACACCATATGTAAGTGAATACTTGTTTGATGAGAAATGGAAAGTCAAAGAGTTCGTAAGAGGAACTTTGCGACTTGATGGTTGGAAAGAGGCATGGCAAGATATTTTTTCAATGCTTGAAAATAGATCGGATAATATAGAAGCTGAAATTAATGAAAAAAGCGAAGAATTATTAAAAGATAATAAATATTTACCTGAGGAAGAAGATCGCGTTGTACTTTCTGTAAAACTTAAAGCTTTAGAAAATGATAATAAAATTTTCGATAGTTCTTATTTTCTAGATGAAAAAGGAAGTGGTGAAAATACTGCAATGGGAAAACTTGTATCGATTACTTTATCAGCTGCGATTGATCTAATTATGGATAATAAAATTGAGTCTGGTGTTAAAACTGCACCACATAAAACAGAAGACATAATGTATTTTTTTAAAATTTTAAAAGATTATAAAATTAGTATCCAGCAAGAGAATGGATAATCAATTAACCAATATTGGTATTGTTAGAGAGTCTAGGAATGATGAAAATAGAACTCCTCTAGTCCCAGAGCATATTAAAAAATACAAAGAAAGCAATCCGAATATTAATTTCATTATTCAGCCATCAAATAGTAGATGTTTTTCTGATGAAGAATATGAATTATGTGGTGCTAAAATTAAAGAAAATTTAAATGAATGCTCAATCATATTCGGAGTTAAAGAAATTGATCCAAATATTTTAATTAATAATAGGACATATCTTTTTTTTTCTCACACCTTTAAAATTAATAAACAACAAAAAAATATTGAAAAAAATAAAAAAGACTTACTCTTATCAATTTTAAATAAAAAAATTACATTGATTGATTACGAAAATATCAGAGGTAGAAATGGTACTAGGTGTTTAGGTTTTGGAAGATTTGCAGGTATCATTGGCTGTTATAATACCTTAAATTTATTACTTAAAGTTCTTGGAAAACAATCTCTTGCTAGTGCCTACAAAATCAATGATTACGAAAGATTAGTATTAAATTTAAAAAATTTATATTTTCCTAAAACTAAAATTCTAGTTACTGGTGATGGCAGAGTTGCGAAAGGAGTAATTGAACTTTTGAAACAAACAAACATTAAAGCAGTATCAAAAAAAGACTTTTTGGAAAAAAAATTTGATCAACCTGTTTTTTGTAATTTGGAAACTAAAGATTATGTTACAAATAATTCTTCCACTAATTTTAGCCTTGAGCATTTTATTAATAATCCTCAAGATTATTCGAGTTCTGCATTACAATATTTAAAAGCAACTAATATACTTATAAGCGCACATTACTGGGACCCATCTTCTCCAAAAATATTTGAGAGTGAAGACTTAAAAGATTTACAAAATCTAAAAATTGTTGGCGATATTACTTGTGATATTAACGGTTCTGTACCAACTACAATACGATCAACAACAATTGAGAAACCAAATTATTGGATTGAAAGAAATAGTTTAAAAGAAATAGACAAAAATAATGATGGAATTGCTGTTATGGCAGTTGATAATTTACCATCTGAATTACCACGGGATTCAAGTACAGAATTTAGTGAAGGTATAATTAACAAAGTTCTTCCTTTTTTATTTAAAGAAGATGATGGAAGAATATTAAATGGAACAATAACAACAGATGGTAGTTTTTTAGAAAAGTACAATTATTTAAATGATTATATTAAAATTAATGAATAAAGCAGAAAAAAAACATCATCTCTCTCCCGAAATCACAACACCTTTTAAAATTGTCAGTGATTTTAGTCCAAGTGGTGATCAACCTGAAGCAATTAAAAGTATTGTTAAAAGTCTAAATGAAGGAGAACAAGAACAAGTTCTTTTAGGTGTCACTGGATCAGGTAAGACCTTTACAATGGCTAAAGTAATTGAAAAAGTACAGAAACCGACTTTAATAATGGCACCAAACAAAACATTAGCAGCACAACTTTATGGCGAAATGAAAAATTTGTTTCCAAATAATGCTGTTGAATATTTTGTCAGTTATTATGATTATTACACACCAGAAGCATATGTACCAAGGACTGATACATATATTGAAAAGGAATCTTCAATAAACGAACAAATTGATCGTCTAAGACATTCAGCTACTAGATCTTTAGTGGAAAGAAGAGATACAATCATAGTAGCATCAGTTTCTTGTATTTATGGTATTGGATCAGTTGATGCTTATTCTTCAATGTCTTTTACTTTAGATAAAAATCAATCAATAAGTAGAGAGATAATTATCAGAAAATTGGTAGAACTTTTATACAAACGTCGTGACATGGACTTTAGAAGAGGTAGCTTTAGGGCTAAGGGAGATATTTTAGAAATTTTCCCATCTCACTACGAAGATATTTCTTGGAAAATATCTATGTTTGGAGATGATATAGAGAGTATAACACAAGTGGACCCACTTACTGGAGAGAAGCTCGGAGAACTTGAACAAATAAGAATCTTTGCTAACTCTCATTATGTAACCCCAAAGCCAACAATAAAAAAAGCAATTACGATGATTAAAAATGATCTAAAAAAACAATTAGAGATTTTTGAAAAAGAAAAAAAATACTTAGAAAGACAAAGGTTGGATGAGAGAACTACTTTTGACTTAGAAATGATGGAAACTACTGGAAGTTGCAGTGGTATTGAAAATTATTCTAGATATTTATCAGGAAGACAGCCGGGAGAGCCTCCTCCTACACTTTATGAATATATTCCTGAAGACTCTTTATTGTTTATAGATGAAAGCCATCAGACATGTGGTCAAATAGCAGGAATGTACAAAGGTGATTTTTCTAGAAAATCAACTTTAGCTCAATATGGTTTTAGATTACCAAGTTGTGTTGATAACAGACCTTTAAAAAGAGAAGAATGGGATGCAATGCGTCCACAAACTATATTTGTAAGTGCAACACCAGGAGATTATGAACTTGAAAAGACAGGTGGCACCTTTGTTGAACAAGTAATTAGACCAACAGGTTTAATTGATCCACCTATAGAGATAAGGCCAACTAAACATCAAATTGATAACTTAATTGATGAATGTAAAAAGACTATAGATAAAGGTTATCGTGTTCTAATCACAACACTTACAAAAAAAATGGCCGAAGATCTTACTGAATATATCAATGAAGAAGGATTAAAGGTAAGGTATCTTCACTCCGATATCGATACATTAGAAAGAATAGAAATTATTAGAGATCTACGACTAGGAGTTTTTAATATTTTAGTAGGAATAAATCTTCTTAGAGAAGGTTTAGATATTCCTGAATGTGCTTTAATGGCTATATTAGATGCTGATAAGGAAGGTTACCTTCGTTCTAGAACTAGTTTAATTCAGACTATTGGTAGGGCTGCAAGAAATGTTGAGAGTAAAGTCTTAATGTATGCTGATAACATTACCACTAGTATGAAAGAAGCAATCGAAGAAACAGATAGAAGACGAACAAAACAACTAGAATATAATAAAATAAATAAAATTACACCAATCAGTATTAAAAAGAATATTCAAGAAATAATTGAGAACACAGCTGAACAAGATCATGTTACAGTTGAAATTGATAATGCTAAAGAATTAGTTGGTAAGGATCTTAATAAACATATTAAAAATTTAGAGAAAAAAATGAATGAATTTGCTTCAAAACTTGAATTTGAAGATGCAGCAAGATTACGAGATGAAATTAATAGATTAAAGGCAAAAGAAGTGGGTCTTTCTAATAAAGTTTTGCAGTTTAAAAAGAATTAATGGATATTGTATTTTCAGAAACTAATCAAACTGGAATTATTAAACTAAATCGTCCTAAAGCTTTAAATGCTCTCAATTTAGAAATGGCAAAAAAATTCCATGACAAATTATTAGAATGGGAAGAAAAAGATAATATCTTAAGAGTTTTGTTAGTTGGAGAAGGTAAACATTTTTGTGCAGGAGGTGACGTAAAATCTCTTGTTCTTGCTGGAAAAGAAAACTCTTTAAAACATGATTTTTTTAGAATTGAGTATAAACTTAATTATTTAATAAGCCAATTTAGTAAAGAATTTCTTTCAGTTTGGAATGGTGTAGTCATGGGAGGTGGGGTTGGTTTATCAATATATGGTGATCACAGATTGGCGACAGACAATTCAAAATTTGCAATGCCAGAATCTGCAATTGGCTTTTTTCCAGATGTTGGTGGAAGTTATTTTTTATCAAATCTTCCAGGTAACATTGGTAAGTATATTGGTTTAACGGGTGAGGTTTTAGGGTTAAATGAATTAATTTTTTTCGGATTAGCAACTCACTACTTTAGAAGTAATAAAATAGAAGATGTTAAAGAAAAATTTATTAAAAGAGGAGAAATTTTACACGATAATTTTGAAGTAGAGAATGATACATATCTAATTAAAAATATGAATTTATTAAATGAACTATTCAATGGAAATATTCAAAAAATCATATCAAATTTAAAAAGTCATAACTCAGGGTTTTCAAAAAAAATTTTAGATATTCTTTTAGTTAAATGTCCAATGAGTCTTGCGATAAGCACTAAACTTATAGATGATGCAAAAGGTAAATCGTTAAAACAATGTTTAGAAACTGAATTTCAATTAAGTCAAAAAATAGTATACCGTAGTGACTTTGATAATGGTGTAAATTCTGTGCTAATTTCAAAAGATCATAATCCTATTTGGGAACCATCAACAATAGATGAAATAAATATAGAAGATCTAGATTTTTATTTTGAAACTCATACTGAAAATCTTTATCTATAATATTACAAATGAGTAATAAAATACCCTCTTCTGCTAAAGTAGTTGTAATCGGTGGTGGTATAGCTGGATGTTCTGTAGCTTATCATTTAGCTAAATTTGGATGGAAAGACGTTATCTTGCTAGAAAGAGATCAATTAACTTCTGGAACTACTTGGCATGCAGCAGGACTGATTGGTCAGATCGGTGCATCAACAACTATTACAAAACTTAGAAATTATTCGTTAAATTTATATAAAGACTTGGAAAGAGAAACAGGATTAGCAACAGGTTTAAAGCAAAACGGCTCTTTAACTATTGCAACAACTAATGATCGATTAGAAGAATTAAAAAGGCAAGCTACTTTTGCTCAAAGATTTAATATAGAAGTTAATGAATTAGAAAAAAATCAGATTAAGGATATTTATTCTCTTATAAATACTGATGATGTTGTTGGTGGAATATTTATTCCAAAAGATGCTCAAGCAGATCCTGTTGGTATAACAAATGTTCTTGCTAAATCGGCAAAAATGTATGGTGCTCAAATATTTGAACATTGTTCTGTAAATAAAATTCTTACTAAAAATGGATCAATAGAAGGTGTAGATACAAAACATGGAAAAATTAAATGTGAGTATATTGTTCTAGCATCTGGAATGTGGTCTAGGCAGATAGCAAATGATATTAACGTTAGTATACCACTATATCCAAATGAACACTTCTATATATTAAGTGAGCCATTAAAAGAAATTTCTAAATCACTTCCAGTTCTTAGAGATTATAATAATTGCTTATATCTAAAAGAGGATGCTGGAAAAATTTTAGTAGGAATTTTTGAGCCTAAAGCTAAACCTGCATTTACTGATACGTATAAAGTGCCCAATGATTTTTCTTTTGGAGAACTACCTGAAGATTTTGATCATTTTGAACCGCATTTAAAAAATGCTATGAGAAGAATACCAGCCCTTGAAAATGTAGGTATAAGAAAATTCTTTAACGGTCCTGAAGCTTTTACTCCAGATACAAATTATCTTTTAGGAGAAACACCAGAAATAAAAAACTTTTATGTTTGTTGTGGTTTTAATAGTATTGGTATTCAAAGTGCTGGTGGTGCAGGTAAGGTAACTGCAGAATGGATGATGAACGGTGAAGTTAATGATGATCTTTACTCCTTAGATATTTCAAGATTTGAAAAATTTCACTCTGAAACAAAATTTATAACTGAAAGAGTTACTGAGTCATTAGGAGATTTATATGCAATGCACTGGCCTTACAAACAACATAAATCTTCGAGAAATATTAAACTACTTCCTTTTCATAATGATTTGAAAAAAGAAGGGGCATGCTTTGGTCAAGTGGCCGGTTTTGAAAGACCAATGTGGTATGCTCTAAATGGTAAGAAACCAGAATATGAATATAGTTATGGCTATCAAAATTGGTATGATGCAGCAAAGTATGAAACAATAAACACAAGAAAAAACGTTGGTTTATTTGACTTAAGTGCCTTTGCAAAATTTGAAATTAAGGGAGACACTGCCTTCAGCGATCTTCAACGATTATGCTGTAATAATATTAAAAATTATCCAGGTCATACAACTTACACGCAAATGCTTAATTCAAATGGTGGCATTGTTGCCGATTTAACAGTTACTTGTATTGATGCTAATTCTTTTCGTATTGTAACGGGTTCATCTGTGAGAGAACATGATAAAAAACATATTTCAGAAAATTTAAGTAAAAACACAACTTTAATTGATATCACTGAAAGTTTAGCTTGCTTTGGTATTTTTGGTCCTAAGAGTAGAGAAATTCTAACAGAAATATTTGGAAATCATTTTTCAAAAGATAATTTTAAATTTGGAACTTCTAAAGAAATATCATTGAAAAATGATAAATTAATCTTCCAAAGATTATCTTTTGTTGGTGAACTTGGTTGGGAAATTTATGTTCCTATAAATATATCTAGAGAAATTTATTTAGATTTAGTTAAAGTTGGAGAAAAATATAACCTTTCGCATGCTGGTGCCCATGCACTAGATATCATGAGAATGGAAAAGGGATATTTACATTGGGGTCATGATATTTCTCCAGCTGAAAACCCTTTTGAAGCTGGATTAGAATTAACTGTTAAATTAAATAAAACAACAGATTTTATAGGTAAAGAAGCTTTAAAAACAAAAAATAGAATTAAAAAGAAACAACTAACAAATTTTGTTTTAGAAAAATCTACACCAGGAAACCCGCTCTTATTACATGATGAACCTATTTATTATAAAAATAAAATTGTGGGAGAAACAACTTCTAGCAATTATTCATTTTGTTATAATAAAAATATGGTTTTTGGATATATAGATTCAGAAATAGATTTAAAAAAATTAAATGGAAGTAATTTTGAAGTTGAGGTTGCTAAAAATAAATATGTTATGTCTGTTCAATTTAATTCATTGCATGATCCTGAAAATAATTTTACAAAAATATAGTTTTTTACGATCTAACATATGAAAAAAATTAGATTATTTTTTTCTATAGTAGTAATTATATTAATAATTCTATCTATCTTTATTTATATTTTTCTAAATAATTTTGAAAAAGACAAAATAATTAGTGATATTGAGAAGAAATTTGAAATTAAAATTAATGAAATAAATAAAACTAAAATCAATTTTTTTCCAATTGTAAAACTTAACACAAACTTAGAAATTAAAGATTACAAAAATAATTTATACTTTGATAATATTAGAATTGATATTTCTCAGCCCGTATTTCAAGTTTCAGGAAATTTAAATATTCTCATTGATAATTTGAATATTAAGAATATAAATTTTAGTGAAGTAAATATTAAAGGAAAAGTAAATTATATTGAAAATTATCTCAGATATAGTGATAATTTAGAAAATTTATTTGACTCAATTTATAGAATTAATGGAAAAATAACTTTAGAAACAACTAATGAAGAAAAATTTCTTATTTCATTTTTAAAATTATTCTTTGAAAAATTAGAAAATCAGAAAAATCAAAAATTTGCATTTTCTGAATTAATAAATGCGCTTGGTAATGAAAGTTCTAATTTTAAAGGCGAAATAAATAAAAATAAAAATATTTTAGAAACTAACAAAATAGAAATTAGTAATAAAAACAACAAAATTTTTATAAAAGGAGAATACAATTACAGTAATAATTTTATAGATATTATTTTAAACTTATCTCAAAATAATGAAATATATTTAACTACTTTGATAAAAGGAAACTTAAATAATCCTAATATAAGTTTTGATAAAAATTCAAAATTTTTTCAAAATACTAACTCAAATGAAAATAATATAATTGAAGAAAGCGTTATTCAATTTTTAAATAATTTTTTTGATTTCAATGATTGACTTATTAAATATAGTTAGCAGTGTTTTTGGGTATATACTTTTTGGATATTTTGTAAATAAATTACAAATATTTCCAAAGAAATATGTTGATTATTTTGATTTTACAGGTTTCAACATTCTTTTACCCTTAGCTTTAATTATATATTTTTGGCAAGTCTCATTTCCTCAAATTGATTCTATTGGCCTGATCATCTCATTTTTTGCTTCAGGAATTTTTATATCTATGACTGGATTTTTAATTAGCAAACAATTTTTAAATTTTAAAACAGATGACTCTGCACTTTTTGGATTAGCTGCTTGTTTTGGTAACACGGTAGCAATGGGAATACCTCTTATGTATGCAGTTTTGGGTCCAGTGAATACAATTCCTTATATGATATTAGTTTTATTTCATGGTATTGTTCATTTTAGCTACACTGTTATTATAATAGAAGTTTATAGAAATAGACAAAAAAGCATTGTCGAAATTTTTTACCAAATATTATTAGGTATAATTAAAAATATTGTACTTTTTGGAATGATAATTGGAATTATTCTTAATTACTCTAATCTTATTGTCCCATCTATTATGAAACAGCCTTTAGATATTTTTGTAAACCTTGCTCTTCCAATGGTTCTTATTTCTTTAGGTCTTGCATTAGGAAATTTTAAAATTAGAGAAAATATTTATAGTGCAATACTATTAACTATATTAAAAAATTTTATTCACCCTATAATTGCATTTTGTTTAGCACATTTTATATTAGAGCTTGATAGTCTCTTGGTAATTATTGTTACTATGGCCGCAGCTTTACCAAGTGGGTCTCAGTCATATTATTTTGCATACAGATATAACTCACTAAAAGCTGTAGTTTCTTCAAATGTAGTATTAAGTACTTTTGTTAGTTTTTTTACACTATCTTTATTGTTAGTATTTTTTGATATTACGTAGATTGAGAAATAAACGATTGTATTCTCTCTTTTTTATCCATAGTTTTTACACTAAAAGGAAAAATCTCTAACATCTTATCATATACATCAATTGCCTGTTGAAATTGACCCTGATGAATAAAAATTAAACTCATTCCATCTAGGGCACCAAAATGTCTTGGTTCTAATTCAAGAGTTTTAATAATGTCTTGCATAGATTGATCAAAATTACCCATCATAAAGTGAACTGTAGCTCTTTTATTCCAACCTTCTGCAAAATTAGGATCTTCTTCAATTAAATTATTAAAAAATCTAATTGCTAGTGGATAATTTCTTAAATTCATGGCTTGAATACCCTTCTCAAAATATTCAATTACTTTTGGATCATCAACTTCATACCATATATTCCAAATGTCAGATATTAAATCTCTTATCTCATCCTGATTTTCAGTCTCATTTAATTTTTTAAACAAATTATTTAGCCGTGGATCATTTTGATCTGCTAATGCTATCTTACTAGCAAACAAAAGACTTATAATGACAATTAATATTTTAGAGATAACTCTCATATTTAAATGATTTTTCCGATAGATTTCTTTTCTTTTCATGCTTTCTAGTTCTCCCTGTTACTCTAGTTCTCCATAACTTAAATGATCTAGGTTTCAGATTTGTTCTCATTATTTTTATAACCTCTGATTCGGTTACACCGTGAATTCTTTTTATTTTTTCAAAAGAGGTTTTATCGCACCAGGCTAATTTAATAATATTATCTATATTCTCCTGCATATTATGAATATAGTTCTTAATTAATTAAATTCTAAAAAAATGATTGATTTGTATTCATCACCTACCCCTAATGGTCGAAAAATTAGCATTATGCTTGAAGAATTAGGTGTGGATTTTAATACTATTTTAATAAATTTAGATAAAAAAGAGTAGTTTAGTGAACAGTTTTCAAAAATATCTCCTGCAAATAAAATTCCTGTGATTGTAGATAATGATAACAACCAAACAGTATTCGAATCCGGGGCTATCCTTCTTTATCTGGCAAAAAAATATGATAAATTTCTAAATAAAGATAAATATTGGGAAATAATACAATGGGTTTTTTTTCAAATGGCTTACGTTGGGCCAATGCTAGGCCAGGCTCATCAATATTTATTTTATCATCCTGGTAAAAGCAAATTTGCAGAGGATAAAACAAAAGGCTATGCAAAACATATATATTCAATTTTAGACAAAAGACTTTCTAAACAAGAATATTTTTCGGATACCTATTCAATAGCTGATATTTCAATTTGGCCTTGGACCGCTCGTTATGAAAGACATCAAATAAATTTGCATGATTATCCAAATGTGTTGAGATGGTATAAACAAATATCAATAAGACCTGCTGTTATTAAAGGATATAATTCTCTAGGTGAATTTTATGAAATTCCTAACCCTTAAGCGTTGTAAAATAAAACTGAGCCTGCGGTTATAATTAAAAGGATTGCTAAAAACCATTCAACAATTATTTTTAATTTGTCATTATTAAGATATTGTCTGATAACACTTCCTCCATATGCCCATATACTAATAGAAGGAATATTTACTACTGTAGACATAATGACCATAAATAGTGTTCCAATTATTATATTTTCATCTTTTGGATAATATAATGTTACTGCAGTTGAACAGATTACCCAAGCTTTTGGATTTACAAATTGAAACAAAATTGCTTCATGATATCTTAATGGTCTTGATCTATCTTCAGTCTTTGAAATATTTAAAGATCCAAACATTTTATATGCTAAATAAAGGATGTAGCCTGCGCCAACATATCTTAAAATATCATAGAGTATAGGATAGGTGATAAACAAAGATCCAAGACCAAGACATACAAGTGCTAATTGCAAACCATGACCAGAAGGAATACCAAAAATATTAGGTATAGATCTTATAAATCCAAATTTTATACCTGATGCAGTTAAAATACTATTATTTGGACCTGGAGTTACGTACATAATAAAATTATACACTGCTAAAGCAGCTATTAATTCCCATGTAATCATTTTTAATCTCTAAAATTTACAAATTGGACTGGTATACCTATCTTAGCATCCTCAATAAGCTTCATTACACTTTGTAAATCATCTTTTTTCTTTCCTTCAACACGAAGTTCATTCCCATTAATCTTTACTTGAACTTTTAATTTAGAACTTTTGATATCAGAAGTAATTTTTTTACACAGTGATTGCTCAATTCCTTCTACTAATTCATACGTCTGACGAATTTTATTCCCCCCAGCTTTTTCCATATCATTTTTTTTTAAACATAAAGGATCAACTTTTCGTCTAACAAAATGAGTAACCAGCATGTCATTTACTTGACCAGCTTTCATTTCATCATCAGTAGTAACAACTATAGTATTTTCTTTTTTTTCAATTGAAGTATCTGATCCTTTAAAATCGTACCTAGTAGTAATTTCTCTTGTAGCATTTCCTAATGCGTTATCAATTTCTTGATGATCTAATCTGTTTACAATATCAAAACTAGGCATTTATTTAGTTTATTACATCGTCATTTATATCTGGCAACTGTTTTTTAGTGCTTAATCTTCCTAATTTTTTCATCTTTTCTACTTTTTTAGTCAAACTTCCTGAACCATCTTGCAATCTTTGTTTAGCTTCATCCATTTTTGATTTAGCTAAATCTATTGACTGATTAGCTTTTACAAACGACTCATATACACTGACTGTTTTATCATAAATATCTGATGCAGCTGATGCTATATCTTTTATTGTTTTAGATTGTTTATCAACCCGCCACATATTTTCTACAGCTTTAAGTAAAAAGGGTAAAGTTGATGGCCCAACAATAATTATTTTATTGTTCCATGAATCTTCTATAAGTTTATTTGCCTCATTATATAAAGTAAGTAGTGCTGGTTCTATTGGAACAAACATTAAAACATTATCAATTGTATTGATTCCATATATTTTTGAATAATTATCTTTACTCAAACTTCTAATCGAAGTTTTTGTTGAATCCAAAAATTTTTTCAAAAATATCTTCTTTTGTTGATTGTCATTTGTATTAGAGTAATCATGCCAAGAATCTAAGGATACTTTTGAATCTATAATTATGTGTCTATTACCTGGCATATGAACAATTACATCGGGTTTTTGTAAATTGCCATCTTCATCTCTAAAAGTTTTTTGAGTTGAGTACTCTTCTCCTTCTCTTAAACCAACACTATCTAAAATATTTTTAAGTACAAATTCTCCCCAAGGACCTTGTTGAAGTGCACCACCTCTAATTAATGTATTTTCAATTCTATCTTGAGCTAAATTAAAATTTTGTAAAGATTGCTGAATTGATTGCATGTGATTTTTTAAGGAAGTAAGATCAGTATCATCTTTTATTTCAGAACTTTTTGGTTTGCTAAGAAAAAATAAAATTGCTAAAAAACCAACTCCAGATAAAAAACCAATAATGAAAACAAATATAAGATTTTCAAACATCACTATTTAGATAAGATATAAATATATTATCAAATATCTAGCAATTTTCCCAATAGATACAAATATTAAAAAAAAAGTAATATTATATTTTACTGTACCTGCTGCAAATGCGATTGGATCTCCAATAATAGGTACCCATGAAAATAATAATGACCATTTTCCATACTTTTTGAAAATATCTGTAGCTTTCTGTAATAAGTATTGATTTACTGGAAACCAAGGTTTCTTAATAAGAAAATTTACAAAGTAACCACATATCCAACTGATTAGAGATCCTAAAATATTACCTGCTGAAGCAAAAAATAATAATAAAAATGGATTATACTTACTAGATAATAATAGTGCTGATAAATATGTCTCTGAAGCAAAAGGAAAAAAAGTACCTAAAGACAAACAAAAAATAAATAATGATGAATAGATCAAAGTATTTCTTATTGTTAATTTATGTTATTGTTATGTTATTTATCAATTTATGAACGATTTTCCAAAAGAAGAATTTATTTCCAGAATTGAAAAAATACAAATACATATTGAAAAAGAAAATATTGATGCTGTTATTATAACTTCACCGTCAAATTTTAGATATTTCACTGGACTTGATAGTAATTTTTGGGAAAGTCCTACAAGACCCTGGTATTTAATTATTTCAAAAAAAAATCCAATTAAAGCTATAATACCATCTATTGGTATTACAGCTATGCAAAACACATTAGTCAATGATATCGAAACTTGGGAGTCTCCAAATCCGAAAGATGAAGGAATATCTTTATTGAAAAAAAACATCAAAAGTTTTCCTAAAAATTCAAATATTGGTTTTGAATTAGGAAATGAAACTTTTTTGCGAATGAGTATTAACGATTATCAGGATATTCAAAAAAATTTATCAGAATATAATTTTGTTGATGCTAGTAAAATACTTTGGAGTATAAGAAAAATAAAATCTGAAATAGAGATCAGTAATATTAAAGAAATTTGTTCTATTACAAGTAAGGTGTTTGATAATTTTCCTGAAAAAATTAATTTAGGAATGAGTGAAAAACAAATTACATCAATATTTAAAAAAGAATTAATTGAGGGTGGTGCAGATTATATTCAATATATGGCATGTGCTTCGGGACTTAATGGTTATAATCAGATTATCTGTAACCCAACAGAAAGGGTAACTAAAGATGGTGATATTCTAATTATTGATACCGGAGCAACTTTAAATGGTTATTATTCAGATTTTGATAGAAATTTTGGCTTTGGAAGAATTAACAAACAAGTTCTAGATGCATATAATAAATTGTGGGAAGCAACTGAGAGAACTTTAGAAATTATAAAACCTGGAACTAGTTGTTCAGAAATATATTCTAAATTATCTTATAGTTTAACAGCTAACAACATATCAGTTGGAAGGATGGGTCATGGTTTAGGCTTACAACTGACTGAGCCGCCAAGTATTATGAAAAATGACAAAACATTACTTGAGGAAAATATGATTATAACTCTTGAGCCATCAATTGAAATGGACCAAAATAAAATATTAGTACAAGAAGAAAATTTATTGATAACTAAAGATTCCTATAAACTTTTAAGTACTAGAACTGCTGAAAATTTACCTATTATTAATTAGTTAAATAATTGATTCAATTTTAGGCATAAGTCTAATTAATTCCTTCGTATATTCATGCTCAGGATTATTAAACAATTCCTCTGTATCTTTTGTTTCACAAACAGCACCATTTTTTAGTACAATTATTCGGTTACACATTTGGCGAATTACAGGAAGATCATGGCTAATAAATAGCATAGTGAGATGAAGTTCATCTTGTATATCTTTTAATAAATTCAATATTTGAGCTTGTATACTTACGTCTAATGCAGAAGTTGGTTCATCACATATTAATAATCTTGGTCTTGTTGCCAAGGCACGAGCAATAGATATTCTCTGCCTTTGCCCTCCTGAAAATTCGTGCGGGTATCGATCTAGAGATTGTCTGGTCATTCCCACAATATCTATTAGGTCATAAACATTTTGTAAAAGATCATTATTGCTAATATTTTTTTGAAAAAATTTAATTGGTTCTGCAATAATATCCTTAACTTTGAAACGAGGATTTAGAGATGAGTAAGGATCTTGAAAAATCATTTGAATTTGACCTCTACTATTATGAATTTGATATTTTTTATTTGAATTATATAGAGGTTCATTATTATAAATTAAATTACCTTTATTAGGACTAATTAATCCAGTAATAATTTTTGCAATAGTTGATTTACCTGAACCAGACTCTCCAACTAATCCAAGTGTCTCACCTTCGAATAATTCAAAAGATACATTGTCGACTGCTTTAACTATTTTATCATTCGAACTTTTATTAGAAATAAATGAAAAACCACTACCTAAAGAATTATCATCAAAAACTTTTGTCACTTCCTCAAGTTTTAATAATTTTTGATTTTTATTTTCCCTTATGCCCCATGTTTTAATAATATTTTTAGTCAAATCCTTGGAACTAGATGTTATTTCCTTACCATCGGGGCTAATCAATTTAAATCTATCAATTTTCTTATTTGTTGGTGGTACTGAAATTACTAAGCTTCTTGCTTCTGTTGATTTTGGATTTGTTAATAATTCTTTAGTCTCACCTTGTTCAACAATATGTCCGTATCTCATGACAATAACTTTATCAGTCGTCTCTGCTATGACTCCCATATCATGCGTAATAATTATAACACCTAGATTTCTTTTCTTTGTAAGATCTTTAAGAAGTTCTAATATTTGATATTGAATACTTACATCTAAAGCTGTTGTTGGTTCATCTGCAATTATTAAGTCAGGTTCACAACTTATTGCTAAAGCTATCACAACTCTTTGACGCATACCTCCACTAAATTGGTGTGGATAGTCTTCAATTCTTTTTTCAGCGTTCTCTATTCCAACCTCTTTAAGTAGTTGAATTGATTTTTTAAGTGAATCTTGATAACTTAAATTTAAATGAGCCTGAATAGTTTCAATTAATTGATCTTTTATTTTAAATAGAGGGTTTAATGAAGTTTGAGGGTCTTGAAAGACAAATCCTATTTTTTTTCCTCTAATATTTTGAATTATTTCTTCATTACTTCTTAATTCAATATTGTCTATTTTTATTGAGCCATCTGTGATTTCACCTGGAGGATCAATCAAGTTTATTATCGCATTTGCAATTGTAGATTTTCCAGATCCAGACTCACCGACAATTCCTAATATTTCGCCTCTTTCTAAAGAAAATTCTACATTTTTGCTTGCAACAATAGTTTCCTTTCGTGTTGGATAACTTATGTTTAAATTTTTTACCTCTAAAAAACTCATCTCTTTTTTAATTTTGGATTTAAAGCATCTCTCATCCAATCCCCTAATAAATTAATTGATAATGCTAAAACAATTAAAAAAATTGCTGGAAAAAAAGTAATCCACCACTCTCCTGAAAATAAAAAATTATTTCCAAACCTTATTAGAGTCCCAAGAGAAGGTGTTGTTGGTGGAACGCCAACACCTAAAAAACTTAGGGTGGACTCTGTAATAATTGCAAGTGCTAATCCGATTGTAGCAATTACTAATATAGGCCGAAGTATATTTGGTAAAATATGCTTAAACATAATTAATATATTTGATAATCCAATAATTCTTGAAGCTGAGACATACTCTTTATTTTTTTCAACTAAGGTTGATGCTCTCGATACTCTTGCAAACTGAGGCCATTCTGAAATACCAATGGCGAAAATCAAAACATAAATTGCCATTTCGTCATGCATTGATTGTGAGATAATTGCCCTTGCAATACCATCAACAAGTAAAGCCATTAAAATACTTGGAATAGTTAACTGCACATCTGTAAGGCGCATTACAATAATCTCATACCTACCACCAATATATCCAGCTGTTATTCCAAGAAAAACTCCAAGTATCATTGCAAAAATTATAGATGCAAAACCAACGATCAGTGAAATTCTTGAACCATAAATCATTGTTGAAAACATATCTCTTCCTTGCTGATCAGTTCCTAATATGAAGCTAAAACTTCCTCCCTCCGACCATACTGGTGGGGTAAAGGCATCCATTAAAGAAACTGATGCTGGATCAAAAGGATTATAAGGTGCAACTATCCCAGCAAATACAGAACAAAAAAGTATAATAAAAAATATTGTTGAAGAAATTACTGCTAATTTAGAATTAAAGAAACTGTATCCAATATCAGTATCGTATATTTTATTGTACGTTTTAAGTAGCATTTTAACTACCCTCTTCCTTCAGCCTAATTCTAGGATCAATAAAATAGTATGTGATATCTACAATAAAATTTATCATAACAAATATAAAAGCTACCATAATCATGTATGCTGACATAATTGGAATATCGACAAAGTATACTGCTTTGATAAATAATGACCCCATGCCTGGCCATTGAAAAACTGTTTCTGTAATAATTGAAAAAGCAATTAACGTTCCAATGTTAATACCTGTAATAGTAATAACTGGAATTAATCCATTTTTTAGCGCATGCTTATAATTAATAACACTCCTTTTTATACCTCTTGCTTTTGCAAATTTAATATAATCTGTTTGTAAAATTTCCATCATTTCAGCGCGGACTAATCTAATAACATAGGTCATTTGAAATAAACTTAACGTAACTGATGGGAGTATCAGTGCTTTTAAACCAGAAATAGTTAAAAATCCTGTACTCCAAAAACCTAATTGTGTGACTTCACCTCTTCCAAAGGATGGAAGAACTCCTAAAATTACTGAAAACAAATAAATTAACATTATTCCTATAATGAATGTAGGTAATGAAACCCCTGCTAGAGAAATCACAAGAATAATATTAGAAATAAAACTGTCTCTGTAAATACCAGTATATACACCCAAGATAACACCGCTGATAATTGCAATTAAAGCGGAGACGAAAACTAATTCTAAAGTTGCAGGCATTCTTTCTGCAATTAAGTCTGAAACTTCTCTTTTTAATTGGTATGATATTCCAAAATCACCTTGAATTACATTTCCTATAAAACGTGAAAATTGAACGTAAACAGGATCATTTAAACCCAATACTTCTCTAACCTCAGCACGTCTTTCATCTGAAGCATCTTCTCCAGTCATACTATTTACTGGATCACCAACAAAATTAAATAAGGAAAATGAAACAAAAGCTACAACAATCATTACAAGAATAGATTGAAAGAGTCTTTTAAAGAAATAGCTAAACATGGTTTAATTTCTGGCCAGATTACTGGCCAGAAAATATAAAAATTATTAGTTTACGTTTGCAAATCTAAATAATGGCTCGTTGTTCATTCTAATTGGAACATCGACATTACTTTTTGATGCTTGGTTGACAACTTGGTGATGTAAAGGAAGATATGTTACATCATCTTGAGTAATATCCCAAGCTTCAGCAATCATAGCATTTCTTTTATCTTGATCTGTTTCAACACCCATTGCCGCTACTAACTCATCAACTCTAGCATTACTGAAATTAACTTTATTCCAGCTACCAGCACTATCAAATAAGTAGGAGTATACGTAATGACTATCAAAAGTTGGAACACCCCAACCTAACATGTACATGTCACTTGTCATACCGTTTGCGTCACCTTCTTTAACTTCTGAGAAGTGTTGACTTTTAGTTTTTGCATCAAGAGTTACATCAACTCCAATTTTAGCAAACATACCAATTGCAGCAACACAGATTGCTTCATCGTTTATGTAACGATCATTTGGACAATCTAGTGTAACTTCAAATCCATCTGGATAACCAGCTTCTGCTAATAGTGTTTTTGATAGCTCTGGATCATAAGGTAATCTTTCATCACGTGCAGCTGTATGACCATTTACACCAGGAGCAGTGATAATTCCTGCAGGAACACTTTGTCCTCTCATTACCTTATCCTTAATAGCTTCCATATCTAAAGCATGGTACATAGCTAAACGAACTCTTTTATCTGCAAAAGGATTTTTACCTTTAATATTAGATGAATTTAATTCAGCAGAACCTTGATCCATTCCAAAAAATATTGTTCTATTTTGAGGAGTCATTTTTACACCATGTCCGGCAGAAGATTTGATTCTCTCAATATCTTGAACAGGAACAACGTTTGTGTAGTCAATTTCTCCAGATAGAAGTGCTGCAACTCTTGTTGCATCATTTGCAATAGGAAGTAATTCAATAGTATCTACATTGAAAGTACTATCATCACCCCACCAATCATTATTTTTTTCAAAAACAGTTCTTACGTCCTGTTCTCTAAAAGTAATTTTGAAAGGTCCAGTTCCGTTTGCATTAGAAGCACAATAAGATGTTTCACCTGCATCCCAATTGTATGAAACTTCACAACCATTTGCTTTTGCCCAATCTTCAGACATAACAAATATCTGAGTTAATTGATTTAAAAGAATTGGATTTGGTCCATCTGTTACAATCTGAACTGTGTGATCAGTTAATGCTGATGCTGATTTAATGCTTTTAATTAAATCTACCATATCAGATGGAGCAGTTTTTGCTCTATTGATACTAAAAGCAATATCACTAGCTGTTAAATCTGATCCATCATGAAATTTTACACCCTTACGAATTGTAAATATCCAAGTGTCATCAGCAGTTGTTTTCCATGACTCAGCAAGTTGAGGAAGTATTTCCATATTAATACCTGGAGTTACTAAACCTTCATATACTTGACGCGAAACCATGTGAGTTGGTCCTTCGTTTTGTGCATGCGGATCAAGAGTTAAAGAGTCACCAGGCATTGACCATTTAATAGTGTTTGCAAATGCTGGTGAGAAAATACCCATGAAAAGCAAAGACAAAACAATGCTTAAAGTCTTTTTCATATTATTTCCTCCATAGAAAATTGATGGTAGACCCATACAACTTCAATGGAAATATTCAATATTATTAGTATTAATAAGTGCTATATTTTGTCATAATTATTAGTATTAATTTAGACATAACCCTAGAGGGGGCTTGATATAGTGAAAAAAATAGAGAAGGCGCAAGAGATCTCCAGAATACTAAATCGTATATACAGAAAAGTACCTATTCCTCTTAACCACAAAAATAAATTTGAATTAGTTGTAGCTGTACTTCTTAGTGCTCAATGTACAGATGAAAGAGTTAATCGAGTTACACCTATACTATTTAAAAAAGCTAACACAGCTATAAAAATGACAAAAGTGCCAAAAAAAACAATTTATAATATTATTCGTCCTTGTGGTTTGGCACCTCAAAAATCAAAAGCAATTTTTGAACTCTCAAGAATTCTTGTCAAAAAATTTAAAGGCAATGTTCCAGAAAGTTTTGAGGAATTAGAAAAATTACCAGGTGTTGGTCACAAAACAGCCAGTGTTGTTATGTCTCAAGGATTTGGTCATCCAGCATTTCCGGTTGATACACACATTCATCGTTTAGCTCAACGTTGGGGTTTAACAAATGGTAAAAATGTTGTCCAAACAGAAAAAGATTTAAAAAATCTTTTTCCAAAAAAATCTTGGAACAAACTTCATTTACAAATAATATTTTATGGAAGAGAATTTTGTCAGGCAAGAAGTTGTTATGGTTTGGAGTGTAAAATATGCAAAGCTTGTAATCCAAAAAGAAAAACGCCTATTAAAACAAAAAAGTAGTAATTAAAAAGGCTGAAATACAACAAGTATAAGTATAAAAATCAATATTACTGCTGGCGCTTCATTTGTAATTCTAAAAAACTTAGTGGAGTATTTATTTTTATCATTTTTAAAATCATTAAGACATTTTAAACAAAAAAAATGATAGCCAGATAATAAAATTACAAATAAAATTTTTAAAAGCAACCAAGTATCAATACCTACATAATGTGTAAGTGTAAAACCTGATATCCACGTCACTATAAAAGCTGGAAACATTATTATTCTGTACAATTTTCCTTCCATTAGTTTGAATGTTTCTGAGGTTTCTTTTGTAATTTCAGGATTAGCATGATTTACAAACAAACGTGGCAGATATAAAAGTCCAGCCATCCAAGCTATGATACTAAAAATATGAATAACTTTCAGCGTATTAAATAACATTATTTATTCCCATACCGCGTGGGGAGGCATTGACATTAATATAGCATCAACATTCCCACCAGTCTCTAGACCAAATTTTGTACCTCTATCATATAATAAGTTAAATTCAGCATAGCGACTACGCTTAACTAGTTGTATCTTTTTTTCCTCTTCATTCCACTCCTCATCCTTAAGTGCAATTAAAGTATTTTTGATAAACTGATGAAAATAAGTACCTACGCCTTGGACAAATTCAAAATCTTTTCCCCAATCGTCAGTTTGAAGGTAATCAAAAAATATTCCTCCAACACCTCTTGGTTCGTTTCTATGTTTAAGAAAAAAATAGTCATCACACCATTTTTTAAATTTAGGATAATATGATTTATCATATTTATTACACAAAACTTCTAAACCACGATGATATTTTTTCTCATCCCCAAATATTACACAAGGTGTAATATCCATGCCTCCACCAAACCATTCCTGAGTGGTTTTAATAAATCTTGTATTAAAATGCATAGAAGGAATTTTAGGTGAAACAGGATGTAATACAACACTGATGCCGGTTGCATTATAATTTGGATCTTCTTTAGCACCCGGAATAGCATCTCTCATATTTTCGTTAAATGTCCCAGAGACGGTAGAAATATTTACTCCACCTTTTTCAATAATATTACCCTTAATTTTACTCATTTTACCACCACCATCACCTTTGTGATCCCAATTACTTATTTCAAATTGATTTTCATCAATGTTTTGAATGGTTTCAACTAAGTTATCTCGTAATTTTTCAAACCATTCTTTTGCAGTATTAAATTTGGGATCAGCG